>NZ_JBHTCX010000006.1:0-89212 GCF_042666875.1 Brachybacterium sp. GCM10030267 | reverse complement strand
TGAAACCGTGTGCCTACAAGCCGTCGGAGCCTTTTGGGGTGACGGCGTGCCTTTTGAAGAATGAGCCTGCGAGTTAGTGGTCGGTGGCGAGGTTAACCCGTGTGGGGTAGCCGTAGCGAAAGCGAGTCTGAACGGGGCGTTCAGTCGCCGGCTCTAGACCCGAAGCGAAGTGATCTATCCATGGGCAGTGTGAAGCGCGGGTAAGACCGCGTGGAGGCGCGAACCCACTTCAGTTGAAAATGGAGGGGATGACCTGTGGATAGGGGTGAAAGGCCAATCAAACTTCGTGATAGCTGGTTCTCCCCGAAATGCATTTAGGTGCAGCGTTGCGTGTTTCGTGCCGGAGGTAGAGCACTGGATAGGCGATGGGCCCCACCGGGTTACTGACCTTAGCCAAACTCCGAATGCCGGTACGTGAGAGCGCAGCAGTGAGACTGTGGGGGATAAGCTTCATGGTCGAGAGGGAAACAGCCCAGAACATCAGCTAAGGCCCCTAAGCGTGTGCTAAGTGGAAAAGGATGTGGAGTTGCTTAGACAACCAGGAGGTTGGCTTAGAAGCAGCCACCCTTGAAAGAGTGCGTAATAGCTCACTGGTCAAGTGATTCTGCGCCGACAATTTAGCGGGGCTCAAGCACACCGCCGAAGCTGTGTCATTCAGATGTATGTCTGGATGGGTAGGGGAGCGTCGTACAGACTGCGAAGCCGCGGGGTGACCCAGTGGTGGAGGCTGTACGAGTGAGAATGCAGGCATGAGTAGCGAAAGACGGGTGAGAAACCCGTCCGCCGATTGATCAAGGGTTCCAGGGCCAGGTTTATCCGCCCTGGGTTAGTCGGGACCTAAGGCGAGGCCGACAGGCGTAGTCGATGGACATCGGGTTGATATTCCCGAACCGATCGTAGGAGGACCCATACCGAGGCAGCTGATGCTAACCACCCGAGCTGTCGCCATGCCCTTCGGGGTGTGGCTGATGGTGAGGCTGGGAACCAAGGCTGTAGTAGGTCAGCGCAGGGGATGACGCAGAGAGGTAGCTTCCGCGGACTTAATGGAATAGTCCGTCCAAACGAGCAGCCCGAGCACCGGTAATGCGGTGCCGTATTGGGTGAGACGTGATGGGGATCCCGTAGGGGCGAAGGTGAGTGATCCTGTACTGCCTAGAAAAGTTCCGGCGTGACGAATACGGTCGCCCGTACCCGAAACCGACTCAGGTGATCAGGTAGAGAATACCGAGGCGTTCGAGAGAATCGTGGTTAAGGAACTCGGCAAAATGCCCCCGTAACTTCGGGAGAAGGGGGGCCCGAGAGGTGAGAGCCTTGAGGGCCGCAGAGACCAGGGAGAAGCGACTGTTTACTAAAAACACAGGTCCGTGCGAAGTTGTAAAACGCTGTATACGGACTGACGCCTGCCCGGTGCTGGAAGGTTAAGAGGACCGGTTAGATCTTCGGATCGAAGCTGAGAATTTAAGCCCCAGTAAACGGCGGTGGTAACTATAACCATCCTAAGGTAGCGAAATTCCTTGTCGGGTAAGTTCCGACCTGCACGAATGGCGTAACGACTTCTCCACTGTCTCAACCACGAACTCGGCGAAATTGCATTACGAGTAAAGATGCTCGTTACGCGCAGCAGGACGGAAAGACCCCGGGACCTTTACTACAGTTTGATATTGGTGTTCGGGACGGCTTGTGTAGGATAGGTGGGAGACTGGGAAGCATTCACGCCAGTGAGTGTGGAGTCATTGTTGAAATACCACTCTGGTCGTTCTGGATTCCTAACCTCGGTCCGTGATCCGGATCAGGGACAGTGTCTGATGGGTAGTTTAACTGGGGCGGTTGCCTCCTAAAGAGTAACGGAGGCGCTCAAAGGTTCCCTCAGCCTGGTTGGCAATCAGGTGTTGAGTGTAAGTGCACAAGGGAGCTTGACTGCGAGACAGACATGTCGGGCAGGTGCGAAAGCAGGAACTAGTGATCCGGCACCTCATTGTGGAATGGGTGTCGCTCAACGGATAAAAGGTACCCCGGGGATAACAGGCTGATCTTGCCCAAGAGCTCATATCGACGGCATGGTTTGGCACCTCGATGTCGGCTCGTCGCATCCTGGGGCTGGAGTTGGTCCCAAGGGTTAGGCTGTTCGCCTATTAAAGCGGTACGCGAGCTGGGTTTAGAACGTCGTGAGACAGTTCGGTCCCTATCCGCTGCGCGCGTTGGATATTTGAGAAGTCCTGTCCCTAGTACGAGAGGACCGGGATGGACTGACCTCTGGTGTGCCAGTTGTTCTGCCAAGAGCATGGCTGGTTGGCTACGTCGGGAAGGGATAACCGCTGAAAGCATCTAAGCGGGAAGCCTGCTTCAAGATGAGATATCCATACACTTTTGTGTGAGAGGCCCCCAGTAGATGACTGGGTTGATAGGCCAGATGTGGAAGCACGGCAACGTGTGGAGCTGACTGGTACTAATGGCCGATGACTTATCAACACATTTTTTGGTTGTTTGCTGTGTTCGCGTCCACTGTGTGGTTCTGAAGAGACAACCCCGCCATGTGCCCCGGTTTGGTGGGGTGTGTGGGTGGGCTGGTTCGGTCTCGTCGTGTTACGGCGGTCATAGCGTCGAGGAAACGCCCGGTTCCATTCCGAACCCGGAAGCTAAGCTCGATTGCGCCGATGGTACTGCACTCGCGAGGGTGTGGGAGAGTAGGTCGCCGCCGGACATCTTCACTGGGAGTGGGAGTGAGCTGGAGACCCCTTGAACAAGGGGGTTTCGCTCCTCCCACTCCCTTTTTTTTCGCGCCCGAAAACAACCGGCCCCAGCGCAGATCGGCGCGGCGTGGACGGAGCGGGCAGACCCGGGTGTTCCCGGCAAGGGGTGCGGACGCGTGGGGGCTGCGCCCCCGCAGCGGTTCCGGGCGGCGACGGCATCGGCCGATCCNATTCCGAACCCGGAAGCTAAGCTCGATTGCGCCGATGGTACTGCACTCGCGAGGGTGTGGGAGAGTAGGTCGCCGCCGGACATCTTCACTGGGAGTGGGAGTGAGCTGGAGACCCCTTGAACAAGGGGTTTCGCTCCTCCCACTCCCTTTTTTCGCGCCCGAAAACAACCGGCCCAGCGCAGATCGGCGATCCCGGGATGCGGGCGCGAGGGAGGCGGTCCCAGGTACTCGGGGAACCGGCACGGAAGGCTCCGCCCCAGCGCCGCGTGCACCGGGCAGAACAGGCCCGTCCGCCCGGCGAGCGGCCGCTGGGCGTTCTCCCCGTCACGCCGGGACCGACCCCACAGGGCGGCGCGGGCTCGCGCGGGTAGACTTGGTGGCCGCGTGCGTGTTGTGTTCCTTCAGTGGCCGGCGCATGCTCGGCAGCGTCGACCGCCGCCGACCCGCCCGATGTCCGTGTCGGGGGAAGGCGTCCCAGGCGCCGCCCTCGCCCAGCCCCAGGAGAGCCATGCCGTCCTCGCTGCCGGTCGTGCCCGACATCGATGAGCAGCTCGCCTCGCGCGTCGCCGAGCGCCTCGCGTCCGTGGAGAGCGAGCTGCGTGAGTCCGTGGCCACCTCCGATGACATCGCCCGGTGGACGGCTCGCCACCTGATGGATGCCGGCGGCAAGCGCGTCCGCCCGATGCTCGTCCTGCTCGCCGCCTCCCTCGGCGATATCGACCGCGACGGCGTGCTCGATGCCGCGGTGCTGGTGGAGCTGACGCATCTGGCGAGCCTCTATCACGACGACGTGATGGACTCCGCGCCCACCCGCCGCGGCACCGACAGCGCCCACGCGCTCTGGGGGAACAACGTCGCCATCCTCACCGGCGACTTCCTGTTCGCCCGGGCCAGCGCCCTCAGCGCGCGTATAGGCGCCGAGGCGGTCCGGCTCCACTCGGAGACCTTCGAACGACTGTGCCTCGGTCAGCTCCACGAGACCGTCGGGCCGACTCCGTCCGACGACCCGTTCGAGCACTACATCTCGGTGCTCTCCGACAAGACGGCCTCGCTGCTCGCTCTGGCCGGTCAGCTCGGGGCTCTGCTGGCCGGTGCCCCCGAGGGAGCCGGTGACGTGATGCGGCGTTACGGGGAGAAGGTCGGTGTGGCTTTCCAGCTCGCCGACGATGCCCTCGACCTCGCCAGTGATGGCGAGACCAGCGGGAAGACCCCCGGCATCGATCTGCGCGAGGGCGTGCCGACCATGCCCACCCTGCTGATCCGTCGCCGTGCCGCGGAGGCGGCGGACCCGCGCAGCCGCGAGATCGTGGCCCGGTTGGACGGGGATATCAGCAGCGACGACGCGCTGCGCGAGCTGGTCGCCATGCTGCGCGAGGACCAGGCACTGGAGGAGACCCGCGACTTGGCCCGTCGCACAGCTGACGAGGCCGTCGCCATTCTGGCTGAGCTTCCCGACGGACCGGTTCGCGAGGCGCTCACGGAGTTCACCCGGACCCTGGTCCAGCGCCGGCGGTGAGCCGCGCGTGACCCGCCCCCAGGGTCGGTGCCCTGAAATTCCCGACTGATCGCGCTGGAGCGGTCCCTCGTGGCATGGGCAACTCCGGACGAGTACCCTGTGACCGTCGTGCGCGCGCCAGGGGCGGCCCGCCCGCGGGCGTTACCCGTCAGGACGGCCGGGGGTCACCATGCGCACGGCGAGTCGACCACGATCGTGTTCGGGGGGATCCATCATGTCGGTCACCGCTGGAGTGACGCGGCTGCGGCGGCATCACGGCGCCCCCGCGAGCGCCGTGCTCCCGGTCCTCTTCGCGCCGCTGGCCTCGAGCCCGGCGCGGGACCACCGGACGAATCCTGACCACGTGAGAGCCGCCCACCCCTCCGAGCAGAGAGCATCGCCCCTGACATGAGCATGACCCCCGAACAGGCCCGCTGGTTCGCCGAGACGTTCGACAAGCTCGTCCAGAGCGTCGGCCAGGCCGTTCTCGGCAAGAACGAGGTGGTCCGCCTCGTACTGACCGCCATGATGGCTCCCGGCCACGTGCTGCTCGAGGACGCTCCCGGCACCGGCAAGACGTCACTGGCGCGGTCGATCGCTGCCACCGTGCAGGGCACCAGTACCCGCATCCAGTTCACTCCGGACCTCCTGCCCTCGGACGTCACGGGCGTGACGATCTACGACCAGAACACGAAGTCCTTCGAGTTCCACAAGGGACCGGTGTTCGCGAACGTCGTCCTGGCCGACGAGATCAACCGCGCCTCCCCGAAGACCCAGTCGGCGATGCTCGAGGTCATGGAAGAAGGTCGGGTCACGGTGGACGGCGTGACCCACGAGGTGGGCAACCCCTTCATGGTGATCGCCACCCAGAACCCCATCGAGCAGGCCGGCACCTATCGGCTTCCCGAGGCGCAGCTGGACCGCTTCCTGATGAAGACCTCGATCGGATACCCGGACCATGCCTCGAGCGTGCAGATCCTCCAGGGATCCGCGCTGCGCGATCGCAGCAGCCACCTCACTCCCCGGATCTCCCTGCAGGCCGTCAACGACATGACCGAGCTCGCGGCCACGGTGCACGTGGACCCGGCGGTCCTGGAGTACGTCTCCCGCCTGATGGAGGAGACGCGGATGGCTCCCGAGGTACGCGTCGGCGTGTCCATCCGCGGCGCGCTCGCCCTGATGCGCGTGGTCAAGGTCTGGGCGGCGGTCAGCGGACGCCACTACGTCATCCCGGACGACGTCAAGCACCTCGTCGAGCACGTGTGGCTCCACCGTTTCGTCCTCGATCCCGAGGCCGAGTTCGCCGGCACCACCGCCAAGTCCGTGATGACCAAGATCCTCAGCGAGGTGGCGCCTCCGCAGGCGCGTCAGCAGTCCGCATGAGCCCCGAGACGCCCCTCCCCACCGATACCGCCGAGGCCGAGGTCGCCAAGGCGGAGGCGAAGCGACGCCGCGCCACGGCCAGGGCCGAGGCCCGAGCCGAAGCGCGCCGGCGGCGCAAGCAGACCAGGGCCGCTCGCCACGGCACCGCCGGGGCGGGAGCCCCGTCGGCCGACGACGCGGTGAGCCCCGGCGGCGAGGACGGGGCCGCCTCCAGCACCGGACTCGCCGCATGGCGCGATCGGGGCGCCGAGCTGTGGATGCGGCGCATCCATCCGGTCCTCGACGTCGTCTCGCCGATCGGGTGGGCGGTCCTCGCGGTCGCTGCATTCTGCTGGATCGTCGGCCTCTGGCTGCACGTGACCGAACTGAACGTGGTAGCTCTCGCCCTCACAGTGCCTCTGGTGGTCGCGGCGCTGTTCGTCCTGGGCCGGGCCTCGTATCGGGTCACGCTCGATCTCCAGACGCACCGGGTGGTGGTCGGTACGCGCGCCGTCGGTCGCGTCGAGGTCGCGAACCCCACCCAGCGCACCATCCTGCCCTCGCGCATCGAACTGGCGGTCGGTTCCGCCACCGCCCAGTTCATGGTGCCGCGGCTGGCCGCCGACGCCGCTCACGAGGAGCTGTTCGCCGTGCCCACCAAGCGTCGTGCCGTGCTCGTGGTGGGGCCGGTGCGTTCGGTCCGCGACGATCCGCTCTCGCTGATGCGCCGCCAGGTCACCTGGGCCCGGTCGCAGGAGCTGTACGTCCATCCCCGCACGGTGCGACTGGACAAGGCCGCCAGCGGCTTCCTCCGCGACCTGGAAGGCACCCCCTCCTCGGATCTCTCCAGCTCCGACATCGCCTTCCACGCGCTGCGCGACTACGCGCCCGGCGATGACCGGCGCCATGTCCACTGGCGCACCACCGCCCGCACCGGCAAGCTGATGGTCCGCCAGTTCGAGGAGACCCGCCGTTCCCACGTGGCCGTGGCACTGGACAACCTCGCCGAGCACTACGCCACCGAGGGGGAGTTCGAGCTCGCCGTCTCCGCGGCCGCCTCCATCTCGGCCCAGACCCTGCGGGAGGAGAAGGAGCTGACTCCCTTCTCCTTCGACAGGCGTCAGCGCACCGGCAGCTTCCGCCAGCTGATGGACGATTACACGGTCATCGACCAGCTCGGTGGGCAGCTCGCCCTGCATGAGCTTGGGCAGAAGGCGGCGGATCTGGCCCCCAACGCCTCGGCGGTGATGATGGTGGTCGGCTCCCACACGACGGCACGGGAGCTGAACTCGGCCGCGAACCAGCTTCCGATCGGCGTGATGGCCGTGGCGATCCGGTGCGTGGACGACGCCGAGGTGCGCCGGTCCGCGATCGGGGGCCTCGACGTGGTCACCGTCGGGAGCCTGGACACGCTGGCCCGAGCATTGCGGGCGGTGGGTCGATGACCGCCACCGATCCCCGCGCCACCTACTTCGCGTCCGTGTCGACCCCTCGCCGCGCCACGGACATCGTCGTCCTGGCCGCCCTGTTCGTCCTGGGCCTGTTGGGCTTCCAGCACGTCTACGGCGGGGTGCAGTACATCCTGACCGGGATCATGGCGCTCGCGCTGGCCACCCTGATCGCGCTGATCGGCGCCCGCTGGCGGTGGGGGCCGCTGCGGATCACCCCGCTGCTGCTGGTGGTGTACTTCCTGTTCGGCTCCATGTTCGCGGCTCCCACCCGGGCGATCTGGGGAATCATCACCTCCCTCGGCTCGCTGAAAGAATTGCTGTTCGCCCCCGTGACCAGCTGGAAGTCCGCCCTGACCGTGGCCCCGCCCGTCGGATCCGCGCAGGGCGTGCTCGCCGTGGTCTGGATCAGCATGCTGCTGCTGACGCTGCTGTCGATGACCATCGTCATGCGTACCCGCCGCTACGTCCTCGCGTGGCTGTTCCCCCTCGCACTGACGCTGCTGTCGGTCCTCTTCGGCACCCACGAGGCCTTCCTGCCCCTTGTGCGCGGGGTCCTGTTCGCGATCATCTCCGTGGCCTGGTTGACCTGGCGTTTCGAGAGCGGCCGCCTGGACAGTGCGCAGTCCACCATCATCTCCGACACCGTCCGGCCCGGCTCCTGGCAGAACCCCGTGCTGCGCCGCCGCGTGATCGGAGGTGCCGTCATCATGGCGATCGCGGGCGCCGCCGCCTTCGGTGCGCATTCGTTGCTGGATCCGCCCGAGGGGACGACGCGATACGCCCAGCGGGACCAGATGACCCCGCCGTTCGACCCGCGCGAATACGTCTCCCCGTTGACGCAGTTCCGCGGCTATCTCAAGGACCAGCGCGAGGAGGAGCTGTTCACGATCTCGGGAGTGACCAGCGGCGAGCACGTCCGCCTGGCCACGATGGACAAGTATGACCTGCACGTCTACGAGGTCGCCGGCAGCCAGGAGAAGAACACCGCCTCGGGTGCATTCCTGCGCACTGCAGGCGGCGTGAACCTTCACGACCCCAGCGAGCAGCAACGGACCTCGACCGTCACCATCGGGGCGTACACAGGGGTCTGGCTGCCCACGCTGGGCGCGCGCACCGACCGTATCGATCTCGGCGATCTGCCGCCCGAGAGAGCGGGCGTGACAGCTGAGAACCTCTATCTCAACGAGAAGTCGCAGACCGCGGTCAACGCCGTCGGGCTGCGTGAGGGCGACACCTATGACCTGCGCTACGAGCCGTACACCGAGCCGACCACCGAGGAGACGCGCACGGCTCGATTCGCTGATGTCGACCTGCCGGAGAACAGCAGGGTCGACGAGATCAGCGCGCTCGCCGAGGAATGGGCCGGCGAGCCGGGCTCGGACTACGAGAAGTTCCAGAACCTGTCGCGGTCGATCAAGACCGACGCCTACTTCTCGCACGGCCTGGACGACGACACCGCCTCACTGTCCGGGCACGGCGTGAGCCGGCTGCTCGCGATGCTCGAGGAGCCCAGCTTCGACGAGGAGCAGGCGGACGCACAACCGCTGGGGCGCATCGGCGACGAGGAGCAGTTCGCGGCCCTGACCGCGGTGATGGCGCGTTCGATCGACATCCCGGCGCGCGTGGTCATGGGATTCGAGGTTCCCGAGGGCGAGGAGGGGACCGTCTCCATCACGGGTGGGGACGTCACCGCGTGGGTCGAGGTCGCCTTCGACGGACTCGGGTGGGTGCGTTTCGACCCTGCCCCGGACGAGGACGACGAGCCGACCCAGCCCGAACCCAAGGAGGTCGAGAAGCCCCTGCCTCAGGTCGCTCAGCCCCCGCCTCCGCCCGCCGAGCCGCCGAGCCCCCCGCCCGGCGCGATGAGTGATGACACCGACGACGAGGAGGACCCCCAGGACGAGACCGTCTCCTGGGCCGTGTACGTCGGAGCCGGTCTGGTCCCGCTCGTGATCGGGATGGCGCTGGCGGCCATCATCGTGGCGAAGGCCGTTCGGCGCGGCCGACGGCGCAGCCGCGGGCCACTGCCCCAACGCATCGACGGCGGCTGGCAGGAGATCCTCGACCTGATGACGGACCTCGGTCAGAGGCCTGACCCGATGATGACCCGGGCGGAGACTGCGGCGCGCCTGGAGGCGGCGACCCCGGCCATGGGGGCGCTGACCCTGGCCGGTCGGGCCGACCGCGCCGTGTTCGGGCCCGACGACCTGCCGGACGCGGCGGCCGAGGAGTACTGGTCCCACGTGATGGCGGCCCGGCGTACCATGTCTGCCGCCGTGCCGTGGTACAAGCGGATGTTCGCGGCGGTGTCGCTGCGCTCCTTCCGCAGGAGATCGGCGGATCGCCGCAGCGATCGCAAGCGCACCCGCGCCGCCGAACGCGCCCGTGAGAAGGCGCGGCGTCGCACCGAGGCGATGCGTCGTCGGTCCTCACGCGGCACGCTGCGGGGCATGTCCACCAGCGCCGCGAAGAAGTCGCCGAGGAGGGGCCCGTCCCGATGAACCAGACGCGTTATTGCAGCACCTGCGGGACTCTGCTGATGGAAGGCGCCGCGATCTGCGGCGAGTGCGGGGCCCGCTATCAGGCGTCGCCGTACGAGCGGCGGGCGACGGACGCCCCAGGGGCATGGTCACAGCCCCCCAAGCCCCGTTCACGCGACCTTGGCGGTCGCGAATCGGAGGAGCCGGAGGAGGAAGGGATCGAACTGATCTCGCGCGACGCCCTCGAGCCGAAGCAGCCGGGCGCGACGGCACTTCGCTCCCAGGAACAGTACGATCAGGTGATGGTCACTCAGCCACCGATGAACCAGAGCGGTCCCGGCGCATCGTTCAGCCAGCCGAGCGGGCCGGGGTCACCGGGCTCCGTGCCGGCGCCCGAGGAGCCGAACAGCCCTGAACTGGGCCCACCCCTGGACGGCTGCGCGCCCGCGACGCCCCTGAAGCGCTTTCTCGCGGCGCTGATCGATGCCGCGATCGCCCTGGTGGTGCTGGTCCCGTTCCTGATCGGCGTGATCCTGCTGCTGATCCAGGACCCCATCACCCTGCTGCCGCAGATCCTCATCGGAGTCGGCGCCGCTCTTCCCGCCGCCTATGCCGTGCTGATGATCTGGCTGTCCGGTGCGAAGGGCATCAGTCTCGGCAAGCTCATTCTCGGGCTGCGCATCACCCGATACAGCGAGGGTGGGCCGATCGGTTTCCTGCGCGCGCTGGGTCGCTGGTTCCTGTACGGCATCATCTGGCCGGTCATGGCGCTGTCGATCTTCCTGGATCCGCGCAAGGTGCTGAGGGGCTTCCACGACCGGGCGGTCGATTCCGTGGTGGTCGACATCAAGGCCGGCCGCAATCCCTTCACGCCGCGACCCGACGACTTCGAACGGCCCGGGGCCGAGCATTACCTCGGGGCTTCCTCGGTGCACGTCGACGCCCACGAGAACCTCCTGGCCGAGCCCGGTGCGGCATGGAGGGGAAACGCCCAGGCCCAGGGGACCGGCGCATCGGCCGCGGCGCACCCGTCGTCCTCCGGCGCGTGGGCCGCGCAGCCACAGGCCGAGAGCCCGTACGCGCCGCCCGCCCCGTCGGGCTCCTCCGCCTCGGAGCCCCAGGTCTCCGCTTCTCCCTGGTCCTCCCCGCCGCCGGCGTCATGGGAGAACCAGTCCGCTGCGCCGCAGCAGAGCGAGGACAGCGGATGGGCGCCCCCGCCCCCTGCTCAGCAGGTGCCGGCACCGCAGCAGCCGCAGCCCTCATCGTGGGACGAGCCGCAGCATCCCGAGACGCAGGCGCCCCAGCTGTGGAGCCCGCCGCCTGCGGCAGCTGCCCCGCCGGCACCGGCCGCCGCCGCCCCGCCGGCTCCCGGCAGCGCACAGCCGCCCGAGCCGCAGCATCACCCCGATGCTGCTGCGGAGCCGGTCCCTGCTCCGAGCGAGCTCACCGCGGACGCCTGGGACCCCGGCGATGGCGAGGTCGACGAGCGGACTCGGATGACCGCGCCGGATGAGCCGCTGGAGGATCTCGAGCAGACCCGGGTCTCCGTGGCCTCGCTGCCGCCGGCGAGGAAGCTCCGTCTGACCGATGACACCGGCACCGATCGGGTGGTGGACAGGGCCGTCGTGATCGGGCGCAATCCCACGGCCGCGGGCGGAGAGGTGCTGTTCGTCCTGAAGGACGACACCCGCTCGGTTTCCAAGACCCACCTCCGTGCCGACGGCACCGGCGAGGAGATCACCGTCACCGATCTCGGGTCGACGAACGGATCGACCATCCTGCGCGAGGACGGTTCCCGCGAGCACCTCGTCCCCAACACCCCGACCGTCCTGCCTGCCGGGGCCAAGGTCACGCTGGGGGATAGGACCCTGTCCGTGGAGAGGGAGCAGTGATCGACCGGTCTCTGTCGGATCCGGACATCCAGGGCACGATCCGGGCCGTCTCGGCGGCCGTGACGCACGTGGGCCACGTCCGCGCGACCAACGAGGACGGCGTTCTCAATGCGCCGCCGATCTACCTGGTCGCGGACGGCATGGGAGGTCACAATGCCGGCGAGGTGGCCAGCGCTATCGCGGTCGAGGAGTTCGAGAAGCTCACGATCCAGGAGAACGTCACCGTCGAGCAGCTCGGTGACGCCTTGCGCACCGCCGCCGAGAGGATCGGTGAACTCGGCGGGGAGACCACGCTCGGGGCCGGGACGACCGTCGCGGTCGTGGCCACGATGGTGCTCGACGGGATCGGGTACTGGGTCGTCCTCAACCTCGGCGATTCTCGGGTGTACCGACTCTCCGGGGAGATCTTCGAACAGGTCAGCGTCGATCACTCCGTGGTCCAGGAACTCATGGACCGCGGAGAGCTCAGCATCGATGAGGCCCGCGTGCACCCCTACCGTCACATGGTTACCCGCGCGCTGGGCGCCGGGCCGGAGTCGGAGCCCGATTACTGGCTGATCCCGGCAGAGGCCGGGGACAGGATGCTGATCTGCTCCGACGGCCTGACCGGCGAGGTCGAGGACGCCACGATCGAACGGATGCTGCGCGCGCCCTCGGACGTGCGCACGCTCAGCGAGGACCTGGTGCGCCTCGCGCTCGACAGCGGCGGTCGGGACAACGTCAGCGTGGTCATCGTCGAGGCCGTCGAGGTGGTGGGGGCGGCGCCGGGGCCCCGGCCCTCCGCCGCCGACGTCGCCACGCCCGCTGAGGAGTTCGAGGTCGACGAGGACACCTTGCCCCGGGCCATCCCGGGTGAGGGAGGCGAGAGGGGATGAGCGAGGAGGACGAGAAGACGACTCTGCTCGGGCCCGGGACGTGGACCCAGCAGGGCCCCGCCACCCTCGTCGTACGCGAGGCCGGCTGGGTGGTGCTGGTCCCGGGGCTCCGGAAGGAGGTCACCGAGGCCGCATGGACCGTGCTCGGCGAGAACCCGGCCCCTGAGGAGTTCCTCGACAAGCTGGTCGAGGCGGCGGAGCTCGAGAGCGCGGACAAGCTGACCGCGATCCTGTTCGGTTTCCTCGACGGCACGACGGGGACGTTCGGCGTGAAGGGGAAGACTCCGATCGCGGTCTACACCCCGGAGGGCTCCATCCAGATCGCCGGGACCGACGAGGAACCCTTCGTGCTGAAGACCCTCGAGGATGTGCGCCGCACCGCCTTCGGCGACCTTCCCGCCGAGGAATCGGTGGGCGCGCCGCGCGTCGCGGCAGGTATCGCCCGGGTGCGGGGATTCGTGCACGTGACCGTGGACCCCGCAGAACTGGACGAGGACGCCCGCGCGGCGCTCGCCGAGCAGGTCGAGAACGACGGGAGGTCCATCGAGGACCCCGAGGCCAGGAAGCGCCGCGCCGAGCGCCCCAAGCCGGCCCCGCAACCGGCTGCGAGCAGCACCAGCTCATCGGGCTCCTCCGGCTCCTCGGACCGGAGACCGATGATGGCGACCCGCAAGCCCGGGGAGATGCCGCCGTCGGTCTCCGGCGGCGCGACACCAGCGGCCTCCGCCGCCTCCGAACCGGCCGACAGCGGCCCGAACATGTTCGACGATCTCTTCGCCGACAAGAAGCCCGAGCCGGAGGCGCCGGGGCCCCCAGCGGCCCCGGCCCCGAGCGAGCCGGCAGAGCCGGTCTCCGAGGAGGCCGCCCCGAGCTCTCCGGCCGAGCCGGCAGAGGCCTCGACGACCTCCGCGGCTGCTCCCGCCGCACCGGCCGACCCTGCTCCGGCTCCCCGGAGTGCGGAGAGTGCCGAGGCGGGTCGCCGCCGCCTCGTGAGCACGTCGCTCTTCGACCGGAAGCGACGCAGCAGTCGTCCCGCCGGCGCGGAGCCCCAGCAGTCCTCTGCCGCCGGCCCGCCGGATCCGAGTCCCGAGGTGTCCGCTCCGGCACCATCGGCCCCCGACGCCCCTGAGCGCCTCGAGAACCCCGGCTCGTCCGTCGGCACGGACCCCTCCGACGTCACGATCGCGCCGGACCCGTCGAGCTCGATCCCGACCCCCGAGCCGCCCGATGACGACGAGTTCGAATCCCCGCCCACCCAGATCGCGCCGATCGACGACGGCGAGGGGCCGGAGGACGACGAGCCCGCAGCCTCTCCGAATGCTCCACGGCCGCGCCCGGCGGCCGTCTCGCCACCACCTGATCTGGAGAACACCGGAGCCTACGACGACCTGTTCGGCAAGACGGTATTCCGTCGGATCGAGGACGCGGCCGTGCGGAGATCCGAGGAGGACGAGGACGACGAGGCCGCGGCGAGCGAGGACCCGGCAGCTCTCGCTGAGGAGCCGGCGCAGTCGCCGACCACTGCCGAGCCCGAGGACGACGAGCTGAACGGCGAACCGGAACCGGCTGCCCCGGAGCCCGCGACCGACAGCCACGGCGACTTCATCGACTGGGTCCCCGGAGTGGGCCGCACGGCACCCGAGATCGCGCAGGCCGCGGCTCGTCGTGCCACCGAGAAGCCGCGGCCCGAGCCCGCATATCCGCAGGTGCAGATGGCAGAGCGGCCGCCCGCTCCACAGACCGGATCCCGCCCCGCGGCGGTCCGGCCGGACGACCACAGAACCCAGAACCCGTCGGCCCCGGCCCCCGGCTACGGGGGACAGGGCAGCGGCGGGTACGCAGGGCAGCAGGTCGGATACCCCTCCCCGCCGCAGGGCGCCGGACCTCAGTACGGCAACGCGCCCGTCGACCCGGCCGCGGCCGGGCACCAGGTCGGATTCCCGGGCGCACCGATGAGCGGGGCGCCGGCGGCCGGTGACCCCAGGCACGCCGGATACGCCGGGCCGCCCGGATACTCCGCGCCCAGCCCGGGTTCTCACCACCGCGGTGCCTACCCGTCCCAGCAGCCGCCGGCTCCCGGTGCTTCCGCACCCTCGTCGCACGCCCCGGGCGCTCCGACAGCGCAGCCCGCCGGAGCGGGAGCCGGCCGCCCGCGGCCACCGGCGCCGCCGCCGGGCAGCGCCCCGCCGGCCACGCCCGCGGCGCCCGGCGCCCCGACCGCCGGCCCCGGCCATCCTGCCGGAGGGGCCGTGGCGCTGCCGGGCCTGGTCTGCCAGAACGGGCATGCCAATCCTCCGGAGCGCTCGCAGTGCCGGGCCTGCGGGGCCCCTCTGCAGGGAGCGACCCGCACGGTGGCCCGGCCTCCGCTCGGGGTCGTGGAGTCCTCCACGGGCGAGAGGTTCGTGCTGGACCGCACCGCCATCATCGGCCGCCGGCCGCGCGCCTCCCGGGTCAGCGGCAACGACGTCCCGCAGCTGATCACCGTGCCGAGCCCCCAGCAGGACATCTCCCGCTCCCACCTCGAACTCCGGCTCGAGGGATGGCACGTGGTCGCACTCGACCTGGGAGCGACCAACGGGACGACGCTGCACCGCGCCGGGACGGACCCGGTGCGTCTGCGGCCGCGCGAAGGCGTCGTCCTGCACGATGGGGACCGGCTCGATCTCGGTGATGGCGTGCATCTGCTGATGAGGGAGCGGGTATGAGTCCGAGACCGCCCTCGCCGCCGCCCGGCCTTCCCGGATACGAGTACGAGCAGCTGCTCGGCTCCGGAGGCTTCGCCGACGTCTTCCTGTATCGCCAGTCCCGCCCGCAGCGACGGGTCGCGATCAAGGTCCTCCTCTCGAACGTGCTGGACGACACGGTGCGGCGGCAGTTCGACGCCGAGGCGAACGTCATGGCGCAGATGTCCACGCACCCCTCGATCGTGACGATCCATCAGGCCGAGGTCTCCGACGACCACCGGCCCTACATCGTCATGGAGTACTGCCCGCGGCCCAACTACGGGGTCCGTTTCCGCAAGGAGCGCATCACCGTCGCCGAAGCGCTGCGCGTCGGAGTCCAGATCGCTGGCGCTGTGGAGACCGCCCATCGTGCCGGCATCCTCCATCGCGACATCAAACCGGCGAACATCCTGGTCACCGACTACAACCGGCCGGCATTGACCGACTTCGGCATCTCCATAGCGACCGGACAGGGGCACGATGTCGATGATTCGCAGGGCATGTCGATCCCGTGGTCCCCGCCGGAGTTCTTCGCCGACCCTCCGCGCGCCGACGTGCGCAGCGACGTGTTCTCGCTGGCCGCGACCGTGTACTCGCTGCTGGCGGGACAGACCCCGTTCGAGCTGAGAGGGCAGCGCAACTCCGCCTCCGATCTCATCCACCGCATCACCTCCGAGCCGCTGCCTCCGCTGAACCGGCCCGACATCCCGCCCGAGCTGAACCGCGTGCTCTCGATCGCGATGGCCAAGGACCCGGCCAGTCGTTACGACACCGCTCTGGCCTTCGGCCGCGGGCTGCAGCAGGTGGAGCTCTCCCTCTCGCTGCCGGTCACCCAGATGGACGTGCTCGACGACCGCGGCACGCATTCCACGCACGGCTCCGAGGATGACGAGCTGGACATGCATACTCGGATCCGGAAGGTCGCCACCGTCGACCCGGACTCCGGCGGGCCTGCCTCGCACGAGCGCAAGCGGCCGCTGGACCCGTACGCCGGAGTGGCCCCCGCCCACGTTGCGCCGTCGGCTCAGCCGGTCGGGACGCCGGCGACCGCCTCCGCCGTTGAATCGGAGGGGGAGTCGACCATGCTGCGGCCGGCCGGGGCGGCGCTCGCGTCAGGCGGGTCGGCCGCGCCCCCCGAGGCGAACGAGCAGCGTCCCCCCGAGCAGCGGAAGACGCCGGCCTGGCCGTTCGTCACCCTCGCCGCCGTGCTGATCATCGTGCTCGGAGTGGGCGCCACCCTCGCGGTGCGGATGTTCGTGGTGGAGCCACCCGAAGCGGCCCCCACCTCCGACATCAATGTGGCCACGGGGGCCGCGGAGCCGCCCGGGCCGCCGCAGGACCCCACGGTCGAGATCATCGCTCCCGAGGAGGGCAGCGTCACCGGGCGCGCCCGGGTGGCCTGGGAGGCACCGGAGAACTTCCGCGAGGGCCAGCTCTTCAAGGTGCGGTGGAAGGACATGCCCAGCAACTACGAGCGCTATGCCGCCGCCCAGGAAGTCTTCGGGCGCACGTCGCACGTGGTCGAGATCCCGCCCGGACTCCCGGATCGCTGCGTCGAGGTGCAGACCGTCGACACCAACGGCCCGGCGAGCAAGTGGGTGGAGGCCTGTCTCGATGGGGGCTGACGGGTACGGTGCACTGATGGCCGGGGACCAGCGGGAACAGAATGCCGCGGTGGCGGACATGGGCGAGTGGACACGACGTGGCGAGCGCCGCGAGAGAGGGGATGAGTGACGATGGCGTCGACGATTTCGGTCGAGTTCTGCGGCGAATGGTTCCGGGTCGCCGAGGGCGAGGAGATGACGATCGGACGCGAGGCCGATCTCAGCGTCGACGACGAGAACCCGTTCCTCCATCGGCGCTTCCTCTCGATCGTCCAGGTCGAGTCCATGTGGTGGCTGGTCAATATCGGCTCGCGGCTGTCGGCCACGATCACGGATGGTTCCGGCTCCATGCAGGCGTGGCTCGCGCCCGGGGCCCGCATCCCGCTCGTCTTCGATGAGACCCGGGTCGTGTTCACCGCGGGCCCGACGACCTACGACCTCTCCATCCACGCCGAGTCCCCCGAGTTCGAGCGCACCGCCGGGCCCGACGACCCGGCGGGGGAGACGACCGTGGGCTCGGTGCAGCTCACTCCCAGTCAGAAGCTGCTGGTCCTCGCCCTGTCCGAGCCCATGCTCACTCGCGAGGGCTCCTCCGGGATGAGCTCCGTGCCGACGTCCGCGCAGGCGTCCAAGCGCCTCGGCTGGCAGCTGACGAAGTTCAACCGCAAGCTCGACAACGTCTGCGACAAGCTCGACCGGCTCGGCGTGCGCGGGCTGCGCGGTGGTCCGGGGAAGCTCGCGAGCAACCGTCGTGCGAGGCTGGTCGAGCACGCGGTGTTCTCCCGGCTCGTCACCACCGACGACCTGCCGCTGCTGGACCGGTCGCACGAGGTGGATGAGGACTAGCAACGACGGATCGGATCGCCCTCGAGGCTGATCCGGACGGCGGGCGAGGCGCCCGCCAGGGGGAGAGACACCTATGCGCATCAAACTCACTCTGCGCAGGCCCGAAGACCGGCTGACGGACCTCGAGGTGACGGCCGACGCCACGGCCACCGTGGCCGACGTGGCGCGCGCGCTGTATCTCGCGGACCCGCTGCGCAGCGAGGTCGAGGCTCCGGAAGGCCTCACGCTGCAGGTCCAGGATCCCGGCGCCGGCCCGGGCGCGAACGGCGTGCGGTCCCTGGACCGCGAGATCGATCTGATCCAGGCCGGCCTGCGCTCCGGCAGTGTGGTCTCCATCGCCCGCTCCTCGTCCGAATACGCCACCCGCTCCGAGTCCCGCGGCGCGGCGGTCGCTCTCATGCGCGTGCTTTCCGGTCCGGAGGCAGGTCGGGAGTATCCGTTGCCCAGCGGCTCGAGCGTCGTCGGCCGCGAAGGCGACCTCGACATCCGCATCGCCGACCCCATGCTCTCGAAGCGCCACGCCCGCATCAACGTCGGCGACTCCATCGAGATCGTCGACCTGCACTCCTCCAACGGCGTGGTCATCGGCGGCGAGCAGGTCCAGCGCGCCGTGATCGGTCCGGCCGACACCGTCCTGATCGGCCAGACCACGTTCTCGGTGATCGCCCTGCACCGGCTGGGAGGAACCACCCCCAGCTCGCCGGTCGTCGAGTTCAACCGCTCCCCGCGCGTGGTGCCGCGGTTCCCCTATCGGCCGCTGAAGGCGCCCACGCCGCCCAAGGAACCGACCCCGCAGTTCTTCCCCATCTTCATGATGTTCGCCCCGATCCTCATGGGCGCCTTCATGTTCTCGCTGACTCGCAGCCCGTTCTCGCTGATGTTCGTGTTCATGATGCCGATGATGGCCACGGCCGGGTATCTGAACCGCAAGTTCCAGCAGAAGAAGCAGCTCGAACAGCAGATCAAGAACTTCGAGGACGGTCTGGCCGCCCTCAAACGCCGGGTCACGGCCGCGCAGGACCTCGAGCGGGCCGTGCGCCTGGTCGAAGCTCCGTCCGCGGCCGACACGGTCGATGCGGCCTTCCGGCTGGGGCGGCTGCTGTGGACCCACCGCCCCGAGCACAACGCCTTCGCCACGGTGCGCCTGGGCCTGGGGATCGCCGAGTCGCGGGTGGGCATCGAGATGCCGGGGGAGAACGACGCCATCCCCAAGTACTACGACATGCTCGATGACATGCACGAGGAGTACAAGATGATCGCCGGGGTGCCGATCGTCGCCGAGCTCCGCTACGCGGGCAACATCGGGGTGGCCGGCGGAGGGGACGAGGCCGACGGTGTGGCTCGCGGCCTGGTGACCCAGATGTTCTCCCTGCACTCGCCGGCGGAGATGGCGATCGCCGCGATCACCTCCCGCTCCAGCCGCGAGATGTGGCACTGGCTGAAGTGGCTGCCGCACACCTCGAGCCCGCATTCCCCGCTGCCCGGCGACCATCTGGCCGACACCCCCGGCCGCGGCACCTCGCTGCTCTCCCGCATCGAGGAGCTCATCGAACAGCGCGCCGGGGACGCTCCGGCGGCGCTGCGCACTCCGATGACCCCGGACATCACGCAGGACCCGCCCGTCCCGCCCGAGCCGGTCGCGCCGAACCTGGCGGTGATCATCGAGGACGACGCCCCGGTCGATCGCGCCCGCCTGGTGCGCATCGCCGAACGCGGCCCGGATGTAGGCGTCCACGTGATCTGGAGCGCCTCCAACGTGGCGGCGCTGCCGGCCGCCTGCCGCACGTACGTCTCCGTGGAGGAGACCGTCGAGGGCGCGAGCGCCGGGCACGTCCGGGTGGGGGAGCGGTTCTACCCGGTCACCGTCGAGACGGTCTCGATCGAGGTGGCCTCGGGCGTGGCCCGGCACCTCTCCCCGGTGGTCGACGCCGGCGTGCCGATCGACGACGACTCCGACCTGCCGCGCTCCATCTCGTATCTCAAGCTCGGTGGGATGCAGATGGCCGAGGAGCCGAACTACATCATCGAGCGGTGGAAGGAGAACAACTCCCTGACCCCGCGTGACGGCTCCGAGCCGCAGCGGCGCAAGCACGACGCGAATCTGCGCGGACTCATCGGTCACAACGGCCAGGACGCCTTCCACCTCGATCTGCGCACCAACGGTCCCCACGCCCTCGTCGGCGGCACCACCGGTGCCGGCAAGTCGGAGTTCCTCCAGGCCTGGGTGCTGGGCATGGCCACGGCGCACAGCCCCGACCGCGTGACCTTCCTGTTCGTGGACTACAAGGGCGGCGCCGCCTTCGCCGACGCCATCGCCCTCCCGCACGCGGTGGGCCTGGTCACCGACCTCTCCCAGCACCTGGTCCGCCGCGCCCTGACCTCCCTGCGCGCCGAGCTGCAGTATCGCGAGCACCTGCTGAACCGGAAGAAGGCCAAGGACCTGGTCTCCCTCGAACGCACCGGTGACCCGGAGACCCCGCCGAGCCTGATCATCATCGTCGACGAGTTCGCGGCGCTGGCCAAGGAGATCCCCGAGTTCGTCGACGGCGTCGTGGACGTCGCCGCTCGCGGCCGCTCCCTGGGCCTGCACCTGATCCTGGCGACCCAGCGCCCCGCCGGCGTCATCAAGGACAACCTGCGGGCCAACACCAACCTGCGCATCGCTCTGCGCATGGCCGACGAGGCCGACTCCAAGGACATCCTGGGAGACAAGATGGCCGCCCACTTCGATCCGAGCATCCCCGGCCGCGCCGCGGCCAAGACCGGCCCCGGGCGGATCGCGACGTTCCAGTCGGGGTATGCCGGTGGCTGGACCACCGACGAGCCCGAACGTGCCCGCATCGACATCGTCGAGAAGGATTTCGGCACCGGTGAGCAGTGGGACGTCCCCGCACCTCCCACCAAGGAGGTCACGGACCCCGGCCCCAACGACATCTCCCGCGTGGTCTCCACCATCATCGCCGCAGCGGAGACCGCCGGCGTCCCTGCTCCCCGCAAACCGTGGCTGTCCGAGCTCGCCGACGCCTACGACCTCTCCCGTCTGCCCAGCCGGCGCACCGACGAGGAGCTGCTGATGGGCGTCATGGACGTTCCCGAGGACCAGGCCCAGCCGACGGTCTCCTACTACCCGGACCGGGACGGCAACATGGCCATCTACGGCACCGGTGGCTCCGGCAAGTCGACCACGCTGCGCACCATCGCGATCTCGGCCGCCTCGACCGTGCGCGGCGGTCCGGTCCAGGTCTACGGGCTCGACTTCGGCGCCTCCGGCCTGACCATGCTCGAGGAGCTCCCGCACGTGGGCGCGATCGTCTCGGGCGACGACGAGGAGCGCGTCATCCGACTGCTGCGCACGTTGCGCGAGCTGATCGATGAGCGCGCCAAGGAGTTCGCGAAGGTCCGTGCCGGCTCGGTGTCCGAATATCGAGAGCTCGCCGGGAAGCCGGACACGCCCCGGATCCTGCTGCTGGTCGACGGCATGGCCGCCTTCCGGGAGGCCTACGACTACTCCAACCTCACCAAGTGGTTCACGGCCTTCGTGCAGATCGCGACGGACGGCCGGCAGGTGGGCGTGCACGTCATCGTCACCGGCGACCGCCCGAACGCCATCCCCACCTCCTTGGGCTCGTCCATCCAGCGCCGCCTGATCCACCGCATGGCCAGCGACGACGACTACGCCGGATTCGGTGAGCCGAAGGACGTGCTGGATGCCAACTCCCCTCCGGGGCGCGCCATCCTCGGGGGCCACGAGGTCCAGGTCGCCGTCCACGGCGGGGATGCCAACGTGGCCATCCAATCCCGGGAGGTCAGCAAGCTCGCGCAGGCCATGCGGCGCGCCGGCATGCCGGAGGCGCCCGAGATCCGGCGGCTGCCCGAGCGCGTCGAGTTCGCGGACCTGCGGCCCGTGGTCGAGGGCCGGCCCGTGCTGGGGCTGGCCGACGAGACGCTCTCGGAGATCACGTACGAGCCGCGCGGCGCCTTCATGGTCACCGGACCGATGGGCTCCGGGCGCACCACGGCGATGCTCACCATCGCGACCGGGCTGAAGGCGATGCCCTCTCCCATGCGGCTGGTCCGCTTCTCGTCCCGGCGCACCCCGCTGACGGGTCTGCCGGTGTGGGACGTGGAGGGCTCCGACCCGGACACCGTCAAGGAGCTCGCCGGGCAGCTGCGCGGGACGATCGAATCCGGAGCCGTGGGGGAGGGGCGCCTGGCCCTGTTCATCGACGGCGTCGCGGACTTCACCGGCACCGGCGTCGAGAAGGATCTCGATCAGCTGATCCGCGCGTGCACTCGGGAGGGCCAGTTCGTGGTCGGCGAGAACGAATCGGCGTCGTGGTCCCAGGCCTACGTGCTCGCCCAGCCGTTCAAGGCGGGCCGGCGCGGTCTGCTGCTGCAGCCGGGGGACATGGACGGCGACTCCCTGCTGGGAACGAGCTTGGGGCGGATCCGTCGTGCGGACTTCCCCGCCGGCCGCGGCTTCCTCGTCTACAGCGGTCGCGCGATGAAGCTGCAGGTCGCGCAGATCACCGCCTGATCCGGCGCCGTGCCGACGCGGAGTTATCCCCATGGGGACTCCTCCCCATGGTCCCTCCTGCGTCCTCGCTCTAGAGTGAGGACGTCGAACGACGGCAGGGGCCGGTGCACCGGATCGGGGGCGCAGGCGAGACTTCAGGAAGGGGAACCCGAACCGTGAACACCACGCAGGGTATGAATGTCGAAGAGGTCCGGCGGATGTCCAGCCAGCTGCGCGAGGCAGCTGAGGAGATCACGCGGATCGAACAGGATCTGACCTCCGGCCTCGAGAGCGTGGACTGGACCGGGCCCGACGCGGAGCGCTTCCGCGGTCAGTGGAGCGGGGAGATGGTTCCCGCACTGCAGCAGGTCATGAACTCGGTGAACGATCTGGGTGAGACCGCCGATCGCAACGCCTCCGAGCAGGAGGCGACCTCGTCGAGCTGATGAGGCGGCAGGTCCGAGAGGCGGCCGCGCACGAGGGCCCGAGCGGATGCGCCGCTCGGGCCCTCGTGCTTCCCTGATAGGTTGAGCGCCGTCACGGTGGGAGGAAACGGAGCATTTTCATGGCCAAGACAATCTCGTATCCGAGCGCGGACTTCCCCGGCCCGCCGCGGATCGCGATCGACGTGCCGGACGACTGGGAGACGCTGACGGTCCCCGGTGTGCAGCTCGCCGTCGCGCAGCCGCGCCTGGAGGGCCGGTTCCGGGCCAATGTCGTGGTCACCGTGCAGCGGTTCGGTCCGGACTTCACCCTGGAGGCGGCCAAGGCCGGTCTCGACCAGCGCAAGGCCGCGCTGCCCGAGCTCGAGGAGCTCGGCACGGGGGAGATCGACGTGGACGGGACCGCCTGGATCGCCAGCGAGTACGGGTACACGCAACCAGGCCGGCCCACTGTGGTCCAGGCTGCCCGCTACGCCGTCATCGACCGTGGAGGCGTTGCCACCGATGTGCTCGAGGTGGTCGGCAGCTGCGGCGCCGAGAGCGCCGAGGACGAGATCGAAACAGTCCGCTCGATCCAGGATTCGGTGCAGCTGGACCTCGACTGAGCAATGGGGCACCTGCCTCGCGACCCCGGACCTGCGCGCCAGGCCCGGGGTCCTTCATGTGTGCACGGGGTGGTGCGGAGCGTGCGGGGTGCATGGTTCCCGCCCCGATGGCGCGCGTCGCGTGCGAGCCGTGGGTGCGCGGCGCGAGGGCGGCCGCCGGCCGGGAACGGGTGGGGAGTTCTCCCCATCGACGCTCCGTGGCGCGGGCCATAGAGTGAAGTCATCACCGAGGGGGAACGTCACGGAAGCGGCCACAGCGCCGCAGAGGCCGCCTCCTGGCTGATGTCCGAAGAATCGCACTATGAGGGGAACACCATGACCAAGAAGGGTATGGATCCGGAGGCCGTCGAGGCCATCGCCAACGACGTCGACGAGCTCGTCGAGAACTTCAAGTCCATCTACGACGGCCGTCTCGGCCACGTCACCGACCTCGACTGGACCGGCGAGGACCGCGACAAGTACATCTCCGAGTTCGAGAGCGTCGTCGGCCAGGCGAACACGGCGGCCATCCAGCGGCTCACCGATCTCGCGAACCGCATGCGCACCAATGCGCAGCAGCAGCGCGAGGCCTCCAGCAACTGATCAGCGTCTGACCACAGAACTCACCGATCTCACTAAGGGGAAACACCATGGCTTTCAAGGGAATGAATCCGGACGAGGGTCGCGATACCGCGCAGCTGGTCGACGAGGCCGGCACCGTCGTCAACGACCTCACCGATACCCGTACCTCCGCGATCATGGGCGTTGCCTGGGTCGGCCCGGACTACGACTCCTTCACCGAGGACTGGAACGCGTTCCTCTCCGGACCGCTGGCCAACCTCTCCGACGCCTACAACCAGAAGGCGAAGGAGCTCACCCAGCACGCCGAGGAGCAGGACACCACCTCGAACCAGTGACTCCGTCCGGTGCCGTCCGCGGCCCGGTCCACTGCACGACGGACGCCCCGTCTCCCGATCGGGAGGCGGGGCGTCCGTCGTCGTCCCGCCTGCTCCGTCCACAGCCGCTGATTCCTGCGATCTCGGCTCTGAGCTGGCAGAAGAATCGGTCGCGGAATTGGGGAGGGGCATGGGGAGTGCTCCCCATCGCGAAGCCCGGGGAGCCCGTCTAGAGTTGAGTCATCACCTGGAGGACAGGTGGCGGGACGCGGTTTCGGCTTCGACGGTCGGCTGCCCCGGGTGGAAAGACTCAGTCACGAGATGGAGGACATCATGGCGAAGAAGGGTATGAATCCGGAAGCTGTCGAGAAGATGGCTACCGAGATCACGCAGGCCGGAGATCAGGCGCAGCAGATCTACACGCAGGTCCTGGGCCGCGTGACGGAGTTCGACTGGACCGGCGAGGACCGTGACAAGTACGTCTCCGCTTTCGAGGGCGACCTCGGCAACCTGGTCCAGCAGATCGTCCAGCAGTGCACCGAATTCTCGGAGCGCGCGACGAAGAACGCCACCGAGCAGCGCGAGGCGTCCGCCTGAGAACTGCTCACGGGCACGCTTCATAGATTCTTAGTTCTGACGACGGAAAAGGGGTAGCACCATGGCTTTCAAGGGAATGGATCCGGAACAGGGCCGCGAGGTTGCGAATGCAATCCACGATGCCGGTGGGCAGGTCCTCGAGGCGATCGATACGGCCACGACGCTCGTGAACTCGGTGGAGTGGGTCGGTCCCGACTACGACGCGTACCGGGATGAGTGGAACTCCTTCCTCTCCGGTCCGGTCAATCAGCTCGTCGAGGCGTTCAAAGCCAAGCAGGATGAGCTGAACAGGCACGCTGACGAGCAGGACACGACCTCGAACCAGAACTGATCCTGCATCCGCGGTTCGTCCGTTCTGCGCCGAAGGGTCCCGCTCTCCCACAGGGGGAGCGGGACCCTTCTCTGTCTGCTCGTGTGCTGTCTGCTCCTGCCGGCGCCCACTCGTCGACCCCCGGCACCGGCGGCACGGGCCACCCGGGCACGGGTCCGAGACACGCAGCGGCGCCTACGCCGGCCGACTGTGCCCCCGGAGGCGGTTCAGCGGAAGTTGACGAACTGGAGCGCGACGTCGAGGTCCTTGCCCTTGAGCATGGCGATGACCGACTGCAGGTCGTCGCGGCTCTTGGACGAGACCCGCAGCTCATCGCCCTCGATCCGTGCCTTGACGCTCTTGGGGCCCTCGTCCCGGATGAGCTTGGAGATCTTCTTGGCGTCCTCGGTGCTGATGCCCTCCTTCAGAGCCGCACTGAGCCGCACCTCCTTGCCGGACTGCTTGGGCTCGCCGACATCCAGCGCCTTCAGCGAGATGCCGCGACGGATGAGCTTGGTCTGGAGCACGTCGAGCACCGCGAGGACTCGCTCCTCCGCGTTCGCGCTCATCGCGATCTCGTCCCCGCTGAAGCTGATGGAGGCATCGGTGTTGCGGAAGTCGTAGCGCTGCCCGACCTCCTTGACGGCCTGGTTGACCGCGTTGTCGACCTCCTGGCGGTCGAGCTTGCTGACGATGTCGAACGATGAATCTGCCACGGTGAATCCTTCCTGGTGCGGCCGCCGTGAGGGCGGCCGGTCGATGTTCTCCGGTGCGACGGCCCGTGCACGAGGGGCGGGGCACGGCCGCGGAGTGTGCGGCTCCGAGCCTGCCGCACCCCTGCGGGGGAGCGCCGGAGGGTCCCTGTGACCATCTTCATGCACGCCAGAGCGCCTACGGGTTCGCACCGCCGAGCGTGCACCGGTATGCTGTTCCAGGTCCGCTTCGCTGATGGGACCTCCGGCCTCGGCCGGCGGGCACCGGAGGCGAGGTTCTCCGGCAGGTTACCCGAGCGGCCAAAGGGAGCTGACTGTAAATCAGCTGGCATTGCCTTCGTGGGTTCGAATCCCTCACCTGCCACTGCGGAAGGTCCTTGTGACCCGAAGCACCGGGGCTTCCCGACGAATTGCCGTCACGGCGAGGAGTTGGGTAGAGTCCTCCGGGTTGCCCTGATAGCTCAGTCGGTAGAGCATCTCCATGGTAAGGAGAAGGTCAAGGGTTCGATTCCCTTTCAGGGCTCTGATGGATGCGGCGGCCCGTTCTCGTTCGAGATCGGGCCGTTTCATCGGTCAGGCCGGGGTAGCTCAGACGGTCAGAGCGCACGACTCATAATCGTGAGGTCGCGGGTTCGATCCCCGCCCTCGGTACCACGCCGGTCCATACCGGAGTGCATGATCCACATCCCCCAGTACGGGGACCCACGAGGCGCGCCGCGGGGCGCGTCACCCGGACGGAAAGAGGCGAACCGTGGCGAGCAAGACCTCTGACGTGCGTCCCAAGATCACCATGGCATGTGTTGATTGCAAGGCGCGCAACTACATCACCAAGAAGAACCGTCGCAACACGCCGGATCGGCTGGAGCTCTCGAAGTTCTGCCCGACCTGCGGCAAGCAGACGGCTCACCGCGAGACCCGCTGAGCGGGACGAGCACATCACCAAAGGCCACACGGGCATTGTCCCGGGTGGCCTTTCGTGCGTCTGAGTCAGTCTGCGGTGAGTCTGCTCCGGGCCGGCGACGATGAGATCATCGGATCCGACAGCATCCGTCGGCCGCCCAGGCCGAGCCCTCCTCGGGAGATGACATGACGACGACCCCCGATCCCGCCTTCGCGGGCCGCAGCTACCCGCCGGGGCCGGTGCACACCGTCTCGGCCGCGAAGATCGCCGAGTTCGCTCGTGCCACCGGCGCGACCTCTGCCCTGCACACCGACGCCGAGGCGGCCCGCGCGGCCGGTCACGCCGACGTGATCGCCCCGCCCACATTCCTGGTCTCCCTCGCCCAGGCCACCGAGGCGCAGTACATCCAGGACCCGGCCGCCGGCATCGACTTCTCCCGAGTGGTCCACGGCGAGGAGTCCTTCACGCTGCACCGTCCCGTCGTCGCCGGCGACCGTCTGGTGCCCACTCTGACCGTGGAGTCGGTGCGCGCCGCCGGCGGGCATGCCATGGTCACGACGCGCGTGGACATGGCCGATGAGGACGGAGCCGACGTAGCCGCCGTGCGCAGCATGATCGTGGTCCGCGGGGACTGACCGCGGCGCGACGCCCCGGCACCCCGACCCGACGCCCGTCCCACCCGGCCGTCCCGGCGCACCCCGCGCGCCGGCGCACCGGCCCCGGATCCCAGGAGCAGACATGACTGCAACCCCCGCCTCCCCGCTCACCCCCGCCGACCTCGCCGTCGGGCAGGAGCTCGCGCGCACGCAGCACGAGATCACCCGCGACACCCTCGTGCGCTACGCCGGGGCCTCCGGCGACTTCAACCCCATCCACTACAACGACGCGGTGGCCGCCGCCGCCGGCCTGCCAGATGTCATCGCCCACGGCATGCTCACCATGGGCACCGCCATCACCGGGCTGGTCGACGCCCTCGGCGATCCCACGGCCGTGCGTGAGTACTCGGTGCGCTTCACCAACCCCATCCCGGTGCCCGCCACCGGATCCGTGACGCTCGAGGTCCTCGCCGTCGTCGGCGCGGTCGACGAGAGCGCCGGCACCGCGCGGGTGGACCTGACCGCCCAGGTCGAGGGCACCAAGGTGCTCGGCCGGGCCCGCGCCACCGTCGTTCTCGCGCCCGCCGTCACGGAACCGGCCTCCGCATGAGGCTCTCCGATCTCACCACCCTCCGCATCGGCGGGCGGATCCGCACCCTGGTCGAGGCCCGCACGGCCGACGAGGTGATCGAGGCCGTCCGCGCCGCCGACGAGGCCGGCGAGCAGCTCCTGGTCCTCGGAGGCGGCTCGAACCTGGTCGCCTCCGACGAACTGTTCGACGGCACCGTGGTGCTGCTGCGCGACCCGCAGGAGCCTCCGCTGCTGGATGCGACCTGCGAGATCCCCGCCTCCGGAGAGCCCGACGGGGTGGCCGTGGACCCCGCCGAGCTCACGCCGCTGGATCCCAGCTGCGGGGGCGTTATCGCGGAGCACTTCGCCGGGGTGCGCTGGGATCGTGCCGTCCAGTACGCGATCGCGCGCGAGATGGTCGGCATCGAATCCCTCTCCGGCATCCCGGGCACCGTCGGCGCCACCCCCATCCAGAACGTCGGCGCCTACGGGCAGGAGGTCGCCTCGACGATCTCCCGGGTGCGCACCTGGGACCGCGAGCAGAACGCGGTGCGCACGTTCTTCGCGGCGGACTGCGACTTCTCCTACCGCGACAGCGTCTTCAAGCGCACCCGATATGCCGGCCCGGTCCCGTCGACCACCGGACGCTACGTCGTGCTCTCGGTGGCGTTCCAGCACACCGTCGGCCGCCTCTCCGCCCCGATCCGCTACGCCCAGCTCGCCGAGACGCTCGGCGTGCAGGTGGGGGAGCGGGCGCCCATGCACGAGGTCCGCGAGGCCGTCCTGCGCATCCGTGGCGCCAAGGGGATGGTGCTGGACGCGGAGGATCACGACACCTGGAGCGCCGGCAGCTTCTTCACCAACCCGATCCTCGACGTCGCACAGGCCGACCTGCTTCCCGAGGACGCTCCGCGCTTCGCCGCGGGCCAGGGGCGCATCAAGACCAGCGCCGCCTGGCTGATCAGCCATGCGGGCATCGAGCGGGGACATGCCGTGGGGGAGCGCGCCGCCGTCTCCACGAAGCACTCACTCGCCCTGACCAACCGCGGCGGCGCCACCAGCGACGACGTGGTCGAGCTCGCCTGGGACGTCCAGAGCCGGGTCCGCGACGCGTTCGGGATCCAGCTG
Source organism: Brachybacterium sp. GCM10030267 (assembly GCF_042666875.1). Classification (NCBI taxonomy): domain Bacteria; kingdom Bacillati; phylum Actinomycetota; class Actinomycetes; order Micrococcales; family Dermabacteraceae; genus Brachybacterium; species Brachybacterium sp. GCM10030267. The sequence continues at coordinate 60,310 of NZ_JBHTCX010000006.1, read as the reverse complement.
GTGCCGGAGCCGGTGCGCCTGGGCGTCGACCTCTGACCCGTTCCCGGCTGCCCGGTACCGGCGCACAATGGAGAGCATGACTGCTGCGATCCATTCCCTCGGCGCCCTGATCCGCACCTGGCGCGAGCGCCTGTCTCCTGCGGCCGCCGGGATCGCCTCGAGCGGGGCGCGACGCACGGCGGGGCTGCGCCGCGAGGAGCTCGCACTGCTGGCCGGGGTGAGCGTCGACTACCTCACCCGCCTCGAACAGGGACGCGCCTCGGCGCCCTCGGGGCAGGTCGTCGACTCCCTCGCGCGGGCCCTGCAGCTGGACGAGGACGAGACCGCGGTGCTGTTCCGCAGTGCGAACCTGCTGCCGCCGGGCGGGGGCCGGATGGACGAGCGCGTTCCCCCGGGCATCGAGCGGATGATCGAACGGATGGCGGATCTTCCCCTGGCCGCCTTCGCGGCCGACTGGACCATGCTGCGCTCGACCCCCGCGTGGACAGCACTGTTCGCCGGTGTGATGGAGGCCGACGCAGAGCCTCTGAACCTCGCTGTGGCCACCTTCCTCGGGCGCGGAGGCGGCCCGACCCCGGCCCGGCACGAGGACCACGAGGCGCTGGAGGAGGCTCTGGTGGCGGACCTGCGCCGCTCCGCCGCCGAGTACGGGGAGGATCCGCGCTTCACCACTGTCGTGAAGCGCCTGCGGGACGGCAGCGAGCGTTTCCGGCGGCTGTGGGACGACGGCCGGGCCACCGCGCACCGCAGCATGCGCAAACGACTGGTCCACGACGTGATCGGTCAGGTCGATCTGGACTGTGACGTCCTGAGCGTCCCGGGCTCGGACGTGAAGCTGATCGTCTACTCGGCCGCCCCGGGCAGCGAGGACGCCGAGGCACTGGCCCGGCTCGGGACGACGGCGGGCGGCGCCGGAGCCATCACGCCCCTGGTCGCCGCCCACTGACCTCTCGTGCTCGGAGGCCCAGGTCCTCAGTGCCCCGCCGGTGCCTGCTCCACCTCCTCCAGGGTGGCCATGTCCTCGGCGTCGAGGGCGATGCTCCCCACGGCGAGGTTCTCCTCCAGGTGAGTGACGGAGCTGGTGCCGGGGATCAGGAGCATGTTCTCGTACGAGGCCAGCAGCCACGCGAGCGCCACCTGCGCCGGCCTCGCCCCGTGCTTGGCGGCGACGGCGGCGAGACGCGGTTCCGCGGCGATCTTCGCCGGCCCGCCCGTGAATGCCGAGCCCAGCGGGAAGTACGGCACGAAGGCGAGATCCAGCTCCCGGGCGGCCTCGAGGCTGTCCTGGCCGGAACGGTCCAGGATCGAGTACGGGTTCTGCACCGAGACGACCCCGGCGGTCTCCACCGCGCGCTGCACGACCTCGGCGCCGACGCTGGAGATCCCGATCTGCGCGATCGTGCCCTGGTCCCGCAGGCGCACCAGAACCTCCAGCTGGTCCTCGAGAGCGGGCTGGTCGAGCTCCGGGGCGTCGAGGTCGAACCGTCGGAGGTTGACCATGTCCATCCGGTCGACCCGCAGGCTGCGCAGGTTCTGCTCGACCTGCTCGACGAGCTGCTCCGGCCGGCCGGCGGGCAGCCAGGCGCCCTGCTCGTCCCGCTCGGCACCGATCTTGGTGACAAGGCGCAGGTGGTCGGGGTAGGGGTGCAGCGCCTCGCGGATCAGGTCGTTGACGACGTCGGGCCCGTAGAACTGGGCGGTGTCGAGATGGTCCACGCCGAGCTCGACGGCTCGCCGCAGCACGGCGCGCGAGCGTTCCGGGTCCGCGGGCGGTCCGAACACGCCGGGGCCGGCGAGCTGCATGGCGCCGAAGCCGATGCGGGAGACGGGGAGGGTGCCGAGGTGGCCTGTGGTGGTCAGGTGCGGTGTTGTCATGACCACGATCCTTCGCCAGGGGCGGAGCGCGGACCAGGCCCTGCTGTTCCGGGGGACCAGCAGGGCCACCCGGTCGCCCATGCTCGCCCGCGGCGGGCGCCCGCTCCCCGGGCGTGGCGTCGGGTATCGGCCCCAGCTCTTAGGATGGGGGCGCGGTCGCCGTGCCGCCCGACCCCGACCTTGCAGGAGGCCCTGTGAACGCCCTCGACCAGTCCCTCGCCGAGCTCGACCCGGACATCGCCCAGGTCCTCGATCGCGAGCTCGGCCGTCAGCAGCGCACGCTCGAGATGATCGCCAGCGAGAACTTCGTGCCGCGGGCGGTGCTGCAGGCCCAGGGTTCGGTGCTGACCAACAAGTACGCCGAGGGGTACCCGGGCCGGCGCTACTACGGCGGCTGCGAAGAGGTCGACGTCGCCGAGCAGATCGCGATCGAGAGGGCGAAGGCGCTCTTCGGCGCCGAGCACGCCAACGTCCAGCCCCACTCGGGTGCCACCGCGAACGCGGCGGTCATGCATGCTCTCGCCCGGCCGGGCGACAAGCTGATGGGGCTCTCCCTCGCCCACGGCGGTCACCTCACCCACGGGATGAAGATCAACTTCTCCGGCCGCCTCTACGACATCGTCGCCTACGAGGTGGATCCGGCTACCGGGCGCATCGACATGGACCGGGTCCGTGAGCTCGCCCTCGCCGAGCAGCCCAAGGTGATCGTCGCCGGCTGGTCCGCCTACCCGCGCCAGCTGGACTTCGCCGCCTTCCGCTCGATCGCGGACGAGGTCGGTGCCGCCCTCTGGGTCGACATGGCCCACTTCGCCGGACTGGTCGCCGCGGGGCTGCATCCCAGCCCCGTGCCCTACGCCGACGTCGTCTCGACCACGATCCACAAGACCATCGGCGGGCCCCGCTCCGGCATGATCCTGTCCACCGAGCAGTGGGCCAAGAAGATCGACTCCGCCGTGTTCCCCGGCCAGCAGGGCGGGCCGCTCATGCACGTCATCGCCGCGAAGGCGGTCGCGCTGAAGGTCGCCGCCTCCGACGAGTTCGTCGATCGCCAGCGCCGCACCCTGGAGGGGGCACGGCTGATCGCCGACCGCCTCCAGGCCGCCGATACCCGCGAATCCGGCGTCAACGTGCTCTCCGGCGGCACCGACGTGCATCTCGTGCTCGTCGACCTGACCCAGAGCGAGCTCGACGGTCAGCAGGCGGAGGACCGCCTCCACGAAGTCGGGATCACCGTCAACCGCAACGCCGTGCCCAACGACCCGCGTCCGCCGCGGGTGACCTCCGGCCTGCGCATCGGCACCCCGGCCCTGGCCACCCGAGGGTTCGGCGCCGAGGAGTTCTCGGAGGTCGCCGACGTCATCGCCCTGGCGCTGACCGGCGGCGCGGACATCGACTCCCTGCGCCGGCGCACCGGCGCCCTGGCCGATGCGAAGCCGCTGTACGCCGATCTCCAGCAGTACTGATCATCATCCCGCGAGAGAACCGACCAAGGAGCTCCCCATGACGGCGCAGACCCTCGACGGCAAAGCCACAGCGACGGCGATCAAGGAGGAGCTCACAGGCCGCGTGGCGCGGCTCGTCGAGGCCGGGCATCAGCGACCCGGCCTGGCCACGGTCCTGGTGGGCGATGACCCGGGCAGCGCCGCTTACGTGCGCGGCAAGCACCGCGACAGCGAGCAGATCGGCCTGCACTCGATCCAGAAGCAGCTGCCCGCCGACGCCACCCAGGCCGAGGTGGAGGCGATCGTCGACGAGCTCAACGAGGACCCGGCCTGCACGGGGTACATCGTCCAGCTCCCCCTGCCGGAGCAGATCGACACCGACGCGATCCTCGAGCGGATCGATCCTGCCAAGGACGCCGACGGTCTGCATCCCATGAACCTCGGCCGCCTGGTGCTGAACGCCTACACCCCGATCCACACCCCGCTGCCCTGCACCCCGCGGGCCGTCATCGAGCTCGTCGAGCACTACGGCATCGATCTGCGCGGCAAGGACGTGGTCGTCGTCGGCCGCGGCGTCACCGTCGGCCGCTCGATCGGCGCGCTGCTGACCCGCCGCCAGTACAACGCGACCGTGACCCTGTGCCACACCGGCACCCAGGATCTCTCCGCTCACCTGCGGCGGGCCGACGTGATCGTCGCCGCCGCCGGTTCCGCCCATCTCGTCGGCCCCGAGGACATCAAGCACGATGCCGTGGTGCTCGACGTCGGCGTCTCGAGGCGCGAGGACCCGGCAGGTGGGAAGGCGAAGCTGGTCGGCGACGTCGACCCGGCCGCGGCCGAGGTCGCCGGCTGGCTCAGCCCCAATCCCGGCGGCGTCGGCCCCATGACCCGTGCGCTGCTGCTGAAGAACGTCGTCGAGGCGGCTGAGCGAGCCGCCGGGATCGAGGAGACCGCATGAGCCTGACCATCGCCACCGTCAACGTCAACGGTCTGCGCGCCGCGGCGCGCAAGGGCATGACGGACTGGCTGGCCGCCACCACGGCCGACGTCATCACCCTGCAGGAGGTGCGCGCTCCCGGCGAGCTGCTGGCAGGCCTGGTGGGGGAGGACTGGAGCGTGATCGGGGAGGCCTCGGAGCTCAAGGGCCGCGCCGGCGTCGCCATCGCAGCTCGCACCTCGTTGTCGACGATCGATCTCGAGGCCGTCCGTCCGGGCCTGCCCGGGCTCACCGAGCCGACGCACACGGGGCGCTGGCTCGAGGCCGACCTCGAGGACCCCCTGGGCGACGGCAAGGACCTCACGGTCATCTCCTGCTACATGCACTCGGGCAACGTCGAGAAGCCGCAGACGATGGCCGACAAGTACGCCTTCCTCGACGTGATGATGGAGCGCCTGGCCGCGCTGCGGGCCGACGGCCGCCACGTCGTGCTCACCGGGGACATCAACATCGCCCACACCGAGTGGGACATCAAGAACTGGAAGGGCAATCTCAAGTCCGCCGGGTTCCTGCCCGAGGAGCGCGCCTACCTCGACCGGCTCACCACGGAGCTGGACTGGGTCGATGTGCACCGCCGGGTCCACGGCGATGGCCCGGGGCCGTACACCTGGTGGTCGCAGCGCGGGAAGGCGTTCGACAACGACGCCGGCTGGAGGATCGACTACCAGCTGGCCACGCCCGACCTCGCCGCGCGCGCCACCTCCGCGCAGGTCGACCGCGCTCCGAGCTACGACACCCGCTGGAGCGACCACGCGCCCTTGGTGATCTCCTACTCCTGAGTCCGCCCCTGACGGCCGAAAAGCGCCCCACCGGGAGATCTCCCCCGGGTGGGGCGCTTCGGCGTGGCGCGGCGAGGTCGCCGCGGAGGCGACCGGGAGCCGACGGCTCAGACGCGGCCGCGGATCACGGCCTGCTTCACCTCGGCGATCGCCTTGGTCACCTGGATGCCGCGCGGGCACGCCTCCGAGCAGTTGAAGGTGGTGCGGCAGCGCCACACGCCCTCCTTGGAGTTGAGGATCTCCAGGCGCTGCTCGCCGGCGTCGTCGCGGGAGTCGAAGATGAACCGGTGGGCGTTGACGATCGCGGCCGGGCCGAAGTACTGCCCGTCCGTCCAGAACACCGGGCACGAGGACGTGCACGCCGCGCACAGGATGCACTTGGTGGTGTCGTCGAAGCGCTCCCGCTGCTCGGCGGACTGCAGCCGCTCGCGGCTGGGCTCCTGGCCACCGGCGACCAGGAACGGCATGACCTCCTTGTAGGAGTCGAAGAACGGCTCCATGTCCACGATGAGGTCCTTCTCCACCGGCAGCCCCTTGATGGGCTCGACGGTGACGGGCTTGTTCAGATCGAGGTCCTTCAGCAGCGTCTTGCACGCCAGGCGGTTGCGGCCGTTGATCCGCATCGCGTCGGACCCGCACACACCATGCGCGCAGGAACGGCGGAAGCTCAGGGAGCCGTCCACATGCCACTTGATCTCGTGCAGGGCGTCCAGGACGCGGTCCGTGCCCTGCATGGTGACGGTGAAGTTCTCCCAGTGCTCGCCCTTGTCGTCCTCCGGGGTGTAGCGCGCGATGCGCAGGGTCACCTCGAACGTCGGGATCTCCTCGGCCTGAGGCTTCTCGGCGACAGCAGTCATCAGAACGTGCGCTCCTTCGGCTCGTAACGGGTGATCACGACGGGTTTGGTGCCCAGGCGCACCGTGCTGCCCTCGGACCCCTCCTCACCCGGCAGGGTGCGGTAGGCCATCGTGTGCTCGAGGAAGTTGACGTCGTCGCGGGTGTCGTGGTCCTCGCGGAAGTGGCCCCCGCGGGACTCCTTGCGGTGCAGGGCGCCCAGGGCCACGACCTCCGCGAGATCCAGCAGGTACCCCAGCTCGACGGCTTCCATGAGGTCCAGGTTGTAGCGCTTGCCCTTGTCCTGGATGGCCACGGTCTCGTAGCGCTTCTTCAGGGCGGCGATGTCCGCGAGCGCCTTCCGGCAGGTCTCGTCGGTGCGGAAGACCTGGACATTGGCGTCCATGGTCTCCTGCAGCTCCCGGCGGATGTCGGCGACGCGGTCCTCCGTGGCCGGCCGGTCGCGCAGGCGCTGGATCAGCTCGAGGGTGGGCTCCTCGGCGTCCGGGGCCAGCTCCGGGAGATCCACCGTGCCGGCGTGCTCCGCGGCGGCGATCCCGGCACGGCGGCCGAAGACGATGATGTCCAGCAGCGAGTTGGTGCCCAGGCGGTTGCCGCCGTGGACAGAGACGCAGGCCGTCTCGCCCGCGGCGTACAGGCCGGGGACCACGTCGGTCGCGTTGCGCAGCACCTCGCCGCGGATGTTCGTGGGGATCCCGCCCATCCCGTAGTGCGCGGTGGGGAAGACCGGCACCGGATCCGTGTACGGCTCCACACCCAGGTAGGTGCGGGCGAACTCGGTGATGTCGGGGAGCTTCGCGTCGATGTGCGAGGGCTCGAGGTGGGTGAGGTCGAGGTAGACGTAGTCCTTGTTGGGACCGGCGCCGCGGCCCTCGCGCACCTCGTTGGCCATCGCCCGTGCCACCACGTCGCGCGGGGCGAGGTCCTTCAGAGTCGGGGCGTAGCGCTCCATGAAGCGCTCCATCTCGCTGTTGCGCAGGATGCCGCCCTCGCCGCGGGCGGCCTCGGAGAGCAGGATGCCCAGGCCCGCCAGACCCGTCGGGTGGAACTGGAAGAACTCCATGTCCTCCAGCGGGATGCCGCGGCGCAGGGCCATCGCGGGCCCGTCGCCGGTGAGCGTGTGGGCGTTCGAGGTCGTCTTGAAGACCTTGCCGAAGCCGCCGGAGGCGAACACGACCGACTTGGCGCGGAAGACGTGGACCTCGCCGGTGGCCAGCTCGTAGGTGACCACGCCGGAGGCGCGCACGCCCTCGTCGGTGCGGGGGTCGCCCGTCATCAGCACGTCCAGGACGTAGTACTCGTTGAAGAACTCCACCTGCTGCTTCACGCAGTTCTGGTAGAGGGTCTGGAGGATCATGTGGCCGGTGCGGTCCGCGGCGTAGCAGGAGCGGCGCACCGGGGCCTCGCCGTGCTCGCGGGTGTGGCCGCCGAAGCGGCGCTGGTCGATCTTCCCCTCGGGGGTGCGGTTGAACGGCAGCCCCATCTTCTCCAGGTCCAGCACCGCGTCGATGGCCTCCTTGGCCATGACCTCGGCGGCGTCCTGGTCGACGAGGTAGTCCCCACCCTTGACGGTGTCGTAGGTGTGCCACTCCCAGTTGTCCTCCTCGACGTTGGCGAGGGCGGCGCACATGCCGCCCTGGGCCGCGCCGGTGTGGGAACGCGTGGGGTAGAGCTTGGTGACGACGGCGGTGCGGGCGCTCTTGGAGGCTTCCAGGGCGGCGCGCATGCCGGCGCCGCCGGCACCGACGATCACCACGTCGTAGTTATGGGTCTGCATGTCGGGTGACTGCTCCGTTTCGGGGTCGACCGGGTGGGACGTTCTGTGACGGGGGCGGCGAAGGAGAAGGGTGGCGCGGCCGGGGGCCGGTCAGCTGCCGGCGGGCGCGGGCTCAGCCCTCGCAGATGGCGGGCAGCAGGCTCGGCTCAGCACCGGCGGGGCACGGATCGAAGGTGAAGATCACCAGCGTGCCCAGGATCAGCGTGACGACGACCGCGAAGTACAGCAGCCCCTTCAGGGTCAGCCGCAGCGTCGAGCTGCGCGCGTAGTCGCTGATGATGGTGCGCACGCCGTTGCCGCCGTGGAGCAGGCCCAGCCACAGCATCAGCAGGTCCCAGACCTGCCAGAACGGGTTGGTCCACTTGCCGGCGACGAACGCGAAGTCGATGCCCTTGACGCCGAGACCGAGCCAGAGGTTCACGAACAGGTGGCCGAAGATGAGGATGACCAGCAGCACGCCGGAGACGCGCATGAACAGCCACCACATCATCTCGGAGTTGATGCCGCGCTGACCGGTGCGCTGGTAGCGGGTGCTGGGATCCGGGATGGCGGTCGCGGAGGACGCGGGAGGAGTGGTCATGATCAGCCTCCGAACATGTGCATGAGGTGACGGGGGACGAAGCCGGCCATGAGCACGACCCAGAGGACCACGACGGCCCAGAACATGCCGCGCTGGTGAGCGGTGCCCTTCGCCCAGAAGTCCACGAGGATGATCCGCAGACCGTTGAGCGCGTGGAAGACGATCGCGCCGACCAGCCCCACCTCGCCGAGGCCGAACACGACGGTCTTGTAGTGACCGATCACCTCGTTGTACGCCTCGGGGGACACCCTGACCAGGGCGGTGTCCAGGACGTGCACGAGCAGGAACAGGAAGATGAGCATTCCCGAGATGCGGTGTGCGACCCAGGACCACATGCCCTCGCGACCGCGATAGAGCGTCCCGGATTGGGCGGATGCCACGGAGATCCTCCAGAAGCGTCGGACGGCGCCGGGAGGCGGGATGCATGGCCGCGGAGGTGCGGCGCGTGGGCGGCGGGGAACGGATCCCGGGCCGCCTGCGCGGAGTTCGGTGCGCCCGCGAGGGCGACCGTTTCACGACACGGCGACATCATCATCGCCCCCGACAGGGGCGTGGCCAGCCTAGCACTATGACGTGCACTTTCTGTGCACCGCAGGGGTGCCCGACGGCGTCGCGGGCCGCTCGCCCGGGCGCGATGCGGACCGCTATACGCTGGCCGTATGCGCCAGGCTCCCTTCGTTCCCGTGGTCCCGGCCGGCGGAGCCGGAACGCGACTGTGGCCGCTCTCACGTCACGCGCGCCCCAAGTTCCTGCTCGACCTGACCGGCAGCGGCGACTCGCTGCTGCAGCAGACCCTGCGGCGGCTCGCGCCGCTGGCCGATCGCGCCCCGATCGTCGTGACCGGGGCGGACCACGCGACCGAGGTGGCGCGCCAGATCGAGCAGCTCGGGCGGAGCGCGCCGGCCGCGGGCGGCGCGCGCGTGGTCGCCGAACCCGATCCGCGGAACTCCATGCCCGCGATCGCTCTGGCGGCGGCGCTCGTGGAGCGGGAGCAGCCCGATGCCGTGCTCGGCTCCTTCGCCGCGGATCACCTCATCACCGACCAGGACGCCTTCGCCCGCACGGTCGCCGCCGCGCGCCGCGCCGCCGAGCTCGGATACCTGGTCACCCTCGGCATCGAGCCCACCCGCCCGGCGACCGGGTTCGGGTACATCGAGCAGGGGCCGGCGACCGACCCCGCCCTGCAGGCGGCCGGAGCACACCCGGTCTCCCGCTTCGTGGAGAAGCCCGACGGGGCCCGGGCCGAGCAGTTCCTGGCCGCCGGCGGCTTCTTCTGGAACGCCGGCATGTTCGTCGTGCGTGCCCGGGTGCTGCTGGACGAGCTGGCCGCGCAGATCCCCGGTCTCGCCCGCGGTGCCCGGGAGATCGCCGCCGCCGACGGGACGGGGGAGTTCGACAAGGTCCTCGCCGACGTGTGGCCCCGCATGACCAGCATCGCGATCGACCACGCCCTGGCCGAGCCGCTCGCCGCCGCCGGGAAGGTCGCCGTGGTCCCGGCACCGTTCGACTGGGACGACGTCGGCGACTTCGCGGCCCTGGCCCGGCAGCTGCGTCACGACGGGCCCGGGGAGGGCCCGGCCGGGGAGGGAGACCCGGCCGGCGACGCCTCCGATGTCCGGGTGCTGGGAGCAGCGAGCGTGGACGCGATCTCCTCCACGGCGACCGTGTACGGTTCGACAGATCGCCACATCGCCTTGGTCGGGCTCAAGGGCGTCAGCATCGTCGACACCGAGGATGCCCTGCTGGTACTCGCGGACGAGCAGGCCCAGTCCGTCGCGCAGCTCGTGGGCCGGCTCGGCGAGAACGGCTTCGGGCACCTGCGGTGAGGCCGCGCTGACAGAACAGGGGAGTACAGGTGGAGCAGTCTGAACAGGCGGCGGGCACGGCCCGGCAGCCCTCGGTGCTGGGCCCGGACGGACTCATCGCCCGGACGATCCAGGAGCACGCCGACGACCTGCGCGACGTGCGCCGGCATCTCCACCGCCACCCCGAGCTGTCCCACCAGGAGTACGGGACCACCGATGTCGTCGTCCGGCGGCTGTCGGACCTGGGGCTGAGCCCGCAGCGCATGCGCGGCACCGGCGCGATCTGCGACATCCCCGGCAGCGATCCCGATCTCCCGCTCGTCGCGCTGCGCGCGGACATGGACGCCCTCGGCATCCCGGAGCTGTCCACCGTCTCCTACCGCTCCACCGTCGAGGGCGTCTCCCACGCCTGCGGCCACGACGTCCACGTCAGCGCCGTCCTCGGCGCCGCCACCGCCCTGGTGCGGGTCGCCGAGGCGGGCGCTCTGCGCCGCGGGGTGCGGCTGATCTTCCAGCCCTCGGAGGAGCGCCATCCCTGCGGAGCGCTCGAGCTGATCGGTCAGGGCGTCCTGGAGGGGGTCGACTCGATCTTCGCGCTGCACTGCGACCCCGGGGTCGACGTCGGCCACATCGGCCTGAAGCCCGGCCCGATCACCTCGGCCACCGACCCGGTCACGATCCACGTGCGCGGCGCCGGCGGCCACACCTCCCGGCCGCACCTCACCCAGGATCTGGTCTACGCGCTCGGCTCGATCGCCACCCAGCTGCCGGCCGCTCTGACCCGCCGCATGGATCCCCGCTCGGGGGTGAACCTCACCTGGGGCAGCATCCACGCCGGCTCCGCCTTCAACGCGATCCCCAGCCACGGCACCCTCGAGGGGACGCTGCGCTGCCTGGACCACGACGCCTGGGACCGGGCCGAGGAGCTGCTGGAGACGGTGCTCGCCGACCTGGTGCGACCCTGGGGCGTCGAGGCGCGCGTGACCCATGACCGCGGCGTGCCGCCGGTCTCCAACTCCGCCTCCAGCGTGATGGTGCTCGGCGCGGCCGTGGCCGACGTGCTGGGCCGCGAGAACCTCGATCCCACCGCCCAGTCCCTGGGCGGGGAGGACTTCGCCTGGTACCTCGAGAAGGTCCCGGGGGCGCTCGCCCGGCTGGGCACGCGGACCCCCGGCGGGCGCACCTATGACCTCCACATGGGCGACCTGATGATCGACGAGCGCGCCATCGGCATCGGTGCCTCCGTGCTCGCCGGCGCGTGTGTGCGGCGGGACCTCGTCGGCGGGCCCTGACCCGCGGCCAGGCCGGAGAGTTTCCCGCCGATTCACCTCGAGGTCACACCGGCGTCATCCGCGTCGATTTCATAACGGTTGATGCACGGACCCCGCCCGGACCGCCCGCGCGGTCACGGCACGGCTAGGGTCCGAACCGGACCGCGACAGCGCTGTCGCCCGAGACCCGTGCCGGACCTGCCCGGCCCGACCCTGCATCCCCACCGGAGGAATCCATGAAGAGCATCACGCGTGCGCTCGCCCTGACCGGCGCCGGCGTCCTGACCCTCGCCGCGTGCGGCACCGCGCCCGAGGAGAGCGCCGGTGGCAGCGGCGGCAGCGACGGCGGAGGGGCCGCCAGCGACTACAAGGCCTGCATGGTCTCCGACTCCGGCGGCTGGGACGACAAGTCGTTCAACGAGTCCAGCTACAACGGCCTGCTGGCGGCCGAGGAGGACCTCGGCATCGAGAAGGCGACCGCGGAGTCGACCAGCGATGCGGACTTCGTGCCCAACATCAACAACATGGTCACCGAGGGCTGCGACCTCATCATCACGGTCGGGTTCCTGCTGGCCCCGGCCACCGGCGCCGCCGCCCAGGAGCACGAGGACATCAACTTCGCCACCGTCGACTCCACCGCCCAGGACGCCGACGGCAACCCGATCGAGCTGGAGAACGTCAAGCCGCTCGAGTTCAACACCGCCGAGGCCGCGTTCCTGGCCGGCTACCTCGCCGCCGGCACCACCGAGACCGGCAAGGTCGCCACCTACGGCGGCGTGGACCTGCCGACGGTCACCATCTTCATGGACGGCTTCGTCGACGGGGTCGCCCACTACAACGAGACCCACGACGCCGAGGTCGAGGCGCTGGGCTGGAACAAGGAGACCCAGGAGGGCTCCATCGTGGGCACCTTCGAGGACCAGTCCAAGGGCAAGGCCGTCTCCGACGAGTTCTACAGCGCCGGGGCGGACATCATCATGCCGGTCGCCGGGCCCGTGGGCGCCGGCACCCTCGCCTCCGCCAAGGAGGGTGAGGGCCGCAAGGTGATCTGGGTCGACAGCGACGGCTACGAGACCAACTCCTCCGATCCCGAGGCCCAGTCGCGCATCCTCACCTCCGTCATGAAGGAGATGACCACCGCGACCGAGGACGTCATCACCGGCGCCGCCGAGGGGAGCTTCGACTCCACCCCGTACGTGGGCACCCTGGAGAACGGCGGCGTGGGCCTGGCGCCGTACCACGACTTCGAGGACGAGGTCCCCGAGGAGCTGACCAGCGAGATCGAGGCCCTCACGCAGGACATCATCGACGGCACCGTGGTGGTCGAGTCCGCGGCGACGCCCGAGGGCGCCTGACCCGCTGATCCTCACGTGACCAGCCCGACGCAGGCGGTCCCCGCACCGGTGGGCGGGGACCGCCTGTGATGCCCCTTGATCTCCCGGCCGATCTCCACGGCCGGCGCCGACGGAAGCGAATGCTGTGAAGCTCGAACTGCGCGGGATCACGAAGACCTTCGGGTCGCTCGTGGCCAACGACGCCATCGACCTGGTCGTCGAACCGGGGGAGATCCACTCCCTGCTCGGCGAGAACGGGGCCGGCAAGTCGACCCTGATGAACGTGCTGTACGGGCTCTATCGCCCCGACGGCGGGCAGATCCTCGTGGACGGGTCCCCGGTGAGCTTCTCCGACCCCGGGGACGCCATGGCCGCGGGCATCGGGATGGTCCACCAGCACTTCATGCTGGTCCCCGTCTTCACCGTCGCCGAGAACGTCGTCCTCGGCCACGAACCCACCTCGGGCGGTCTGCTCGACCTCGCCGCCGCGCGGCAGCTGGTGCGCGAGATCTCCGCCCGCTTCGACTTCGACCTCGATCCCGACGCGCTGGTCGAGGACCTCCCCGTCGGAGCCCAGCAGCGCGTGGAGATCATCAAGGCCCTCAGCCGGCGCGCCGAGGTGCTCGTGCTGGACGAGCCCACCGCCGTGCTCACCCCGCAGGAGACCGACGAGCTGATGGGGATCATGCGCCAGCTGAGCGAGGAGGGCACCTCGATCGTCTTCATCACCCACAAACTGCGCGAGGTCAAAGCCGTCTCCGACCGCATCACGGTCATCCGCCGCGGCGCGGTCGTCGGCGAAGCCGACCCGTCGGCCGACCAGGCGCAGCTCGCCTCGCTGATGGTGGGCCGCCAGGTCTCCCTCGCCCAGGACAAGACCGAGGCCGCGGCCGGGGAGGTCGCCCTGGCGGTGAGGAACCTGCGAGTCAGCGACGCAGCCGGCAACCGGACCCTGGACGGGGTCTCCTTCGACGTCCGCCACGGCGAGGTGCTCGCGATCGCCGGCGTCCAGGGCAACGGGCAGACGGAGCTGACCGAGGCGCTGCTCGGCCTGCAGCAGAGCGTGCACGGATCCGCGCGGCTCGAGGGGCGGGAGCTCGTCGGCCGCAGCACCAAGCAGGTCCTCGACGCGGGCGTCGGCTTCGTCCCGGAGGACCGCACCCACGACGCCCTGGTGCCGGACTTCTCCGTCGCCGAGAACCTCGTGCTGGACCAGCACGACCGCGCCCCGTTCGGCTCGGCGCTGGCGATGTCCCCGAAGGCCGTGCGCGCGAACGCGGAGTCGCTGATCCCCGAGTTCGACGTGCGCACCGAATCGGCCGATTCCGCGGTCTCCACGCTCTCCGGCGGCAACCAGCAGAAGGTCGTGATGGCCCGCGCCCTCCACCGTGAGCTCGCGCTGCTGATCGCCTCCCAGCCCACCCGCGGGGTCGACGTCGGCTCCATCGAGTTCCTCCACCGTCGGATCCTCGACGAGCGCGACAAGGGCACGCCCGTGGTGATCGTCTCGACCGAGCTCGACGAGGTCGTCCAGCTCGCCGACCGCATCGCGGTCATGTACCGCGGCTCGATCCCCGGGATCGTCGCCGGCGACGAGGACCGCGACGTGCTCGGCCTGATGATGGCCGGCTACACCGTCGAGGCCGCCCGCGAAGCCGTCGCCGCCGGGGCCCGCACCACCGACTCGGAGCTCGCCGACGAAGGAGAGATCGTATGAGCACCCTCGCCCCCGAGGGCACCGCACCGGGCGTCGGCTCCGGCGGCGAGCCCACTCCTCCGCCGCCCGAGCAGGAGGCCGAGGCCCGCTGGACCAGGCTGGTCCAGTCCATCGCCCGCGGCGACACGCTCGTGGTGGTGATGAGCTTCGTCCTCGCCTTCCTCGTCGGTTCAGTGTTCATCGTCATCGCCGACCAGGAGGTGCGCGCCACCCTGGGGTACTTCGTCGACCGGCCCTCCGACGCCCTCATCGCCATCTGGCAGTCCGTCACCCAGGCCTACGGGGCGATGTTCCGCGGCGCCGTGTTCGACGGCCCCAGGTTCGCCGACGTCGCCTCGGACCTGCGCGAGGCCGGCGGCACCGGCACGTACGTCCTGTTCCCGGCGCTGGCCGCGGGTCTGCGTCCGCTGACGGAGACCCTGACCGTGGCGACCCCGCTCATCATCGCCGCCGCCGGCATGGCCGTCAGCTTCCGCGCGGGACTGTTCAACATCGGCGGCACCGGACAGCTCATCGTGGGCGCCATGGCCGCCGGCTACATCGGCTTCACGTGGGACCTGCCGATCGTGATCCACCTGCTGGTGGCGCTGCTGGCCGGCGTTCTCGCCGGAGCCCTGTGGGGCGGTATCGCCGGTTTCCTCAAGGCCCGCTTCGGCGCCAACGAGGTCATCAGCACCATCATGCTGAACTGGATCGCCACGTATCTGCTGGCCTACGCCATGAAGACGGCCGCGTTCACCGGAGCCAACCAGGCGCAGCCCACCTCGCCGTCGATCGCGGATTCGGCGCAGCTGCCGTCCCTGCTGGGTTCGGCGTTCCGTCTCCATGCCGGCCTGTTCCTGGCCGCCGGGGCGGCGGTCGCCCTGTGGTGGCTGATGAGCCGCTCGACCCTCGGGTTCCGGTTCCGCGCCGTGGGGTCGAACCCGCGCGCCGCCCAGGTCGCCGGCATCTCCCCGGCCCGCACCTCGTTCCTGGTGCTGGCTGTCGCCGGTGCTCTGGTCGGACTGGCCGGTGCCGTGCACGTGCTGGGCACCGAGAAGCGGCTGTCCGAGGGGGTCGCCGGCAACATCGGGTTCGATGCCATCACCGTGGCGCTGCTGGGTCGCTCGGGCCCGGTGGGGATCGTCCTGGCCGGGCTGCTGTTCGCCGGGCTGTCCACGGGGGGCCAGTTCATGGACAGCAACCAGAACGTGCCGCAGGAGCTCGTGCAGGTGATCCAGGTGCTCGTGGTGCTGTTCATCGCGGCGCCGCCGCTGGTGCGCACCCTGATCGGCCTGCGGGGCGTGGACGATCCTTCGGCGGGCTCCCGCCGGCGCCGGCGCGCTCGTACTGCCCCCACCGACCCGCCCGGCGCAGCGCCGGCGGCGGCATCGCCCGCGCCCCCGCCCGGGGCCGACCCGCCCCGCGAGCACGGACCCGGCCATCGAGACGACGCGCAGGGAGAGGAACGATGACCGCTGCACCCGCCGTCGTGCCCGACGGGACCGAGACCACCGCGGAGGCCGACGACCGTCGCCCCGACAACTGGTGGCACCTGCCGGCCGCCACCACCGTCCTGGGACTGATCGCCCTGGTCGTGTTCGGGCTGCGCGGGATCCCCGGTGCCGAGTCGACCTTCGCCCTCGCCCGTGAGGGCGACCTGAACCCGCTGGGCATCGTGCCCGAGCGCGTCACCGTTCCCTCTATGCCGGCCGCCATCGGGCTGTCCGTGGTCGCACTGCTCGCCTCGGCCGCCCTGTGGTCGCTGCACGCCCGCAGCGCCCGGCCGTCGGCCCGGGTGCGCGGCGGGCTGGTGGCCGTCTTCGCGCTCGCCTGGGTTCTCGCCTTCCTGACCTGGGTGATCTCGCAGCGGCTGCTGGATGTGACCTCCCTGCTGCAGGGCACCCTGATCCTGGCCGTGCCGCTCGCCTTCGGCGCCTTCTCCGGGGTGCTGTCCGAGCGTTCCGGCGTCATCAATATCGCGATCGAGGGACAGCTGCTCTTCGGCGCGTTCGGGGCCGTCCTGGTCGGCTCGCTCGCCGGGAACGTCTGGGTGGGCCTGGCAGCGGCCCCGATCATGGCGCTGCTGATGGGAGCCCTGCTGGCACTGTTCGCCGTCGGCTACCGGGTCCAGCAGATCATCGTCGGCGTGGTCCTGAACGTCCTGGCCATCGGCCTGACCTCGTTCTTCGCCGGCACCGTCATGGACCAGAACCCCGGCCGGTTCAACTCGCCGCTGAAGCTGCCCACGCTGCGGATCCCCTTGCTGGCGGACATCCCCGTCGTCGGCCGGGTCCTGTTCGAGCAGAACGTGCTGGTCTACCTGATGTGGATCATCGTGGCAGGTCTGACCGTGGCCCTGTTCCGCACCCGCTGGGGCCTGCGCGTGCGAGCGGTCGGCGAGCACCCGCGCGCCGCCGACACCGTCGGCATCCCCGTCAACCGCACCCGGTGGTCCAATGTGCTGCTCGGCTCCGCCGTCGCGGGTCTGGGCGGCGCCACACTGACGATCGGCACCGGTGTCGCCTTCGGCGAGGAGATGTCCGACGGGAAGGGGTACATCGCCCTAGCCGCGATGATCCTCGGCCGCTACCACCCCGTCGGCGCCCTGCTCGCGGCACTGACCTTCGCCTTCGCCGACTCCCTGCAGCTGCGGCTGGGCACCCTCGCGGCCGCGGAGGGCGGGGTCTCCATCCCCGGCGACTTCCTGCTCATGCTTCCGTACGTGGTCACCCTGTTCGCCGTCGCCGGCATCGTCGGCAGAGTGCGCGTGCCCGCCGCCAACGGCACCCCGTACGTCAAGCAATGAGACTGCCGGCGCTGTGACAGGCTGGGGCCCTGATCGGCACATCGGCAAGGAGGAACGATGACGGGGTCTGCTGTCCGGGTCGATGCACCCGGAGCGCCATTCACGCAGCTGCTCGAGGTGGCGCGGGACATAGCCTCACGCGCCTACGCGCCGTACTCGGGCTACCACGTGGGAGCCGCCGCGCTGGTCGACGACGGGCGCACGGTCTCCGGCTGCAACGTGGAGAACGCCGGGTACGGCGTCACCCTGTGCGCCGAATGCGGCCTGGTCGGTGACCTCATCGCCGGAGGGGGCGGCAAGCTGGTCGCCTTCACGTGCGTCAACGGCGCCGGCGAGGTGATCATGCCGTGCGGCCGCTGCCGCCAGCTGCTGTCCGAGCACGCCGCGGCGAGCATGGAGATCCTCACCCCGCAGGGCGTGCTCGGCATGGACGCCGTGCTGCCGCAGGCCTTCGGCCCCCACGACCTCGAGGAGACACGAGCACATGACTGATCGCGCCGACCGCGACGAGAAGACCGGCGTCGAGCCCTTCGACGTCGTCGACATCATCCGCACCAAACGCGACGGCGGGGTGCTGGAGGACGAGCGCATCGACTGGGTCATCGACGCCTACACCCGCGGCGTCGTCGCCGAGGAACAGATGTCGGCCCTGGCCATGGCGATCTTCGTGCGCGGGATGGAGCGGGGCGAGATCGCCCGGTGGACCCGCGCGATGATCGCCAGCGGTGAGCGGATGGACTTCCAGGCGCTGTCCAAGCCCACCACCGACAAGCACTCCACCGGCGGCGTGGGGGACAAGATCACGCTGCCCCTGGCCCCGCTGGTCGCGTCCTACGGGGTGGCGGTGCCGCAGCTGTCCGGTCGCGGGCTGGGCCACACCGGAGGCACGCTCGACAAGATCGAAGCCATCCCCGGATGGCGCGCGGACCTCACGGCTGGGGAGATGATGTCGCAGCTGGAGAGCGCCGGCGCCGTCATCTGCGCCGCCGGCTCCGGGCTGGCCCCGGCGGACAAGAAGCTCTACGCGCTCCGCGACGTCACCGGCACCGTCGAGTCGATCCCGCTGATCGCCAGCTCCATCATGTCCAAGAAGATCGCCGAGGGCACCGCTGCGCTCACGCTCGACGTCAAGACCGGGGCCGGCGCCTTCATGCGCGAGGAGTCCGACGCCCGCGAGCTCGCCCGCACCATGGTCGAGCTCGGCACCGACGCCGGCGTGCACACGGTCGCCCTGCTGACCGACATGTCCGCGCCGCTGGGCCGGACCGCGGGCAACGCTCTGGAGGTGCGTGAGTCCCTCGACGTTCTCGCCGGCGGGGGACCGGCCGACGTGGTCGAGCTGACCTGCGCCCTCGCCCGCGAGATGCTCGCCGCCGCCGGGGTCCACGACGCCGACGTCGAGGCCGCGCTCGCCGACGGACGCGCCATGGACTCGTGGCGAGCGATGATCTCCGCCCAGGGCGGCGACGTCGACGCACCGCTGCCGGAGGCGAAGCACGTCGAGGAGTTCCGGGCTCGCGAGGACGGCGTGGTGACGGGCCTGGACGCGATGGGCGTGGGCGTCGCGGCGTGGCGTCTGGGAGCGGGGCGCTCGCGTCCGGGGGAGGCCGTCCAGGCCGCCGCGGGAGTGGAGATCACCGCCCACATCGGGGACAGGGTGCAGGCCGGGGACGTCCTGGCGCGCCTGCACACCGACACCCCGGAACGTGTCGCCCGGGCCGTCGAGGCGATCGACGGGTCCTGGACGCTGGACCCCTCCGGGGAGGCGGTGCCGTCGCGCAGCATCGTCAAGGACCGCATCGCCTGAGCGAGCCGTACAACCACAACCACGCGGGTCAGCGCGCTCGAGGTGGGAGCTTTCGCAGCGCAGGCAGGATGTGATCGGTCATCAGCGGCGCCAGCCGAGTACCGGTTCCCGGCTCGTCGACCCCGAACCAGCGGTGCCCGTCGATCTCGGCGCGCACGGTCAGCGGCTCCGGCAGAGGCGTGCGGGCGACGAACACCGTCGAGTGCACGATGGTGTTCGGCTCGTTCGCGGCGACGGCCTCGAACTCGCCGAGCAGCTCGAGATCGGCCGGATCCAGGCGGACGTCGAGCTCCTCCTCGACCTCCCGCGCAGCTGCTTCGAGTGCCGATTCGCCCGGCTCCAGCTTGCCTCCGACCTGCATGTACGAACCGGTGCCGCGCTTGCGCACCGCCAGCACCTCGGTGCCGCGGGAGCCCTCGCGCAGGAAGCTCACGGCGGTGATGCGCAGGAGGTCGGTCGGCTGGCCGAGGCGTCGCTGGCTGATCTCCGCGGTGGCCATCTCCGTCAGCCGATGCAGGTGGCGCGTGCCTGCCCGCAGATCTTCCGGGCGCATGCCCGCGCGGATCCACCCCTGCACCTGGCCGGGCTGCTCGCGCGCCAGTGCCCAGCCCCGGCGCAGCAGCGTCGCGGGCGGCTTGCGGTTCTCCCGCAGATCCCGGACCAGTCGCAGCGTGAACACGAGCGGCACGGGGCGGTGCAGCACGATCGCATCGGCGAGCAGCCCGGCGGCGGCGAGCGGTGCGATCAGCTCGGCGGCGAAGATCCCTTCCGCGATGATCAGGGGTGCGTCACCCGCGTCGACCCGTCCGGTCCCCACCCGCCGAGACTCGGAGATCGAATAGACGGGCACCTCCGCGGTGCCGTCGTGGGCGAGCGCCGCGAGGGCATCGAGGGCCGCGCCGGCATCCCACGAGGCGGGGTCGTCCCAGTCCACGATCCCGAATCGATGCGGCAGACCGGGGGCGTCGGCCTCGCAGTAGAAGTCGTCCAGGCTCAGCACCGGCAACCCGGAGCGACGGGACATCTCGCCCTTCCCGCTGCCGGAGGGACCGGCGAGCAGCACGATGCGTCGCGGCGGGCGAGGGCGGGAGGCGGGTTCGGTCACGGGCGACGAGTCTAGGCGCTCGAGGGGCCGGATCCGGGGCCGACGGGCGGTTCGGGCGGTGGTGAGGCGAACCGCTCACGTGCGCTCGGCGAGGGGTCAGCTCAGTCCGCGATCCAGCAGCATGTTGTAGGCGGCCTTGGCGGAGCCGGACTCGGTCATCACCCCGAAAGTCTCCTCGCTCTCGTCCCGGGCGGAGCGGTCCCGCAGCTGGTAGAAGAAGACGTCGGTCAGTTCATCGCCGGCACCTCCGAGCACGTCGAGGAAGGTCGCGTAATGCTCCGCCTGCTCCTGCTGGGTGCTGCAGATGGAGCACGTGGGATCTCCGAGCTCACCGATGGCGACGGGTTTGCCGTATGTGCTGTGCAGCCTTGCGATCCGGTCGACGAGGCCGCCCAGAGTCTCGGCCCCGGTATCGGCCCAATCGATGTAGGCGTCCACGGTGAGCAGATCCAGGGTCGGAGCGAGGACGGTGAGCACCTGGTGCCATCGGTCCTCGATGTCGTCGCCCACCGGCCAGCCGTAGAGATTCGTGGTGATCTGCACGTCCCGGGAGTGGGCGCGGAAGATCCGGCCGGCCTCTGTGATGCGAGACGCCAGCTCCCTGAGGTACGCGGCGGGGGGACGGTCGCCCACCGCCTCGTAGCGCCGGTAATGCAGCGCGTCGGCCTCGTTGAAGACCTGGATCTGCTGGACCTGTGCTGCGAAGCGCACGGCCAAGCCTTCCCACCAGGCGGTGGTCTTCGACAGCCAGCGATCCTCGCCCGCGTCGGGGACGTCGTAGTGGTTGATCACCATGAGGCACACGCGGAGCCCGGCGTCCGCGGCGGCGGCCAGGATCCGGTGCATCTCGGCGACGGCGCTCTCGTTCCAGACGAGGTCGTCATCGGGGCCGTCGAAGGTCTCCAGGAGGGTCCCGCTCCCGGCGTTGAGCCGGACGCCG
This sequence comes from Brachybacterium sp. GCM10030267, assembly GCF_042666875.1. Classification (NCBI taxonomy): domain Bacteria; kingdom Bacillati; phylum Actinomycetota; class Actinomycetes; order Micrococcales; family Dermabacteraceae; genus Brachybacterium; species Brachybacterium sp. GCM10030267. The sequence continues at coordinate 39,238 of NZ_JBHTCX010000006.1, read as the reverse complement.
GATCCGCCCAGAGTCGCCACCTCCGCGACGTCCTCGAGCACCCGCTCCACCGACGACCCCTCGCCCTCGGGTCCGAGGGAGCCGATCGTGAAGCCGAAGCGACCCGCGGACGATGACGGCTCGCCGCCGGCGGTGATGGACGACGTCGCGGCGAGGGTACCGAGGGCCGCCACGCCGGTGACGCCGAGCGCTGCGGAGGTGAGGACGGTTCGACGACGGGGGACGCTCATGGTCGGAAGCTCTCGAGAGGCCAGTTCGGCGTCGTGCTGGGGCCGTCGCGACGAGTACCGGCTGCCGTTCGCAGGCCCACTGGGAATGTACACCGGCCTGGGTCACGCTGCGAGGGTGACGACGTTCTGGCACAACGCATCGACGCATTCCGACAAGCTGAACCCCTGCCCGCCGGTCCGCGCCGCGATCCGGCGCGGATCTGCAGAGCCTGGTGGCGGAGTGTCGTGACCGTCGTCCTTCCCGGCTTCGGCGGCCTCGCCGGCCCCATCGCCCTGGACGCCGGGCGATGGCCTGGTCCGGACTCTCTCGAGCATGGCGGGCCAGCGTGCCTGTACCGGTCGGTCTTCCGCGTCTACCACCGTGAAGCGCGAGAGGCCGGCAGCTGATGCCGGAAGCGGCTGGAGGCGGAGCCCGCCTTCGTGGACGATGACGTGGTGGCGCCGGCACAGCAGCGCGAGTCCTTCTATATCGGTGCGGCCGCCCTCGGACCAGGGCGTCACGTGGTGAGCGTCCAGATGCCTGCTCTGGTGGCAGCCGGGGAACACGCAGGTCTCGTCCCGCAGCCTCAGGGCACGACGTTGGGCGCGGGAGGCGAGTCGGCGCGACCGGCCCAGATGGAGGACCTCGCCGGTCGTGTCGGTGATGGCGACGGAGACCTTGCCGGTGCAGGCAAGACGCTCCGCGGTGCGGGTCTCGAGCGGACCGCCGCCGGTCGTGCTGCACCGCTGGGACGTTCCCGCGGGAACGTCACGGCTCAGGGCGTCGGCGCTGACCTGGACCACCACCACATGTCGGTCCTCCCCGGAGCGGTCGTCGGGCGCCGCGGCGAGATAACCCCGCGCCACGTCGAGCAGCGCAACGGCGCGGCGCTGTTCGAGAGTGGCCGTGGTGGTCACCTCCGCATCGGCACGGTCGATGCTGGTCGGCTCGCCGGAGGCCTGACCCGCAGCAGTCGGCGGGACATTCCGTGCGTCCGGCGTCACCGTCGTGGCGGCCGGCGCGTCGTCGTGCCCGTCCCGGGCCATGGCCAGCTCCAGGGCGGTGGTCACCTCGGCGCCGACCTCTGCCGGCAGCACGGCCCGCAGCTCGACCATGCCATCGTCCCGGGTCCGCCAGCGCGCCTCGCGGATCATCTCCTGGTCCAGTCGGCTCCCATCATCCGCTCGGAAGGAGGAGATGGCGCGGGCGAGCTGAGAGGCCGTGGAGTCGCGGGCGAGCTCGACCAAGGCGTCCTCGTCGATGCGCCCGGCGACGCGGGTCATCTCGCGCACCTTGGAGAACGAGAGCCGTCCGGCACGGAACTCCCCAAGAGTTCGCGGCATCGTGGGCAGAACCCGCGCGATCCGCACGTGCTCGCGGGCGGTCCCGGCCGACATCGAACATGCCCACGCCAACCAGTGCGCCGTCGACTTCAGGCCGACGAACCAGCTCAGCCCGCCGCGGGCGTCGAACTCACCGACCATGAGCAGCAGCTCGCAGGTGGCCTCGGCGATGCGGGCCGCCTGGTCCTGGATACGGGACCCGAGACGTTCGGCATCGGTGCGGGACAGCGGGTCGTCCGGTACGGAGGGCGGGCCCGGTGCTGCGTGCTCGGCGGATGGCGCGGCCGCCCTCTCTGCGCTGAGGCGGTCCGGCGGGGTGGACGGCGGGGCGAGGGACATCGTGACCTCCCGGTCGGGGAACGGGTGTTCGACCAGCCGACCAGGATCCGGTGCCGCGCACCAGGCGCCGCGGCGACATGTGGACACCAGCGCGTTGTGGAGGAATGGGTGCGGGTGCCCGTGGATGCGCGGGGACCGGCCGGTCTGCCAAGATCAGCGCATGACGAATCTCGACCGCGACCAGCTCGCCGCACTCATCGATCACACCCTGCTGAAGCCCGAGGCCACGCCGGCCGATGTCACCGCACTGCTGCGCGAGGCCGAGGACCTCGGCACGTACTCGGTGTGCATCTCGCCGTCGATGCTGCCGGTGCGGACCACCGTGAAGGTGGCGACCGTGTGCGGGTTCCCCTCCGGTCAGCATGCCCCCTCGATCAAGGCGGCCGAAGCGGCCGACTCCGTCGAGAAGGGAGCCGACGAGGTCGACATGGTCCTCAACGTCGGACTCGCCCGTGCCGGGGAGTTCGCCGCCGTCGAGGACGAGATCCGCCAGGTCCGCGCCGCCGCGCCGCAGCCCGTCGTGCTGAAGGTGATCATCGAATCGGCAGCGCTCACCGACGAGCAGATCGTCGCGGTGTGCGAGGCCGCCGAGCGGGCCGGCGCCGATTTCGTGAAGACCTCGACCGGGTTCCACCCCGCCGGTGGGGCCAGCGAGGAAGCCGTCGCCCTGATGCGGCGCACCGTCGGCGACCGGCTCGGAGTCAAGGCCTCCGGCGGGATCCGCACCCGCGAGGCCGCCGAGGCGATGGTCGCCGCGGGCGCGAGCCGGCTGGGACTGTCCTCGTCACGCGCAGTGCTCGAGGGCGGCACCGGCACCGGCTACTGAGCCGGGGCGCGAGGTGACGACCGGCTGGGCTCAGGCCTGGCCCAGAGCCTCCCTCAGCTCGTCCTGCAGGGCCCCGAGCCGATCGGCGGCGCGACTCCGGATCGCGCCCAGCTGGTCCGGGGACGTTCCCGCGGGAACGCTTTCTGCGACCTCGAGGTAGCACTTCAGCTTCGGCTCGGTGCCCGAGGGACGCACGACCACCCGGGTGTCGTCCTCGCTGAGAAGCAGCATGCCCTCCGTCGGCGGCAGGCCGGTCGTCTCGACGGATCCCGCGGAGAGATCCTGGGTCTCGACCACGGACGACCCGAGCAGCTGAGCCGGCGGCGCGGTGCGCAGCTGCTGCATCATCACGGAGATCTCGGTGAGGTCCTCGACGCGGATCGAGAGCTGCGCGGTGGAGTACAGGCCGTGCCGCTGCGCGAGCTCATCGAGCCGGCCCACCAGCGTGGTGCCCTCCGCGCGGGCCAGCGCCGCCATCTCCGCGACCATCAGCGCCGTGGAGAGCCCGTCCTTGTCGCGCACCACGTCCGGCAGCACGCAGTACCCGATGGCCTCCTCGTAGCCGAAGACGATGCCCGGCGCGCGGGAGATCCACTTGAAACCGGTCAGCGTGGTGGCCGGCTCGAGCACGGAATCTGCGTCCTGCCCATCGCGGCCCGCCGCGGCGGCCGCCTGCACCACGCGATCCAGCCAGCGGCTCGAGACGATCGATCTGGCGAAGACGCCGCGGTACTCGTGCCGGCGGATCAGGTGGTCACCGAGCAGCACGCCCAGCTCGTCGCCGGTGAGCATCCGCCAGGCGTCCAGATGCGGATCGAGCACCGCGGCGGCGCAGCGGTCCGCATCGGGGTCATTGGCGATCACCACGTCGGCCTCGACGGATCGGGCCAGCTCCAGGGCCAGATCGATCGCGCCGGGCTCCTCGGGATTGGGGAAGGCCACGGTGGGGAAGTCCGGATCGGGATCGGCCTGCTCGGCGACGGTGTGGACCTCCGCGAACCCGCTGCGGTGCAGGGCGGCGAGCGCGGTCTCCGTACCCACGCCGTGCATCGCGGTGTGCACGATGCGCACCTCTCGTGGTCCCTCCAGATCGGGCAGGGTGCAGATCGCCGCGAGGTAGTCCTCACGCAGCTGCTCACCCAGCAGCTCCCAGCCGGACCCGGCGACGGGGACCTCACGGACGGGGCCGACGGCAGCGATGCGGGCGGCGATCTGCTCGTCCGACGGCGGCACGATCTGGACGCCCCGACCGCCTGCCGCCGCGGCGCGGCCGCCGAGGTAGACCTTGTAGCCGTTGTCCGCAGGCGGATTGTGGGAGGCGGTGACGACGATGCCGGCGTCGGCCTCCAGGTGGCGGACGGCGAAGGCGACCAGCGGGGTGGGGCCGAAGCGGTCCAGCAGCTGGACGCGGGCGCCGGCAGCGGTGAGGATCGCCGCCGAGCGGTGGGCGAAGTCCTGGGAGTTGTAGCGCGCGTCATAGCCGATCACCACCAGCGGCCGGTCGAGACCGAGGTCGCCGATGAGGTGGTCGGCCAGGCCGCGGGCGGCCCGCGAGACGACGGCGAGGTTCATGCGGTTCGGGCCGGGGCCCATGCGGCCGCGCAGGCCGGCGGTGCCGAACTGGAGATCCCCGGCGAAGGCGTCGGTCAGCTCGTCGAGGACCGAGCCCGCGGCGGCCTCGTCGCCGGCCACCGCCTCGTCATCACCCGACACCTGCTCGAGCAGGGAGGTGAGGGCGGCTCGGGTGGCCGGGTCCGGGTCGTCCGCGATCCAGTCCTCGATGCGCGAGCGCAGCGCGGGGTCGAGGCGGGGAGTCATCGCGCCGTCGCCCCGTCGTCGCCCCCGGCTGATGCACCGGTGAGGCGGCGGACGGTCTCGGCCAGCAGCCGGGAGATCCGGGGACCCGCGTCACGGCCGGCCTCGAGGACCTCCTCGTGGCTGAGCGCCTCCGGACTGATCCCGGCAGCGAGGTTGGTGACCAGGGAGATGCCGAGCACATCCATCCCGGCCTCGCGGGCGGCGATGGCCTCGAGGGCGGTGGACATGCCGACCAGGCTCGCGCCGATGACCTTGGCCATCTGCACTTCGGCCGGGGTCTCGTACGTCGGTCCCGGGAACTGCATGTAGACGCCCTCGTCGAGAGTGGGGTCGACCTCCCGGGCGATCTCGCGCAGGGCGGGCGTGTACAGGTCGGTGAGGTCGAGGAAGTTGGCGCCCTCAAGCGGCGTGGTGCCGGTGAAGTTGATCTGATCCGAGATCAGCACCGGGGTGCCGGGGGACCAGTCCGGATTGATGCCGCCGCAGCCGTTGGTCAGGACCATGGTGCGGGCACCGGTGGCGGCGGCGGTGCGCACGCCGTGGACGACCGCGTCCACGCCGGCGCCCTCGTAGAAGTGGGTGCGGGCGCCGAGCACGAGGGCACGAGCGCCGCTGCCCTCGACCCTGATCGAGCGCAGGGTGCCGATGTGGCCGGCCACAGCGGGGGGCCGGAAGCCGGGAACGGTGGTGGCGTCGGCCTGCCACACCGTCTCGCCGAGCAGGTCCGCGGCGCCGGCCCACCCGGAGCCCAGCACCAGGGCGAGGTCGTGGGAGGGGACACCGCTGGCCTCGGCGATCGCAGCAGCGGCGTCGCGGGCGAGCAGATACGGGTCAGGGGCGGATTCCGTCATGGATCGAAGGTAACGCAGGCGCTCGCTCATCCGCGCCCGATCGTGCCCCGCAGAAGGCGTCGTGCCCCACAATGGAGAGGTGAGCGATCCCAGCACCGCCCTCCCGTCGGACCCCCACCGTCTGCCCAGCGCCGGGGACCGCCCGCGCGTGGTGATCATCGGCGGCGGCCCCGGCGGGTACGAGGCGGCCCTGGCGGCCGCTCGGCGCGGCGTGGAGACGGTGCTCATCGAGGAGCGCGGCCTCGGCGGCGCCGCCGTCCTGACCGACGTGGTGCCCTCCAAGACCCTCATCGCCACGGCCGACGTGCTGGACGTGGTCGCCGGCTCACACGGCCTCGGGATCCGCGACGCCGACACCGGCTCCGCCCCCACCGCACAGACCCTCAACGTCGACCTCGCCGCCGTCAACGCCCGGGTCAAGCGGCTCGCCGCCGCACAGTCCGCCGACATCCGCTCCAGCCTGAGCGAGGCCGGCGCCCGGATCCTCGAGGGCCGCGGACGCCTGGCCGGCCCCGAGACGGTCGAGGTCCTCGACGGCGACGGGGACGTGAGCGCGAGCCTGCACGCCGACGTGGTGCTGCTGGCCGTCGGCGCCCGCCCTCGCGAGCTCGACGCGGATCCGTGCGACGGCGAGCGGGTGCTGAACTGGACGCAGCTGTACGAGCTCGAGCACCTGCCCGAGCACCTGATCGTGGTCGGCTCCGGCGTCACCGGCGCCGAGTTCGCCAGCGCGTACCGGGCGCTCGGCAGCGAGGTCACCCTGGTCTCCTCCCGCGAGAAGGTGCTGCCGGGGACGGACCCCGACGCCGCCGACGTGCTCGAGGACGCCTTCGCCCGTCGCGGGGTGAGCGTGCGCTCCCGGTCGCGGGCGGCCTCCGCCTGCCGTCGGGGCGACGGGGTGGTGGTGACGCTGACCTCCGGCGAGGAGATCGCCGGCAGCCACGCGCTGATGGCCCTCGGCGGGATCCCCCGCACCGGCGACCTCGGGCTGGAGCAGGCGGGCGTGCGCATCACCGAGCGCGGTCACATCGAGACCGACCGGGTCTCCCGCACCTCGGTGCGCGGGGTGTACGCGGCGGGGGACTGCACCGGCGTGTACCCGTTGGCCTCGGTCGCGGCCATGCAGGGACGGATCGCGATGCACCACGCGCTCGGCGAGGCGGTCTCACCGCTGATCGCCGCCCAGGTGTCCTCGGCCGTGTTCACCAGCCCCGAGATCGCCACCGTCGGCGTCAGCGAGCAGGACGTGGCCGACGGGGTGATCTCCGGGGAGGTGCTAGTGCTGGGGCTGGACACCAACCCGCGCGCGAAGATGCAGGGCATCTCCGAGGGGTTCGTGAAGCTGATCGTGCGCCCCGGCTCGCACACCGTGATCGGCGCCGTCGTGGTCGCCCCGCGCGCCAGCGAGCTGATCCTTCCCTACACGCTCGCCGTCGCCCATCGGCTCACCGCCGAGCAGGTCGCGGGGACGTTCACCGTCTACCCCTCGCTGGCCGGGTCGCTGGCCGAGGTGGCGCGGCGGCTCGACGGCGCGGACGACTGACGCGCAGCGGCGTCGAGCCGGCCGGGTCTCAGTCCTCGATCGAGCAGAGCACCGCGCCGGCGGAGACCGTCGCCCCGATCTCGGCGCTGAGCCCCGTGACCACCCCGGAGCGGTGGGCGGTGATCGGCTGCTCCATCTTCATGGCCTCGAGCACCAGCAGCAGGTCGCCGTCGGCGACGGTCTGCCCCTCCTCGGCGACGAGCTTGACGATGGTGCCCTGCATCGGCGCGGTCACCGAATGGCCGCCCGCGGCGCCCTCGCCGACACCCCGGTGCTGCCGCTTGCGGCGCGAGCGCACCGCGGCCTGAGGCGCCCGCAGCGAGGCGGGGAGGCTGATCTCCACGCGCCGGCCATCGACCTCGACCACCACGGCCTCGCGATCCTCCGGCTCCTCGGGCTGGGCCGGCAGCGCGGCCGGAGGGATCTCGTTGGAGAACTCGGTCTCGATCCAGCGGGTATGGACCGTGAACGGCTGCTCGGGGTCCGCGGGGGCGAACGCCGGGTCCTCGACCACCGTGCGATGGAAGGGCAGCACCGTGGGCACACCCTCGATGTGGAACTCGGCCAGCGCGCGGCGGGAGCGCTCGAGGGCCTCCTGGCGGGTGGCGCCGGTGATCACGAGCTTGGCCAGCATGGAGTCGAAGGCACCGGAGACCTCATCGCCGGCGCGCACGCCCGACTCCATGCGCACGCCCGGGCCCGAGGGCACGTCGTAGCGCTGGATGCGGCCGGGGGCGGGCATGAAGCCGCGACCCGGGTCCTCGCCGTTGATGCGGAACTCGAAGGAGTGGCCACGGGCGATGGGGTCCGTTCCCGAGATCGTCTCCCCGGCGGCGATGCGCAGCTGCTCGCGCACCAGGTCGACGCCGGCGACCTCCTCGGTCACCGGGTGCTCGACCTGCAGGCGGGTGTTGACCTCGAGGAAGGAGATGGTGCCGTCGGCCCCGACGAGGAATTCGCAGGTGCCGGCGCCGACGTAGCCGGCCTCGCGCAGGATCGCCTTGGAGGAGGAGACCAGCTGGGCCTCCTGCTGGGAGGTGAGGAACGGCGCCGGAGCCTCCTCGACGAGCTTCTGATGGCGGCGCTGCAGCGAGCAGTCGCGGGTGGAGACCACCTGGACGTTGCCGTGCATGTCCGCCAGGCACTGGGTCTCGACGTGGCGAGGTGCATCGAGGTAGCGCTCCACGAAGCACTCGCCGCGGCCGAAGGCGGCAGTGGCCTCGCGCACGGCCGAGTCGAACAGCTCGCGCACCTCGGATTCCTCGCGGGCGACCTTCAGACCGCGGCCACCGCCGCCGAAGGCTGCCTTGATCGCGATCGGCAGGCCGTTGGCGCGGGCGAAGTCGACGACCTCGTCCGAGTTGGCGACCGGGTCCTTGGTGCCGGCGACCAGGGGAGCGCCGGCCTTCTGGGCGATGTGACGGGCCGAGACCTTGTCGCCGAGCTTCTCGATCGCCTCGGGCGAGGGGCCGATCCAGGTCAGCCCGGCGTCCATCACGGCCTGGGCGAAATCGGAGCGCTCGGAGAGGAACCCGTAGCCGGGGTGAATCGCGTCGGCCCCGGAGCGCTGGGCGATGTCGAGGATCTTGTCGACCACCAGGTAGGAGGAGGCGGCGGTGGTGCCGCCGAGCGCGTAGGCCTCGTCGGCGATCTGCGTGTGCAGGGCGTCACGATCGGGATCGGCGTAGACGGCGACGGAGCGGAGCCCGGCGTCCCGGCAGGCCCGTGCGATCCGCACCGCGATCTCTCCACGGTTGGCGATGAGCACCGTGGACAGGGGGCGGGGCTTGACGGAGCGTGCGGCCATGGGGCGGGGGTTTCCTTCCGGGAGTCAGCAGAGGTCGAGTGTAGTACCGCGGCGGGTCACATCGTCGCAGGGCCCGGGCGGGTCTCAGCGGCATCGGCGAGAGCCTCGCCACCTTGGGGCTCGCTCTCCCACAGCTCGTGGACGGCGAGCCCGATTTCGCCGAGCAGGCGGCGCAGCAGCGGCAGCGAGAGACCGACGACGGCATGCGGATCACCCTCCACGCCCTCGACGAACGGGCCCGCCCGCCCGTCGATCGTGAAGCCGCCGGCCACGCCGAGCGGTTCGCCGGTGGCGACGTAGGCCTCGATCTCCTCGTCGGTGACCTCGGCGAAGGTGACACGGCAGCTCGCCGTCGCGCCGAAGGTGCCGCCGGTCCCGCCGTCGGCCTCGTCGCGGTCGTCGATCAGCCAGTGCCCGGAGTGCAGGATCCCGGCGCGGCCGCGCATCGCCCGCCAGCGCTCCGCGGCCCGCTCGGCGGTGTGCGGTTTACCGATGACCTCGCCGTCCAGCTCGAGCATCGAATCGCAGCCCAGGACCACGTAGCCGCCCTCGCTGCGGGACGTCGCGGCCTGCGCCTTCTCGCGTGCCAGCAGCAGCACCTCATCGGCGGGGACGAGGAGGTCCTCGGGATCGCCGGAGGCGGCGGCGCGCTCGCGGGCGGCTGCGAGAATCCCCTCCTCGTCCAGATCGACCGGGAGGGTGCGGTGCTCGATGCGGGCGGCGCGCAGAGTGGCGCGGCGCCCGGCGGAGGCGGAGGCCAGCAGCAGCAAGGGGTCGTGATCGGTGGTCATCACAGGGCTCCTTCGAGGACGGACAGCGGCAGGCTTCCCAGTTCGAGGGCGCGGCGGTGGAAATCCCGGAGGTCGGTGGTGCGCGCGGCCAGCTGCTCCCAGACCCGCTGCCCGATCTTGTACGAGGGAGCCTGGCCTGGCCAGCCCAGGTACCGGTTCAGCTCGAAGCGCTGCTCGGCCTCGCTCACGCCCCAGTGGGCGGACATGAAGTCCCATGCCTTCTCGTACGTCCAGGCGCCGCCGGCCGAGCCGGCGATGCCCTCGGGCATGGGCAGGCCGACGTGGAAGCCGATGTCGAGGACCACGCGGCCGGCACGCAGGCGCTGCGCGTCGAGCATGCCCAGGCGGTCCCCGTCGTCGAGGTATCCCAGCTGATCCATCAGGCGTTCGGCGTACAGCGCCCAGCCCTCACCGTGACCGGAGACCCAGCACATCAGGGCGCGCCACCGGTTCAGAGAGCCGGCCTGCAGGGTCTGCGTGCCGACCTGCAGGTGATGGCCCGGCACCCCCTCGTGGTAGACGGTGGTCGTCTCCAGCCAGGTGTGGAACCGGGACGTTCCCGCGGGAACGTCCCACCACATGCGGCCGGGCCGGGTGAGGTCCTCGCTGGGGCCGGTGTAGTAGATGCCGCCGGAACCGGTCTGCGCGATGCGGCACTCGAGACGGTGCAGCGGCTGGGGGATGTCGAAATGGGTGCCGGCCAGGTCCGCGATCGCGCGGTCGCTGAGCTGCTGCATCCAGGCCCGCAGCTCCTCGGTGCCATGCAGCACCCGCGCGGGATCGGAGCGCAGGGCGTCCTTGGCGGCCGCGACGGAACGCCCGCCACCGGTGCCGTGGCGCTCGTTGATCCGGGCGGCGACCTCCTCCTGCTCGGCGACGATCGCGCGCAGCTCGTCGATGCCCCAGGCGTAGGTCTCATCCAGATCCACCTCCGTGCCCAGGAAGGTGCGGGAGGCCAGGCGATAGGCGTCCCGGCCGATGGCGTCCGCGGCCGGTGCCCGCTCGGCGAGCGAGTCCAGGAAGTCCGCGAGCTCGAGATAGCCCTCGGCGGCGGCGCGGGAAGCGCGGGCGACCCGCTCCCGCTGGGTCCCGTCGCCCACGGCCGAGGCGGCGAACGTCTCGAAGAAGCCGTTCTCCGCGGCGTAGCCGCGGGCCTGCTCGGCGCCCAGGACGAGCTGCCGCCGGGCCGAGATCACGCCGTGGTCCGCGGCCTCGCGCAGCGACTCGGCCCAGGTGGCCAGCGAGCCCGGCATCGCCGCCATACGCTCGGCGATGACCTCCCAGTCCTCGGCGGTCTCCGCCGGCATCTGGTCCAGCACATCGCGGGACTGCAGGGGCGAGGCGAGGTTGTTCACCCCGGCGACGTCCAGCCGGAGCTCGGAGCGCTCGATCTCCAGTCCCAGCCGCTCCGTCAGAGCGGCCCGCGTGACGGAGTCGGTCTCGTCCTGATCCGGCACCTCGCCGATGGACGCCAGCAGGGCACGGGCGGCGTCGGTGCGTTCGGCGACCGCTGCCGGGGAGAAGTCGGTGACCTCGCTGTCGTGACCGGCGATCCCGAGCTCGGTGGCGAGATACGGATCCAGCCGGGCGACGGAGTCGACGTACCCGTCGGCGAGCCGGTCCAGGGCCGACGGCGTGCGGGTCGCCGCGGGACGGCCGGGCGCGGGGGAGGGGAGGGCAGGCATGCGGCGCAGTCTATGCGGCCAGAGCCGGGCTCAGCGGTCGGAGAACTGCCAGGCGGTGGGCGAGGGATGCGAGCGCAGACCGTGGGCGCGCGGATGGGTGTGGACCGGGTCGCTCCAGGCGCTGGGGTCCCCGGTGCGGCCCTCGGCCAGGTCGCGCTCCTCGGCTTCCAGACGGCTGGTCACGCTCATGGCGGAGACGACCACGGCGATCGCCGCGAGCTCGTCGCTGGCCAGCTGCCCGCGCACCAGGCGCACGTCGGCGCGCGGCTGCTCGGACGGTGTCTCCTGGTTCACAGCGGGATGTTCCCGTGCTTCTTGGTCGGCAGCGAGTCGCGCTTGGTGCGCAGCGCCCGCAGCGCATGGGCGATCTCGACGCGGGTCTGCGAGGGCTGGATCACGCCGTCGATCCAGCCGCGCTCGGCGGCGGTGTACGGCGTGGCGAACTTCTCCTCGTACTCGGTCTCCAGCCGCGTGCGCGTGGCCTCGACGTCGCCACCGGCCTCCTGGACCGAGCGCAGCTCCTGGCGGTGGAGGATGTTCACCGCGCCCTGCGAGCCCATCACCGCGATCTGCGCCGTCGGCCAGGCGAGGTTGAGATCCGCGCCGAGCTCCTTGGAGCCCATCACGATGTAGGCACCGCCGTAGGCCTTGCGGGTGATCACGGTGACCAGCGGCACGGTGGCCTCGGCGTAGGCGTACAGCAGCTTGGCGCCGCGGCGGATGATGCCGCCGAACTCCTGATCGGTGCCGGGCAGGAAGCCGGGCACGTCCACGAACGTCAGCACCGGGATGTTGTAGGAGTCGCACAGGCGCACGAAGCGCGCCGCCTTCTCCGAGGCGTCGATGTCCAGCGTGCCCGCGAGATGCGAGGGCTGATTGGCGATGATGCCGACGCTGTAGCCCTCGACCCGTCCGAAGCCGACCAGGATGTTGCGGGCGAACAGCGGCTGGACCTCGAGGAACTCCTCGTCGTCGAGCACCGCGCGCAGCACCTCGAGCATGTCGTAGGGCTGGTTCGGGGAGTCGGGGATCAGCGTGTCCAGCGCGGTGTCCTGCGGCGTGAGGGCCTCGTCGAAGCGCACCGGGAACGAGGGCGCCGGGCTCAGCGTGTTCGCCGGCAGATAGCTCAGCAGGTCCTTGACGTACTCGATCGCCTCGCCCTCGTCGGGCGCCATGTAGTGGGCCACACCGGAGCGGGAGGAGTGGGTACGCGCACCGCCGAGCTCCTCGAAGCCGACGTCCTCCCCGGTGACCGTGCGGATCACGTCGGGGCCGGTGATGAACATGTGCGAGGTCTTCTCGACCATCACCACGATGTCCGTCAGCGCGGGGGAGTAGACGGCCCCGCCCGCGGCCGGCCCCATGATCAGCGAGATCTGCGGGATCACGCCCGAGGCGCGGGTGTTGCGGCGGAAGATGCCGGCGAACATCGCCAGCGAGGCGACGCCCTCCTGGATCCGGGCGCCGCCGCCGTCGAGGATGCCGATGATCGGCACCCCGGTGCGCAGTGCGAGGTCCTGGACCTTCTGGATCTTGCGGCCGTGGGCCTCGCCGAGGGAGCCGCCGAAGACGGTGAAGTCCTGGGAGTACACGCACACCTGGCGGCCGTCGATCGTGCCGTACCCGGTGACGATGCCGTCTCCGTCGGGGCGCTTCGCCTCGATCCCGAAGTTGCGGGCCTGGTGCCGCACGAAACGGTCGGTCTCGACGAACGAGCCGTCGTCCAGCAGATCCGTGATGCGCTCGCGGGCGGTCTTCTTCCCTCGCGCGTGCTGCTTCTGGACCGCCACCTCGTCGGCCGCGGAGACCGTGGCGGCGTCACGCTCGCGCAGGTCCTCGAGTCGCTGGGCGGTGGTGAGCGGCCGCGGGGCGTCGGTCACGGGGCCTCCTGCTGCGGCCTGCGCGGCCGCCATGAATCCTTCGGTGATGAACACGGGGATACTACGCTACCGCTGGCCGGGAACGGCTGGTCCGCGGCGAGGACGGGCACGGGCACCGGTGAGGCAGCAGTGACGGGACGAGGCATGGGACGAGGCACGGCACGGGGTCGGAGCGACGGCGAGCAGGCCGGCGCGGCGATCCATTCGATGGGAATCCTCACGTCCACGCAGGATGAGGCCCGGCGCCGCCTGGAGGCCGGCGAGCAGGCTCCCTTCGCGGTCAGCGCGCGCGAGCAGACGGCCGGCCGGGGGCGGCTCGGGCGGGCCTTCGCCAGCCCCGACGGAGCCAGCCTGTCGTTGACCTACGCCCACCGCTCCGCCCTCGGACCGGACGGTCGCGGGTGGATCCCGCTGGCAGCGGGGCTGGCGGCGATCGACGCCCTGGCCGCCGCCGTCGGGACCGACGGGGCCGCGCTGGGACTGAAGTGGCCCAACGACATCCACACCGCCGACGGCCGCAAGCTCGGGGGCATCCTCGTCGAGGGACACGGAGCCCGTGACGTGCTGATCGGCATCGGCCTGAATCTGCGCGGGCCGGTGCGTGCGGTCGACGGCTCCCTCGTGCCCGGTACCGCCTGGCTGCTCGGCGCGGACGGGATCCGGCCCGGAGCGGACGACCGGACGGGTGCTGCCGATGCCGCCTCGCTCCGTGAGGCGATCGCGGGCCACCTGGTCACCGCCCTCGCCAGCGAGCTCGACGCGCTCGAGTCCAGTGGGGGAGACGGGGATGGTGCGGGTACTCGTCGGCGGTACACTATGACGTGCCTCACAATCGGGCGTAAGGTGCGGGTCGAGCCCGTGGGAGACGTCGCCGGCGCCCTGCACGGCATCGCGCGGACGATCGAGGCCGGCGGCAGGCTGGTCGTGGACCTCGAGGCCGGCGGCGAGGCCACCGTGGATATCGGCGACGTGAGACATCTGAGGCCGGGCGGGCCGGAATGGCCCGCGACGGACGCCGGCGACGGCGTCGAGAAGGAGGAGCACGGCAGGTGACGGGCGGAATGGAAGACCTGGAGCGCGACGGCGCGGAGCGCTCTGCGCCCTCGGACGGGACCCGTCCGCCCGGCGAGCCGTCGCTCTCGCCGGAGGACTCTCCCGATCTCGACGCGACCCCGCTGGGGGACCAGGAGATCCTGGACCTCAATCGCCGCTTCGCCGCCGTGCGCCGCAGCGTGGGAGCGCTGGAGAAGGTGCTGCTGCAGGGGTCGCGCAAGTACTCGCGCCGTGACCTCGCCCAGCAGCACGACATCCCCGAGCGCCTCACCTCCGTGTACTGGCGCTCGCTGGGCTTCACCCCGGTGGACGAGGACACCGTCGTGTTCACCGAGGAGGACGCCTACTCGATCGGCGACCTCGCCGCCATCGTCGAGGACGGCGTGCTCTCCGAACGGGCCTTCGCCAGCATCACGCGCGGGCTGGGCTTCCACATGGGCCGGCTGGCCATGTGGATCACCGAGGCGCTGGTCGATGAGGCCAAGCACGCCGACGGCACGGACGACGCCGAGGCCCGCCAGCAGATGCTCGACACCATCCCCGAGCTGCTCGAGACCCTCGAGTCCCAGGTGATGTTCGCCTTCCGTCGCCAGCTCGCCGCCTACGCCGCCCGCGCGGGCTCCGAGGTCCTCCACCGCGACACCGACGAGCTGTTCCCGCTGCAGCGGGCCGTCGGCTTCGCCGACCTGGTCCAGTTCACCCGTCTGGCCCAGGACCTCACCGGCGCCGAGCTGGCCGACGTCGTCGGCCGCTTCGAGGCGGTCGGCCGCGACGTCATCTCCGTCGGCGGCGGCCGCGTGGTCAAGACCGTGGGCGACGAGATCATGTTCCTCGCCGACACGCCGGAGGACGGCGCCCAGATCGCCGTCAGCCTCGCCGAGATCATCACCGCCGACCAGGGCCTGCCGCCGGTGCGCGTGGGCCTGTCCTGGGGGTCGATGTTCTCCCGCTACGGCGACGTGTTCGGGCCCAAGGTCAACCTGGCCGCGCGCATGGAGTCGGTGGCCCGTCCCGGCACCGTGGTGGTCGACGACGAGACCGCCGCCGCGGTCGAGCGGGCGCTGCCGGGCGGATTCGCCACCGCCGACGGCGAGGACGTCGAGCTGCACGGCATCGGCACGGTGCACGTGATGGAGATGCGCCGTGACCGCTCGGCGCCGCTGGACCTGAGGTACTGACCTGGGCATCGGAGCAGGCAACACCCCGGTTCAGGGCACGACCAGCCCGCTGTGAGGGCGGCGACGTACGATGGAGCGCGTGACACGACTGCTACTCGTCGAGGACGACTCGGCCATCGCTGAACCGCTCTCCCGCGCACTCGACCGCGAGGGGTACACCGTCGCGCGCGCATCGCGGGGCATGGACGCGCTCGCCATCGCCGCCGGAGGGGACCCGATCGACGTCGTGATCCTGGATCTCGGCCTGCCCGATGTCGACGGGCTCGAGGTGGCCCGGCGACTGCGCAAGGGCGGCCTCGAATCGCCGATCCTGATCCTGACCGCACGGGCCGACGAGGTCGACGCCGTGGTCGGCCTGGACGCCGGGGCCGACGACTACGTCACCAAGCCCTTCCGCCTCGGGGAGCTGCAGGCCCGGATCCGCGCCCTCATGCGGCGGTCCCAGGCCATGGAGGAATCCGGCGACGCCTACGACGTCAACGGCGTGACCCTCGAGGTCTCCGCCCGCCGCGCCTACGCCGACGGGCACGAGCTGAGCCTGTCGGCCAAGGAGTACGACCTGCTGACCGTGCTGGTGCGCGAGGCCGGGAGCGTCGTCACCCGTGACGACCTGATGCGCGAGGTGTGGGGCGCCGAATGGTGGGGCTCGACCAAGACCCTGGACATGCACGTCTCGTGGCTGCGCCGCAAGCTCGGTGACGACGCCACGGACCCGCGCCGGATCACCACGGTGAGGGGTGTCGGTTTCCGGTTCGAGACCGGCGCGGAGAGCTGACACGTGTGGCAGCGCGTGCTGCAGGCCACCATCATCACGGTGGTCCTCTCGGTGCTCCTGCTGGGTATCCCGCTGGGGTACTCCTGGCTGAAGCTGAACGAGCAGTCCCTCTCGAGCACGGCGAACCAGATCCTCGACGACGTGCGCGTGGACACCGAGGAGAGGCTGTCCGAGGGCCGTCCTCTCGATGAGGCGATGCTGCAGCGGCGGGTCGACGAGCAGGCCGACCTCGACGTGGCGATCACCGTCGTCCACGACGGTCAGACCCTGCAGGCCGGGGAGCCGCCCGGCAAGAACCCCGTGGAGGTCTCCACCTTCGGCACCGACGGCCAGGAGATCACCGTGGCCATCCCGGAGTCCGACGTGGCCGCCCACACCGCGAGCGCGTGGGTGCTCATCATCGTCGCCGGGCTCTCGGCCGTCTCCATCGGCGTCTCCGTCGCGCTGTGGCAGGCCCAGCGGATCTCGATGCCCCTGGCCCGGCTCAGCCGGCGCGCGGAGGAGATGGGCAGCGGCCGCGCCCGCGGGCCGTGGACGCCCTCGGGGATCGCCGAGATCGATGACGTCGCCGAGGAGCTCACCCGCTCCGGTGCGATGCTCACCGAGCGCCTCGAGGCGGAGAGCCAGCTCGCCTCGGACGCCTCCCACCAGCTGCGCACGCCGCTGACCGCCCTGTCGATGCGGCTCGACGAGATCCTGGCGACCAGCTCCGAGGAGTGGGTGCGCGACGAGGCCCGCATCTCGCTGGAGCAGATCGACCGACTCACCGAGGTGGTCCACGACCTCATCAACGCCCCGCGCTCGTCCCAGCGCCGCACCCCCGGCGTGGTCGAGCTGCGCACGGTGCTCACCCAGCAGAGCGAGGAGTGGTCGCCCGCCTACCGCCGCGCCCAGCGCGAGCTGCGGATCCAGGTGCCGCGCAGCGCCGCCGTGTGGGGATCGCCGGGGCCGCTGACGCAGGTGCTGGCCACCCTCATCGAGAACGCCCTGATGCACGGCGACGGTCGGACCACCGTCAAGGTGCGCCGCAACGAGCACTCGACCGTCATCGAGGTCATGGACGAGGGGGGCGGCATCGACCCGGCGCTCGGCTCGAGGATCTTCGAGCGCTCCGTCTCCGGCCGCAGCTCCTCCGGCACCGGCGTGGGTCTGGCCCTGGCCCGCACCCTGGTCGAGGACGACGGCGGCCGGCTCGAGCTGCTGACCGAGCGGCCCGCGACCTTCGGCGTGTTCCTCATCTCCGCCCCGGGGGAGGACGACGTGCCGCCCCCGGAGGGCACCGACGCCGAAGCCGACGGCGAGGGCGAGGACCTCCCCGCCCCCGACGAGCTTGAGGAGCTGCCGCAGGGGTCCGTCGTCCGGCGCCGCCCGCGGTCGCGCGCCTGACCTCGTACACTGACCGCCGTGTCCGAGACCCCGCAGCCCTCAGAACATCGTGCGCCATCGCCCCATGCCGCTGCCGTCGGCATCGTCGGCGGCGGGCAGCTGGCCCGGATGATGCTGGGCCCGGCCATCGAGCTCGGCCTGGCCACCACCGTGCTGGCCACGGCCCCCGAGGAGAGCGCCGCCGCCGTCGCCGGCCGGGTGCGCCTGGGCCGCCACGACGACGAGCAGGCCGTGCGGGGCCTCGCGGGGGAGGTCGACGCGATCACCTTCGACCACGAGCACGTGCCCACCGCGATCCTCGAACGCCTCGAGGCCGACGGCGCCGCCGTGCGCCCCGGCCCGGCCGCCCTCGTCCACGCCCAGGACAAGCTCGTCATGCGCGAGCGCCTGACCGCGCTCGGGCATCCCTGCCCGCGCTGGTGGCGGATCGGCTCCCGCGAGGATCTCGCCGAGACGCTCGCCGAGACCGGCGGCCGGGTCGTGGTCAAGACCCCGCGCGGCGGGTACGACGCGCACGGGGTGCGCATCGTCGAGGCGGACGACCAGGCCGACGACTGGCTCGCCGCGCACGGCGAGCTGCTGGCCGAGGAGCTGGTGCCCTTCACCCGTGAGCTCTCCGCGCAGGTGGCCCGGCGTCCCGGGGGAGAGGTCGTCGCCTATCCCGTCGTCCAGTCGGTCCAGAAGGACGGGGTCTGCTACGAGGTGGTCGCACCTGCTCCGGGGCTCGACGTCGCGGCCCAGCGCCGCATCCAGCGCCTCGCTCAGGACATCGCGGAGGACCTCGGCGTCGTCGGCATGCTCGCCGTCGAGCTCTTCGAGACCGAGGACGGCGAGGTGAGCGTCAACGAACTGGCCATGCGCCCCCACAACACCGGGCACTGGTCCATGGACGGCGCGGTGACCGGGCAGTTCGAGCAGCATCTGCGCGCGGTCGCCGATCTGCCGCTGGGCTCGACCGATCCTGTCGCGCCGGTGGCCGTCATGGTCAATCTGCTCGGAGGCGGCGCGGAGGACCTCGCCCCCGGCGCCTGCGCCGCGCTGGCGGCCGACCCGCAGCTGAAGCTCCACCTGTACGGCAAATCCGTCCGGCCGGGGCGCAAGCTCGGTCACGTCACGCTGATCGGGGACGACGCGGAGGATCTGCTGGAGCGTGCCCACCGCGCCGAGAAGCTCATCATCGACGGCCCCGAGAAGGAGATCCGATGACCGCGACCGAGACCCGCCCCCGGGTGGGCATCGTGATGGGATCCGACTCCGACCACCCGGTGATGGAGGCCGCCGAGGCGGCGCTCGCCGAGTTCGGGATCGCGGCCGAGGTCGACGTGGTCTCGGCCCACCGGATGCCCGAGGACATGGTCGCGTGGGGCCGGTCCGCCGCCGACCGCGGCCTGCGCGTGGTGATCGCCGGCGCGGGCGGCGCCGCGCACCTGCCCGGTATGCTCGCCGCCCTCACCCCGCTGCCCGTGATCGGCGTGCCCGTGGCGCTGAAGCACCTCGACGGCATGGACTCCCTGCTCTCGATCGTGCAGATGCCCGCCGGTGTGCCGGTGGCGACCGTCTCCATCGGTGGGGCCCGCAACGCCGGTCTGCTGGCGGCGCGCATCCTCGCGGCCGGCGGGGACGAGGAGGCCGCTCGGCTGCGTGAGCGCATGGTCGCCTTCCAGGAGGAGCTCCGCGAGATCGCGGTGGGCAAGGGCGAGGCGCTGCGGGCCTCTCGGTGAGCGAGCACGCTCCGGCGACGTCGCAGGGCCGGGTCGCCTGGCTGGACCTGGCACGGGCGGTCTCGATCATCCTTGTCGTCCTCTACCACGTGGCCGTCTCCGGGGGAGCGGACCTGCTGGGCGACGGGCGGGCCGCGGCCTGGTGGGCGAGCGCGAATCTCGCCCTGATCCCGCTGCGGATGCCCCTGTTCTTCCTGGTGGCCGGACTGCTCGCGGCAGGCGCCCTCCACCGGTCGTGGCCCCGGGTGCTGCGACCGCGCGTGCTCGACATGCTCTGGCCCTACGTGCTGTGGAGCCTCCTGTTCGCCGCCACCGGGTGGCCGCGCTACGCGCCCGAGGACCCGCTCGGCTTCGTCCGCGGGGAGATCGCCGGGCTGTTCGTGGTGGGCTCGCCCTACTGGTTCATCGCTGCGCTGCCGGTGTTCTTCGTGCTCTCGCGGCTGCTGCGTGCTCATAAGGGCGTTCTGCTCGCAGTGACCCTGGTCCTGTACGCGGCCGCACCGGTGATCCAGGAGTCGATGGAGCGCGCCGAGATGTGGGGTGATCTCGTCTACGGCGTCTTCCAGCTCACCGACAACGCGCTGTGGTACGCGGCCGGATTCGCCCTGCGGTCGACGATCCTGGCAGTCGGGGAGCGTCCGCGACCGGTCCTGGGACTCGGGCTGACCGCCGTGTTCTGCCCGCTGGCCCTGATCGTGCTGCGCGCAGAACTGCCGCTGCCCCTGTCCCGCGGGCTGGAGCTGGTGGCATCGATGAGTGGGATCGGGGCCTGCATCGCCCTGCTGCCACTGCTGGCCCGCCTGGGGTCCGTGGCTCGCGCCGGGTCCTTCGTGGGCAGCCGCACGCTGGTGATCTACCTGGTCCATCCGATCGTGCTGAACCTGGTGGTGGTCGCGTGGCGCCGCGCCGACGGGCTCTCGCTGACCGCCGGACCGGCCGGGGAGCTGCTGGTGGTCCCGGCAGTGGCGGTCATGGCCCTCCTGGCCGCCGTCGGGATGCAGGCCGTGATCGACCGCTGGGGTCCGCGCTGGCTGATCGAACTGCCCCGTGTGCGCGAGATGCGCAACAGCTCCGCGCGGACGGCAGGTCATCCCCGACCGCGGTGAGCGCTCGCGGTATCGTCGGGCCCATGAGTGAAACCCCTGCCTACCGGGCAGCCCCGGGGTCCGACATCTCGGACGATGCCACCATCGGCGACGGCAGCTCCATCTGGCATCTCGCACAGGTGCGCGAGGGCGCGAGGCTCGGCACCGGCTGCGTCATCGGTCGCGGCGCCTACATCGGCTCCGGCGTGCGGATGGGCGACGGCTGCAAGGTCCAGAACTACGCGCTGGTCTACGAGCCCGCGGTGCTCGCCGACGGCGTCTTCGTCGGCCCCGCCGCCGTGTTCACCAACGACCACTTCCCCCGCGCGGTGAACCCGGACCTGTCGCCGAAGTCGACGTCGGACTGGGAGCCCGTCGGGGTCACCTGCGAGACGGGATCGTCCATCGGCGCCCGCGCCGTGTGCGTCGCCCCGGTGACGATCGGCGCCTGGGCGATGGTCGCCGCCGGTGCCACCGTCGTCAAGGACGTGCCCCCGCACGCCCTGGTTGCCGGCGTCCCCGCCAAGCGCCTCGCCTGGGTGGGCCGCTCCGGGGAGAAGCTGATCCCCTCCACCGACGGCACCGACGCCTGGGTGTGCCCCACCACCGGCGAGTGGTACATCCACGACGAGAAGTCCGGCGGGCTCCAGCTCGCCTCCTCCCCTCAGGCCGGGGCCCCGCGCCCGGCCGCGCTCGACGACTCCGACGAACAGGACGGACCCACCGCATGAACACGGAACCGACGATGATCCCGCCGGCGAAGCCGATCATCGGGCAGGAGGAGCGCGACGCGGTCGATCGCGTGCTGGCCTCCGCGATGCTGGCGCAGGGCCCGGAGGTCGCGGCCTTCGAGCAGGAGTTCTCCGCCGAGCTGGCCGGTGGCCGCGAGGTCGTGGCCGTCAACTCCGGCACCTCGGGTCAGCACCTGGGGATGCTCGCCCTCGGTCTGCGGCCCGGCGACGAGGTCATCGTGCCCTCGTTCACCTTCGCGGCGACCGCGAACACGGTCGCCGTCTCCGGGGGTGTCCCGGTGTTCGTCGACGTCGACCCGGAGACCTTCACGGTGGACCCGGCCGCGATCGAGGCCGCGATCACCGAGCGCACCGTCGGGATCCAGCCCGTCCACCTCTACGGCCACCCCGCGCCGATGGGCGAGATCACCAGGATCGCCCGTGAGCACGGGCTGTGGGTGTTCGAGGATGCCGCGCAGGCGCACGGGGCCACGTGGGACGGATCGCTCGTGGGAACCCTCGGCGACGGCGCGATGTACTCGCTGTACCCGACCAAGAACATGACCTCCGGCGAGGGCGGCATGGTCGCCTGCGCCGATGCGGAGACCGCCCGCCAGGTGCGGCTGCTGCGCAACCAGGGCATGGAGCGGCAGTACGCCAACGAGGTCGTCGGCTACAACAACCGCATGACCGACGTCCACGCCGCGATCGGCCGGGTGCAGCTGACCAAGCTCGCCGGGTGGACCGCGCAGCGTCAGCAGCTGGCCGCCCACTTCGACGCCCACCTCGAGGGTGTCACGACGCCTGTCGTGCGTGAGCAGGCCACGCACGTCTACCACCAGTACACGATCCGCCTCGAGGGCGCCTCCGCCGCCGAGCGCGACGCCTTCGCGACCGCGCTGCGCGAGGAGCACAAGGTCGGCTGCGGGGTGTACTACCCCACGCCCGTGCATCGCCTGGCGACGTTCGCCTCGTCCGCAGCGGACGCTGCGGACGCGGACCTGCCGGTCACCGACATGCTGGCGCGGGAGGTGCTGTCGCTGCCGGTCCACCCGAGCGTCAGCGACGAGGACCGGGATCGGATCGTCGAGGCCGTGAACGCGGTCGCGAAGGCAGGAGCGTGACCATGAGTGCGAGCACGAAGCGACTGCGGGCCGGGCTGATCGGCCTGGGCATGATGGGCCGCCACCATGCGCGCAACCTCCAGGCCCTGGACGGTGTGGATCTCGTCGCCGTCGCCGATGCCCACGGCGACCCGCACGGTGCCGCCCCGGGGTACGACATCCTGCCCGACGTGCAGTCCCTGATCGCCGCCGGCATCGACTACGCCGTCGTCGCCGTGCCCACCCAGTTCCACCGCGATGTGGCCCTGACCCTCGCCGAGGCCGGGGTGCACACACTGGTCGAGAAGCCGCTCGCCTTCGACATCGGCGAGGCCGAGGAGATCACCGCGGCCTACGAGAACGCCGGCCTGGTCGGCGCGGTCGGCTACATCGAGCGGTACAACCCCGCGCTGCAGGAGATGCGCAAGCGCATCGCCGACGGGCAACTCGGCGAGATCTACCAGATCGTCACCCGCCGCCAGGGCGCGTTCCCAGCGCGCATCGCCGACGTCGGCGTGGTCAAGGACCTCGCCACGCACGACCTCGACCTGACCGCGTGGGTCGCGCAGTCGCGGTACGCGCACGTCGCGGCCACCTCCACCCGCCGCTCCGGGCGCCGCGACGAGGACATGGTCTCGATCGCCGGCGGCCTCGCCGACGGCACCATCACCAACCACCTGGTGAACTGGCTGACACCGTTCAAAGAGCGCGTCACCGTCGTGACCGGCGAGAACGGCGCCCTGGTCGGTGACACCATCAACGCCGACCTCACCTTCCACGCCAACGGCGAGAAGGCCACCAACCTGTGGGAGTCCATGGCCTCCTTCCGCGGCGTCAGCGAGGGCGACTCCATCCGCTACTCGCTGCAGCGCAAGGAGCCCCTGGCCACCGAGCACGAAGCTTTCCGCGACGCCATCGGCGGAGACACCTCCAACATCGTCACCATGCGCGAGGGCCTGCACACCGTGCGCACCGTCGAGGCCGTCCTGGAATCGGCTCGCGCGGGGGAGGTCGTTCGGCTCGACGGGGACACCGACGGTGCCTGACCTCGCACCGCTTCGCGCCCGTGCCCTCCGTGCGGCCACCGGGGCCGCCCGTCGGCTCCCCGGCCGCGCAGGGGGGATGGGCGTCTATTTCTCCGCGCAGCAGCGACTCGCGGCCGACCCGCGGTACGGCCGATGGCGCCAAGATGTCGCGACGTTGCTGGGTCTCGCCGACCGATGCCTGGAGCGAGGGCGCGTCGACGCCGCCCTGCGCTGGTTCGACAAGGCGTTGCGTGTCTCCTACGACCCGTCCCTGCACCAGGCGGGCCGCTCGCCTCTCGCCGCCGACCCCGCCGAATTCCTCCTGCCCCTTCGGGAATCGGCGACCGGCACGCTCATGCTCGGCCGGACGGTGCCGTTCTCGAGCGCTCCGTCGCGACCGGCCCCGCGGGACCGCCGCGGTGGCGAACCTCTGCGCCTGCTCGTCATCGCGCAGGAGAACTGGACGTTCGTGCGGCCGCTCATCGATGCACTGCGTGCCACCGGGCGGTTCGAGGTCCGGGAGCTGGACGTCGAGGACCTGCCCGAGGGTGGGTTCCCCGATCGCGACCGGATCATCCGCGGCCGGTACGACCTGGTCACCTCCGGTCGCCGGATGCCGACGCCGCCTGCCCTGGCCGAGAGCTACGACTGGGCCGACGTCGCCCTCGTCGAGTGGAGCCATCACGTCCTGACCTGGATTACCCTGCTGGATCGGGCACCGCGAGCCCTGATGTCCCGGGTCCATCGCTTCGAGGCCTTCACCCCCTTCACGCTGCTGCACGATCACGCCCGGATCGACCGGATGCTGTACGTCTCGCCCCCGGTGTGGAACATGCTGACCGTCATCGCTCCCGACTTCGCCGATATCCAGGCCGAGCACGTGGGCAATCTCCTGGCGCGCGGTCTGGAGACCCCGCCCCGTGAGGACCACGATCCGCGGCTGCTGGTGCAGGTGGGTTGGGTCAGGGAGGTCAAGGACGTCCTGTTCACGATCGAGGTCCTCGAGCGCCTGCGCCGGCACGACGATGCTTACAGGCTGAGGCTGGTCGGGCCGCGCCTGCCCGACTCGGCGTCCCGGGACACGCCGTATCAGCGGTTGGTGCGCGAACGACTCGAGCAGCTCGGCCCGGGCCCGGTCGAACAGCTCGGTGCGCGCGCCGATGTCCCGGCGTTGCTGGCGGAATCAGGGATGATCGTCTCCTCCTCCCGGCACGAGGGCACGCACGAGTCCGTCATGGAGGCTCTCGCGGTCGGGTGCCCGGCGGTCATCCGCGACTGGCCCGACACCGTGCCCTACGGAGGAGCGGCGAGCCTCTACGATCCGGACTGGGTCGTCCCCGACGTCGACGGGGCCGTCCAGCGCATCCTCGAGCTCCGCGACCCCGAGGTCTACGCGGCGGCCTCCCGCCTCTCGCGAGAATTCGCCTTCGCGCAACGCGATCCGTCCGTGGTGACGGCGGGGTATGAGCGTGCCCTGCAACCTCCGCCCAGGATCTCATGAGCTGCTGCGCATGACCGAGTTGCTTCCGGTGCTGGCCGCGTGGGCGCTGCTCGCCGTTCCCGGCCACCTGCTGCTGATCGCGCTTGCATCCCGTGTTCCCGTGCGGTGGGGCTGGGCCCCGGTGGTCACCGTGCTGCTCACGGTGGTGCTCACTGCGCTCTACCGTCTGCTGGGGATCCCCTGGACCATCCTCAGCGCCGTGATCGGATACCTCGCCCTGGTGGGCCTTGCCCTGCTCGCTCGGCTGCTGATCGCTCGCCGTCTCGCGCACCCCCCGCCGGGGGACCCGGCGTCGTCCGCGGCCCCCTGGACCCTGCGCAGCGTGTCGCTGGTGACGGGAGTCGCGGTTCTGTCGGGCGTGCTGGTCGTGGCCTCCAGCAGCCAGCGCATGGGCGGTATCGGGACGCTCAACGGCAGCTACGACTCCTTTTTCCATCTCTCCGCGATTGCCTTCATCCGCGACGGGGGCGATGCCTTCCTCACGACGGCGCTGACGGAGATCTACGGAGCCCCGACGTACTACCCGGTGATGTTCGACGCTCTCGCGGCGCTGTTGCCGTTCGACACGGTCACGGCGGCGAACGCGATGATGCTCTCGCTGCTGGCGGCACTGCCGTCCTCGGTGGCGGCGCTCGCCGCGTCGGTCGCGGCCGGTCGTCGCGAGGCCCCCGTGGGTGCGGCGCTTGCCGCGGCCGCATCGACTCTCTTCCTCAGCGTCGCCGCGACGGCTCTGGTGATGGGACTGTGGCCGACGGTGCTGGGGGTGGTGTGTCTGCCCGTGGCGATCGCCTCCGCCCTGCGCCTGCTGGAGCACCGGCATGGCGTGCGCGGGCTCCGCCGGCTCGGCGGGCTCACCGGTCATGCCGCGGTCCTGGTCGGCACAGCAGTCGCGCACCCGTCGATGCTGTTCTCGGTCGCCGTCGTGGCCGGTCTGTACGTCCTGGTCGGGGGGATCGGTCATCTTCGCGCCGGCCGCGGACGTCGCGGCTGGTGGCAGGTGGGGGGCGCGCTCGCCGCAGCGGGTGGTTTCCTCGTGGTCTCGAGCACCATGCTCAGCGGGATGAACCTGACCAAGCCGAGCGCCGACGGAGTGGGCTCCGTGGCCTGGAAGATTCTCACCGACACCCCGCGGATCCCGGTGGTCGAGACGGCGGCATGGCCCCTGCTGCCGGTGTGGATCCTCGCCGCGATCGGTGCCGTCGCAGCGGTGCGTCGCTGGGAGGTCGTGGGCACGAGCTCGGCGGTGGCGGTCGTCGCCTCCGTGCTGCTGGGTCTGGCCACGGAGATCGAGTCCCCGGCGGCCGCCGCGCTGGTGAACCCGTGGTACGGGGCGCGGGAGCGGATCGCCCCGCTGATGATGTGCATGCTCATGGTGCTCCTGGTGCGCGGTCTGGACGCGGTCGTGGACGTCGACCGGATCCGAGGTCGTCCCGTATTCGGGACGGTCGCCGCGGTCGGTGTGCTCGCGATCGTGCTCGTTGCCGTCGTCGTGCCGCCGCGGCTGCCGCTGCTGGGATCGCTCGCCTACACCGCCTACGGTCTCCAGCTGGAGCCGTACGTCACTCCGCAGGAGCGCGCCTTCATCGAGCGCACGGCCGCAGCCCTGCCGGACAGCGCCGTGGTCCTCGCCGATCCACTGGATGGAGCGCCCCTGTACTGGTCGATCGGCGGAACCCGGACCGTCTACCCCACGATGGCGCGCCCCCTGACTCGGGACCAGACCCTGGTCGCCAACTACGCCGGGAATCCGGACATCTACGGCGAGGTGTGCTCGGCCCTGACACGACTGGGCCCGACCCACCTGTACCGTGATGTCTCCGCCGCATCCGGCGCCGCCATCAATCCTGAGGCCTCGAGACGTTGGAGTGGGGTCCACGACATCCCGCCCTCGCGACTGACTCTCGTGGCCGAGGAGGGCCCGTACGCTCTGTACGAGCTGGAGCCCGTGTGCTGAACGAGCGGCGCACCGGGTGCCACGCCGTGGACCGGCGCCCGCCCGTCCCGAGCGAAGAGGAGAACCCCAGGTGAAGCAGACCATCAGGATCGTCCGACGCACCCTGTCGGTGCTGCCGCCGGACTCACGGCGATTCCTGGTGACCTTCGGCGTGGTCATGAGCGTCCTGGCCCTGCTGGACGTGGTGGCGCTGGGAGCGATCGCCGTCGTCATCCCCGGTCTGATGGAACCGGGCACCGCCGTCACGGTCCCCGTGCTGGGATGGCAGCTGCGCACATTCGAGGAGATGCTGGTCCTCGTCGCGGCGTTCGTCGGCCTGATCATCATCAAGAGCTTCCTGAACCTGCTGACGATCCGGATCGCCACCCAGCGTTTCGCGCAGCATGAGGTCGCGATCGGCCAGACCCTCTTCCGCTCCTACATGTCAGCCTCCTGGGTGGACCGCGCCTCCAAGTCGACGCAGGAGATCATCCGCATGGTCGACTCCGGCGTGGCGGCCGTGGTCGCAAACGTGCTGATGCCGTCGATGACCGTCGTCGCGGAGTTCGCCACGATCACGGTCATCAGCATCGGCCTGATCGTCCTGGACTGGCAGATCGCGCTGGCGACCTTCGTGTATCTGGGGTTCATCGCGCTGATCCTCTCCCGCGTGATCACCCCGAAGGCCGTCGCCAATGGCGCGAGCAACCGCGACAACTCCATCCGTGTGGTCCGCCTGCTGGGAGAGGTCCTCGCCGCCCTGAAGGAGCTGACGCTGAAGGGCAACGAGGGCGAGGTGGCCGACATCGTCGCCGAGCGTCGCGCCACGGCCTCCCGCACCCGGGCCTTCGCCCAGTACTACAACCAGATGCCCCGGTTCGTGCTGGACGCCGGCATGGTCGGCGGGTTCGCCGTCATCGGCGGGGTCGGGTACCTCTCCGGGGGACCCACTGGGGCGATGACCTCGGTGGCGGTCTTCGCCGTGGCCGGATTCCGTCTCGTGCCGTCACTGACCCGATTCCAGTCCACGCAGAACCGCATCCTGACCAATGCGGCCTTCGCCGACTACATCATCGACGACATCGAGTTCGCTCGTGAGGCGGTCGCGCGCAAGGAGCAGCCGGACTCGGGCACCCTGGAACGGGGGCTGCATGACATCGTGCTGGAGGACGTGAGCTTCACCTATCCCGGCCGTGAGGAGCCCGCGGTGCACAACGTCTCGCTGCGGATCCCCGCCGGCTCGTCGGTGGCCTTCGTCGGCAGCTCCGGCGCCGGCAAGTCCACGCTGGTCGACCTGTTGCTCGGACTTCTCACACCCAGCAGCGGCCGGATCCTCGTCGACGACGTCGACATCACCACGGTGCTGCGCCAGTGGCGCTCCTCCGTGGGATACGTCCCGCAGGAGGTCTCTCTGTTCGATGTGTCCGTGGGCGAGAACGTCGCACTGACGTGGAATCCGGAGGAGGTCGACGAGGACCGGGTGCGCACGGCGCTGCGCCGGGCGCAGATGCTTGAGGTGATCGAGGATCGCCCGGACGGGATCGAGGGCAGGCTGGGGGAGCGTGGCATGACGCTCTCGGGAGGGCAGCGACAGCGCATGGGCATTGCCCGCGGCCTGTACACGGAGCCGTCCGTCCTGGTCATGGACGAGGCCACCAGTGCCCTGGACACCAAGACCGAGGCCGCGGTCACCGATGCGATCCGCGGTCTGGGCGACGAGGTCACCACCATCACCATCGCGCATCGCCTGGCGACCATCCAGCACTCCGACATCGTGTTCTACATGTCCGAGGGCACGGTCGCCGCGGCCGGCTCCTTCGACGAGGTCGTCGCCGCCGTGCCCGCCTTCGCCGAGCAGGCCGCGCTCGCCGGCCTGACCCGCTCCGCGGATGCCCCGATCGATCAGGAGCAGGAACGATGACCTCAGTGCTGATCCTGTCGTTCTCCGAGCTCGTGCGGGACCCGCGGGTCCAGCGCCAGATCGGACTGCTCGCCCGTCGTTACGAGGTCACGACCGTCGGATTCGGGCCCACGCCGCACCCCGACGTGACCCACCGTGAGCTGCCCGCGAGCACCCGTGCCTGGCCCAGCAACAAGCGATATCTGCTCTCGAGGCGGTACCGGCACGTGTACTGGGACATGAGCGCGGTGCGGGCCGCACGGCAGCGACTGGCGGACCTCGCCGGCGCCGTCGACGTCGTCCTCGCCAACGACGTCAACACCCTCCCGCTGGCCCTCTGGCTCGCCCCGCGCCGGGGGATCCACGCCGACCTGCACGAGTACGCGCCGCGCGAGAAGGAGCATGTCCGCTCCTGGCGCTGGTTCGTCGCGCCCTATCAGCGGTGGATCTGCCGTACCTGTCTGCCGCGGGTCGATGCGATCACGACCGTGTCCCCGGGGCTGGCCGGTGAGTACGCGATCCGATTCGGCGTCGACGTCGAGGTCGTGACCAATGCCGCAGCTTACGAGCAGCGCTCTCCGCGGCCCACCGGCGAGACGATACGGCTGCTGCACACCGGGGTGGCCCGAGCCAACCGTCGCCTGGAATCGATGATCGACGCCATGCGCGGTGCTCCCGAGAACTTGACGCTGGACCTCATGCTGGTGCCGAGCGAACCGGGGTACATCGAGACGCTCAGGGATCGAGCGGCGGACCTGCCGTCGGTGTCCTTCCGCGATCCGGTGCCGTACACGGACCTGGTGGAGGCCGTGGCGGGGTACGACCTCTCGATCGTGGTCTTCCCGGACAGCACCTTCAACCTCCAGCACAGCCTGCCCAACAAGCTGTTCGAAGCCGTCCAGGCCAGGACCGGCGTCCTCGTGGGGCCGTCACCCGACATGGCCGCTCTCGTGCGGGAGCACGGGATCGGTCGCGTCCTCGACGGGGCTGACGCCGATTCCCTGCGCGCAGCGCTGTCGACGACCACCAAGGAGGATGTCGATCGCTTCAAGCAGGCCGCGAACGCGTCGGCGCGTGAGCTCTCGGCCGAGCGGCAGATCGAGGGCTGGCAGAGCTCCATCGCCCGGATCGCCGGGGACGCCTGAGACCCTCGGCTCCGGTCAGCCGCGGATAAGCCCCACCAGGCGCGGAAGGTGCCGGACGGCCAGGGACGCGGCCATGAACCGCACCGGAGCCTCGCGGTCCAGGGCGTGTCGCCACCGCCGGGGCAGCAGCGTCGCCGGGCGGCCATGGCGTCGACGCGCCTTCGCCGCACGCACCAGGTCCTCGGCCGGGATGGTGGGGTCCAGACAGGCGTCGACCACGTCGCGGTCGGCTCGGGACAGCGGCCCCAGGCACCCCGGGCACTCGACGATCACACCGGCCGTGATCTCCGCGAGATCCGTGCGCTCGGCCTCGGTCCAGATCGAGACGTCGCTGCGATAGAAGACCGCCCCGAAGACGTGGATGCGCAGGAGCTTGACGCCGATCGCCCGTCGAGCGCCCCGCGGCAGCGCCCGGAACCAGCCCGCGGTCAGCACGTCGGGGAAGAAGCCGAGCTGCTCGCGGATCGGACGGACCACGTAGGTGACCCGGTCGCCGGCATCCTCGCCGATCACATAGGGCGGGCCGAAGCGGTCGTAGGCCGTGGGGCGTGTCGCCATGAGCTGCGTGACCATCCCGACGTCACCGCCGACTCCGGCCCCTTCGACGAGCCACGCGCCGGTCGCGGCCAGCATCTCGCGGCGCATCAGTCCCAGTGGTGCGGAGCGGTAGCTCAGCCGGTCGGCCACGAGGTCGACGAGACCGGCACGATGCATGCGGACGGCCGGCGTGGGGACGCCGGATCCGGCGGTGCCCAGGGCGAGACGGGTGACCACGAAGTCCGCGCCGGTGCGTTCCTGGACCGTGAGCCAGGAGGCGACCGCGCCGGGCGCCAGCATGTCGTCGGAGCCCATGATCGCCACGAACGGCGTGGTCGCGGCGCGCATTCCGGCATTGAACGGGCCCGAGGCGGATCGATGCCGGTCCCTGTGCTCGAGGAACGTGACTCGCGCACGATGGGCGGGGTCGATCGCCGAGGCGATATCGCCGGCGTCACGGTTGTGGCACACCACGGTGACGTGGGCGTGATCGGCATTGCCCTCCAGGATCGAGGCCACTGCTCGGCCGACGGGACGTTCCGGCGTGTGACAGGCGATCACGACGGTGACCGGCTTCTCCGCCCCGGTGCCGCTCATCGGCGGCTTCCCGGTCGGCCGGGCAGCAGCTCGTACTGTGCGGCGTAGCCGTGCCCGACGGCCGCGGCGGAGAACCGGTCCCCGATCGTGCCCGCGATCTCGTCGGCGGTGAGGTCGCGGGTGCGCTCGTCGACCTCGAGGATCGCCGTCGCATAGGCGGCGACGTGCTGTGCGGGGACCAGGGCGCCGACTGACGGCTCGACGTACTCGCCCTGGCCGCCCGTCGCCCCGAGCACCACCGGACGTCCGGCGACGATCGCCTCCGCGGCGGAGACGAAGAAGTTGTCCGCACGGGTGGGGCCGAAGAACAGGTCGGCGCGGCCGAGGGCCTCGCGGACCCCCGTGCCGTTGACCGTGCCGGGCAGCGCGAGCTGCCCGGTGACACCGAGCTCCTCGGCGCGGCGCAGGGTGTCCTCTCGCAGCGGCCCGTCACCGAGCCATTCCAGATGGGCATCCACGCCGCGCTCTCGCAGGTCGGCGAGCACCTCGACCGCCAGCAGGGGGTCCTTGCGGGGGATCAGTCCGCCCGTCGAGACCATGCGCAGGGCGCCGTCGGATCGATCGCGGCGCGGCACGAGGGGTCCCGGCTCGACGATGCACGGCACGACGGCGGTCGGGCGGTCGGCGCGGACGGCCCGAATCGGGCGGGCAAGGAACTCGCACACGGCGGTGACCCGGTCCGGCCGCGCCAGCAGACGACTCAGCAGCGGCAATCCGGCGCGGGCCGGCGCGGGGAGCGTCGACGGAGTGGTCAGCGCGGACCAGTGCTCGGTGTGGATCCACGGCACCCGCGGCCGTCGCAGCGTCATCGGCAGCAACGCGGAGAACGCCATCGAATGGACCACATCAGTGCCCTCGAGCGCCACGGCGAGCACGCGGGCCGCGGCCAGGATCTGGTCCGGCCGACGCGGGTCCATCGGCACCCGCAGCACATCGATGCCCTCGTGGACGAGCCTCCTCGTGCCGTCGTCGTCGGCCGGCGGCACCAGGTGGATCAGGCGCACGTCGTGGTGCCGGGCGATGGCGAGGGTGTCGCGGACGACGAACGAGCCGCGCGAGGGGGACGTCCCGGTCGGGAACCAGGTGGTGACGACCGTGATGCGCATCAGCTGAGCCTCCCGGTCTCGCTCATCACGCGGCGGTACAGCGCGAGCATGCTCTCCGTCTCCCGTTCCCAGGTCAGGTCGTCGGCCACCTGGCGGGCACGCTCTCGGTAGGTGTCCGGATCGTCCAGGATCGCCCGCAGCGCCTCGGCGAGATCCTGCGGACTGGAGCCCTGGAAGACCTCGCCGACGCCGAGCTCCTCGACCACACGTCGCATGTCCGGCAGGTCGGCGGCGGCGATGGGCAGTCCGGCGCGGATCGATTCGAAGAGCTTGTTGGGGAGGGCGAACCGGTAGGAGAGGCAGATGGGGCGCACGTGGACGACGGCGACGTCGCCGTCGGCCAGGGAGCGCGAGACGGCGTCGGGCTCGACGGCTCCCACAAGATGGACGCGCTCGGCGACGCCGTGGTGCGCGGCCTCGGCACGGACCTGCTCGAGCGCGGCCTGCTCCCCGTACCCCAGGAGCACGAAGTGGACATCGGCCGGCAGATGGGGGAGCGCGGCGATGGTCTCCTCGATGCCGCGGGCGGTGGTGATGCGCCCCCCGTATGCGATGACCCGGTCCTCGGCGCCGAGCCCGGCGCGAGCGCGGAGCACTCCGCTGGCGGGGTCCGGCAGGTCGTCGGCGACCGGGACGTTCCGCACCAGCGCCGGTCGCCGCGGCAGACGGTAGGTGCGCTCGAGCCAGTCCGCGATGGAGGGCGAGACGGTGATGACCCCGTCGACCCGGCGGATGCCGACCGCTTCGATGAGGGCCTCGACATGAGGGGCCAGGAGACGGCCAGGGCGGACGTTGCGGTGACGCCACAGCTCGTGCGAGTCGTAGACGATCCCGATGCGGCCGCGGCTCGCGGCACGGATCGCCAGTGCGGGGACCAGCGTGTTGGCGTCGTTGGCGTGGATCACGTCCGGTCGCACGCGCAGCCCTGCCTGTGTGACGTTCTTCCAGTACGTGCCCAGGGCGACGGTGCGGTAGGCGCGTTCGCCGAGCCCGCGCAGGGCACGCAGGGCGTGGGACCTGATACCGGCCAGCGCGGCCCGCGGCTGTGTCGGCGGCGCCAGGGGGGCCGGGGGCGGAGGCGCAGAGACCCGGGAGGCGGGCTCGAGGTCCTGGCTGATCAGCCCGCGCCACACCGGCGCCAGCGCCGGCACGATCCGCTCGAAGGCGAACTCCGGGACACGTTCCAGCGTCAGGCGCTCGCCGAGGCGGCTGACGGCCGCGGGCCGGTCCAGCTCGCGGCGTTCGACCGCGAGGATCCGGACGTCATAGCCCTCGTCACGCAACGACGCGGACTCCTTGAGCACCCGGGAATCGTTGGCGGCGTCGTTGTAGACGAGCACAGCGACACGAGGCTCCGGCGTGCCCTGGCCTGACGTCATGCATCTTCCGTTCCCGAGCGGGGCACGCGCGCGGCGCGCTGTCCCTCGATGGTGTCGTGGTGTGCCGCACGGCCTCGGCCGTTGGCTATGGTGGGGCACGCTTACTGTACCTGCGACCCGGGCCGCGTCGCCTGTGACCTGCCGGGGCCGAGAGGAAGAGATCCGTCCATGAAGATCCTGTCCGTCGTGGGCGCGCGCCCGCAGTTCGTCAAGCTCGCCGCGATCGCCGATGCAGCCGCGCAGCGGGACGACGTCGAGCACGTCATCGTCCACACCGGGCAGCACTACGACGCCGCCATGAGCGACGTGTTCTTCGCGGATCTGCGGATCCCCGCCCCGGACGTGAACCTCTCCGTCGGCTCCGGGTCGCACGGGCGTCAGACCGGTGCGATGCTGGCCGGCATGGACGAGGTGCTCGAGGAGCACCAGCCGGACTGGACCCTGGTCTACGGAGACACCAACTCCACCCTCGCCGGCACCCTCTCCGCCGTGAAGATGCACCTGAAGGTCGCCCATCTGGAGGCCGGGCTGCGCTCGTTCAACCGCCGCATGCCCGAGGAGCACAACCGCGTGGTCACCGACCACGCGGCGGATCTGCTGCTGGCTCCCACCGAGGTCGCGCGCGGCCACCTCGCCGCCGAGGGACTCGCCGAGCGCACGCTGGTGACCGGCGATGTGATGACCGACGTGTGCCTGCGGGTCGCGGCCGCCGTCGAGGGCACTCCGCTGGCCCTGCCCGAGGGCATCGACCCCGCCGGAGAGTTCGCCGTGGCCACGATCCACCGCGCCGACAACACCGACGACCCTGAGCGGCTGCGGGCGATCATCGAGGCCCTGCAGGCTCTCGAGATCCCCCTGGCGCTGTTCGCCCATCCGCGTCTGATGGCGAAGGCGAAGGAGGCCGGCATCGAGCTGGCCGGTGGCGCCGTCCGCGTCGGCGAGCCCGTCGCCTACCCGGACCTGGTGGGCGCGGTGCATGCCGCGAGCGCCGTGGTCACCGACTCCGGTGGTCTGCAGAAGGAGGCGTACCTGCTGGGGACCCCGTGCTCGACGGTGCGCACCGAGACCGAGTGGGTCGAGACGCTGGAGAACGGCTGGAACCAGCTGGTCTCGGACCCGGCCGAGCTGACCGCCGCGGTGGCACGGCCTCGGCCCACCGCCGAGCGCCCCGCCCACTACGGCGACGGCAGGGCGGCCGAACGGAGCGTCGACGCCCTCCGGGAGCGCGCCTGATGGCGAGGTCGCGCACCGCACGACGCCCCGGGCCGAACCGCCCCGCGCACGTGGTCGTCGCCACCCGCGTCTACACCCCTGAACCCGTGGCCGCCGCCTTCCGCCAGGAGGCGCTGGTCATCGCCCTGGAGCGGGCCGGCGCGGAGGTCACCGTGCTGACCACCTCCGCGCCCGGGGCGGGTGGGGTCCGGTCCCGGGCCCGCCGCGTCTCCCGCTGGCCCGTCAAGCGTGATCACCAGGGCCAGGTCCGCGGGTACGTCTCCTATCTCAGCTTCGATCTGCCGCTCGCGCTGCGACTGCTCCTCCAGCGCCCGATGGACGCCCTGGTGCTCGAGCCGCCGCCGACGACCGGGATGGTGGGGATGGTCGCCGCCATGATCCGCCGGGTGCCGTACACCTTCTACGCGGCCGACGTCTGGTCCGACGCGACCGAGAGCGTCGAAGGTGTGCCGACCTTCGTGCGCTCCGTGGTGCGCTGGGCGGAGAAGACCGTGTGGAAGCGTGCCTCGCGCGTGCTGACCATCTCCCCGGGTGTGCAGCATCGGGTCCGGGAACTGATCGGGCCACGGCCCAGCATCGTCATGGTGGGCAACGGGATCGACACCGAGACCTTCACACCCGAGGGCTCGGATGCCGGCGAGGCCGGACCGTACTTCGTCTACGCCGGGACCGTCTCCGAGTGGCAGGGCGCCGCTGTGTTCATCGACGCCTTCGCCCGAGTCCGCCAGCAGCATCCGCAGGCGCGGCTGCTGTTCTTCTCCGAGGGGTCCGGGCGCGACGAGCTCGAGGCCCGGGTGGCCGAGGAGGGCATCGCGGGCATCGAGTTCCGCGACAAGATCCCGCCGGCCCAGGTCGCCGCGCATCTGCGGGGCGCGGTCGCCGGGCTGTCCTCGATCACCCCGGGGCAGGGCTACGAGTTCGCCCTGCCCACCAAGATCTATGCCGCCACCGCGACCGGGACCCCCGTGATCCACGCCGGGGAGGGCGCCGCCCACGACCGGATCCGTGACAACTCCCTGGGCTGGGCCTGCGACTACGACGCCGCCCAGGTCGCCGAGGCGATGCGGGCGGCGCTGGAGGGCGAAGGCGCTCCGGAGCGGGAGCACCTGCGCCGGTGGACGCTCGAGAACGCCTCCCTGGCCGGCTGCGCCACGAAGGGCGCCGAACAGGTCCTGGCGGAGATCCGGCGCTGAGCGTCAGAGGATCGCGCGCAGCCCCGGGACCTTCTTGCCCAGCAGCGAGACTGCGAAGGCGAGGACGGTGACCACGACGATCAGGGCGAGCACCGTCAGCAGCGAGCCCTCGGGGAAGCCCAGCTCGCGCAGCGGCACGAGGATCGCGAAGTGCACGAGGAACACGCCGAAGGTGGCGTCACCGATCGTCCGCAGGAGGTTCTCGGCGCGCGCCGAGACCGTCCACGCACCTCCCAGGCTCAGCAGGGCGATCACCAGGGCGAGCGAGAGCAGCATCACCGTCGGCGCCACATAGGTCGGCAGCAGGAACTGCCCTGGCGGGGTGTCGGTGACGCGGGAGAGATACGCCCACACGGTCGCCACGGTCAGCACCGGCGTGGCCACGAGCAGCAGGAGCAGCGCCCGGCTGCGGCTGACCGGCAGGGCCCACGCTGCCCGTCCCAGGATGTAGTAGCCCAGGAACGGCAGGAAATAGGTCAGGGTGCCCATCTGCAGCGGGACCACCGCTTCGCCGAGCAGCCCTTGGCTGAGCGGTGGGACGGCCATCACCACCAGCGCCCACCCTGTGGCGACGCCGCCGGTGATCCAGGCCCGTCGCGGACTGTCGCCGATGTAGACGGCGATCACCGGAGTGACGACGGTCAGTCCCAGGATCAGCGGCAGGAAGTACAGATGCGGGTACGAGGAGGCTGTCAGCAGGTCCAGGATCTCCTGGCGCCAGTCCAGCGGCTCGTCCGTGAACAGGGTCCCCATGATCAGGGCATAGAAGGCGGTCCACACCACTGTCGCCGGCAGCAGTCGGCGCAGTCTCCGGCCGAGGAACCGGCCGGAGCCGTGGCGCATGGCCGCCGGCGCCAGGTTCAGGGCGCCGGAGATCATGATGAAGGCGGGCACCGTCGTGGCCAGCAGCGCTCGGACCACGTGGATCGCCACCCGCCCCTCACCGTCGAGGTGATCGGCGATCACGTGCACGCAGATCACGCCGATCACCGCGACGATCCGGATCACGTCCAGCAGCGGCGAATACCGGCGGGCGGCACCTGTGACCGGCGGGGCGGTGGCTGTGGGCGGGTCAGGCCGGGTCATAGCTGCCGTCCCCGGGGTCGCAGTCGATCTCGATCATGGTCGAGTGCTCGGTCGTGAACAGCACGGCGCCGAGGTCCATCCCCGCATAGTTGACCGAGTCGGAGGTCTTGTGCCGGTTGTAGGGCAGGCGCTCCTGATAGACGTACGTGATGCCGTTCTCCTCGAGCAGCCGGCAGTCGGCCGGGTCCGTGGCGGCGTTCTCCGTCGCGTAGATGAGATCCCGGTCCAGGTCCGTGTATGCCATGCCGGCCACGGGCAGGCGGACGTCCTGGCCGAACATGGCGTACAGGTGGGCGGCGCCGGAGAACGGACTGGCCAGCACCGTGCCGTCCTGGTCCATCTCCGGGACATGCTGCTCGAACAGGGCGCGCTCGTCGGGCTGCAGGAAGCGGCCGCGGCCGGGATAGTCCGCGGCCAGGTTCTTGGCGGCGTTGTCGCTGCGGGCCGGGATCGAGGCGAGTGCTGCGATGACCGCGGCGACGATCAGCACGAGGGCCACGGGCCGGGACGCCCCGGGCTGCCGGCGTCGATCGGCGGAGGGAGCCAGCAGGCGCGCCCATGCCTGCAGCCCCGGGACCACCAGGACGGCCGAGAGCATGGCCAGCGGCATGGAGATGCGGTCCTGGCCGCGGTAGTACAGCGCAGAGAGGTTCAGCGGGGAATCCAGTGCCGCGTCGAGATAGATCACCGCGACGACGATCCAGGCGACGGCGAGCCAGCGGTGCGGCCGGGAGCGCAGTGAGACGACCAGGCCGGGCCACCACAGCACCGCGAGCGCGGCGCCCAGGGCCATCGGCCACACGGTCAGCAGACCCAGCAGGATCTCGCCCAGCGCCCTCCACCACACCACCGCGAGGCCGCCGTTGAATCCGGTCACGTGCGAGCCCAGCGGGGTGTAGGAGAGCAGCACCACCGGCAGCAGGGCGAGCACGGGCACGGCGATCAGTGCCGGACGGGCTCTCCACGAGGGCAGGCCGGTCACGGTGGTCAGCACCGCGAGCAGGATCAGCGCCGTGACCGCGACATTGGGGTGCATGATCCCCAGTCCGGCGCCCGCGAGGCCGACGGCGAGGAGCGAGGCCAGTACGGGGCGGAGGGCAGGGCGTTCCAGCAGCGCACCCCACAGCGCGGCAGCGGCCGCCAGCGCTCCCGGCAGGGCGGCGAATCCCGCGAGGTTCGGGATGGGGGAGAGGTGGATCCACAGGTCCAGCGGGGTGGCCGGGATCAGCGCCGCCGCCATCGCCGCGGCGAACGGGGCCCACGGTGTGCTCGGGAACAGGGAGCGAGCGAGCAGCGCGATGCCCAAGATCCAGGGAGCAACCGCGAGCGCGAGCACGGTGGCGTTCAGCAGCGTGGGGGTTCCCACGCCGGGCACCAGGGCGGCGAGGGCGTGGAAGGCCGCCGGGTAGAACGTCGGATCGCCGGTCGTGTTCGAGACCGCGCCGACGTGGAGGCTGGAGGCATCGCCCGTCTCGCGGATCCGCTGCAGGGCCGAGAGATGGTAGAGCGTGTCCCACCGCTCGAGGATCGCGTCGGGCCGTCCCGCCTGGCGCGCGATCGGCACCACCGCGACGGCGACGGCGCCGGTCAGCCAGGCGGCCCCGCCGGGCACCGCGCGGCGGGGGGACAGCCGGCCGTCCAGGACCGTCGCTGGCAACCGGACATCGAGCCGGCGCAGGCCGTAGGCCGCGGCGGCGAGGACGAGGGCGCCGAGCAGGAAGGGCAGCAGTGACCAGCGCAGCCCGACCAGGGACGCGGCGACGGCGCTGACGCCGGCGATCGCGGCGGCCAGGGCAGGCGCGAGGGCGAGGGCGATCAGGCGGGAGCCGTCGAGCATCCGGACGGCGGCGTACCCCGGCAGGTACGCCGCCGCCAGGACGACGAGGATCGCAGCGATGAGGGCGAGCACGGACAGCAGACCGGTCACCCCTCGGGCCGGTGCAGGGCTCTCTCGCGGTACTCCGCCGCCGGCTCGGCCTCGTCGATCGCGAGGCGCCGGGCGAGGTAGGTGGTGCGCTTCTCCGCCGCCTTGGTGCGGGCCTCCTGGAGGGCGAGGAAGCCGAGCAGGACGACGACGGTCGCATAGAGCAGCAGATCCGCCCCGCGGCCGACCCCCACCAGATTCGCAGCCCGGCTCAGCATGCCCGGGAACAGGACGGTGAGCACCGCGAAGATCGCGAAGGCGATGATCAGCAGGCGCCGCACCGCGAGCTGTTTCGCGCCGCGCTTCATGAACAGCCAGGCGACGATCACCACGATGCCCAGCACCAGCAGGAGCTGGATGATGAAGGTGCGGCTGCCGACCCCGAGCGAGGGGCCGAGGGCGAGGATCAGCTCATGCTCACCCATCGGGTCAGGAGTCCTGGTCCTGCTGGTGGGTGGAGGCGGAGCCGTCGCCGAGGACGAGGCGGGGGGTGCCGGCCCAGTTCTCGGCCGTGGTGATGTTGCGTCCGTCGATGATCAGCTTGATGCCGGGCA
>NZ_JBHTCX010000005.1:0-158081 GCF_042666875.1 Brachybacterium sp. GCM10030267 | reverse complement strand
CCACCGGAGAAGTCCTCAGAGAGCTCATCATCGACCCCACCCGCGACTACCAACCACAGCAGAGATGACAAAGGCCCGAACCCACGTTGCGTGGGTTCGGGCCATGCCGATGTCCTGCGACATCACACAGTGCCCGCGACAGGATTCGAACCTACGACCTTCTGCTCCGGAGGCAGACGCTCTATCCACTGAGCTACGCGGGCCGACCACGGAAGTCTAGCAACACCACGCGCCGGGATGACCATCCGTACCGGGCAGGCGGCGCCGGTGTGAGAGGGACCTCACCGCGGCAGCGGCAGCTGGGCCCCGTGCAGGACCGCGGACGGATCCGCGGCGATGCGCAGCCCGCTGGGGTCGGCGCCGGAGCGGACCAGCAGGTCCCCGACGGCGGCGATCATGGCGCCGTTGTCGGTGCACAGCCGCGGCGGCGGGATCCGCAGCTCGACGCCCGCCGCATCGCAGCGCTCCTGCGCCACGGACCGCAGGCGTGCGTTCGCGGCCACGCCGCCGACGATGACCAGGGTGTTCAGCTCCCGCTCGCGGACGGCGCGCAGCGACTTGGTCACCAGCACATCCACCACGGCCTGTTCGAAGGAGGCGGCGATATCGGCGACCGGCACCGGCTCACCGGCGCGCTCGAGGGTCTCGACCGTGCGCGCCACGGCCGTCTTGAGACCCGAGAAGGAGAACGTGAAGGGCGCATCGCCGGGGCGCAGCAGGGCGCGGGGGAAGGAGAAGGCCCCCGGGTCGCCGCCTGCCGCGGCGCGCGAGATGGCGGGCCCGCCGGGGTAGCCCAGGCCGAGCAGTCGGGAGACCTTGTCGAAGGCTTCACCGGCGGCGTCGTCGAGGGTGTCGCCGAGATGCTCGATCGGGTCGCGCACGAGATCGCCGACGGCGAGGATCGAGGTGTGGCCGCCGGAGACGATGAGGATGATGCTGCGCTCGGGCAGCGGCCCGTGCTCGAGGGTGTCCGCGGCAGCGTGACCGGCCAGGTGGTGGACCCCGAACAGCGGCTTGTCCAGGGCCCAGGCGACGGACTTCGCGGCGGCGAGGCCGACGTGGACGGCGGTGGCCAGCCCGGGTCCGGAGGTGACGGCGACGTGGGTGATGTCCTCGGCCTCGACACCGGAGTCGGCGAGGGCGATGCGCAGGGTGGGGACCGCGGCGTCCAGGTGCGCGCGGGCGGCGATCTCGGGGACCACTCCCCCGAACTCGGCGTGCTGGGAGGCGCTGGAGGCGAGTCCCTGACCGAGTAGGACGCCGTCGGAGACGATCCCGAATCCGGTCTCGTCGCAGGACGACTCGACGCCGAGGACGACCGGGGTGCGGCTCACTGCAGCAGCGACATCGGGTTGGAGTAGTTGCCCGCCTCGTCCATCTTCGCGAAGTGGAGATGGCAGCCGGTGGAGCGCCCGGTGGTGCCGACGTAGCCGACGACCTCGCCGGCCTCGACCGTGGCACCGACCGAGGTGTTGAAGCCCTGCAGGTGGTAGTAGCCGGTGATGACCCCGTTGCCGTGGTCGATCTTCACGCGGTTGCCGGAGGCGTGGTGGTACTCGACGGCGACGACGGTCCCGCCCTTCGCGGCGTGGACCGGGGTGCCGCAGCTGGCACCGAAGTCGACGCCGTCGTGGCCCTTGAAGTAGCCCAGCACGGGGTGCATGCGACCGCCGAAGCCGGAGGTGATGGGGCCGCTGACGGGACGGACGTACCCGCTGCTGCCGGCTGTCCCGGCGGAGCTCTCGCTCACCGCGGGTTCGGGCTCGGGGAGCTCCACCTCGATGCCGAGATCCTCTGCGGGCTCCTCGGACGCGGCGTCCTCCTCGGCGGGAGCGGTGCGCTCCTCGCTCCGGCTGGCGCTGTCCTCGTCCGCACGGGTCTCGGCCGCGGCCTGCTGCGCCGAGCCGGCGGCCTCGGCGACCGGGAGGGCGACGGGCGGGGCCTCGGCGGCGGGGCCGGCCTGCTTCGCGGAGTCGCCCTGGCCCCGGGAGCCGGCCTCGGACGCCTGGGACGCGCTCTGGGGCATGTCCTCGTCGACCCCGGCCGCGGCAGCGGCCAGCGGTGCGGCGATCGTGGCGGTCGCGAGTGCTCCGAGCACGCTGACCTTCACCACACCGGCGGGGAGGGTCGCGTCGCGATGAGTACCTCCGATGGCACGGTGCTTGCGCACCGTGGCGCGTCCGTCAGCGCGATGATTCGCCACGTATCTCGACCTGCTTCCAGTACGACTGCACATTCCGGGTTCCTGCGTCTGTCCGAGCGCGACGCCGGACAGGGGAAGTACGCGTCGCCGAACAACCTCCGTCAATCTACGGTCGGACCTGGGCGTGGACGGCTAGGTCAACCGGGTCATTGCCAAGTTTTTGCCCTCACGCCCCAAAGGTTGCCGGCGCTTGACGGGGCGGGCCCGCCACGAGTGGGGCGGAGCACCGCAGGGCAGCGACGCCTCTCGCGCGGATGCCGGAGGATTCCGGTGCCCGAGGATTCCCGA
Organism: Brachybacterium sp. GCM10030267; assembly: GCF_042666875.1. Classification (NCBI taxonomy): domain Bacteria; kingdom Bacillati; phylum Actinomycetota; class Actinomycetes; order Micrococcales; family Dermabacteraceae; genus Brachybacterium; species Brachybacterium sp. GCM10030267. The sequence continues at coordinate 155,590 of NZ_JBHTCX010000005.1, read as the reverse complement.
GGATTCAGGCGCTGCGGTCTACAGTGGCGCCATGTCGACCCCGGACCAGGCATCATCCGCTCCCTCCTCGCCCGTGCGCGTGGTGGTGATCGAGGACGAGATGACGATCACCCGCGCCATCGCCGACCGCCTCACCGCGGAGGGCTGGGAGGTCTCCACCGCCTTCGACGGCCCCTCGGGCGTGCGCACGGTCGCCGAGGTGCGCCCGGACGTGGTGGTCCTGGACGTCATGCTGCCCGGCTTCGACGGCCTCGAGGTGTGCCGGCGCATCCAGGCCGACGAACCCGTCCCGGTGCTCATGCTCACCGCCCGGGACGATGAGACCGACATGCTCGTCGGTCTCGGTGTGGGCGCGGACGACTACATGACCAAGCCCTTCTCCATGCGCGAGCTCGCCGCCCGTCTGAAGGCTCTGCTGCGACGGGTGCGCCGCGCCGCGGCGCCGGCGACCACGGAGAGCGAGCAGCAGGTCGCCCTGCAGTTCGGCGACCTCGTCATCGACCGGGCCGGCCGCCGCGTGATGCGGGCGGGCGTGCCCGCCCACCTCACGCCCACCGAGTTCGACCTGCTGCTGTGCCTGGCCAACGCCCCGGGCACGGTGCTGACCCGCGAGCAGCTCCTGGCCGACGTATGGGACTGGGTCGATGCCACCGGCACGCGGACGGTCGACTCCCACGTCAAGGCGCTACGGCGAAAGCTCGGCGCCGATCTGGTCCGCACGGTCCACGGCGTCGGCTACGCGCTGGAGATCCCGGACGACGAGGAGGATCCGGACGGCGGTGACGCCGGGGACGACCGGGACCAGGACTCAGCCGCCGCGGACCCGGCCGACGAGTCCGGACCTGACGAGTCGCACCCGGCATCGTGAGCTCCGAGCACGACGGCGCGGACCCGGGCTCCGCGCACCCGCAGCGCAGACGCGTGCCGGACCGGCTGGATGTGCGCCCGCTGGACAGCTTCCGGTCCTTCAAGGTCAAGCTCGGGGTCCTGGTGGGCGTGGTCGTCACCGCCGCCGCGCTGCTGACCCAGGTCAGCATCCGGGCCGGCATCGAGCCGCTGCTGGCCATCCCGCTGGTCGTGATCGCGGCTCTGGTCGTCACCCAGCTGCTGGCCCGCGGCATGACGTCCCCGCTGCGGGAGATGACCGCCGCCGCCCGGGCCATGGCCCGCGGCGACTACACCCAGCGCATCCGCGCCACCAGCCGGGACGAGGTGGGGCAGCTCGCCTCGGCCTTCTCCACCATGGCCTCGGAGCTGGAGGAGACCGACCGGATGCGACGGGACCTCGTCGCGAACGTCTCCCACGAGCTGCGCACCCCCGTCGCCGGGCTCCGCGCTCAGCTCGAGAACATCGTGGACGGAGTCACCGAGCCGGACCCGGCCGCGCTGTCGGTCGCGCTCACCGAGACCGAGCGCCTCTCCCTCCTGGTCGACCATCTGCTGGACCTCTCGCGGCTGGACGCCGGCGTCGTCGATCTCGACCTCGAGGACATCGAGCTCACCCCGTTCCTGCACGAAGTGGTCGACTCGGCGGCGCTGGCCTCCGGAGGCCGTGACGCGCGGTGGATCGTCGACGTCGAGCCGCCGGATCTGACCGTCACCGCCGATGCCGCTCGCATCCACCAGGTGATCCACAACCTCCTCGAGAACGCGGCGCGGCACTCCCCCGCCGGCGGACGCATCCACATCCGCGCAGCGCCCACCGGCGACGACGCCGGCGTGCGGATCGACGTGCACGACGAAGGACCGGGCATCGCCCGCGAGGACCGCTCGCGCGTGTTCGAGCGGTTCCAGCGCGGCGGCTACGCGGACAGCTCCGGCGGCACCGGCCTGGGACTGGCGATCGCACGGTGGGCCGTCGGGCTCCACGGCGGCACGATCGAGGTGCTCGACGACCCGCGCACCGAGGTCGCCGAGGACGGCCGCTCGTCCCTGATCCGGGTGGTCCTGCCGCGGGTCGGACCGCCGACGTGATGTCACCCACGACCAGGCGGTCAATCTCCCGCAGACCGCGCGAGCGGCCCAATCCATCGGCCCTGCTCCGTTAGGCTGTCAATATCCGCATCACTCGACTGTGAGAAGGCTGGCGATCTCAGAGTGTCACAGCAGACACAGGACTCCGGGACCTCGGAGTTCGGTCCGAATCAATGGCTCGTGGACGCACTCCGCGAGCAGTGGCAGCAAGATCCCTCGAGCGTCGACCCCAGTTGGGCGGAGTACTTCTCCTCCCACCGAGCAGAGACATCACCGGACCCCGCCCCGGAGGCTTCCTCCGGCGCGCCGGAGGAGACCGACTCGTCCCCCTCGAAAGAGGCCGACGAGCGGACGCCGACCGGCGAGGCCGAGCAGCAGCCCCGGCAGGCCGACGAGGCCGAGAGCTCCCCGCCGTCCGACGCCCCCTCCTCCGACGCTCCCACTCCTCCTGCCGCGAGCAACGCGGCACCCTTTCAGTCCGCGAAGGAATCTGCTCCCGTGAACGACGCATCCGCGAAGGACGAACAGAAGAAGCCCGCCGTCTCGACCACGTCGGACCGCCCGGCCAAGATCCCCACCACCACCGCGCAGATCCCCGTGGTCGAGCTGCAGGAGCCGGAGCGGGTCAAGCTGCGCGGCCCGGCCGCTGCCGTCGTGCGCAACATGGACGAGTCGCTCGGGGTGCCGACGGCGACCTCCGTGCGCGACGTGCCGGTGAAGCTGCTGTTCGACAACCGCGTCGTGATCAACAACCACCTCAAGCGCAACCGCGCCGGCAAGGTCTCCTTCACCCACCTCATCGGCTGGGCGATGGTCGAGGCCATCACCGAGGTCAACGACATGAACAACGGGTTCGATGTCGATGAGAAGGGCAAGCCGCTGCTGCTGAAGCGCGAGGACGTCAACTTCGGCCTCGCCATCGACATGCCTCGCCCCGACGGCTCGCGCGGCCTGGTCGTGCCGAACATCAAGGCCGCCCAGCGCTTCGACTTCCTCGGCTTCTGGAAGGCCTACGAGGAAGTGGTGCGCAAGGCCCGCGCCGGCAAGCTGACCATGGAGGACTTCTCGCACACCACGGTGTCGCTGACGAACCCCGGCGGCATCGGCACCGTCCATTCCATCCCGCGGCTCATGCAGGGCCAGGGCACGATCGTCGGCGTCGGCGCGATGGACTACCCCGCCCAGTTCCAGGGAGCCAGCCCGGCCACCCTCGCGGACCTCGCGGTCTCGAAGGTCATGACGCTGACCTCCACCTACGACCACCGGATCATCCAGGGCGCCGCCTCCGGCGAGTTCCTCAAGCTCATGGGTGACAAGCTCCTGGGCAAGGACGGCTTCTACGACCGCGTCTTCGCCTCCCTGCGGCTCCCCTACCAGCCGATCCGCTGGGTGCCGGACAATCCGTTCAAGGATTCCAAGTCCGAGCGTCTCGCGCGGGTCATGGACCTGATCCACTCCTACCGTGTGCGCGGCCATCTGATGGCGGACACCGATCCGCTGCAGTACAAGATCCGCACCCACCCGGATCTCGACGTCGAGACGTACGGGCTGACGCTGTGGGACCTCGACCGCATCTTCCCCACCCGCGGGCTGGGCGGCAAGGACGAGATGACTCTGCGCGAGATCCTCGGGGTCCTGCGCGACGCGTACTGCCGCACCATCGGTGTGGAGTACATGCATATCTCCGATCCGGAGGAGCGCGCCTGGCTGCAGCGGGAGATGGAGACTCCGCGCCGGCCGTTCGACAAGGTCGAGCACACCCACATCATGGAGCGCCTCAACGCCGCCGAGGCGTTCGAGACCTTCCTGCAGACCAAGTTCGTCGGCCAGAAGCGGTTCTCGCTCGAGGGCGGGGAGTCCGTGATCCCGATGCTCGACGCGGTGCTGCACGGCGCCGCGCACGACGACGTCGACGAGGTCTGCATCGGGATGCCCCACCGTGGTCGCCTCAACGTGCTCGCGAACCTGGCCGGCAAGAGCTACGGACAGATCTTCCAGGAGTTCGAGGGCAACTACGGCCAGACCATGGGCTCCGGCGATGTGAAGTACCACCTGGGCACCGAGGGCACCTACACCTCCCACGACGGGGAGCCGACCAAGGTGTATCTCGCGGCGAACCCCTCGCACCTGGAGGCGGTCAATCCCGTTCTCGAGGGCATCACGCGGGCCAAGCAGGACCAGCTCGAGCGCCCCGGGGAGTTCCCGGTGCTGCCCATCCTCCTGCACGGCGACGCGGCCTTCGCCGGCCAGGGCGTGGTCACCGAGACGCTGAACCTCTCGGAGCTGCGCGGATACCGCACCGGCGGCACCATCCACGTGATCATCAACAACCAGATCGGCTTCACGACGCTGCCGGATTCCTCGCGCTCGTCGTTCTATTCCAGCGACGTCGCGAAGTCGACGCAGCTGCCCATCTTCCACGTCAACGGCGATGATCCCGAGGCCTGCGTGCGGGTCGCCGAGATCGCCTTCCGCTACCGCCAGAAGTTCCACCGCGACGTGGTCATCGACATGGTCTGCTACCGCCGCCGCGGTCACAACGAGGGCGACGACCCCTCGATGACGCAGCCGCAGATGTACTCGCTGATCAAGGAGAAGCCCAGCGCCCGCAAGCTGTACATGGAAGCGCTCATCGAACGGGGCGACCTCACCGAGGAGGAGACCGAGGGCCTGGTGCGCAACTTCCAGGAGCACCTGGACGAAGCGTTCGCCTCCACCCGCTCGGGGTCGGACGCCGATCCCGATTCCAGCGTGCAGGGTCTTGATCTGCCCGCCTCGCAGCGCTCGGGAAGCGACCGCGGCCCGGTCCAGACCGCCGTGGACGCCTCCGTGCTCGAGCGCATCGGCGAGGTGCACGGGGCCGTCCCGGACTCCTTCACCGTCCATCCCAAGCTCGGCGCGCTCCTGGCCCGGCGCCAGCAGATGTCCACCCAGGGCGGCGTGGACTGGGCCTACGGTGAGCTGCTCGCGTTCGGGTCGCTGCTGATGGAGGGCCGGCGGGTGCGCCTGACCGGTCAGGACACCCGCCGCGGTACCTTCGTCCAGCGCCACAGCGTGCTCATCGACCACGAGACCGGCGAGACCTGGACGCCGCTGGCGAACCTCTCCGAGGACCAGGCGCGCTTCAACGTCTACGACTCCTCGCTCTCGGAGTTCGCGGCGCTGGGCTTCGAGTACGGCTACTCCGTGGAGAACCCGGAGTCGCTGGTGCTGTGGGAGGCGCAGTTCGGCGATTTCGTCAACGGCGCACAGGTCGTCATCGACGAGTTCATCTCGGCCTCGGAGCAGAAGTGGGGGCAGAACTCCAGCGTCGTGCTGCTGCTGCCCCACGGCTACGAGGGGCAGGGGCCCGACCACTCCTCCGCGCGCATCGAGCGGTTCCTGCAGATGTGCGCCGAGGAGAACCTGCGGGTGGCGATGCCGTCGACCCCGGCCAGCTACTTCCATCTCCTGCGCCGGCAGGCCAAGACCGATCCGCGCAAGCCGCTGATCGTGTTCACGCCGAAGTCGATGCTGCGCAACAAGGCCGCGGTCAGCTCGGTGGAGGACTTCACCACCGGCAGCTTCGAGCCGGTGCTGGCGGATTCCACGGTCGACGCCTCCGGCGTGAGCCGGGTGCTGCTGGCCTCCGGCAAGGTGTACTGGGATCTGGCGGCCCGCCGCGAGAAGGAGGAGCTGACCGATACCGCGATCGTCCGTCTCGAACAGCTCTACCCGCTGCCCACGGAGCAGCTCACCCAGGTGCTGGATGCCTATCCCGAGGCCTCGCTGACGTGGGTCCAGGAGGAGCCGCTGAACCAGGGCGCGTGGGGCTTCATGGCCCTGAACTTCGCCGTCGAGGTGGGGCGCACGCTGAAGGTCGTCGCCCGTCCGGCGTCGGCCTCCCCGGCCACCGGGTCGGCGACGACGCACAAGGAGGAGCAGGAGGACCTGCTCACCCGCGCCTTCGAATCCTGAGCGGCGCCACCGGGCCGCGGGTTCGCCCCCGACCCTCCTCGCCGATACAGTTGACGTTCCCGTCCCTCAGGAGGCCCCGGTGCACACCGTGTCCACATCGACCACCCCGAATTCGGACTGCCGGATCCGGGTCATCGCGCTCGGTGACGAGCTCCTCGCCGGCATCGGCGATGCTCGCGCCCTGGGGTGGCTGGGTCGTGCCGTGGCCAGTGAGCAGGGCGCCGAGAACCGCATCGACGTGTTCACCTCGGCGCTTCCTGGAGAGACCACCGCGGAGCTCGCCGACCGGTGGGACGAGGACGTCAGGCGCCGGATGGACCTCACGGCGCAGGCCGAGGGCAGGGTCGACCACCGCGTCGTCCTGGCCATGGGCCGCGCCGACGTCGAGGCCGGGATCTCCCTGGCCCGTTCCCGGCTGAACCTCGCCAAGATCCTGGACGGCCTGGAGCGACTGCGGATCCCAGCGTTCGTGGTGGGCCCGCCTCCCAGCAGAGACTCCCAGGTCACCGCCACGATCCAGGAGCTCTCCGGCGCGTTCGAGGACGTCTGCTCGCGGCGCCGGATCCCTTATGTGAACACGGTCAGCGGGCTCTCCGGGCACGATCAGTGGGAGTCCGACGTGGCGCGCTCCCCCGGTGACCACCCCGGCCAGACCGGCTACGGGCTGATGGCCTGGCTCGTCCTCCACGGCGGCTTCGGATCCTGGCTGGGCACCTCCTCGTGAGCCTCCGGGCCCGAGCGCTTCCACGGCCGGAGTGACCTCCCCCTCAGCTGTGACCGCCCGGCCGTCGCTGCCCGCCTCGATCAGCGAGGCTGTGGCACAATCGTCGGGTTACCGGGCGAAGGAAGGAGAACGTGATGAGCAAGCGAGGACGCAAGCGCAAGGCTCGCCGCAAGAACAGCGCGAATCACGGCAAGCGCCCCAACAGCTGACCGTGATCGCGCTCGGCGCGAACTGACAGGAGGCCCTTCCCCGTTCGGGGAGGGGCCTCCTGTCGTCTGCGGATGCCGTCGGCGCGGGTCAGCAGTCGGGCAGCTGCCGGCGGGTACTGGTCGTGGTGATGCGCACGCTGGTGCTGCCGTCGGCGTCGGTGGTCCGGGTCACCGAGACGCTGCGGTACTGCACCGCGATCCGCTCGCGCAGGGAGGACGGCGCGCGATCCGCACAGCTGCGGCGCACGAGCTCCTTCATCCGGCGCACCTGCTCCCACTCCTCGGCGCACTCGGGGCAGCCCTCGGTGTGGCGTTCCATCCGTGCCACCACCTCGGGGGGCAGCTCGCCGTCGAGCGCCTCCTCGAGGCCGTAGCGCAGGTCGCGGCGGGGCTGATCGGCGCCGCCGGTCGCGGTCATGTCGTTCTGGGTCATCGTTCCTCCTCCCGATCTCTCGAGCCGGTGGTGTCATCGTCCGCCCCGGCCGCGGCCGAGGGGTCCGCGCGCAGGAAGCCGCTGCGGTAGGCGTAGCCGGAGAGCATGTCGCGCAGCTGGCGGCGTCCCCGGTGCAGCCGGGACATCACGGTCCCGATCGGGGTGTCCATGATCTCGGCGATCTCCTTGTAGGCGAACCCCTCGACATCGGCGAGGTACACCGCCAGCCGGTAGTCCTCGCGCAGTTCGCTGAGGGCGTCCTTGACCGCGGAGTCCGGCAGGTGGTCCAGCGCCTCGGCCTCCGCGGAGCGCAGCCCGCTGCTGGTGTGCGAGGCGACCTCGGCGAGCTGCCAGTCCTCGACGTTCTCGTTCCAGGCCTCCTGGGGGCGGCGCTGCTTCTGACGGTAGGTCGAGATGTAGCTGTTGGTCATGATCCGGTACAGCCACGCGCGCATGTTGGTGCCCGGCGTGAAGCGGTCGCGGGCGCGGAAGGCCTTCATGAAGGTCTCCTGGACGAGGTCCTCCGCGTCGTGCGGGTTGCGCGTCATCCGCAGGGCACCGCCGTACAGGGAGTCCAGATGGGACAGCGCCTCGCTCTCGAAGTCGAAGGCGTCCGCGGCCCCGTCGGGACCGGAGGACTGCGCGAGGCGCTGGGACTGCTCGTCGCCGGCCGCTTCGGGCGCGGTACCGCCGCCGCCCTCAGGCCCCGTGGTGGCGGAGGAGGCGGCCGGGGTCTCCGGGAGGCCCGCGTCGGGGCTCGGGGCGGAATCTGTCTGGATCATTGCCGTCCAACCTACGCCAGAACGGCGGGCAGGGGCCTGTGTGAGCAGTGCAGTCATCGTCCGCCTTCCCTGCGCCGGGGTCGCCTTCGCGCATTGCCTGGTCTGTTGTCGTCTGCTGTCGTCTGTCGTCGCCGGTCGTCGTCTGCTGTCGTGTGTCGATGCCTGCCGTCGTGTGTCGGTATCTGTCGCCGTCCATCGACCGTTGTCGGGGTCCACCGATGTCTACCGATCTGTCGGCTCATCGCTGCCGTGCGGCCACCCGCGGGCCAGCGGCGCGCGTCGGGACCGGATGGTTCAACGCGCCGGGCGCGGCGCTTGTTCCCTGCGCGGTAGTCTGGACGTCGGTGACCTGCCCGACATCGGTCACCGGACCTGCTGACACTCGTCAAGATCGTGAGGACACCATGGCCCTGGTCCGCCGTATCGCCCGTCCCCTGCTCGCCGCTCCCTTCATCTATGAAGGCGTGCGCACCGCCCAGCGCCCCGAGCGCGAGATCGATGTCTACCCCGAGGCGTTCGAGGCGGTCGACTCCGCTCTGGCCAAGTCCTCGACCCCCGACTTCGTGGACGTGCGCACGATCATCCGGGTCAGCGGCGCCGTCGCCGCCGGCGCCGGCGTCCTGTACGCCACCAACCGTTGCCCCCGCGCCGCGGCCGCGGCGCTGCTGCTGACCACGTCGGTCGGCTGGGCCGGTCGCAAGAAGGTGTGGGAGCTGCGCGGCGAGGAGCTCCTGCAGGAGGTCCAGTCGATCCTCACCGACGCCGGCCTGCTCGGCGGCGTGCTGCTGGCCGTGGTCGATCACGAGGGCCGCCCCTCGCTCGGGTACCAGGTGAACAAGTTCGTCGAGACCAGCCAGAAGAGGGCCGCCGCCAAGCAGCGCGAGCTCGAGAAGAAGGCCGGCTCCACGCAGCGGGACCTGCAGAAGAAGGCCGGCAAGGCCCAGAAGCGCGCCAAGGCCACGGCGGGCTCCGCGCAGAAGCAGCTCGCCTCGCAGCGGGGCTGAGGCCGTGTCCCCCGAGGTCCTGTGGACGGCACCGGTCGCCGACAGACCCGTCGATGCCCTGGTGCGGGTCCCGGGATCGAAATCGCTGACCGCCCGCTGGATGGTGCTGGCGGCCGCCGGGGCGGGACCTTCCGATCTGCGCGGGGCCCTGGTCTCGCGGGACACCCGCCTGATGCGCGATGCGCTCGAACGCCTCGGGGCCACCCTCGAGGTCCATGAGGACTCGCTGCGCATCCATCCGCTCCCGCCGCCTTCGCCGCATCCTGCGGATCCGATCGAGATCCACACGGGTCTGGCAGGGACCGTCATGCGCTTCGTGCCGATGCTGGCGGCGCTGCACCACGGGGACGTGCGGTTCACCGGGGACGATGCGGCCCTGGCACGGCCCATGAGCGCCGTGATCGCGGCCCTTCGGCAGCAGGGCGTGGGGGTCACCGAGCACGGAGTGCCCGGCCACCTGCCGCTCACCGTGCACGGCACCGGGCGCCTCGGCGGCGGCCGGGTCGAGATCGATGCCTCGGCCTCCAGCCAGTTCATCTCCAACGTGCTACTGGTCGGGGCCCGTGGTGAGGCGGACCTCGAGCTCGTCCACGTGGGCAAGACGCTCCCGTCCCTGCCGCACATCGAGATGACCGTGGAGACGCTGCGCCAGGCCGGCGTCGAGACCGCGCACCACAGGGACGGGACGGGCAGGCCGGTGTGGACCGTCGCCCGCGGCGAGATCGAACCGGTCGCCACCACGGTGGAACCCGATCTCTCGAACGCGGGCCCGTTCCTCGCCGCCGCGATGGTCACCGGCGGCACCATGGCCGTGGACGACTGGCCGGAGGTCACCACACAGCCCGGAGACGCCTATCGGGACCTGTTCAGCCGGATGGGCGCCGAGGTCTGGCGCGAGGGCCGCACTCTCACCGTGCGCGGGACCGGCGCCGTCCAGGGCATCGACGCGGACATGTCCGCCGTCGGCGAGCTGGTGCCGACGATCGCCGCCGTCGCCGCCCTGGCCGATTCGCCGTCCCGGCTGCGGGGCGTGGGGCATCTGCGCGGCCACGAGACGGACCGGCTGAAGGCCCTGGCCACGGAGCTGACCAAGGTCGGCGCACGCACTCTCGAGCACGAGGACGGTCTCGAGATCCACCCGGGCGAGCTGCACGGGGACACGTTCGAGACCTACGAGGACCACCGGCTCGCCACCGCCGCCGCCATCCTCGGTCTGCGTGTGCCCGACCTGCGGGTCGTCGACATCGGCACCACCCAGAAGACCCTGCCGGACTTCGTGGGGATGTGGCTGTCGATGCTGCACACCGACCCGCCCGCCGGCGAGGACGCGTGAGCCGATCACCGCGCGACTACGACGAGGCCGACGTCCGCGTCCGGCCCAACCGTCGCGGGTCGCGGCCCCGCACGAAGGACCGCCCGGCGCACGCCGACGCGATCACCGCACGCGTGGTCTCGGTCGACCGCGGGCGCTGGCGGACCGTGGTCGGCGCGGGCACGGACGAGGAGCGCACCGTGACCGCGATGCGCGCCCGGGAGCTGGGCCGCTCCCCCGTCGTCCCCGGCGACCTGGTGGGACTGGTCGGTGACACCTCGGGTCGCGAGGGGACGCTGGCGAGGATCGTGCGGATCCACGAGCGCAGCTCGTTCCTGCGCCGCAGCGCCGACGACGACGACTCCACCGAGCGCCCGCTGGTCGCCAATGTCGACCTGATGGTGATGGTGACCGCCGTCGCCGAACCGGAGCCGCGCGGCGGGATGATCGACCGCTGCCTGGTGGCGGCCTACGTCGCCGGGGTGGATGCCCTGCTGGTGCTGACCAAGGCCGATCTGCGCTCCCCCGAGGAGTTCCTGCGCAGCTACACCCCGCTGGGCCTGGACCACGTCGTGACCCATCGCCGCCCCGATGGGGAGGTCGAGGGTCTCGAGGAGCTGCGCGAGCGGCTCTCCGGCCGCATCAGCGTGCTCATCGGCCACTCCGGCGTCGGCAAGTCCACCCTGATCAACGCGCTGGTCCCCGGCACCGACCGGGCCATCGGCGAGGTCAACGACGTCACCGGCCGTGGCCGCCACACCTCCTCCTCGGCGCTCGCGATGCAGCTGCCGGGCGCCGACGGGTGGGTGATCGACACCCCGGGGGTGCGCTCCTTCGGGTTGGGGCACGTCGATCCCGACGAGCTGCTGGATGCCTTCGAGGATCTGGCCGGCCTCGCCGAGTCCTGCCCCCGGGGCTGCAGCCACCTGGAGGACGCTCCGGACTGCGCCCTCGACGAGCTGGTCGAGACCGGAGCGGCCGGCAGCGCGGGACCGGCCCGTCTGGCCTCCTATCGCAGGCTGGCGGTCACGCTGCGCCAGAACGACCCCTGGGACGTGTGACCGCGCCCCGCGGCCGGGCCCGAATCGCGCAGGGCGGATTCTCCGCACCGGGACGCCCGGCTCCGCCCCGTGGTTCCGCGTCGCTGCGCGGCTGCGGGCCCCCGGAGCTCTAGGGTGGGCTCCATGTCCAGCCGCTATGCCGACGACCTGCGCCTCGCCCATGTGCTCGCCGATGCTGTGGACCAGCTGACGCTGTCCCGCTTCAAGGCGCAGGATCTCGAGGTCACCACCAAGCCCGATCTCACCGAGGTCACCGACGCCGACAAGGCCGCCGAACAGCTGGTGCGCGCGCAGCTGGCCCGTGCCCGCTCCCGGGACCAGGTGATCGGCGAGGAGTTCGGCACCACCGGCTCCTCACCGCGCCAGTGGGTCATCGACCCCATCGACGGCACCAGCAACTTCGTGCGCGGGGTCCCGGTGTGGGGAACCCTGATCGGTCTGATCGAGGACGGCCGGCCCGTCGTCGGCCTCGTCTCCGCCCCCTCGCTCGGCCGCAGATGGTGGGGAGGCACCGGCGCCGGGGCATGGACCGGTTCGCGGATCAACAGCGCCACCCGGCTCAGCGTCTCCGGCATCGACCGGCTGGAGGAGGCCTCGCTGTCCTACTCCTCCCTGCACGGCTGGGCCGAGCGCGACCGGCTCCCGCAGATGCTCAACCTCATGCAGCGCTTCTGGCGCACCCGCGCCTACGGCGACTTCTGGTCGTACATGCTGGTCGCCGAGGGCGCTGTCGACGTCGCCTGCGAGCCCGAGCTCGCTCTGCACGACATGGTCGCCCTGGCGCCGATCGTCACCGAGGCGGGCGGGCGATTCACCTCGCTGGACGGCGAGGACGGTCCCTTCGGCGGCAACGCCGTGGCCACCAACGGGCTACTGCACGAGGAGATCCTCACCGCGCTCGCCGCCGAGGCCGTCTGAGGGGACGGACGCCGCGCGGCGGAGGGGCCGGGCATCGGTAGACTCGTCGAGTCGTGACCCCGAACCGTGAAGGGACCCCCTCTCCATGACCGTCAAGCGCGTCGCCCTGCTGACCGCAGGTGGCTATGCCCCCTGCCTGTCCTCCGCCGTCGGCGGCCTCATCGAGCGCTACAACGAGCTGGTGCCCGATGTCGAGATCATCGCGTACAAGCACGGCTACTGGGGTCTGCTGACCGGGGAGAAGATCGTCGTCGATGACGAGGTGCGCGCCAAGGCGGGCCTGCTGCACAACTACGGCGGCTCCCCCATCGGCAACTCCCGCGTCAAGCTCACCAACACCGCGAACCTGGTCGAGCGCGGCCTGATCGAGGAGGGCCAGGACGCCCTCGAGGTGGCGGCCACCAAGCTCCAGGAGGACGGCGTCGACGTCCTGCACACCATCGGCGGCGACGACACCAACACCACCGCCGCGGACCTGGCGAAGTACCTCCACGACAACGGCCACGACCTCCAGGTCGTCGGCCTGCCCAAGACGATCGACAACGACATCGTGCCGATCCGCCAGTCCCTCGGCGCCCAGAGCGCCGCCGAGCAGACCAGCATCTTCGCCCAGAACATCATCGCCGAGCACGGCTCGAACCCGCGCATGCTCATCGTCCACGAGATCATGGGCCGCGCCTGCGGGTACCTCACCGCCGAGGCCGCACGCTTCTACCAGCGCTGGCACGCCCAGCAGGAGTGGCTGCCCTCGATCGGCCACCGCGCCGAGCGCTGGGACGTCCACGCGGTGTTCCTGCCCGAGCTGGCGCTGGACATCGACGCCGAGGCCGAGCGGCTCAAGGGCGTCATGGACGAGGTCGGCTGCGTGAACATCTTCCTGTCCGAGGGCGCCGGCATCCCGGAGATCATCGCCGAGATGCAGGCCCGCGGCGTGGAGCCCGAGAAGGACCCCTTCGGCCACGTCAAGATCGACAAGATCAACCCCGGCCAGTGGTTCGCCGACCAGTTCGCCGCCAAGCTCGGCGCCGAGAAGGTCATGGTCCAGAAGTCCGGCTACTTCTCCCGCTCGGCCAAGGCCAACGCCGAGGACCTGCGTCTGATCAAGTCCATGACCGACCTCGCCGTCCAGACCGCCCTCGAGGGTGGATCGGGCGTGATCGGCCACGACGAGGGCAACGAGGACGTGCTGCGCGCGATCGAGTTCGAGCGCATCGCCGGCCACAAGGCCTTCGACATCTCCCAGCCCTGGTTCCACGAGGTCATGGAGCACACCGGGCAGAAGATCGTCCCCGCCGAGGCCCACTGATCGCCGAGGACCGTACGAGACCGCGAGCATCCCACCGGGCACGATCCTGATGGCGCCCGACTCGCGGCCCCGCGTGCGGACCTGGCGCCGCACCCTTCGCGCGCTCGCCCTGACCGGGCGGGCGCGCGAGGCATATGTGCCGGCAACACCCGGCCTCGGTCCCCGCGCCGCCGGATGGAGGCAGGACACCGGTCCCCTGGCTCCCCCGCGTCTGCTGCGGCCCCGGCAGGGACGCCTCGGGGACTGCTGGCTGCTCGCCGCGATGCTGGCGATCCACGAGACCGCCCCGGAGCGTCTCGCCCAGCTGCTGTCGGCATTGCCCGACGGAACTGTCGAGATGCATCTTCCCGCGCTGGGCCACCCGATCCGCGTGGATCGGATGATGCCCGTCGACGACGCCGGCGAGTTCCTCTACGCGAGGCGCGACGGTGCGAATCCTGGCTGGGCGGGCGCCCTGGAGAAGGCGATCACCGCGTATGTGGCCGGCGGCTACGGCTACATCCAGCGCGGCTTCGCGCGCTTCGGGTTCGAACTGCTGCTGGGGATGCGAGTGCGGACGCTGCTGCGCCTGCCGCCTGCTGCCCAGCTGGCGGCCTGGACCGACGAGGGCAGGGCGGTCGCCGCCTCTACGCATCCGCTCAGCGGGCTCGTCACCACCGCCCACGGCCGGTTGCCGCCGAACCACGTGTTCGCGGTGGTGGGCGCCGATCCCCGCAGCGGGCACGTGCGGCTGCGCAACCCGGTGCGTCCGGGCCGGCTGCTGGTGGTCGACGCCCGCACCTTCCGCCGCGGCTTCCTCTCGCTGGACGTGACGCCGCCGCTACGCTGAGGACGCGACCGGTTCGGACGGGTGCTGTCAGCGGCGGGCCGTATCGACCTGGGCGAACGTCTCCAGCCAGGCGTCGGCGATGAGTCGGTGCCCGGCGATCGTCGGATGCACGCCGTCCTCGGCGATGCTGAGCGGGGTGTGACCGACGCTCCAGGCGCGCTGGAGCACCGCCTCGAGGTCGACGACGGCATGGCCGAACTCGCGGGCGAGATCGCGGATGATCCGGACCTTCACGTCCAGGTCCGTGTGGATGATCGTCTTGTCCTCGTCGACGTCGACGACGAACGGGATCACCAGCAGCACCGGCACGGCGGGCCGGGTGGCCGAGAGCTGGTCGAGCAGGAAGCGGTAGCCCTCTTCGAACTCCTCGGGCGTGATCTCCTCGCCCCGGGTGAAGCGGTGCCAGGCATCGTTGACACCGACATAGATCGTGACGACGTCCGGATCGAGGTCGAGGCAGTCCGGACCGAAGCGGCCGACGAGGTCCGCGACCTTGTGCCCGCCGATCCCGCGGTTGATGACCCGAGCTGTGGGCTCGTGGGCGGCGAAGTGCTCGGCGATCAGGCGTACGTAGCCGTATCCCAGCTCCTCGGGATCCTCGCGGCGTTGGCAGTCGGTGATGGAGTCGCCGATGAAGAGCAGGGTCCGGGGCTCGGGCAGAGATGGCGTCGTCATGGTCGATATCCTGCCAGAGCCAGGTGCTGACCTGCGGTGCCGTTCGAGGGCACAGCACAAAGGCCCCTGGTCGGTGTTTCCACCGGACCAGGGGCCCTATCTCGTAGCGGGGGCAGGATTTGAACCTACGACCTCCGGGTTATGAGCCCGGCGAGCTACCGAACTGCTCCACCCCGCGGCGACATCCATAACTTTACGGGCACCGCCCGCCGGCGTCCAACTCATCGCCGTCCAACGTGTGCCATCACACGTTCATGGCCCGTTCACCTGCGCGAACGTCAAAACGCCCGACCGCAGCGGCATGGCACCGGAGCGATCGGGCGTCCTGATCAGGCAGGAGTCAGGAGCCGAGGCTCAGCCGCCCCCGCCATCGGACGGCTGAGCCGGGACGCCGGACCCGCCGAGCTCCTCGTTGGCCTCGACGGCGCGCTGGAGGGCGTCGGCGACGCGCTCCTGGGCCTCGCCGTAGGCCGCCCAGTCCCCCGCTGCCATGGCCTCCTCCGAGTCCTTCACGGCGGCGTCCATATCCGCCAGGGCCTGGTCGAGACGCTCCTGGGCGGAGCCTCCCTGGTCTGCGGGCTGCTCCTCGTCGGCCGGGGGCTCCTCGCCGTCCGCCGGCGCCTCCTCGCCGTCCGGCGTCTCGACCGTGCCCTCGCCGGTCTCGGTGTCGGCGGTACCGGCGACACCGTCGGGGTCGGTGACCTCGGCGTCGCCGGCGGTGGCGCCGGAATCACCGCCGAAGACCAGATCCAGGGCCTCGTCGAGCGTCGGGGCGAAGCCGATCTTGTCGCCGAAGGAGACCAGCACCATCTGCAGCAGCGGGTACTGCGTGCCGCCGCCGGAGGCGGAGGACTGCAGGAACACCGGCTGGACGTACAGCAGACCGCCGCCGACGGGCAGGGTGAGCAGGTTGCCGTTGATCACCTCGGAGTTGCCCGATTTCAGCAGGTTCAGGGCTTGGGAGACGTTCGGTTCGGCGTTGAACGTGGCCTGCACCTGCCCCGGCCCGTTGACCGGGTTCGATGCGGGCAGCACCAGCAGCGTCTTGTCACCGTAGGAGTCCGCAGGGTTGCCCTCCGTGCTGCCGGTCTCGGAATCCACCGCCAGGTAGCCCGTGAGCACGTTCTGGCCCTCTGTCGGGATATAGCTCGAGGAGAGCGTGAACCTGGGTTCGTCCGCGTTGGGCATCTGCATGGACAGGTACATCGGCGGCTGGGCGGGCTGCTCGCCGGAGCTGCCATCCGGATTCTCCGGAGCCGGAACGGTCGGATCCGGCGAGACCTGCCAGAAGTCCTGCTGGCCGAAGAAGTCGTCCGCGTCGGTGACGTGGTACTTCGAGAGCATCTCGCGCTGTGCCTTGAAGTAGTCCGCCGGGTAGCGCAGGTGGCTCATCAGCTCACCACTGATCTCCGAGGCGGGCTGGAGGGCATCGGGGAACACCTCGGACCACGCCTTGAGGATCGGGTCCTCGGTGTCCCAGGAGTACAGGGTCACCGACCCGTCGAACGCGTTGACCGTCGCCTTGACGCCGTTGCGCATGTAGTTCGCCTCGCGGTCACGGGCAGCTGCGGTCTCGTTGGGGTTGGTCTGCGAATCATCGACGACCCCGTCCAGCTCGGCGGACTGGGAGTACGGGTACTCGTCGGTGGTCGTGTACCCATCGATGACCCACACCATCTCCCCGTCCACGACGGCCGGGTACATCTGGGAGTCCAGCGAGAGGAACGGCGCGACCTGGCGGACCCTCTCCTGCGGGTCGCGGTCGTAGAGGATCTGCGACTCTTCGTTGAGGTACCCCGAGATCAGGATGTTGGGGTCGCGGAACTTGATCGAGTACAGCAGCTGGTTGAAGAAGCCGCCGACGGAGGGGCCGCCATCACCTTGGAAGGTGTTGTAGACCTGGTCTCCGCCCTCCTCGTCATCGGTCCCGGACTGGTAGTCGAACTCCTCGGGCTCATGGCCTTCGGGGGCGCCGACGATGGAGTAGTCCGGAGAGTGACGGCCGAAGTAGACCCGCTCCTCGTAGTCGCCGAAGGCACCATCGCCGGGCACACCGGACTGCAGGAAGCTGGGCTCTCCATCGGCGTTGCGCTGGTTGCCATAGGCGGCGGCGGTGCCGTAGCCGTGGGTGTAGATGATGTGCTGATCCACCCATGAGCGCTCGTTGAGGCCGAACTTGTCCGGTCGCAGCTCACGCACGCCGATGACGGTGTCCTGCAGTTCGCCGTCGATCTCGTAGCGGTCCACGCTGAGCACGTCGTCGAAGCCCCAGTAGCGACGGTTCGCCTCGCGCTGCTCGAACGTGGGCGAGATGATGTTGGGGTCCATCAGGCGGATCTGCGCGGTGGTCGAGGCGTCCTCGCGCAGAGCGCCCGGCTCGGCGTCGGTGGTCGCGGTGTAGGAGACCTCGTTGACGTCGTCGATGTCGAACGCGGCGCGGGTGGCGTCGATGTTGCGCTGGATGAAGGGCTGTTCCAGCGCACGCTCGTTGGGCTGGACCTGGAACTGCTGGATGGCCCAGGGGTAGAGGTTCCCCACGGCCAGCGTGGACAGGATCATCAGGCCGGCGCCGATCGCGGGGATCCGCCAGTCGGACCGGAAGATCCACAGCACGAACAGGGCCGCGACCGCCACCGCGGCGATCGCCAGGATGGTCTGCGCGGGCAGGATGGCGTTCTCGTCGGCGTACGAGGCACCGTGGAAGCGGTCGTGCTCGGCGGTCAGCAGGTCATAGCGCTGGAACCAGTGCCCCGCACCGAGGATCAGCACGTAGATCGCGGCCAGGACACCGAGGTGCCGGCGCGCGGCGCGCGTGACCTCGAGCCCGCTCTCCTGCCCCCAGGCGACGCCGCCGTAGATGAAGTGGCCGATGACCGCGCCCACGATCGTGACCAGCAGGACGAACCTGCCGAAGTTGATGATCATGTCGATCACGGGCAGCGTGAAGACGTAGAACGAGATGTCGTTGGCGAAGATCGGATCGACCTCGCCGAAGGGCTGGGGATGCAGGAACAGCTGGACGTCCTGCCAGCCGCGCGAGGCCGCCAGCCCGCCGAATGCCCCGATGATCAGCGGTGCTGCGATGGTCACGCCGCGGCGCAGAGGATCGACCGCGGAGCGGAACTGCTCGAGGGCTTCCTGCTCACGCGTGACCGGCGGGTAGACCGGGCGCTTGGTGTAGGCCATCCGCAGGCTCAGGAACAGCGGCACCGAGAACACGAGGAACCCGAGCACGAACAGGATGCCCTGCGTGACCCAGCGGACGACCTGCACGCTGGTGAAGCCGAGCTGATCCATCCAGAGATACTTCGTCCACAGCTCCGATGCGATGAGCAGCAGCAGGATCAGGGCCGCGACCGCGATCGCGGCGATCGCCAACGGGGAGATCCTCCGCCGGTCCGTCGTGTTCGGGTCGGAAGCCGGGCGCGGGCGCGGCCGGGGCATGTCGCCGAATGGGGCGGAGAAACTCACGGATAACCTCGGGTGCCTCGGGGTCGGAGCCGGCGGCACCACCTGCAGCTACGCAGGGAGCAACGTCGGGTCTCCGGGTACAGTGGGCGCCGCCGCTCATGGCGGTGACCCCTCTATTCTGTCAGGCCGAAGCTGTAAGGGACCTCTCGATCCGATGACGACTCCCGACGCGGACCCGCTCGATGCTCCCACGGCCGCCCTCGCCGCCGCGGTCCTCGAGGTGGCCCGCCATCTCGAGGATGAGCACCTTCCCGCTCCCAGGCTCTTCGCCCTGGCCCGCAGTGCGGAGCTGACGGCGGCCTCGCCCGCCCTCGCAGCACTGCTGGGCGCCGACGGCGCCGACGCGGACGCCCCTGATGACCTGCACCTGACACCGATCGATCTCGACGAGGGCCCCACGGGTGAGCCGGCGGACTCGGCGCCGCGACAGGACCCCCTCGCCGCGCTGCAGGAGGTGCAGTGGCCGGACCTGGCAGCAGGCGGAGCCCTGGCGTGCGACCTGGCGCCCAGTGCGTGGGCGCTGCGCGACGGGGTCGGCGAGACCGAGCTCCCCGCGGGGCGCCCCCTGCGCGTGGTGGTCGCAGCGCTGGCCGATGGCACCACGTGGTCGGCGGTGCACCGCGGCGACGAGGAGGGCTATGTCCTCGGCGCCGCGCTGCTCCCCGACCTCTCTGCGGCTCTGGTGCAGACGTTGGCCTCCGACGCCTGAGCTCCTTCCCACGAACTGCTTCGGACAGCGCCGGCCTCGAGAGGCGGCGACGTCAGGAGGCGGTTGTCAACGCCCCTTCCACTGGTGCCTCCCCGGTCAGCGCCGAGTCCACGTCCGCGTCGTCCACGGCCTCGGAGGCGATCTCGCCGGTGTGCGGGTCGTGGTCGGGAATGTCGCTGTTCTTCAGCGGCCGGGTGAACGAAGCCGTCCCGAAGGTGAGGTCGTGGCCGATGGCTTCGGCCTGGAGCGTCAGGGAGTGACGGATCGTGCCGTCCTCCGCCGTCCATTCGGAGCTGCCGAGGCGGCCGGAGACCACCAGCGGATGGCCCTTGCTCACCGATCGCATGAGATTGCGGGCCAGCGCCCGGCGTGCGAACACCGAGATGAACTCCGTCTTGCGGTCGGTGAAGTCGCCTTTGGCCGCGTCGTAGTAGCGGCCGGTCACCGCGATGCGCACGATCGCGGTGACGCTGCCGTCGCTCTGGAGCCGCTCGCTGGGGTCAGCGGTGGCATTGCCCATGAGAACTGTGTTGAGGTCGCGCATGGTGATGTCCTTCCTGAGGTTCCGGGGACGTCCCGGCGTCGGCTCCGTGCCGACCCTCCCCAGCGTTGCCGCGACCTCCGCTGACCTCCAGTGCTCCGCCGGTTCTGTGGACGAAGCGGCCGTGGGGAGGAACGGTGGCGGCGCCGGCCACGCCGGCCGGCTCGATCTTCGTCGGAACCGCGCGCAGGCAGACGCCGCCCATGCGAAGCGGCCGGCCCCCGCTGTGGGGACCGGCCGCCGGCGATGGTGTGTCGATCCCCTCGGGATCGACGCGCGCGATCAGGCCTGGGGGACGACCAGACCGGAGGCGCTGGAGCGGGCGTTCTCGAACCGCTTGGCCACATCGGCCCAGTTCACGATGTCCCAGATCGCCTTGACGTAGTCCGCCTTGACGTTCTGGTAGTCGAGGTAGAAGGCGTGCTCCCACATATCCAGCTGGAACAGCGGGATCGTCGCCACCGGCACCCCGTTCTGCTGATCGTAGAACTGCTCGATCACCAGATTGCCACCGGCCGGCTCGTAGGCCAGCACGGCCCAGCCCGAGCCCTGGATACCCAGCGCCGCAGCGGTGAAGTGCGAGCGGAACGCATCGAAGGAGCCGAAGTACTCATCGATCGCGGAGGCCAGCTCACCGGTGGGCTTGTCCCCACCTTCCGGGGAGAGGTTCTTCCAGAAGATCGAGTGGTTCGTGTGACCACCGAGGTTGAACGCCAGATCCTTGGAGAACTGGTTGACCGAGGTGAAGTCACCCGACTCCCGGGCCGCCGCCAGACGCTCCAGCGCCGTGTTCGCGCCCTTGACGTAGGTCGCGTGGTGCTTGGAGTGGTGCAGCTCCATGATCTGCCCCGAGATGGACGGCGCGAGAGCCCCGTAGTCGTAATCGAGATCCGGAAGCGTGTATTCCGCCATGTCGTTCCCTTTCGGTAGACGTTCGGTCGTGCTCGCGCGCTCCGCGTTCGAAGCGCATCGCCTCTCATCCTTCCACTTTTCGCCGCCTGTGGCAGGGCCGGGATCATCCTCGATCCGCTCCGCTCGGCAGCCGCCCGCGGGACAATGGGCGGGTGAGCGACGATGACCAGCGGCTGATCACGCCCTCCGTGCAGAGCGCGGAGGGCGTCGGCACCGACCGGACGTTCGACAGGTCGGTCGACGCACCACAGCACCGCGAGCTGCCGGAGAGCCTGCACCCGGCCACGCGGGCATGGTTCGCCCGGGATCTCGGTGCGCCCACCCCTGTGCAGTTGGGCGCCTGGGACGCCGTGGCCTCGGGCGAGGATGCCCTGGTGATCGCACCGACCGGTTCCGGCAAGACGCTGGCGGCCTTCCTGCGCGCGCTGGACGATCTCATGTTCGCCCCGTCGGCCGAGGAGCAGCGCAGAGAGCGCACCCAGGTCCTGTACATCTCCCCGATGAAGGCGCTGGGCGTCGACGTCGAGCGCAATCTGCGCCGCCCGCTCGCCGGCATCGCCGCGCTGGCGGAGGCTTCCGGACACGAGGCGGCACCGGTCCGAGTGGGCGTGCGCTCCGGGGACACCACCTCCTCCGAGCGGCGACGGCTGATCGCTCACCCGCCGGACATCCTGATCACCACGCCCGAGTCGCTCTTCCTCATGCTGACCTCCGCCGCGCGGGAGACGCTGATGGACGTGGACACCGTCATCCTCGACGAGGTCCACGCGGTCGCCGGCAGCAAGCGCGGCGTGCATCTGGCCCTGTCCCTGGCGCGGCTGGATGCCCTGATCACGGGTGGCGACGCGCCCGGCGAGCGCCGTCGGCCGCAGCGACTGGGCCTCTCGGCGACGGTGGAGCCCGCTGAGGAGGTCGCTCGCTTCCTCTCCCCCGCCGGAACCAGGGCACGGGTGGTCTCCCCGCCGGGCGCCAAGCAGTGGGACCTCGGCGTCACGGTGCCCGTACCGGACATGGACGACGTCGCTCCCCCGGCCGACGCGGTCGACGAGGAGGACGTCTCCGGCACGATCTGGCCGCACGTGGAGCGGGCCGTCCTGGCCGAGGTCGAGGCGCACCGCTCCACGATCGTCTTCTCCAACTCCCGGCGTCAGGCCGAGCGGATCGCCGAGCGGTTGAACCTCCTGCATCGACGGCTGCGCGCGAGCGAGCCCGAGGCGATCCTCGAACGTGCCGACCTCCAGGGCGACAGCGGTAGCGCTGAGGCCGGCGAGATCGCCCGCGTCCATCACGGCTCCATGTCCAAGGAGGCGCGCCGGCAGACGGAGGACCTGCTCAAGGCCGGGTCGCTGCGCTGCGTCGTCGCCACCTCCACGCTCGAGCTGGGCATCGACATGGGGGCGGTGGACTGCGTCGTGCAGGTCTCCGCGCCGTTCGCGGTCGCCTCGCTGCTGCAGCGCGTGGGCCGGGCCGGCCACGGGGTCGGCGACGTCTCCCGCGGGAGGCTGCATCCACTGCATGCGCTGGACGTCGTCCACTCGGCGCTCATGGTGCGCGAGGCGGCGGCGGGCCGGCTGGAGCCGCTGGAGGTGCCTCGCAACGCCCTGGATGTGCTGGCCCAGCACACGCTCTCAGCCGCCGCCCTGGACGAGCTGGATGTCGGTCGGTGGCTGGAGGTGGCCCGGTCCGCCCACCCCTATGCGGAGCTTCCCCGCAGCGCGTTCGATGCCGTTGTCGACATGCTGACCGGGCGATACCCCTCGACCGCCTTCTCCGAGCTGCGGCCCCGGCTGATCCACGATCGCGAGCGGGGCGTGCTGACGGCCCGGCCCGGCGTGCAGCGCCTGGTGGTCACCAATGCCGGCACGATCCCCGACCGTGGCCTGTTCCCGGTGTTCCTCGAAGCCGGCGCGGAGCAGCCCCGCCGGGTCGGCGAGCTGGACGAGGAGATGGTCTATGAGTCCCGCCGTGGTGATGTGATCACGCTGGGCACCTCGAGCTGGCGGATCGAGGAGATCACCCATGAGCGGGTCACCGTCTCCCCCGCCCCCGGATTCTCCGGGCGGCTCCCGTTCTGGCACGCCGACAACGCGACCCGGCCCCCGACCCTGGGTCAGGCGATCGGCGAGTACCTCGAGGAGCTCGCCGAGCAGGATCCCGGCGAGCGCGAGCAGGCGCTCACGGGCCTGGGTCTGGATCCCCATGCTCGCGCCCAGGTGCACCAGCTGCTGGAGCGGCAGAACCAGACCGCCGGGGTGATCCCCAGCAGCCGGCGCCTGGTCCTCGAGCGCTTCATCGACGATCTCGGCGACTGGCGGATCGTGGTGCACTGCGCGCTGGGCCGGCGGGTCACCGCCCCGTGGGCACTGGCGATCAGCGACCGGCTGCGGGAGACCGGCGGCTCGCAGGTCCAGGTCGTCGCCACGGACGACGGCATCGTGCTGCGGCTGCCGCAGGGTGCGGCCGCACCGACCGCGGACCTGGTGCTGTTCTCCCCCGACGTCATCGAACAGACGGTCCACCACCTCGTGGGCTCCTCGGCCCTTTTCGCCTCCCGCTTCCGCGAGTGCTCGGCGCGGGCGCTGCTGCTGCCGCGCCGGGTGCCGACCTCGCGGGCGCCGCTGTGGCAGCAGCGACAGCGCTCGGCCACCCTGCTGGACGCCGCCCGGGACCATCCGGATTTCCCGATGATGCTGGAGGCGGCGCGGGAGTGCCTGCAGGACGAGTACGACGTGCCCGCCCTGACCGCACTGCTCGATGACCTCGAGGCCAGCCGCATCGAGCTGGTCGAGGTCGACGTCGACCAGCCCAGCCCCATCGCCCGCGCCGTGTTGTTCGGGTACGAGGGCACCTTCATCTACGACGCCGATGCCCCGCTGGCAGAGCGCCGCACCGCGGCCCTGACCCTGGATCAGTCGGTCCTGGCGGAGCTGCTGGGGACCGTGTCGCTGCGCGAGCTGCTGGTGCCGGAGGCGATTGCCCGCGTCTGCGCGGACGCGCAGCTGCTCAGCCCCGAGCGCGCGATCCGGGACGCTGAGGATCTGGCCGACGCCCTGCGCCGACTGGGGCCGCTGACCCAGGCGCAGGTGCTCGCGCGCTTCTCGCGCACCGGCCCGGTCGCGGAGGCCGATACCGATACTGCGCCCGCGCCCGACCCCGCCACCGTCCGCGGCGCTGTCGCGGAGCTCGAAGCGGCGGGCAGGATTCTGCGACTGCACTGGCACGACGACGAGCATCTCGCCCTGGTCGAGGAGGCAGGCCTGTGGCGGGACGCCGCCGGGAGCGAGGTGCTGCCCAGCGGCGCTGAGGGACAGCTGCCGCCGGTGGTGCTCGACCCCGTCGAGGACGCCGCGGTGCAGGTCGTGGCGCGGTGGGCTCGCTCGCACGGCCCGTTCACGGCCGAGGAACTCATCGAGGACCTTCCGCTGCCGCCCGAGACCGTGCGGTCGACCCTCGCGGAGCTCTCCGCGCGGCGGGTGCTCTCCCGGGGCGGGTTCCTCCCGGGCCGCGAGAGCGAGGAGTGGGTCGATGCCGACGTGCTGCGGCGGATCCGACGGGCCTCGCTGACCGCCTCCCGCCGTGACATCGCGCCCGTCTCGCCCACTGCCTTCGCCACCTTCACGCTGGGATGGCACGGCGTGGGGACGGAGCCGGAAACCCCAGCAACCCCAGCAACCCCAGCAACCCCAGCAACCCCAGCAACCGACCCGGATGCTGCCGCGGACGCGCTGGCGGACGTCATCGACCAGCTCACCGGACTGGAGGCGCCGTTGAGCGTGTGGCGGGAGGATCTGCTGCCCGTGCGACTGGGGGCCTCCGCCCAGCGTCTGCTCGAGGAGTCCCTGTCGCGCGGCGAGGTGGTCCTGACCGCCCGCGGGGGCGGCGGATCACGAGAGCCTCTGGTCAAGCTCCATCTCGCGGACGCGATGGCGCTGGGGATCGATGGCGAGGAGATCGCCGGGGCCCGAGCCGCCCTGGAGGCGGGGTCCCTTCCTCGGCTGGTCCTGGACGCGCTGGATGATGCCGTCGGCCCGGTGCGTCTGTCCGACCTGGCCGCCGCGGTGCGCCGACGGCGCGGGGATGACTCCTCCCTGTCGCTGGCCCAGGTGGCCGCGGCGCTCGAGGAGCTGGCCCTGGCGGGCCTGGCGACCCCTGATTCGCTCACCGCGCTGCCGGGCCAGCAGGCCGCCTCCCGTCCCGCGCCCGCTCGGTCTCCCGGCCGCCGCGGCGGGTCCGCCTCCCGGCGAGGCCGACGCGGTGCCGCCCGGTTGTCGGCCTCCCTGCTGCGCGCGGAGAGCGAGGATTCGGCGCTGGCGTCGCTGACGGGACCGGCCGCCCGGGGGCGCTGGAGCGCGGTGCGGATCCCGGATGTCGACCCGTCGGCCCGCCGTGCGGCACGGGTCGCTCTGCTGATCGATCGCCACGGATTGCTGACCCGCGGCGCGGTCACCCAGGAGGGTGTCCCCGGCGGCTGGTCCTCGGTGTTCCGCGAGCTGGCCGATCTCGAGGACTCCGGCTCTGTGCGCCGCGGCTACTTCGTCGAGGGCCTGGGCGCCGCCCAGTTCGCCCAGGCCGCTGCCGTGGACCGACTGCGCTCGGCCCAGCCCGGCGGCCCCACGGTGGTCCTCTCCGCGCTGGACCCGGCGAACCCCTTCGGCGCGGTGCTCCCGTGGCCGGAGTCCCGCGCGGCGGGGCGGCCACAGCGTCGCGCCGGGGCGCACGTGGTGATCGTCCGTGGCCAGGCGGCCGCCTACCTCGAAGCCGGTGGCAGGTCGCTGCGGTGGTGGCTCGAGCACGACGAGGGCTGCGCGCACGAGGCGGCCTCGGCCCTCGCGCAGGCGGCCGATGCGGGGCGCCTGGGACGCGTCGCGATCGAGAAGATCGATGGCGTGGCCGTCACCGCCCCCGAGGCCGAGCAGACCGCCGCGTCCCGCCGAGCCGTGGACGCCCTGTTGCGCGCCGGCTTCTCCCGCTCCCCCAAGAGCCTCCGCTTCCACGGGCGGTAGGAGAGCGACCGTCGGCCGCTGAGTATCTCTGAGCGGTCACGATGTCCGAAAAGCACTGGACCGACCGGCTCGGGCCGTCGACGATGGCGGGTGACGCCCTGCGGGCGCCTCGTCCGACGGCCCGGCCCAGCTGCCCGGGCCGAGCACATCCTCGTCCGCCCCCGCCGACCACGTCCACGTCCACGTCCAGGAGGCGCCCCCGTGAACGCCGACCGTGAAGCAATCCGCACCGAGGGCCTGGTCAAACGGTTCGGCGACAACGTCGCGGTGGACGGTATCGACCTCGTCGTCCCCCGCGGTGGGGTATACGGGGTGCTGGGCCCCAACGGCGCCGGCAAGACCACCGCCATCCGCATGCTCGCGACGTTGCTGCGGCCCGACGCCGGCCACGCCCAGGTGCTCGGCCACGATGTCGTCGCCGAGGCCCGCACCGTGCGCGAGAAGATCGCCTTGACGGGACAGTTCGCGTCGCTGGACGAGGACCTCACCGGCATCGAGAACCTGATGCTGCTGGGACGCCTGCTGGGCTACAGCAATCGCCGCGCCCGCTCCCGCGGCCTCGAGCTGCTCGACGCCTTCGGTCTCGATGACGCCGCCGGCCGCCAGGTCAAGAAGTACTCCGGCGGGATGCGCCGCCGCCTCGATATCGCTGGGTCCCTGCTGGTCACCCCCGAGCTGATCTTCCTCGACGAGCCGACCACCGGGATCGATCCGCGCAGCCGCAACCAAGTGTGGGACATCGTGCGCACCTTGGTCTCCGCCGGGACGACCGTGCTTCTGACCACCCAATACCTCGAAGAGGCCGATCAGCTCGCCGACCGCCTCGCCGTCATCGATCACGGCCGCGTGATCGCGGAGGGAACCTCCGGACAGCTGAAGGCCCAGGTGGGCGCCGGGGCACTGAAGGTGCGGGTCGCCGACCCCGCGCAGCGGGAACTGGCGGCCGACGTCCTCACCCGCGCCACCTCGGCGGAGGCCACGCGGGAGCCGGATCCCTCGGCGCTGGTGGTGCGACTGGAGTCCACCAGCGGCGCCGCCGGCGCACTGCGAGCGCTGGAGGAGTCCGATGTCGAGGTCGAGTCCTTCGCTCTGGGCCATCCCAGCCTGGACGAGGTCTTCCTGGCGCTCACCGGTGAGCACGCCGACACAGCCCGCAGCACCGACGATGACGGAACCCGCGCCGACGAGGAGAGTGTGAGCACGTCATGAACCAGGCCACCGTCTCACCGGGCACCGCGACCGCGACGGCCCCGGACCGGATCCGCAGCGTCCTCGTCGCCCCCGGGGATCGTCCCCGCCGCGCCTCGGCGCTCAGCGCCTGCCTCACCTACGGCTGGCGTGCCCTGCTGAAGATCAAGCACGTCCCCGAGCAGCTGTTCGACGTGACGATCTTCCCGATCATGATGACGGTGATGTTCACCTACATCTTCGGCGGGGCGCTGGCCGGGTCGGTGGGTCAGTACGTGCAGTTCCTGATCCCGGGCATCTTCGTCCAGACCCTCATCATGATCACGATGTACACCGGGCTCACCCTGAACCGTGACATCTCCAAGGGGGTCTTCGACCGGTTCCGCTCCCTGCCGGTGTGGAGGCCCTCGCAGCTGGTGGGCGCGCTGCTCGGGGATCAGGTGCGCTATGCGCTGGCGGGAGTGATCATCTTGCTGGTGGGCGTGGTGATGGGATTCCGTCCCGACGGCGGCCTGATCGGGGTGCTGGCGGCCTTCGCCCTGCTGCTGGTGTTCTCCTTCAGCCTGTCCTGGGTGTGGACGATGATCGCGCTGATGGTGCGCAGCGAGCAGGCGGCGATGGGCGTCTCAATGTTCATCCTGATGCCGCTGACCTTCGCCTCGAACATCTTCGTCAGCCCCGAGACGATGCCGAGCTGGCTGCGGGCGGCCGTCGAGGTCAACCCGATCTCCGTGGTGGTCGGCACCGTGCGTGAGCTGATGAGCGGGACGTACGACGGCGGGTCGCTGCTGACAGTGTTCATCTACTGCGCCGCCCTGGTGGCCGTGTTCGGGCCGATCTCGATGGTGATCTACAACCGCAAGTCCTGAGCGGCACGATCCCTCAGGGCACGATCCGACGCGGTGCCCCCGCCTCGTCCGTGCCCAGCCAGCCCCGCAGGATCAGCACCAGCGCGGCGCCGGAGAGGACCCCGTCGGCGATCCCCACCGGCAGCAGCAGGACCGTCAGCACCAGCGTGACCGCACAGTTGACCAGAGACAGCACCAGCCCCCAGAGCCGGTTCCGCAGCAGCGCGATGCCGCCGATGATCCTCAGCGCGGCGAAGACTCCGCTGAGAGCCATCATCGAGTAGAGGTTGTCCTGGAGATACGCGAGAGCGAAGATCTCGGTGCGCTCCGTGATCACCTCCGGCGGGATGCGCAGGGCCAGCAGCGCCAGCAGGCCGAGGGCGGCGGAGGCCTCCATGAGGACGCCCTGGACCAGCAGCAGCACAGCTGCCACCTGCAGCTGCCGGCGCCGGGAGCGCGATGTGTTCTCCGCCATGGTGACCAGACAACCATTGCCCCGGTCACCGTGGGGCTCGTCCGTACGATCGGCCTGTCGGATCCTCGGTAGACTCCGGGGCCGTCAGCCTCCATAGCTCAATGGATAGAGCAACGGCCTTCTAATCCGTAGGTTGCAGGTTCGAGTCCTGCTGGGGGCGCTCCGCAGCTTCACCCGAGGGTGAAGCGTGCCGCCGCCGCGACCGCGAGGGTGAGGTAGGCCAGCGGAAACGCGATGTTGTGCAGCACGCGCTGGCTCACATGCCTCCAGACGGCGCCGACGTAGAACAGCACCAGGCCGGTGGCTGCCACGAGGCCTACCCAGGGCAGCCAGAGCAGCCCGACGACGAGGCCGAGAGCCCCGGCCGCCTTCAGAGCCGCGAGGAGGGGAAGCACGGATCTGCTCAGGCCGACCTCGTCGGAGTTCTCCAGCACGAACTTCGCGGGAAGGAGATCCGCCACGACGATGGCGATGTTCGCGGCGAGGCACACGACCAGGAGGACGTTCAGTACCGTGATCAGCATGGCGCGCTCATGCCTCGTAGTGCCCGAGAACCGTCGCCGGTTGCGGCGGCACCGGTCGCCCGGCCCAGTCGGCGATCCTCTCCCGGACAGCCAGAGACTCGGGCAGGCTGGTCAGGGGATTCTCAGCGGCATCGCGCAGATCCAGTAGCAGCAGTATCTCCGGAGGTTCTCCTACCCGGATGGCCGTGTACTCCACGCCGTCCGGGGCAGCTGCAGCAAGGGCGACGAAGAGCTCGTGGAGCGCTGATTCGATGTCCGCCAGACGGTGCGCGTGAGGTCGGAAGCGAACGATCTGTAGAGTCATGGTCAGGCCTCTCGTGCGGGGGTCGTCAGGTGGGGCTTCCTCACTCCTTCTGACGTCCCGCCCCCGACAAAGGTGACCCATGCTCGAGGATTTCGAGAACGTTCGGCCCCATCTGCTCGCCGTCGCCCTCCGCATCGTCGGCTCCGTGCACGATGCGGAAGACATCGTGCAATCGGCCTACCTGCGTGCCCGACGGGCCGACTCCGCTGAGATCCAGAACCCGCAGGGATGGCTGACCACGATCACCGCGCGACTGTCTCTCGACCATCTCCGCTCCCAGCGGCGCCACCGGGAGCTTCCCCTGCCCGAGAAGGATCCCGCCGACGAGGCGCTCGCGCCCGAGGAGCACGCGCTCCGGCGCGACGACGTCTCCCGGGCACTGCTGGTCGTCCTCACCCAGCTCACCCCGCCCCAGCGCGTCGCGCTGGTCCTCCATGACATCTTCGGCGTCCCCTTCGAGCAGGTGGCCTCGGTGCTCGAGACCTCACCCGCTTCGGCGAAGAAGCTGGCCAGCCGTGCTCGTCATCGAATCGATCCCGAGCAGCCGGCGGATCCGGCCGTGCACGCGGAGCACACGCGCGTCGTGGCCGCCTTCCTCGAGGCGGCCGGCAGTGGGGATCTCGAGCGGCTCACCCGCCTCCTCGCTCCCGATGCCGTGCGCGTCGCAGATCGCACTCTGCTTCCGTCTCAGACTCCGACCGTCGTGCACGGGGCGCGAGCCGTCGCGAAGGAGACCCGCTCGTTCCGCCACCGCATCCTCATGGGCGTCCCGCTCCTCATCGACGGTGTTCCCGGCGCGGTGATCGCGCCCGGCGGCATCCCGCTGATCACCGTCAGGCTGACCATCGATGGCGGTGCCGTCCACCGCGTCGATCTGGCCCCGTACCGTCGCGAGCATCTCCGTGTGCCGGGCACGACGTCGGGTGTGGTCAAGATGCCGCGAAGTCCGCGCGGTGGTCTCGCGCCCACTGACGGAAGGTGAGCGGCGGCCTGCCCAGGACCCGAGCGACGTCCTGCGAGACCGGTTCAGGAGTGTCGGCACTTGCAGCCCAGGCCGCCAGGATCATGTCGGCGAAGTCCTCTCCCACTTCTGCGGCCAGAGCGGGCCGCGCGTCAGCCGCCGTCTGCTCCTCCCAGACGGCGTCGTGCTCAGCCTCCTCGGCGATGACGCGGACCTGATCGATCTGGCTGATCGCCTCCGGTCCGGTGAGGACATAGGAGCGGCCCGCGTGACCGTCGTCGACGAGAGCTCGCACGGCAACCGCCGCCACGTCCTGCTCGTGGACGAGCGAGCGGCGCATGCGGCCGAACGGCGCCCGCACGACTCCGCGATGGATCTGGTCGGACCACGCCAGGGCATTGACCGCCAGCCCGGAGACCCGCAGGAAGGTCCACTGGGGAACCGAGTCCCGGATGGCTCGCTCCACTGCACCCCAGACGCCGCCCTCCTCCGCCTCGGTCGCGGACAGGTAGACGACGCGTCCGACGCGACGAGCCAGGGCCTCGATGACCTCTCCCGCGCCGGCGGCCTCGTCGTCCGTTCCCGGCCAGATCAGGTAGGCGGCTGTCGCGCCCCGCGCCGCGGCCGCCACGTCGGCGGGACGCCTCACGTCGCCCGCCACGACGTCCGCCCCCTCAGGAAGAGCCGCTCGCTCCGGGTCGCGGGTCAGCGCTCGCACGCGATACCCCTCGGCGAGGAGCCCTGCTACGACGTGCCGGCCGGTGTTTCCCGTGGCGCCGGTGACCAGGATCAAGGGTGTCATCGTCTCTCCTCCGTGGTGATCGTCTTCATGCACTGACTCACACTGAGGGTTGAACAATGGTTGAAGTCAAGGGTGCCCGAGAGCCACGGAGATCTCCGACCGCACAGCCCGTCGGGCCCGGTCGGCACCGGACGTCGTCACCATGTCAGCACCGTGGCGGAGGAGGACTACGCTCGAGGACGGTCCATGGCTTGAGGCGTCGAGGCACCGCGCAGCTCTTGCGAGCGGGCGGGCGCGTCCAGCGTCCGAGCATCAGCCCGAGCATTCGACTCCCGAGGAGCCCCCATGATCATCAAGGCCCTCACGGTCGGCGGCATCGCCCTCCTGCTCGCGCTCCGGTTATTGCGGGGACGCTTCGGGGCCCGCCTGCTCGGGGTCTCTGTCCGCGTCCTGAACGTGGTCTATCTCCTGGCGCTGGTGCTCGCCGCTGCCCTCGCGGTGATCTTCGAGGCGTGGGTGCTGCTGGTGGTGGTCGCCGTCCTGCTGGTGCTCAGCGCGGTCGAGGAGATCCGTCGGCGTGCCCGTCGCAGAGCCGACCCGCCCTCGCGCGCCCGCGATAGTGTGGTCCGGTGACATCCACCTCCTCCCGCGCCATCAACGACCGCATCATCTGGGTCGACTGCGAGATGACCGGCCTCGACAGGGAGCGCGACGCGCTCGTCGAGATCGCCGTCCTCGTCACCGACGCCGATCTGAACATCCTCGGCGAGGGCATCGACCTCGTCATCAAGCCTCCGGCCGAGGCTGTCGAGGGCATGGATCCCTTCGTGGTGAACATGCACACCACCTCGGGACTCATCGACGAGCTCGATGCCGGGATGAGCCTCGAGGAGGCCGAGGAGCTGTGTCTGGCCTACGTCCAGGAGTTCTGCCCCGAGCCGGGCAAGGCACCGCTGGCGGGCAACAGCGTCGGCACCGACCGCGTCTTCCTGGACCGCGACCTGCCGGTGTTCGCGGGCTGGCTGTCGTACCGCACGATCGACGTCTCCAGCTTCAAGGAGCTCGCTAAGCGCTGGTTCCCTCGGGTCTACTACAACATCCCCGCCAAGCACGGCGGCCACCGCGCTCTCGCCGACATCCGCGAGTCCATCCAGGAGCTGAAGTACTACCGCCAGGTGCTGCTGACCGCCGAGCCGGGCCCGACCACGGCCCAGGCGCAGGAGGCGTCCCGCACCTTCGAACTCACCGAGGAGACGTCCGTGACCCCTGCGCCCGGCCCCCACACCCCCTGGCTCGACCGCCTCTCGCACCGCACCTGGCTGGAGGGCGAGGGCGATGAGCTGCTCGTGTTCGGCTCGGAATCGGTCCGCGAGGACGGTGGCTTCGCCTGGCTCGACGAGGACGGCGCCCCGGATCTTTCGCGCCCCTCGGAGCTGTGGATCACCTGCCGGATGACGCACAGCTTCGCCCTCGGCCACCTGCTGGGTCGGCCCGACTTCGGCCGGTTCGCCGACCACGGCGTCGCCTCGCTGCGGGGCGTCTTCCGCGATGCCGAGCATGGCGGTTGGTTCGCCTCGGTGGCCGACGGCAAGCCCGTCGACGACTCCAAGCAGGCCTACGCGCACGCCTTCGTGGTCCTGGCCGCCTCCTCCGCTCTCGCCGCCGGCCGTCCCGGTGCCCAGGAGCTGCTGGACGAGGCCCTCGCGGTGCTCGACGAGAAGTTCTTCGAGGAATCCGCCGGCATGAGCGTCGATACCTTCGACCGCACCTTCACCGAGTGCGAGGAGTACCGCGGGATCAACGCGAACATGCACACGGTCGAAGCCCTGCTGGCGGCGGCCGACGTCACCGGTGAGCGTCGCTGGCTGGACCGCGCCGTGGGCATCATGACGCGCGCGATCGACGAGTTCGCCCGCGCCAACGACTGGGCCCTGCCGGAGCACTACGACACCGACTGGAACCCGCTGCTGGACTACAACCGCGACCAGCCGAACCACCCCTTCCGGCCCTACGGCGCGACCGTCGGCCACTGGATCGAGTGGGCCCGCCTGGTGCTGCACGGGCGCGCCGCACTGATCGCGGCCGACGGGCAGGCGCCGGAGTGGATGCTGGAGGCCGCCACCGCGCTGATGGAGAAGTCCGCCGCCAGCTTCGGCGCCGACGGAGCGCCCGGCTTCGTCTACACCGTGGACTGGGACGGCACCCCGGTGGCCCGCGAGCGGATGCACTGGGTCGCGGCCGAGGCCGTCGGCGCCGCTGCCGTGATGTACCAGGTCACCGGCGATCGCGTGTGGGCCGAGCGCTACGAGCAGTGGTGGGAGTACATCTCCACCTACCTGCTCGACGCGGACGGCGGCTCCTGGTTCCACGAGCTCGATGCGGACAACGAGCCCCAGGGCGTGACGTGGCCCGGCAAGCCGGACATCTACCATGCCTTCCAGGCCACGCTCATCCCCCGCCTGCCGGTCACGCCGACGCTTGCGGCGGCTCTGGCCGACGGCCAGCTCGATTCGAACCTCTGAGCCGGTCGCTGCGCTAGCCGCTCGACAGGACGACGCCGCTCCGGCGGCGTCGTCTCAGCTCTCGTCGAGCCGGTCGATGGCCGTCTGGAGGCGATCGATCTTCCCGTCGAGCTCACCGGTGCGGCCGGGACGGATATCCGCCTTGAGCACCAACGAGACGCGGGAGCCGTAGCGAGCGGCCTCGTCGGTGGCGCGCCGCACGACATCCATCACCTCGTCCCACTCGCCCTCGATCTCGGTGAACATCGAGGAGGTGCGATGCGGGAGGCCGGAGTCGCGCACGATGCGCACGGCGGCGGCCACGGCATCGTGGACGCTGGCACTGTCGGCGTCGTCGGTGAGCCGGCGTGCGATGGCGGGGTCGGAGGGTTCACCGGTGGGCTGGATGGAGAAGGCAACGATCATGGATGCAGTCTCCGCCCCGTGAACGCCCGGTGCAATGCGTCTCACATGCTCACCGGCGCTCTGGAGGCGGTGTTCGAGGCTCGGAGACGGTATGCTCGTCTCTCGTTGCGGGCCACGGTTCGCACATGGTGGTCGTAGCTCAGTTGGTAGAGCTCCTGGTTGTGGTCCAGGCGGTCGCGGGTTCAAATCCCGTCGATCACCCCATCTGACCTGCGGAAACAGGTCCAACGTGCCGTCCGGAGATCGCTCTGGACGGCACGATTGCTCCCAAGCTGCCTTCACGGCGCCAGCGTCGCGCTCACCAGGAACGCCTTCTTGCCGTTGTGTGCCGCGCGCGGCCATGATGAAGCATGGACATCGACGAACTGCTCGAACTCGAGCACCAGGGCTGGGGCGCGCTCTGCGACGGCACCGGGGCGGACTTCTACGGCGAGATCATGACCGAGGACGGCGTCATGATCCTGGCCCACGGCTACGTCTTCGACCGGCAGAGCGTCATCTCCTCGCTGCGCGATGCCCCGACGTGGGACCGCTACGAGATTCGCGACGAACGGCTGATCGGCGCCGGTGCGGAGACAGCGATCCTGGTCTACTCGGCGCTCGCATTCCGCGGGGACGAGGCACCCTTCAACGCCCTCATGTCCTCCACGTACACGCGGCGGGACGGCCGGTGGCGGCTCGCCCTCTATCAGCAGACACCGGTCCCCGCCGATACATCTGCTCAGGCCTGATCCGGAACGGATCCGCCGGTGAGCGACGAATCGGACGTGCGGCGCCTGGCGATGGCGCTGCCGCAGGTCACCGAGAAGACCTCGTACGGCACCCCGGCCTTCTACGCGGCCGGGAAGATCTTCGCCCGGATGCACGAGGAACCCGGCGTCCTGGTCTGCTGGCGCTCCGACCTCGACCAGCGCGAGGTGCTGCTGGCTGCCGACCCCGCCGCGTTCTTCACCACGCCGCACTATCGCGGGCACGCAAGCGTGCTGGTGCGCCTCGAGCGTATCTGTCCGGACGAGCTGGCGGAGCTGCTGGCCGAAGCCTGGGAGGCCCGGACCGGTCGCCGGATATGACCGCCTGCCCCATGCCCACGCACTCACGGCTGTGACGATCATGAGAGCCGGAGGCGCGGGTCACTCGATGAGGACCTCGCGCATCTCCTGCCAGAAGCCGGTGACGTGGGCGCGCGCCGCCTGCTCCGCGCGGTCCGCGTCGCCCTCGATCACCGCGGTGAGGACATCAACGTGCTCGTCGACCGCCTCGTCCAGGCGCTGGACCCGTTCCAGGCCGAGGAACCAGAGGCGCAGACTCAGAGTGAGGTAGGTGCCGAGGGTGTCCTGAAGGTAGCGATTGTGCGTGGCGCGATGGACGCAGTGGT
Source organism: Brachybacterium sp. GCM10030267 (assembly GCF_042666875.1). NCBI lineage: Bacteria > Bacillati > Actinomycetota > Actinomycetes > Micrococcales > Dermabacteraceae > Brachybacterium > Brachybacterium sp. GCM10030267. Next base: position 120,426 of record NZ_JBHTCX010000005.1, on the reverse strand, counting down.
GGACGCGCTGGTCGGTGCGGATCAGTGCGCGGATAGTCTGGGCCTGCTGGGCATGTCGGGCCTGCTCGATCTCCGCCAGCAGCTCCGTGGCCAGGCGCCGGTCCTCCACGTCGGCCCGCTCGGCCGCCAGGCGGGCGCCGAGCCCCTCGAGGTCGACCCGCACCTCGGAGACGTGCTTGAGATCGCGCACCTCCACCGGCGCGACCACCATCCCGCGACGGGCATAGACGGTGACCAGCCCTTCGTCGGCCAGGCGCCGCACCGCTTCGCGCACAGGAGTCCGGCCCAGCTGCAACCGGTCACGGAGCTCGGATTCATCGAGCCCGGACCCCGGCGGCAGGGCCAGGGTGACCAGCAGATCTCGGATGCGGTAGTAGGCGATCTGTGACAGCGACGCCGGGGTGACCCCGGGCGGGACGAGCACCGTCAGGCCGTCGAGCGCCCCGTCCCGACCGTCGCGGTCGTGGTCGTCGCGGTCTTCGTCGTCCGACCCCATGGCGTCACTCCCCTCGCTGATATATCTTGAGGATACCCACGGAGAGTTCGGGAGGACGCCATGGCACAGTTGCCGGACCGCGCAGACATCGTCGTCATCGGGGCCGGGGTGGTGGGCAATGCCGCTGTCCGGCATCTCGCCGACCTCGGATGGCGCAACATCGTCCAGATCGACAAGGGTCCCCTGCCGGACCCGGGCGGCTCGACGGGGCACGCCTCGAACTTCGTCTTCCCCGTCGACCACTCCAAGGAGGTCACCGACCTGACGGTGGACTCGCTGCGGCAGTACGAGGAGCTCGGCGTGCTCTCGATCTGCGGCGGCATCGAGGTCGCCCGCAGCCAGGAACGGATGCAGGAGCTCACCCGCCGCATGACCTCGGCGAGATCCTGGGGCGTCGAGGCGCATCTGATCAGCCCGGCCGAGATCCAGGAACTCGTACCGTACTGCAACGCGGACCTCCTGATCGGAGGGTTCCACACGCCCACCGGCGCGATCGTCGACCCGCTGGCCGCCGGCGCCCTCTTCCGCCAGTACGCGGAGGATCTCGGCGCGCTGACCGTCTGTCCCGAGACCGAGGTGACCGACATCCAGGTCACCTCCGGCCGGGTCGAACGCGTCGTCACCGACCGCGGCGAGATCGAGACCGAGCTCGTCGTCGTGGCCTGCGGCGTCTGGAGTCCACGGATCGCCGCGCTGGCCGGGGCATCGATCCCGCTCACCCCGGCCGTGCACCAGATGATCGACGTCGGCCCCATCCCCGAGCTCGAGCGCAGCGAGGAGTGGATCAGCTTCCCGCTGCTGCGGGACATGGACTGCCTGATGTACGAGCGCCAGCGCGGGCCCGACCTCGAGATCGGCTCCTACGCGCACCGGCCGCTGCTGCACCGTCCCGAGGAGATCCCGCCCTACGGAGCGCCGGGTCAGGCCTCCCCGACCTCCTTCCCGTTCACCGAGGTGGATTTCACCCAGCAGCTCGAGCACGCACGGGAGATGTTCCCTCAGCTGCTGACCGCCCCCGAGCCGCCCCGTCAATCGGCCCTGAACGGGCTGCTGTCGGTGACACCCGACGGCGGCGCGCTGGTCGGCGAGACCCCGGAGGTGCGCGGGCTGTGGTCGGCGGCGGCCGTGTGGATCAAGGAAGGCGCCGGGGTGGGCCGCATGCTCGCCGAGCTGATCACCGACGGCGTCAGCGAGATCGACCATCACGGATCCGACATCGCCCGCTTCCACCCCGCCGCCCGCACCCAGGCCCACGTGCTCGCGCGCGCCGCGGAGGGCTTCCCGAAGATCTACGGCATCAGCCATCCCCGGGAGCAATGGCTCTCCGATCGCCCCCTGCGCACCAGTCCGTTCCATCCGCGCACCGACGCGCTGGGGGCCGAGTACTTCGAGGCCGCGGGGTGGGAGCGACCGCAGTGGTACTCCTCCAACGCCGACCTGGTCGAGGAGTACGCCGGGCAGATCACCCGGCGCGACAGCGAGTGGGACGCGCGGTGGTGGTCCCCGATCATCGAGGCCGAGCACCTGGCGATGCGCGAGCGGGTCGCGATGATCGACCTCGGCGCCTTCGCCATCTTCGATGTCTCCGGGCCCGGCGCCCTCGCCCTTCTCGAACACCTCGCGATGGCGAAGGTCGACGTGCAGGTCGGGCGCGTGGTCTACACCCCCATGCTCACCCCCGCCGGCGGGTTCCGCTGTGACCTCACCATCGTGCGCCGCGGGCCCGAGGAGTTCCGGGTGATCACCGGCGGCGCCGAGGGCAGCAGGGATCTGAAGTGGCTGCGCGATCACCTGCCGGCCGACGGCAGCGTGCACCTGGAGGACCGGACCTCGGCCCTCAGCACGGTCGGTGTCTGGGGCCCGCGGGCACGGGCGCTGGTCTCGTCGCTGACGACACATGATCTGTCCGACGCCGCCTTCGGCTTCGGCACCTCGCAGGACGTCGAGCTCGGCTCGGTGCCCGTCTCGATGCTGCGGATCTCCTACGTCGGCGAGTTCGGCTGGGAGATCCATGTCCCCAGCGAGCACGGTCTGCGCCTGTGGGACATGCTGTTCGAGGCCGGCCAGGAGCACGGAGTCCGTCCCGCAGGCATCGGGGTGTACGGCACCACGGGCCGCATGGAGAAGGCCTACCGACTGATGGGAGCCGAGCTCACGGCGGAGTACGACCCGGTCGAGGCCGGGCTGGCACTGCCGAAGGTCAAGCGACCGGATTTCGTGGGCAAGCAGGCCTACCTCGAGGCACGCGAGAGCGGCCCGGCGGCCACACTGTGCACCCTCGCCCTCGAGCCACCGGCCGACGGGACGCCACCGCGCTTCATGACCGGCAGCGAGCCCGTCCTCACGCCGGACGGCGCCCCGATCGTCGACGCCCGCGGGCGGCGCTCCTACGTCACCTCCGCCGGCCCGGCACCGTCGCTGGGCCGCTATCTGCTGATGGCCTACCTGCCGCCGGAGCTGGCCAGCGAGGGGACGCGGCTGCAGGTGGAGTATCTCGGCGGTCATCACCCGGTCTCGGTGCTGACCGTAGGGCGCACGCCCCCGTTCGACCCCGAGGACACCCGGATGAAGGCCTGAGTGCGGCACGCAGAGGGCACTCCTCGTCTCAGCCGGTGACCTCCACCCGGTGCCCGAGCCGTCGGGAGATCTCCCGGGCCCCGCCCAGCAGGGTCTCGGCGGCAGCGGGCAGCTCGTCCGGGGCGAGCCGGTACGTCGGCCCCGCGGCCGAGAGCGCGGCGATCACGGTGCCCTCGGGGCCGTAGATCGGGGCCGCGACGGCGTTCAGCCCGTCTTCGAACTCCTCGACGGCCTGAGCCCAGCCGCGCTCGCGGATGATCCGCAGTTCCCGCCGCAGCAGGTCGGGCGCGGTGATGGTGCGCTCGGTGAAGCGCTCCAGGTCGGCGGCGATCAAGGGCTCGGACTCGTCGCGAGGCAGATGAGCCAGCAGCATCTTCCCGCTGGAGGTGGCGTGCAGGACCGTCCGTCCTCCGACCCAGTTGTGCAGCGCGACCGTCCGGGTCCCTTCCGCCTGGTAGAGATTCACGGCGGATCCGGAGCGGTAGACGGCGAGGTTGACCGTCTCGCCGAGCTCTTCGGCCAGCGCGTCGCACACCGGGCCCGCCTGGTCGGTGAGGTCCAGCCCGGAGCGGGTCGAGGCCGCCAGCCGCAGCACGCCGACCCCGAGCTGCACGACGGAGCCCGCTTCGGAACGTTCGACCAGGTCATGATTCTCCAGCGCCCCCAGCAGGCGCGACGCCGTGGAGACGTGGACGTCGAGCTCGCGCGCGATCTGCCCCACGCCCGACTGCCCGTCGCGCGCAAGGATCTCCAGCACCTGCGCCGCTCGTTCGACCGACTGCACCGTTCCCGTTCCCGGCATGCGATTCCTTCCATCCCTCCTGCTGATACGGCCTGCTCGCAGCGCCCGTCCGACCGACGTCGCCGCGATCGTTGCGCTATACGCAAAGCATTGCGTATAGCGCATCCATGGTGTCACAGTGGAGTACGGACGCATATTGGAGGCACACGATGACCGTGAACCAGAACCCAGGCATGCTGCTCTACCCGCGTCTTCGCAAGTCCCCGTTCTTCTACGCATCGAGGCGTCACGGGGTCGCGAAGTACAGCGTCTACAACCACACCTACCACCCCCGCCACTACGGCGACCCGGTCGCCGAGTACTGGGCGCTCCTGGAGGGCGTCACCCTCTGGGACGTCGGCGTCGAGAGGCAGATCGAGATCTCCGGGCCGGACGCCTTCGATTTCACGAACCTGCTCGTCACGCGTGACCTGTCGAAGTGCAAGGTCGGTCAGTGCAAGTACGTCTTCCTCACCGACCAGCACGGCGGCATCCTCAACGACCCCGTGCTGCTGCGGGTCGAGGAGAACCGCTTCTGGCTCTCCCTCGCCGACAGCGACATCCTGCTGTGGGCCCGCGGCGTCGCCACCTACGCCGGGATGGACGTGCAGATCGAGGAGATCGACGTCGGTCCCGTCCAGGTCCAGGGCCCGAAGTCCTACGCCGTGCTGCGGGATCTGCTCGGGGACGCCGTCGCCGACATCAAGTACTACTACCTCCACGACTTCCAGATCGACGGGATCGACGTGACCGTCTCGCGCACCGGGTACACCGGCGAGATCGGCTACGAGATCTACGTCCACAACGCCTCCCGTGATGCCGAGCGGCTGTGGGAGCTGGTCTGGGAGGCCGGTGAGCCCTACGGCATGAAGGTGATCGGCCCCTGCCATATCCGTCGCATCGAGGGCGGCATGCTCGCCCACGGTGCGGATATCACCGTGGGTACCAACCCCTTCGAGGTCGGCATGGGCTACGACTGGATGGTCGACCTGAACCAGGAGGCGGACTTCATCGGGAAGCAGGCCCTGACCCGGATCAAGGCCGAGGGGCCGAAGCGCAAGCTCGTCGGCCTCGAGATCGCCGGCCCGGAGCTGGGCTCGTACAACGACGGGTCGATGATCGATCGCTTCCCCGTCCATCACGACGGCGAACGGGTCGGCGAGGTCACCTCCGCCTGCCACTCGCCGCGCCTGGGCAAGAACATCGGCCTCGCACTGGTCCCGGCCGGACTCTCGGACCTGGGCACCGAGTTCACCGTCCAGACCGGCGAACCCACCGGGGCCGGAGGCGTCTCGGATTCCGAGCCCGTCGCAGCCGTGGTGGTGCCCAAGCCGTTCATCGACCCGACGAAGGAGCTGCCCAAGAGCGACGTCAAGGAGCTGTCCGGCAGTGGCGCCACAGCAGCCTGAGAGTTCCGCGCCGTGGCCGGCGGCCATGACGGACGCCCCGCAGTTCGAGGTGATCCCGCTGCCGGGCGTCGCCGAGGAGGCGGCCCGGCAGCTGCCGGCCGGTTCGCGGGTGACCGTGACGGCCTCGGGGCGCCACGGCCTGGAGGCGACGCTGGCCACGGCGCGGGAACTCTCCTCTCTCGGATTCACCGCCATCCCGCATCTGGCCGCGCGGCAGGTGCCGGGCGAGTCCGCTCTGGAGACGATCCTGACGGGCCTGGAGTCCGACGGGATCGGGGAGGTGTTCGTCATCGCCGGGGACGCGGCCGAGCCCGCCGGGAGCTTCACCGGGGCCTCGGACCTGCTGGCCGCGATGGCCGGCACCGGGCACGGGTTCACGGCGGGCGTGGGCGCGCATCCGGAGGGCCACCCGTTCGTCGACGAGGAGGAGGCGATACGTCTGCTCCAGGAGAAGGCGGCCACCGCTTCCTACCTGGTCACCCAGATGTGCTTCTCCGCGCAGCCGCTGCTGCGCTGGACGCGGCAGGTCCGTGAGCACGGCATCGAGCTGCCGGTGCGTCCCGGGGTGGCGGCGCCGACGGGCATGAAACGGCTGCTGCGGATCGCGGGCAAGGTCGGCGTCGGGCCATCGCTGCGCCTGCTGGGCAGCCACCGATCCGGGATCCGGCACCTGCTGGGTCCGGGGTCCTGGAGCCCCGATGCGCTGCTGACCGAGCTGGCCCCGGCGTTCGAGGATCCGGCTCTGCGGCTCGAGGGCCTGCACGTGTACACGTTCAACTCGCTGGAGACCACGGGCACATGGTGGGCCGGTCAAAGCCCTGAGCAGAGGCGGCCCGCGAGCTGAGCGGCGTCCCCATCGACGCGGCGACCGGGACCGTCCCACCACTCGCTCAGGCGGATCTGGCAGGGTCGGGAGGGCTCAGACCTCCCCCGAAGGGACCACGTGGATGGAACAGCTGGACCCGGGCGCCGACGACCCCACCGAGACGGTGCGCGACCTCGTGCGTGCGCGGCAGGACCGCGTGCTGCAGAGCCAGGACGATCCAGAGCTCCTGACCGCGCAGCTCCAGCAGGTCCACCAGGAGTTCACCAGGCTGCGGATGCACTACCAGTTCGGCATCGACGAGGTCGAGACGAAGGTCAACGTGCTGCGCCAGGAGTTCGAGCAGATCCACGACTACAGCCCCATCGAGCACGTCCGCTCGCGCCTGAAGTCGACCGAGAGCCTCCTGGAGAAGGCCGTCCGCACCGGCGGCGACATGACCATCGCGGCCATCCGGGAACGGGTCCACGACATCGCCGGGATCCGCATCACCTGCAGCTTCGTCTCGGACGTGTACTGGATCGCGGACATGCTCAGCCGGCAGCCGGATCTCGAGGTGCTCACGGTCAAGGACTACATCGCCGAGCCGAAGCCCAACGGGTACCGCTCGCTGCACCTGCTGGTGCGCGTGCCCGTCTTCCTCTCCGAGCACACCGAGCATGTGCCGGTGGAGATGCAGCTGCGCACGATCGCCATGGACTTCTGGGCCAGCACCGAGCACAAGCTCTCCTACAAGTACCGCCGGCAGCTCCCGGCCCACCTGCGTGCGGAGCTCGACGACGCCGCCCGCGTGGCCACCGATCTCGATGCCCGCATGGAGCGGATGCGCCGCGAGATCCGGCCAATGCCCGAGCACGGCGATACGGACGGCGATGCCGACAGCGGCCGGCGCGGGGACGAGCCCGAGGAGTCGCGCGACGGCCGGGCCCCCGGCGCCTGACCAGCCCCTTTCCCCCGCTCGCCCCTGCGGTCCGCGCAGCGGCGGACCCCACGCCCCTCGGTCCGCACGCTTCCGATCCGCACGGTCGGCGCGGTTCCGTGCCGGCGCCCCGCGACCCATAATGGCCGCATGAGTGACTCGACGAAGCGCGTACTGATCACCGGAGCGACCGGGGGCGTCGGCTCCCACCTGGCGGAGGACCTGAAGCAGGACTACGACCTGGTGCTGCAGGGCCGCAGCGCCGAGAAGGCCCCGCCGGGCACCGAGCTGCAGGTCGCCGACCTCGCCGAGTACGACAAGCTGGTGGCGATGATGGACGGCGTGGACACCGTGGTGCATCTGGCCGGCGCCGCCTCCCCCGAGTCCAGCTGGGATCTGGTGCTGGAGGCGAACCTCATCGGGCTGCGCAACGTCCTGGAAGCCGCTCGTGAGGCCGGGGTGCGCCGCATCGTCTTCGCCTCTTCCAACCACGCGATGGGCATGTACGACCGCCACGAGGAGTGGCCGGTCTACCCCCATCAGATCCAGCGCGGCGATTCCCTGTACGGCGTCTCCAAGATCTTCGGGGAGGCCCTGGGCCGCTTCTACTACGACGAGCACGGCCTGGACTTCATCGCGCTGCGCATCGGCTGGGTCTCGGAGGATCCGCTCGAGGCCGACGAGGACGTCCTGCGCGCCATGTGGCTGAGCCCTGCCGACTGCGCCCGCGTGGTGCGACGCGCCATCGAGGCCGAGGTGCGGTTCGGGCTGTACTACGCGATCTCCGACAACCCCAACCGGCGCTGGTCGCTGACCAACACGACCCTCGAGCTGGGCTACCGTCCCCAGGATTCCTGGACGGATCTGACCGACACCCCGGAGAAGGTCGTCGAAGGCGGAGCGGACGTCCGCGACACCTGGCCCCAGGGGTCCTGACGCTCCTCGCCGCTGCGGGTCGCGCCGTTCAGCTCTTCGTCTCCCCCGCGACGACTGCCTGTGGGTCGAGATCCAGGCGGCGCAGCAGCTGCGCGTTGGCGGCGACCACGATGGTCGAGGCCGACATCAGCAGAGCGCCGACGGCCATCGGCAGCATGAACCCGATCGGGGCGAGCACGCCCGCGGCCAGCGGCACCGCGATGATGTTGTAGCCGGCGGCCCACCAGAGGTTCTGCGTCATCTTGCGGTAGACCGCCGTGGACAGACGCAGGACCGAGAGCACTGCGCGAGGGTCGTCGGAGGCCAGGACCACGCCGGCCGAGGAGATCGCGACATCCGTCCCGGCGCCGATCGCGATCCCGACGTCCGCCTGGGCGAGTGCCGGCGCATCGTTGACACCGTCTCCGACCATGGCGACCGTCCGGCCCTGCCGCTGCAGCTCCTCGACCTTCTCGCTCTTGTGCTCCGGACGGACCTCGGCGAAGACCTCGTCGATGCCGAGCTCGCCGGCGACCGCCTCCGCCACCGGACGTGCGTCGCCGGTGATCATCGCGACCCGGACCTCGCGGTCGTGCAGGGCTGAGATCGCCTCTCGCGATTCCTCGCGCACCTGGTCGCGGAGGCCGAGGGCGCCGGCGACCTGACCGTCGAGGACCACGTGCAGCACGGTGTCGCCGCGATCCGACCACTGGTCGGCCTGTGGCATCGGTTCGAGCCGGTTCTCCTCGAGCAGCTTCGGGCCGCCGACGGCCACCGCTCGTCCGCGGATGTCGGCGGTGACGCCGACCCCGGTGGAGGCGCGGAAATCCTCGGCGCGGGGCACCTCGAGCTCCCGCTCCCGGGCGGCGGCGATGATTGCGCGCGCCAGCGGATGCTCGCTCTCGGACTCGGCCGCCGCTGCCAGTGCGAGGAGCTCGCCGTCGTCCCCGTCGATCGCCTCGAGGTCGGCCAGGGCGGGTTCACCCCTGGTCAGGGTACCGGTCTTGTCGAACAGGACCGTGTCGACCGTGCGCATCCGCTCCAGGGCCGCACGGTCCTTGATCAGCACCCCGGCGCGGGCGGCGCGCTCGGTGGCGATCGAGACGACCAGGGGGATCGCCAGGCCGAGGGCGTGGGGGCAGGCGATGATCAGCACGGTGATCGTCCGGGTGAGCGCGAGGTCCGGGCTGCCGGCGAGCGTCCACACGATCGCGGTGAGGAGCGCGGCGCCGAGCGCGAACCAGAACAGCAGGGCGGCGGCCCTGTCGGCCAGCAGCTGTGCTCGCGTACTCGAGGACTGTGCGTCCGCGACCAGTTTCTGGATGCCGGCCAGCGCGGTGTCGTCACCGACGGCGTCGATGCGCACCGTCAGGGCGCTGTCGGTCGCGACGGTGCCGGCGACCACCGTCGCGTCGGCCTCGCGGTGGACGGGCTGGGATTCGCCGGTGATCATCGATTCGTCGACATCGGCCTCGCCGTCCACGACGGTGCCGTCGGCCGGTATGCGCCCGCCCGGACGGACCCGGACGTGGTCTCCGCGCTGGAGCTCCGAGGGGGCGACCCTGACCACATCATCGTCTCCGACCAGCTTCTCCGCCTCGTCGGGCAGGAGGGCGGCCAGGGAGTCCAGGGCCGAGGAGGTCTGGGCGAGGGAGCGCATCTCCAGCCAGTGGCCCAGCAGCATGATCACGACGAGGAAGGCCAGCTCCCACCAGAAGTCCAGTTCGGAGGAGAGCAGGCCGAGGCTGGCCCCGAGCGAGGCGACGAAGGCGACGGTGATCGCCATGCCGATCAGGAGCATCATCCCGGGGGTGCGGGAGCGGAGCTCCGAGACCGCTCCGGTCAGGAACGGCCTGCCGCCCCAGAGAAAGATGATCGTGCCCAGCACGGGCGGCACCGCGGCCAGGCCCGGGAGGGCCGGCAGGGTGTAGCCGATGAGGTCGGCGAACGTGCGGCTGAGCAGGACTGTCGGGAGGGAGAGAACCAGGCTGATCAGGAACAGCCGACGGAACATTGCGACGTGGTCCTCATGCCCGCCGTGCCCGCCGTGGCCGCCGTGTCCGCCGTGGCCTCCATGGTTCCCGTGATCCTGGTGATCCCCGTGGTGCTCGCGGCTCCCACGGCTCTCCTGGCTCTTGTGCTCGTCGTGGCCGCCGGACCCGTGATGGGCTCCGCTGCCTCCGTGGGACCCGTGGCTGTCGTGCTCGCGCAGATCTGCCCGGGCATCGCCATCGGGGGTCGGGACGCTGCTCATCGTCATGTCCTTCCTGATCGACGCGGACCTGCAGGGCAGTGGGTAGTGCTGGGCTGCGGCACGGCGTCGAAAGGCGTGACGGCGTCGGACCGCCGGCCGCGACGACGCCACCGTACCCCCCAGGGGTATCGTAGGCAACGGCCCCGAAAGGTCTCGCACCCGGCAGGAGCTGGCGCCACGCTCCGCGCGATCAATCTCGTCACGCTTGACCTTTTATACCCCCCAGGGGTATAAATCGTGGAGAGACGACCGCCGACCGGAGACCCCGTCGGCGCCCGAGAACACGAAGGAGAGCCTCATGAGCGCGACCACGAGCCGATTCCAGGTCACCGGAATGACGTGCGGACATTGCGAGATGTCGGTGCGTGAGGAGGTCGGCGAGATTCCCGGGGTCCAGCACATCGAGGTCAGCCACGAGACCGGCGACCTGGTCGTCACCTCGGATCAGCCCGTCGAGGACGGCGACGTCCTGGCTGCGGTCGAGGAAGCCGGCTACTCCGCGACCCGGGCCTGAGAGCCGAAGCCTGGCGAACCGACCGGTCACCCGGCACGGCCGGACGCCCGAGTCGACCCCACGTCCCGAGAGAGAGCCCCATGCCCACGTCACCGTCCCAGCTGCCCCTCGGCGCCGATATCGAGCTCGAGATCGGCGGGATGACGTGCGCCTCGTGCGCCAACCGGATCGAGCGCAAGCTCAACAAGCTCGATGGTGTGACCGCCTCGGTCAACTACGCGACCGAGAAGGCGCGGGTCACGGCGCCTGAGGGCTACTCCCCCGAGGACCTGGTGGCCGAAGTGGAGCGGACCGGGTACACCGCGACGCTTCCGCAGCCAGCGGCCGCCGACGAGGACCCGCACGGCGAGAAGCAGCAGGATCCGGAACTCGCTTCGCTGCGGCAGCGGCTGATCGGATCGGTGGTGCTCTCGGTGCCGGTCATCCTCCTGGCGATGATCCCGGCGCTGCAGTTCACCTACTGGCAGTGGGCCTCGCTCGCCCTGGCCGCCCCCGTCATCGTCTGGGCCGGCTGGCCGTTCCACCGTGCCGCCTGGGTCAACCTCCGCCACGGCGCGGCGACCATGGACACGCTGATCTCGGTCGGCACCGCCGCGGCGTTCCTGTGGTCGCTGTATGCGTTGTTCCTGGGCTCGGCAGGCATGCCCGGCATGAGGCACAGCTTCGAGCTGAGCATCGCGCCGTCCGACGGGGCGGCGAACATCTACCTCGAGGTGGCCGCCGGGGTCACGATGTTCATCCTCCTGGGCCGTTACCTCGAGAAGCGGTCCAAACGACAGGCCGGTGCCGCACTGCGGGCCCTGCTGGACATGGGCGCCAAGGACGTGGCCGTGCTGCGAGGCGGCGAGGAGAGCCGCATCCCGGTCTCCGAGCTGGCCGTGGGCGATGAGTTCGTGGTCCGTCCCGGCGAGAAGATCGCGACCGACGGCACGGTGGTCTCCGGGCGCTCCGCGGTCGACGTCTCGATGCTGACCGGCGAAGCGGTCCCCGTCGAGGTGGGCGAGGGTGACGACGTCACCGGAGCCACCGTCAACGCCGGCGGCCGTCTGCTGGTGCGGGCCTCGCGGGTCGGCTCCGACACCCAGCTGGCGCGGATGGCCGCGATGGTCGAGGAGGCGCAGTCCGGCAAGGCCGAGGTCCAGCGACTGGCGGACAGGGTCTCGGCGGTCTTCGTCCCCGTCGTCCTCACGCTCGCCGTCCTGGTGCTGATCGGCTGGCTCGTCGCGGGGTTCCCCGTCGAGGCCGCCTTCACCGCCGCTGTGGCGGTCCTGATCATCGCCTGCCCGTGCGCGCTGGGCCTGGCCACCCCGACCGCGCTGCTGGTGGGGACCGGCCGCGGCGCCCAGCTGGGCATCCTCATCAAGGGCCCTGAGATCCTCGAGTCCACGCGCCGGGTCGACACCGTGGTGCTGGACAAGACCGGCACCGTCACCACGGGCACCATGACGCTCCTCGACGTCGTCCCCGCCGCCGGCGTGGACCGCGCGGAGCTGCTGCGCCTGGCGGGTGCCGTCGAGGACGCCTCCGAGCATCCCATCGCCCGGGCGATCGCGCGCGGCGCCGCCGAGGAGATCGGCACGCTGCCCACGCCGGCCGAGTTCGAGAACCTCGAAGGCCGCGGCGTGCGCGGCACCGTCGAGGAGAAGACCGTGCTCGTCGGTCGCGAGGGCCTGTTCGCCGAGCCGGTCCCGGGCGAGAGCTCGCACGGGCTGGATGCCGGGCTCCTGGATCTTGCCCTCACCACCGCGAAGGCCGACGCCGAGCGTCAGGGCCGCACCGCCGTGATCGTCGGCTGGGAGGGACAGGCGCAGGGAGTCCTCGTCGTCGCCGACACTGTCAAGCCCACCAGTGCGGAGGCGATCCGCTCGCTCCGCGCGCTGGGACTGACACCGATCCTGCTGACTGGGGACAACCGCGCCGCCGCGCAGCAGATCGCCGCGGAGGTCGGCATCGACGAGGTGATCGCCGAGGTGCTGCCTCAGGACAAGATCGACGTGGTCTCCCGCCTCCAGAACGACGGCAAGGTCGTGGCGATGGTCGGTGACGGCGTCAACGACGCCGCCGCGCTCGCCCAGGCCGACCTGGGCCTGGCGATGGGCACCGGCACCGACGTCGCGATCGAGGCGGCCGACCTCACGCTGGTGCGCGGAGATCTCCGCAGCGCGGCCGACGCCATCCGCCTCTCCCGGCGCACCCTCGCCGTCATCAAGGGCAATCTGTTCTGGGCCTTCGCGTACAACGTGGCGGCCATCCCACTGGCCGCGCTGGGGCTGCTGAACCCGATGCTGGCGGGGGCGGCGATGGCGTTCTCCAGCGTCTTCGTGGTCATCAACAGCCTGCGCCTGCGCGGCTTCGCGGGTCGGGCCGGGGACTCGCTCCCGGCGTCTCGCTGAGCGAGCGCTCAGGTGGCCCCAGCTGCCGCTGCGCGTGCGCTCTGCATCGCGGTGCCGGCACGGCGAAGGCCCCGCCGGGATGCCGGCAGGGCCTTCGTGGTGAGGATCGGGCGGGCCCGGTCCGGGGGTCACGTCATCGCGGAAGCCGATGAGCGTTCCCCGCTGAGTCTCGGGCTGCCCCTCAGTTGGGGCTCGTGTTGTCGGTCCCGCCGAGCTCGCGGAGGAACCGATGGCATTCCTTCGCACGCTCGGCGTCCTGTTCCATGACCTTCTCGAAGAAGGCTGCGATCTCCTCCTGCTCCGCATTTCGCGCATCGCGCACGTACTGGCCGTAATCATGGCCGGCCTTGAGTGCGTGGTACTGCACGGAGATCAGGTCGAACGTGACGTCGTCGAAACCAGTCTGTCCAGCAGGCATGCATTCCTCCTTCAGATCGGCCGGAGGGCGCACCAGGCGATTCACCTCCAGCGACGTGTCACCGGTAAACCCGGCTGATACAGGCTTAACACCGCCGCCGGGAACGGACAAGCCCCGCCCCGCGAATCGAGGTCACAGGCCTTGCCGAGTGGTCAGTGCCTGCTTGTTCGCGAAAGCCATCGGGTGGCCCCGGCGTTCTCCGACTCCCCCGGGGCGCGCCGTTCTCGGGCGGCCTCATCGACATTCCACAAATCCGCAGCGCCTCACGGCGAGGGCATTCCGCCGTTGACGTTCAGCGTCTCCCCCAGCACGTAGCTGGACTCCGGGGAGGTGAGGAAGACGTAGGCCGGGGCCAGCTCGGTGGGCTGACCGGCGCGGCCCAGCGGCGTGCTCTTGCCGAACTCGGGCAGGGCCTCCTTGGGCTGCCCGTCGGAGACCTGCAGCGGCGTCCAGATCGGCCCGGGCGCCACACCGTTGACGCGGATGCCGCGCGGGGCGAGCTGCTGGGCCAGGCCCTTGGTGAAGTTGTTGATCGCGGCCTTGGTCGAGGCGTAGTCGATCAGCGTCTCCGAGGGCTGGTACGCCTGGATGGAGGTGCTGTTGACGATCGTGCCCCCGGCGGGGAGGTGCTTCAGAGCAGCCTTGGTGATGCGGTACATCGCGTGGATGTTGACCTCGTAGGTGCTGACCCACTGCTCGTCCTCGAGATCCTCGAGGCTCTCGATGGCGATCTGGCGCCCGGCATTGTTGACCAGGGCGTCCAGGCCTCCGAGCTCGCGCACGGCGTCCTCGACCAGCTGGGCGCAGAACGCCGCGTCGGAGAGATCACCGGGCAGCAGCACCGCCTTGCGACCGGTCTGCTCGATGACGCCGGCGACGTGCTCGGCATCCTTCTGCTCGGCCGGAAGGTAGTTCATGGCCACGTCCGCGCCCTCGCGGGCGAAGGCGATGGCGACGGCGGAGCCGATGCCGGAGTCGGCGCCGGTGATCAGTGCCTTGCGACCCTCGAGACGGCCGGTGCCGCGGTAGGTGTCCTCACCGCGGTCGGTGCCGGGGATCAGTTCGGCGTCGAGACCGGGTTCGGGCTGGTCCTGCTTCGGCGGCGAGACGTCGGGGAAACGGTCGACGGGATTGACGAGTGCGAGCTGGTCGTTCGAGGCCATATGGATCCTCTCCTCGGTGCGGTTCATCTGTGCGTGACGGCCACGGTGTGCGTGGCCGCCGGTCTGAGAGGGCCCGACGGGCGGTCGCGGGACGCTGCTGTGGGACCACGTGCCGGACCGCAGGTGGCCGCCGGTTCGGGCCCGGCCGCCGGTCGCGAATCAGCTGGACGGTGCGGCGCCGGAGGGGTCGAGGACGACTTTGATGCACCCGTCGTGCTTCTTCTGGAAGAGGTCGTAGCCGACGGGTGCTTCCTCGAGCGGCAGGCGATGCGTCACCAGGTCCCCGACGCCGAGCGGATCGGCGGGGTCCTCGACCAGCGGCAGCAGGTCATCGGTCCACGAGCGCACGTTGCACTGGCCCATGCGCATCTGGACCTGTTTGTCGAACATGGTCAGCAGCGGCATCGGGCTGGCGGTGCCGCCGTAGACGCCGGACAGCGACACGGTCCCGCCCCGGCGGACGAGGTCGATCGAGGTGTGCAGGGCGGCGAGGCGGTCGACGCCGGCGCGCTCCATCATCGGCCCGGAGATCGCCTTGGGCAGCTTCGCGACGAGCGAGTGGGCCAGGCCGGCGAACGGGCTCCCCTCGGCTTCCATCCCGACCGCGTCCAGCACGGCGTCGGGTCCGCGGCCACCGGTCTGCTCCCGGATCTCGTCGACGGTGTCCTCGCCGAGGTCGAACACCTCGATGCCGTGACGCTCGGCCATGGCGCGCCGCTCAGGAACGGGATCGACGCCGATCACACGAGCACCGAGATGGCGCCCGATCCGCGCGCCCAGCTGGCCGACGGGACCCAGCCCCATCACGGCCAGGGTCCCGCCGTCGGGCACGTCGGCGTACTTCACGCCCTGCCAGGCCGTGGGAAGGATGTCGCTGAGGAAGAGGTAGTTCTCGTCGGGCAGCTCCGCACCGACCTTGACCAGCCCGTAGTCGGCGTGCGGAACGCGGAGGTATTCGGCCTGGCCGCCGGGGACCTGTCCGTACAGCTTCGAGTAGCCGAACAGGGCCGCCCCGGAGCCGTACTCCGTGACCTGGGTGGTCTCGCACTGGGACTGCAGCCCGCTCGAGCACATGCCGCAGTGGCCGCAGGCGATGTTGAAGGGGACCACGACGCGATCACCGGGCCGGACGTGGGTGACGTCCTGGCCGACCTCCTCGACGATCCCCATCGGCTCGTGGCCGATGACGTCCCCGGGGCTCATGAATGGGACGAGCACGTCGTACAGATGGAGATCGGAGCCGCAGATCGCGGTGGAGGTCACCCTGATCACCGCGTCGGTGGGCTGCTGGATCGTGGGGTCGGGAACATCCTCCACGCTCACGTGCTCGGTACCCTGCCAGGTCACTGCTCTCATGATCGTGTCCTCGCCTCGATGTCATCCGTGCGGAGGTCTCCACGGTAGAGGCCTGGGGCGTTCACGTCCGCAGGGTCGACCGAAAGGTCTGGGTCGGCGGCAGCTCCGGCACCGGCGCGACCACCACGTCGTGGACCTTCCAGTCCAGGTCACGGATCCGATCGCGAAGCTCCGCGCAGTTCCCGGCCCCTCCCCCATGCTGCTCATGGGGGACGACGAACACCTCGGCGTGGAAGACGTGTCCCTCGTCGCGCACCCGAGCGCGCGCCTCGCGCACCCACGGCGCCGCGTCGGCATGCTGCTCGATCTCCAGGGTCAGCGGGTGCGGCTCGGAGTCGTCATAGGTGCGAGCCTCGGTGTCGGTGAGACCGCCGATCGAGGAGCGGAGGTTCTTCAGGCCGTCGCGGAGGATCGAGACGGAGACGATCAGTGCGCCCACCGAGTCCGCCCACCACAGGCCCAGGCCCACGCCCAGCACACCGCCGATGGTCGCGACAGCGGTGGTCCAGTCCGCCTTGTTCATGTCGGCGTCGGCGAACAGCACCTTGTCGTGCAGCGGCTCGGACAGCTTCAGCTTCATCCGGCCCAGCACCACCGGTCCGATGCTGGTGACGGCCATGACGGCCACCATCAGCCAGCCCGACCAGATGCCGTGACCGGCGATCACGGTCAGCCCCATCGGGGGTCGCTCGACCGTGACCAGCGTCTTGACCGAGTCGATGGACAGGTACGCGCCCATCACCAGCAGTGCGAGCGCGGCAACCAGATGGGCGACCCCGATGGAGCGGTGGAATCCGTAGGGGTGCAGGCGATCGGGTTGCTTGCGGATACGGCGGGTGGCGATCAGGAAGGCGATCGGGGGCAGCAGAGAGAGCATGTCCTCGGCCCAGGCCGCCCGCATCGCCTGGGACTGGCCTGCCACGAGGGCCACCAGGGCGACGGTGGCCGACATCCACGCCAGCGTGATCCATTCCAGGCGGATGGCGCGCTGCAGCACCTTGCGCTGCTCCTGGCCCATCGCATCGCGGCCCGAACCGGTGTCCTCCTCGCCGCCTTCACCATCATGCTCGCTCACAGCTCACCAGCCTCCTTCGCGAGGAACCGCTCGAGATCGACCATCAGGGCATTCTCACCGGGCTGTACACCCATCACGATCTTCACCGTCTTGCCCTCGGGACCCTCGGTGGTCGTATAGGGCCGGGTCAGGGCGATCTTCGAGGACCAGGGTGCCTTCGAGGACAGGCCGCCGACGACGAGGTCGAGCTGGCCGGCCTTCATCTTCTCGGCAAGGGTGTTCTCCCCCGCCGGCACCCAGGTGATCTCGGCGTCGATGGACTCGGCGTACTCGCTCACCAGCTCCACCTCGGAGCCGCTGACCTCCCCCTCGGGACCGACCTCGGTGAACGGCGGGTTCTCGCTGATACCGACGCGCAGCTCACCGCCGGTGGCGCGGTCGAGCGTTCCCTGCGCGTCTGCGGGGAAGTGGCCCTGGCATCCGGTCGCGGCGATGACCAGCATCCCGATGAGGACCAGGAATCGTGTGATCCGTGTGCTCAGCATGAAATCTCCTCCGATGCGGCCGGTCATGCCCCGACCGGCCCTGCACCGGGACACTGTAGGCACACCACGGTCGCTGCTGCGCCCCTCAGCGGCGGGACGGACCGGGAGGTAGATCCACGAGCCGGGTCCACGCATCGCGAGGCCCGCACCGGAGCGAAGGCTCGCCGGACGCACGCCCGCCTCCGACGCGCCCGGTCAGGCCGCGTCGGAGGCGGGCGCCGTGGGGTCGTCAGTCGGTGTTGCGGCCGGTGAGCTTGTCGCGCAGGCGATCGACCATGCCGACACCCGGGCCGACGGACTTGTGGAACAGCTCCGAGTGCGGTGCGTTCGGGTGCGGCCGGGTCGGAGCGGCCTGCTTCGCCTTCTCGACCTTCTCCGCCATCTCCACGAGCTCGCCCTGGGGGATGTTCTCCCGCAGCTTGGGGAACTGCTCGTCCTCCTCGTCGTGGACGTGGTGGTCGAGCTTGTCCTCGAAGGTCTTGATGAGGTCGAGGAACTCGGCGCCGGAGGCGTCGACGTCCTCGAGCTGCTTCATCACGTCGACGAGCTCGTCGTGCTCCTGCTTGTCGTGCTCGACCTCTTCGTCGCCGCCGGGGACGTGCTTCTGCACCGCGGGGTAGACGATCATCTCCTCCGCCACCGAGTGACGCATGACCTCGGCGATCACGGTGTCGGCGGTGTCCCGGCGCTCCTGCGGGTCGGGGTTTCCCTGGATCTGCCGCAGCAGGTCCAGCATGGCGTGATGGTCGGCGGTGAGAACGTCGACGACGTCCTGCTGCGAACTCTGCGTCTCGGTCACGGTGTCCCTCCGTCGGGTGGTGTGCGGGCACGACCGGGCCCCGCTGACGGGGCCGGACTCTCGTGGCCGACGTTAACGCCCGTGTGGCGTGAAGAACACCTTCCCGACCCGGCGGTCGTTCGGGCGCAGGCCCATCATCGGACGCACGGGGCGCGGATCGATCGGCGCCGCCCTCGGGCCAGGTCGACCGGTAGAGACGCGAAGAGGCCCCACCGATCCGGTGGGGCCTCTCTCGCGGGTGCGCCATCAGGGACTCGAACCCCGGACCCGCTGATTAAGAGTCAGCTGCTCTAACCAACTGAGCTAATGGCGCGAACAGATGGAGACTTTACCCGCTCATCCCCTCACGTCCAAGGTGGGCGGGCGCTCTGTGAGCGAGCGAACAGGTCACCGGCTGGTTCCGCCTCGGCCAGACGGAGCGGCCGGGCATCCAGGAATCGCCTAGACTCGACCATCCCAGGAATGTCGGCGCGCGAGGGTCCGGTGGACGCTCGGCGGAGGAGGTCGGAGTGAGGATCGCGGTCACCGGTGCCACGGGTGTGCTCGGGCAGGAGGCGGTGGAGGCTCTGGTCGCCGCCGGACACGAGGTCACCGGGATCACCCGCCGCGATTCCGGCGTACCGATCGTCGAGGGACGAGGCGGCGCGGCCGTCGTCGCCGACGTGTTCGACGCCTCCGACCTCGCCCGTGCCTTCCGCGGTCACGATGTCGTCATCAACACCCTCGCCCACGTGCCCGTCGGCATGGCCGGGCTGCGCCCCCTGGCCTGGCGGGAAGACGACAAGCTCCACCTCGAGGCGTCCGTCGCGATCGCCAAGGCGGCCGCCGAGGCCGGCGTGCGCAAGCTGATCCAGGAGTCCACGATCTTCCTGTACCCGGACAACGGGTCGGACTGGATCACCGAGGATCAGCCGCTCAGCGTCCACAACCAGGCGTTCCGCCCGCGGGTGAAGGAGATGCGGGCCGCGGTGGACTTCGCGACCTCCGGTCGCAGCAGCGTGGTGCTGCGCCTGGGCCAGCTGTTCGGCCGTGACCCGCACACCACCTACGCGCTGAAGGCCACCCGCTCGGGGGACCCGATCCTGCTGGGCCGGCCCGATGGATACGTGACGCTGCTGCACCACACCGACGCCGGCCGCGCCTTCGTGGCGGCCCTGCGCGCGGACAGCGGCTTCTACAACGTCGGCGGGGAGCCGATCCCCCGTCGGCGCTGGGCGAAGGACCTGGCCATGGAGGCCGGTGTCGATCAGCCCGCGAAGTTCTACCCGGAGATCACCCAGGCCATCGTCGGCACCCGGCTGGACACGCAGCGGCGTTCGCTGCGCGTCTCCTCGGTGCGCTTCATGTCGGAGACCGGATGGTGGCCGACGATCGGCCCCTCGACCCCGGGCTGGTCCCGCCGCTGACGCGGCCCGATCGGAGCCTCGGTATCGAACGCCTCCGCCGTCGTGCGCCGGAGCCGGTCAGAGCGTCCGCACGACCCGCGCCGGGCTGCCGACGGCGACGCTGCGGGCAGGGACGTCCCTGGTGACGACCGCTCCCGCCCCGATCACGGAGTCCGCGCCGATGCTGACTCCCGGCAGGATGGTCGCGCCTCCGCCGATCCAGACGTTGTCGCCGACGGTGATCGGCTCGGCCGCCTCCCATCCCTGGCGACGCGGCTCGGGTTCGAGCGGGTGGACGGGAGTGAGCAGTTGGATGTTGGGCCCGAGCTGACAGTTGTCACCGATGCGTATCTCGACCACGTCCAGTGCCGTCAGGTGGTAGTTGACGAAGGTGCCCGCACCGATATGCAGGTTGCTCCCGTAGTCGAGGTACAGCGGGGCTCGCACATGCGCGCCCCTGCCGAACGTGCCGAGTAGATCACCGAGGATCTCCTGGGCTGTGTCGGGGTCCTCGGCGTAGTCGCGGTTGAAGCGCGCCGAGAGGGCCAGTGCCCGGCGGTAGGCCGTCTGGATCGCAGGATCATCGGCGAGGTACCAGTCCCCGGCCCTCATTTTCTCCAGCGGCGAGCGCTGGTCGTCCTCGTCGACATGGAAGCTCTGCATGATCCGAGCCTAGGCGGAAGCAGCGAGCGGTCGTACCGGTCGGGATGCTCCGCGCGGCCGGCACGGCACCGGGATCAGCGCGGCAGGCGCATCCCCAGGCTCGGCGCGGAGTCCACGAAGCCCAGGGAGCGGTAGAGCTTCTGCCCGGGCGGATCGGCGAGCAGGGTGATGTACGGATTCGGCGGCGCGGCGGCATCGATCCGGGCGATGAGCTCCTCCATCACGGCGCGGCCGAGGCCCTGACGCTGATGGTCGGGGTCCGTGGCGATGTCGGCGAGGTGGAAGTACCAGGTGCCATCGCTCAGCACCCTGCCCATCGCGGCGAGGGCGTCGTCGTCGGTGCGCACGGTGGTCCAGGCCCAGCTGGCCCTCAGCGCACCGGCGGCCTGTGCATGGGTGCGTGGGCTCAGCCCGACGATCTGCCGCAGGCGCACGTACTCATCGCTCGTGGGCGGCTCGTTCAGGAGGCGGTACCCGGAGGGGAGGTCGACGTGGTGGTGCTCGCCTGGTGCGGAGTGACGTTCGGGCATGCTCCGATCCTGCCATCCGCGATCCCGCGATCTGCGGGCACCGGTGCAGCTCGGCCGGGTCACACCGGACACAGGCACGCACTGCCACCGGCACTCGCTGGGATCGGCGCATGGCGGTCTCGGCGATACTCGTGGGATGAGCGCTCCGTCCACTCCCCCGGCCGACGATTCGCGCTGCCCGTGCGGCACCGGTGACACCTTCGGTGCGTGCTGCGGGCCCGTGCTAAGCGAGCGGCGGCGAGCAGCCACGGCGGTGGCGCTGATGCGCTCGCGGTACACGGCCTTCGCGATACGGCACGTGGACCATCTGCTGCGTACCTGGCATCCCACCCGGCGCCCCGACCGCGGCGACCTCGCGGAGTCCGTCGCGGCCGACGTGCGATGGCTGCGGCTGGAGCTCGGTGAGACGACCGGGGGCGGCCCGTTCGACCGCGAGGGGACCGTGGAGTTCACCGCCATCGCGCGCACGCCACAGGGCCGCCAGGAGCAGCACGAGGTCTCCCGTTTCGTCCGGGAGGACGGCAGCTGGCTGTACGTCGACGGTGCGCTGTAGAGGCAGCCGTCGAGGCTGCAGAGACTCATCGGCGCCGGCCGCGCGGGGCGGCCGGCGCCGAGTGCCGGATATCAGCGGGTCGGGCCCGGTGGTCGGGCCGGTTCAGCGACGCGCTCTGCGGGCCTGCTTCGCGCCGTGCTTCGCGGCGGCACGCGTCTTCCGCGCAGCGCGGTCTGCCTTCGTCCTGACGGGTGCGACCGTGGCGGCCGTCGTCGCCTTGGCCTTCCCCGTGGTGCGAGCAGCCTTCTTCGTCACGGCCTTCTTGGCACCGGCGACGTCACGCCTGGCCGCCGCTGTCTTCTTCGTGGCCGCTGTGCCGGCCTTCTTCTGCGCCGCCTCGGGCGCCTTCCCGTCGCCGCCGGACAGGACGATCGCCGCCGTGACGCCTGCACCGATGAGGACCACGCCGATGACGCCGCCCGCGATCGCTACCGGGAGCGTCACGGGGGTCTTCTCGTCACCGGCGGCGGAAAAACCCTTCATCGAACCGACGAGTTCGTTCTTCCAGCGGGTGACCGCGTTCTTGGGGTTCACACGGTCGACCAGCTCATCGATGTCCGACGCGAGGTTGTCCTGCCGGCGATAGGCCTCGTCGCGCATGTCGTCCAGGCTCTTCTTCTTGGCCACCACTGCCTCCGGGGGTCGTCAGGGCTTGATTGCGCCGATCGTATCGCGAGCAGGCGTGCCGCTCGGAATCCTCCGCCGCGTGACTGGTCAGCCGAGGGCGCGGGTCAGCCGCGGGTGCGGGCGAGGAAGTCCTCTGCCCCACCGACGAGCTCGATGTGCCCCGTCGGAACGTCCGCCGTGGCCATGCGCGCGACCTCGGCGGCGAACTCCTCGACCGAGTACAGCTTGCCGGCGGCCTCGCGGCGCTGCTCCAGGGCGCCCGGGCGGGCACGGTTCAGCAGGGTCGCGGTGACGGTGCCCTCGATCATGTCGCCGGAGACGACGACGAAGGAGACGCCCCGGGCGGACATCTCGTCGATCCGTGCGGTCAGCGCGGTCTCGCCGGCGCGCTTGGAACGCGCGACCTGCTCGTACTCCGGCATGGTCTCGACGTCGTCGATGAAGTGCGCCTGGTGGCTGGTCACGAAGACCACCCGGCCGCCGGTCGAGAGGTGCTCGAGGCCGGCGCTGAGTGCGTCGTTCTGGGCGTCGCGGTTCAGGCGCATCGCGTAATCCTCGCCGAGGTCGGCCTCCATGCCGCCGGAGGCGTTCAGGACCAGCAGGTCCAGGCTGCCGTAGGTGTCGACCGCGGCCTGCATGAGGGCGCGCACGCCCTCGGTCTCGGTGAGGTCGGCGCCGACGGCGATTGCCGAGCCGCCGGCCTGCTCGATCTCGCCGACGACCTTGTTGGCGCGGGGTGCCTTCTGGCGGTAGTTGATGACCACGTTGGCGCCCTGCTCGGCGAGCAGCTTCGCGGTGGCGGCGCCGACTCCGCGGGAGGATCCGGTGACGACGGCGGTCTTGCCTGCGAGGGCGCTCATGAGCAACTCCTGTGATGATTCGTGGTGAGGATTCGAGATGACGAGGGGCGAGCGGCCGCACCCTCCGGGGACGGGCCGAGTGCATCGCGCCACCAGCTCCCCGAGCCTACCGGAGCATCCCCCGGTGGCCGATAAGCTGGGCGGGCGCGCGAGTGGCGGAACTGGTAGACGCGCTGGATTTAGGTTCCAGTGCCTGAGGGCGTGAGGGTTCGAGTCCCTTCTCGCGCACGCATCCTTTCAGCCCTGACTCAGCCCTGACCTCCCACGTTCGGACTTCAGTCGGGCCTGTACAGGTGTGGTGGGCACGGAATGGGCACTGCGCCCCCTGGGGTACGACCGCGATGGGCACTCATGGTCGTCTGACACTCGCTGCATGCTGGCCCCCATGAGCGACCTCGCTGTCTTCTCCGCGCATCAGGCCGCCGTGCGGATCGTGCACGGGCTGGTGATCCAGTATCAGCTCACGGTCGAGGGCCCGATGCCCGTTCGGTGCACTTCAAGCTCGACACGACGTTGCCTCAGCGAGCCGGGGCCGATTGCAAATTACTCGCTGGTGAACGGGTTTGAATGCCGACGCGCTGGGCTCTGCGCCGGTGCCTGAACGGGTTGGGATCAGAGGATAAATCCGTTGTTATCGAGACATAGCGACTCCCGGGCACCAAAGGGGTGCCGCGGACCAAAGGGGTGCCGCGGACTGCCACATCGGACTGCCTTGCGGCGAAGTCTTGGACTGCTGCGGACGAGCGGAAGGTGGGGGCAATTCGTTTCGCCCCCACCTTCCACTGCTACGACGCGCGGTAGCTGCTAGCCCTTCTTGCCGAGGGCGGGCAGT
Source organism: Brachybacterium sp. GCM10030267 (assembly GCF_042666875.1). Classification (NCBI taxonomy): domain Bacteria; kingdom Bacillati; phylum Actinomycetota; class Actinomycetes; order Micrococcales; family Dermabacteraceae; genus Brachybacterium; species Brachybacterium sp. GCM10030267. The sequence goes on along the minus strand of NZ_JBHTCX010000005.1, from coordinate 96,599 downwards.
GAGCGCTGCTCCTCGAGCTTCATAGCGACGCCCAGCACGAAAAATGTTGGCGCCCATTGACCGACGAATAGCCCCCAGCGGTCGGCCTGAGCGCGCGAGTCACTGGACTTCATGGCGGACATTGTCCACTGGGCGACCGTCAGGCCGATCGACGCAAAACCAGCGGTGTACATATGATCCGACCTCAACCCGAGGTCACTCAGCATCTTCAGCATGATGTTCTCCATTCAGTGTGGTGGTGCGGTTGTCAAACGGGCGGGCCATATTGCTTGTTCAACGCGCCTGTCGCGGCTCGGCGGCCTACTCGACCCGGTTGAGCCGTTCCGCGGTGCCAGAGAGACGCAGAGCGGGTCGGTGGGCTCAGGCGTCGAAACCCTCTCGATTACCCGTCGTGCTGGGTCGCGGTGACGGCGCGGCCTGGTCGACGGCGAGGGAGGAACGACAGCGCGATCATGGTGACGCCGAGGACGAAATGGAGCCAGTTATCGGCGGTGTTCAGCGGCACGAAGTTGGCCATCGACTCCTCGCCGATGACGAGGCCGTAGATCCACAGCACCAGGTAGACGATGCCGCCGATCAGCAAATAGAGGCGGGCGAGGGATGCGCGGCTGGCTAGGGCGACCCCTGCGACACCGTACAGCAGGTGCACGACGTTGTGCAGGATCGATACCTGGAAAATGCCCAGTAGCATCGCTTCAGAATGATGCCCCGCAAACTGCATCGAGCCGACGTCGGTGGTCAGGCCGGGAATAAACCCGGCTATCCCGACGAGGAAAAACACGGCACCGTACACCAGAGCCGCGATCTGTACTGGAGTACGGCCGAGATCATTCACAGTGGGAGAGCGGTCAGGGGTATTCATCAACAATCCTCCGATCGCGTGAGCCTCGCTCAGGTGCCGCGAGGGCACGAGAAGCGTGACGTCTACGGGAGCTTCGATGACAGCGAGTGCACACTGATCATCCTGTCGACTGCGTGTACTGAGTCACAACCTAGCCCCAGGTGGGCGGTGGGCTCAAAGGAGCCGACCGATCGGAATGAAAACGAGCCGGAAGACTGGAGATCTGGGGCGGCCGGGAGACCTCACTGCAAGCCGACAGGGTCCAGGTCGTTGCCCTTCGGGTGGACGCACGAGATCACGTGCTGGAATCGTCCAGCGGCGGCCCCTCGGGCGAGCCAGTACGCCTCGATCAGTAGCAGCACAGCACCGAGCACTACGATCGCCCAGACAAGCAACATCGTCAGTGCCCCTACGAGTGCGGGATCCATGACGCGATCATAGCTCCACCACGCAGGACACCCCCGCTCTCCCGGCGGGGGTTCGGAGAGCGGGGGCTTCCCGGAGAACGACTCGGTCGTCGAGGGGGGAGACGAGTCGCACCCGCAAGAACGGCTCCGTCCTCACCGCTCTGCTGGTGCTTGATCATCGCTGGAAGGGACTGCTGCACGGATAGGTGACAGTTGCGGTGTTATGCCGCCAGGGTGACGGTCGGGTTCATGATGGTCTCGTATTCGATGGGGGTCAATCGGCCCAGGCGGGCCTGCCGGCGGCGTCGGTGATAGGTGCGTTCGATCCAGCTGATGATCGCGATCCGGAGCTCCTCGCGGGTCCGCCAGCGACGCCGGTTCAGCACGTTCTTCTGCAGTAGAGCAAAGAACGATTCCATGGCCGCGTTGTCCCCGGCGGCACCGACTTGGCCCATCGATCCGATGAGGTGATGACAGTTGAGAGCGCGCACGAACTTCCGCGCCCGAAACTGCGACCCGCGGTCGGAATGCACGATGCATTCCACTGTGTCACCGCGTCGCGATGCGGCGCTGTCCAGGGCGTTCACTGCGAGGCGGGCTTTCATCCGCGAGTCCATCGAGTAGCCGACGATCCGCCCGGAGAACGCGTCTTTGATCGCGCAGAGGTAGAGCTTGCCCTCATCGGTGGGGTGCTCGGAGGGGGCACCTCCCGCTTGCGGGAGAATGTCGGTCAGCCACAGCTCGTTGACGTCATCGGCGGTGAAGTCCCGCTTGACGAGGTCATCGTGCACGGGCGGGCCCGGCCTCTTGCCATTCTTCCCCCGCTTTTCCCGAAGGCGGAGTACCACTGATTGTCCCGGCAGGTCCTCCACGCGGTCCGCTCACAGACGACCTCGCCACGCTCGGCCGCTTCACCGGCGAGGAATCTGTGCCCGAACTCGGGGTCGTCGCGGTGCGCGTCGAACAGCGCGTTCGCACGGTAGGCCTCGATCAGCTCGGTCTCGGTGACCTGTTGTTTCCGCCAGCGGTAGTAGGGCTGGCGGGAGAGCTTCAGCACCCGCAGGGACACCGCGACACGGATCTTGTCGGCGGCGAGCTCGCTCACGAGCGGGTAGAGCCTTTGACGGCAGGTTCGCCTGGGACAGCTAGGCCGCTGCGTGGCGGAGGACCTCGTTCTCCTGCTCCAGCAGCCGGATCCGCTTACGGGCATCACGCAGCTCGGCCGACTCCTCGCGGGTCTTGCCGGGCCGGTTGCCGTCCTCGATGTCGGCTTGGCGCAGCCATTTCTGCAGCGTCATCTCGTGGACGCCGAAGTCCTTGGCGATCTGCGCGATCGTGACGCCGTCCTCGCGGGACCGGGCCACTCGCACGACATCGTCGCGGAACTCCTGGGGATAGGGAGCGGGCACGGTGCACATCCTTCCTGGCCGCCCAGCGGGCAAGCCAGATCAGATGTCACCTATCCGTGCAGCAGTCCCGTGCGGCAGTCCCAGCAGTGCTTCACTATCGCCCGATTGGGTGATGCTGATCGACCTTGATGGCGGATGTTCCGGTGCGTCGCTTGCCTCAAAGTCTAGGAGCGACGTCCGTTGTGTCGCTGCGGCGATCGCGGCATGGTGTACGGCACGGCTCTCATCCAGAAGGAGTTCCACAATGAAGTTGACCGTTATGCGGTTCGTGAGTCTAGACGGGGTCTCGCAAGGCCCAGGCTCGCCGCAGGAGGATCCCAGCGGAGGATTCACACGAGGCGGGTGGCTGGTACCGCACATGGACGCAACATTCGTGGATCAGGCTTCCGACTGGTTGGAGCATGCCGATGCGCTCCTGCTCGGCCGACGCACCTACGAGCCGTTTGCCCGTGACTGGCCCCAGATCACTGATCCCGCGGACCCCTTCGCAGTGCGGATGAACAATCTGCCGAAGTATGTCGCTACGCAGACCCTTGCTGACGGCGAGTGGAATCCCACCACCATCGTGACCGGGGATGTCGAGGCGCAGATCGCTGGCCTCAAAGCCCAACCAGGCCGCGACCTGCAGGTGCACGGTAGCTCGTCGCTGGCCCAGAGCCTATTCTCGGCCGGCCTCGTCGACGAGCTGCGGTTGGTCGTAGCGCCCGTGGTCGTAGGGCAGGGCCGACGGCTGTTCCCCGATGGCGCGGCCCCGCTCGGCTTCGAACTCATGAGCAGCCGCACGACACCTCAGGGGCTGACCATCCAGGTCTTCGAGACGCGGGGGAGGCCGGATTTCGCGGCCTACGAGGGTGTCTCGGCAGTAGGGTGAGTTGTCTCGAAGCCGCTCACGGTGCTCAGTTGCCGCTGAAGATCAGACGATATCGCGGCGCGGATGCACAGCACACCCTCAAGGTCTACGTGCGCGCCATCCGAGAGACCGCGTCGGCACACTACCGCCCCGATCAGATCAACGCATGGTGTCCTCCACAACTGGATGTGGCAACTTGGGCCCCTGCTCGCTCGCGTGCCTGGACGATCGTGGCCGAGTGGGAGGGCGCGCTCGTGGCTTTCTGCGACCTAACCGACGAAGCCGAGGTGGACATGCTGTTCGTCGCTCCCCGAGTCGGCGGACGCGGCGTCGCCCAGGAGCTGATCGCGGCGGCGCTGGCTGAAGCGCGACGGCGTGGGTGCACGCGCGTCACCACCCGAGCGAGTCGTGGCGCACGAGCTGCCTTCGCGCGGAGCGGCTTCGTGGTTAACCGTGAGAACCGTATCAACATAGTCCGTGGCATCCTGGTGCCAAACTTCGAGATGCATGTCGATTTGAACGGCGCATGAGTTGTGCCGGACACCTTTCGGCAGCCCGGTGACGACGAGGCAGCATAATCGCTGCGACGAGGAGGAAGAATCACATGGAAACGAGTCCTAACAAGCAGACCGTAGAGCGTTATCTCGATGGTTTCCGGCGCACGGATCATGATCAGATCTTGGCCTGCTTGACCGATGACATCCGTTGGACGGTATTTGGCGCTTTCGTACTGGAAGGAAAGGCTGCCTATGATGCCGCCATCGAGGGCCCGGGGTTTGCTGGAGACCCCGAGCTGGAGGTGGTGCGGATGGTGGAAGAGCACGAGACGATCATGGCTGAGCTTCGGGGGCGTGTGCCCCAACCGGATGGATCGATGAAGCGGTTGGCCATGGCAGAGGTCTTCGTGATGCGAGAAGGTCTGATCTGTGAGCGCCGGGCCTGGGTCGTTCCGCTGGCCGAGGGGGACGTCTGGTGAGTGTGGCACCCGAACTCTCCGGCGCGCGATTGTTCGCAGGCTTGGCCGTGAGCGACCTCGATGTCGCTGAAAGCGGGTTCGAGGCGTTCTTTGGTGCTCCGGCATTCGCGCCGAATGAGACCGGGCGCGTCTGGACGATGTCTGATCTATGTCACATCTACACCGAGCTCGATCCAGAAGGTGCGGGGCGCTCTCGGGTCACGCTCTTCGTCGAGGATCTGCCGGGCTTCACCGCTCGTGCGGCTCGCTACGGGATCTATGCCGCTTACGTCGCCCGTCGGGCGGCCGAAGGCAGGAGCAAGCGCGACGTCGTCCGTTGACTGAAGCGCTACGTCATCCGCGAGGTCTACCACCTCATCAAGGTCAACCCCCGAACCGGCGAGATCGCGGTTTTTCAACTACCGCACCCTCGCAGGCGTCGAGAACGCAACGGCCGGATGGGTTAACTGGTACAACAACCGGCGCCTCCACGGCTCTCTCGGGATGCTCACCCCGATAGAGTTCGAGACGCTTTACTACGAGGCCTTCACCCGAGGGCCCGAACCCGCAAACCAGTGGCAGAGAACCCGGCCGGTTCACGGAGAAGCCGGGGGAACGGCAGGGAGGCGTGAACCCACGGTGCCGTGCGTATACGCTGGTCCCGACGATGTGGGAGCAGGGTTCGAGTCCCTTCTCGCGCACGGAACACACCCCTTTTCCGAGGAGACGCTTCATGACCCTGTTCGGGCTCGTCCGCCATGGGCAGACGGACTACAACCTCCACAACCTGTTCCAGGGCTCCTCGGACATGCCGCTGAACGAGACCGGTGTCGAACAGGCCCACCGCGCCTTCGACGAGCTGCCCGACATGGTCTGGGACGTGGTCGTCTCCTCGCCGCTGCAGCGAGCCGAGCACACGGCGCGGATCATCGCGGCGGACCACGGCATCCCCTTCGGCGGCACCGAGGCGAAGCTGGTGGAGATCGACTGGGGCGAGGCCGAGGGCCGGCCGGTCGAGGAGATGCAGGAGCTCTACCCCGACCGGTCCTTCCCGGGCCGCGAGGACTACCAGGCCGTCGCCGATCGCGGCTATGACGCGCTCGAAGCGCTGGAGGAGCGCTTCCCCGGTCAGAAGGTGCTCGTCGTCGCGCACGGGACGCTCATCCGGTTCCTGCTGTCGGGCATCATCGAGCGGCCCCTGCCCTCGATCCCGAACGCGACCCTCTCGGTGATCGAGCTCGAGGACACCACCTGGCGGATCCGCATGATCGCGGGCAGGGCGGTCGACAACGAGGTGGAAGTCCCCTCCCGCGACCGCAACCCCCGATTCTTCGCCGAGAAGCCCGAGGCGGCCCAGGCCGTCGCCGACCAGGACCCGACCGACGCTCTCCAGGGAGGTACCCGATGACCAACCGCACCGCCGTGGACACCGAGGGCGCATGGTTCGAACCCGAGGGCATCGAGGAACTGCGTCGCCGTCTCCCGATCCCGTACGTGGACATCGTGCCGGTGCGCACCGACCTGGACGGCAGCGTCGTCGAGGTCGGACTGCTGCTGCGGGCCGACGGGGGCGGGCAGATCGTGCGCGCCATCGTCTCCGGGCGGGTGCTGATCCACGAGACGGTCCGCGAGGCCATCTCCCGGCACATCGAGAAGGACCTGGGGCCGATGGCGCTGCCGCGCATCCCGGTCTCCCCCGTGCCCTTCACGGTCGCGGAGTACTTCCCCACCCCGGGGATCTCGCCGTTCCACGATCAGCGCCAGCACGCCATCTCCATGGCCTACATCGTCCCGATCGACGGGGAGACGGCCCCGCAGGAGGACGCGCTGGAGATGGCGTGGTTCGGGCTCGACGAGCTGCTGGCGGAGCCCTCTCCGCTCGAGGAGATGACCGGTGGCCGCGACCTGATCGTGCGCCGTGCCCTCGCCTACGTCGGCGCCACCTGAGGCGCTGACGGCCCGCTCGCGGGAGCTGACCTCGACCCTCTAGAGAACGCGTCGGGCCGCGTCCAGCAGGATGCCGACCAGCTGCGTGAGCTCTTCGAGCGCCTGCTCGGGAGATTCCTCCGGCGCGCTCCCCCGCCGCGCCGGGCGGCCCTCCAGGGCCGTCTCGGCGACGTCGGCGGCGAGCTTCCAGCGCAGGCAGATCGCGGCGTCGCATCCACGGCGAGCGGCAGCGACGTCGGCCTCCGCGTCTTCGGAGCGCAGCCCCTCGACGTAGGCGTCGAAGGCGTCCTCGACGAGCGAGCGGACCACGTGCGCCGACGCGTCGCCGCGCCGGACGGAGGCGAACAGCACGGACGCGAGATCCGCGCCCACCGGGCCCGGTCCCACCGACTCCCAGTCGATCAGCGCGCTGCGACCGCCGCTGCGCAGAGTGTTCGCGCCCACCGCGTCGTGGTGGCACAGCGTCTGCGGGAGCGCCTCGAGAATCGCGCGCACGCGGGGCTGCGCGCGGATCAGCTCCTGTGACTCGCCCTCGCGGCCGGTCCACGAGAGGCTCGATGGCGTCTTCGCGCGCTCCAGAGTGGCCAGTCCGGCCTCCATCGCCTCCGGCTGCGCGTGCCGGTCGATCCAGCCGGTGAACAGCCAGGGGTGAGACGGGACCCGGTCCAGCCATCGTCCCGCCATCGCGCCGAGATCTCGCGAGATCGCCAGCAGCGACTCGGCCTCCAGGGGCCGGGGCGCCTCGTCGCGGATCTCTTCGAGCCACAGCGTGATCCGGCCGTCGGCCTCGACCTGCGAGCCGTACAGGCGCGGCGCCACCAGCGACGGTGCCAGGTCCTCGAGCAGGCCGGAGGTGTAGGCGGCGTGCTCGCGTCGGCCGTTGTCCAGCAGGTACGGCGAGGCCGTCGCCGGGCCCTCTGTCACCTTCTCGATCAGTGACCAGGGCCGGCGTCCGGTGCCGGTGACGGCCGCACCGCGCAGCCGGTGCACGTCACGGTGGGCCAGGAACGCGTCGTAGTCCAGGGGTTCGCGTCGAACGTCCTCGAGATCGACGCTCGAGGCGCCGACCATGGCAGCGACGGCCTCGCGCCACGGCGCCTCCGCTGGGTTCACGCCGTGCGCCATGACTTCTCAGCCCAGGAGCTGGGCGACGTGCTCGGCGATGGCGCGGAAGGCTTCGCCGCGGTGGGAGATCGCATCCTTCTGCTCGGGGGCGAGCTCGGCGGCCGAGCGTCCCTCCCCGTCGGGCAGGAAGATCGGGTCGTACCCGAAGCCGCCCTCGCCGTGGCGCTCGCGAAGCAGCCGGCCGGTCATCACGCCGCGCTCGACGATCTCGGTGCCGTCGGGGGCCACCAGCGCCGCCGCGCACACGAACCGTGCCGTGCGGTACTCGTCGGGGATGTCCGCGAGCTGGGCGAGCAGCAGGTCGTTGTTGGCTTCGTCGTCACCGTGGCGCCCGCTCCAGCGAGCCGAGAAGATGCCCGGGCAGCCGCCCAGCACATCCACGGAGAGACCGGAATCGTCGGCCACCGCCAGCAGGCCGGTCGCCTCGGCGGCGGAGTGCGCCTTCAGCAGGGCGTTGCCCTGGAAGGTGACCGCTTCCTCCACCGCGTCCGGCAGGTCGATCCCCGCCGAGGAGATGACGGCTTCGGCCTCCAGGCCGGGGACCGCAGCCACCAGGATGCGCTGCAGCTCGTGCAGCTTCTTGGCGTTGTGGGTGGCCAGGATGACCCGGGCTCCCTCGGGCACGCCGGCGACGCTCGCGCTCATCGCGGCTGGTCCAGGGCCTCGCGCTGGATGCCGGCGAGGGTGGTGCACCCGCCGGTGGCCAGGTCGAGCAGGGATCCGAGCTCGGTGCGGTCGAAGGGGGCGCCCTCGGCGGTTCCCTGGATCTCGACGAAGGACCCGGCGCCGGTGACCACGACGTTCATGTCGGTCTCGGCCTCGACGTCCTCGCGGTACTCCAGGTCCAGCAGCGGACGCCCGCCGACGATGCCGACGCTGATGGCGCTGACGGAGTCGGTGAGGATCTCCCGGGCGGCGGGGAGGGAGGTGTGGCGCTTGCCCCAGGCGATCGCGTCTGCCAGGGCGACGTAGGCGCCGGTGATCGCGGCGGTACGGGTGCCGCCGTCGGCCTGGAGCACGTCGCAGTCCAGCTGGATCGTGTTCTCCCCCAGGGCGTCGAGGTCGATGACCGCGCGCAGGGAGCGGCCGATCAGGCGGGAGATCTCGTGGGTGCGGCCGCCGATCTTGCCCTTGACGCTCTCGCGCTGGGACCGGGAGTTGGTCGCGCGCGGGAGCATCGCGTACTCGGCGGTGACCCAGCCCGAGCCGGAGCCCTGCTTCCACCGCGGCACGCCCTCGGTGAAGGAGGCGGCGCACAGCACACGGGTGCGGCCGAACTCGATCAGGGCGCTGCCCTCGGCGTGGTCGAGCCAGTCGCGGGTGATGCGCACCTCGCGCAGCTGATCCGGGGTGCGGCCGTCGACGCGGTCACCGGCCGGCGCGGGCTCGGTCTGGGTCTGTGAGCTCACGGAGCTCCCTTCGTGGGGATGTTCAGGCGGACACGTCGAGGATATCCATGGGACGGACCACCTGGATCGGGCCGTCGTGGGCGGCGCGGGCCTCTGCGAGGGTGACGGCGGGCTCGGTCCAGGCCGGGATGTGGGTCAGCGCCAACTGCCCGACGCCGGCGCGGGTCGCGCACTGCCCGGCGCGGCGGCCGGTGAGGTGGACGCCGCTGAAGCGGTCGTCGCGGCCCTCGATGTACCCGGCCTCGCACAGGAAGAGGTCCGCGCCGGCGGCCAGGTCGTCCAGGGCCGGGCAGGAGTCGGTGTCCCCGGAGTAGGCGAGCACGCCGCCCCCGCCGGTGATCCGGAAGCCGTAGGCCTCGACGGGGTGGGTCACCGCGCGCACCTCGATGTCGAGGGGGCCGATGGAGAAGTCCCGGCGGTCGGCGAGGGCGTGGTAGGCGAATGGCACGCCGTCGACGCCGGCGGGGACGTACCCCTCACGGCACAGCACCGCTGAGAGCCGGTCCGGCAGCGGCTCCGGGGCGTGGATCGGCAGCTGCGGGAGGTCGTCGCGCTCGTGGTAGGCCCAGAACACCTCGAGACCGGTGAGGTCGAGGTAGTGATCGGGGTGGAGGTGGGAGATGATCACCGCGTCCAGCTCCGCCGGGTCGATCACGCGCTGGAGCGGGCCGAACGCGCCGGAGCCGAGGTCCATCAGCACCCGCCAGAGGCGGCCGCTGGAGTCCTCCTGCTCGATGAGGTAGCTGGAGGCGGCGCTGTCGGGGCCGGCGAAGCTGCCGCTGCAGCCGATGACGGTCAGCCTCATGCCGAGACCACCGGCAGGGAGGCGGTCATGTCGAGCGTCGGCCCGAGGAAGCGGCGCGAGAGGCGGGCGAAGGACTCGCTGCCGTCCCCGTCGGCCGTCTGGGCGAAGACGTGGCGCGGCGAGCGCTCCGACTGTCGCAGCTGGTCGGTGCCGCGCAGCTGGCGGTAGACGTCCAGCGCGGTCTCCTCGGCGGAGGAGACCAGGGTGACGTCCGGTCCCATCGCGTAGCTGATGGGGCCGGCGAGCATCGGGTAGTGGGTGCAGCCCAGCACCAGGGTGTCCACGCCGGCCTCGCGCACCGGGGCCAGGTACTCCTCGGCGACCTCCGCGACGACGTCGCCCATGGTGACCCCGTTCTCGACGAACTCGACGAAGCGGGGGCAGGCCTGGGTGACGATCTCCAGATCGGGCGCCGCGGCGAACGCGTCCTCGTAGGCACGGGAGGTCACCGTGCCCTGCGTGCCGATCACGCCGATGCGGTTGTTGCGGGTGGCGGCGACGGCGCGGCGCACGGCGGGCTGGATCACCTCGACCACCGGCAGCTGATAGCGCTCGCGGGCATCGCGCAGCACGGCGGCCGAGGCGGTGTTGCAGGCGATCACCAGCAGCTTCACGCCGTGCTCGACGAGATCGTCCATGATCCCCAGCACCAGCGCGCGCACGTCGGCGATGGGGCGGGGCCCGTACGGGCTGTGCGCGGTGTCGCCGATGTAGACCAGCTCCTCCTGCGGCAGCTGGTCGAGGATGGCTCGGGCCACGGTCAGCCCGCCCACCCCGGAGTCGAGGATCCCGATCGGCGCGTTGTTCATCCCGGCAAGGCTAGTGTCGCGGGGTCCCCGAAACACTCGTGGCGCGCTCACTGGGTGCAGTTTCACAGTCGCGCCTCTGCGCGACCCGCTCGTTCCTCGCGGACCACGACGGGCTCACCGGTCGTCGCTCAGTCCACTATCCAACCGACTGAACTCCTCCCGCTCACCCTGCGCGGCCCGCTCGTTCCTCGCGGACCACTGCGGGTTCGCCGGTCGTCGTTCAGTCCAATGCCCGCAGCAGGCTCTCCTGCAGCCACGACAGCAGCTCGTAGACGGCGATGACGATGTCGGAGCCGACGGTGTCGTCGTCGGTCTCGCTCGCCCCCTCCACGCGCTCGCCGATCTGCTGCAGCATCCGCACGGTGTCGAAGTCGCCGTCGCGCTGGAGGTCCAGACGGTCCGCGAGCACGATCCGCACGTCGTTCAGCGCGCGCAGCACCGCCAGGGCGTCGTCATCGTCCAGCACGACCTCGCTGTGCTCGCTGCCGCTGGCGTCCAGGATCGCCATCACGCGGCGGAGGTCGGCGAGCTTGCCGTCGGCGAGGTCCTGCTGACCCAGCCGGCGGTACTCGGCGGCGAGCGTCGGATCCTCAGAGGCCGCCGGGAACAGGCGCTTGACGGCGGAGTCCGCGGGCTCGCGGGCATCGCGGCCTGCGAACTCGGCCTCGAGCCGGCGCAGCGGGTCCTCGCTCTCGGCGGCACGACGCAGCGGATCGGCGTCCGAGTCGATCCCGAGGTCGCCGCGGATCAGCTCCGCGGTCTCCTGGGCGACCTGGGCGATGATCGCCTTCTCCTCGCCGTCGAGCCGGCAGGCCAGGGAGCCGTCGGGCCGACGGCGGAACGCATGCGCCATCAGTCCTCCTCCGCCTTCTCCAGCGTGGCCCGCAGGCCGTAGGAATGCATGGCCTGCACGTCGGTCTCCATGCGTTCGCGGGACCCGCGCGAGACGATCGCCCGTCCCTCCTCATGGACCTGTGTCATGAGCTGCTCGGCGACCAGGCGCGAGTACCCGAAGTAGCGGCGGAAGACGAAGGTGACGTAGCTCATCAGGTTCACGGGGTCGTTCCAGACCACCGTGCACCAGGGCCCCTCGGCATCCATCGTCAGCTGGTTGCTGTGGGAGAGATCGGTCAGCGAGCCCGTGTCGGGCTCAGCCCGCGGCAGCTCGACCGGCATTCGTGCTCCTCCTGTGTCCCGCCACGTCCCGATCTGCCGGGACGCGGTGCCCGTCGAGTCTACGGGGCGCGCCCGACGATCTGCTGGCCCGGCACGCATTACGGTGGACACTGTGACTTCCGCCCTGCTCACCGACCTCTACGAGCTGACGATGGTGCAAGCTGCCCGCCGGGCCGGCACCGCGTCGCGACGCTGCGTCTTCGAGGTGTTCACCCGTTCCCTGCCCGAGGGCCGCCGCTACGGCGTTCTCGCCGGCACCGGCCGCGTGCTCGACGCGATCGCCGACTTCCGTTTCGACGACGCCGATCTGCGCTATCTGCGCGGGGCGGGCGTGCTGGACGAGGACACGCTGGAGCATCTGGCCCGGTACCGCTTCTCCGGTGACGTCCACGGCTACGAGGAAGGTGAGCTGTTCTTCCCCAGCTCCCCCGTGCTGCGCGTCGAGGGCACCTTCGAGGACGCGGTGATCCTGGAGACGGTGGTGCTCTCGATCCTCAACCACGACAGCGGGATCGCCTCGGCCGGCTCGCGCATGATCACCGCGGCCCGCGGCCGCCCCTGCATCGAGATGGGTGGGCGCCGCGTCCACGAGGACGCCGCCATCGCCGCCGCCCGCGCCGCCTACGTCGTCGGCTTCGCCTCCACCTCGAACCTCGCGGCCGGCGCGCACTACCGGATCCCCGTCGCCGGCACCGCGGCGCATTCCTTCACGCTGCTGTTCGACAGCGAGGAGGAGGCCTTCCGCGCCCAGCTGGTCTCCCAGGGAACCGGCACGACGGTGCTGGTGGACACCTACGACGTGGAGACCGCGATCCGCACCGCGGTGGACCTCGCCGGGCCGGAGCTCGGAGCGGTGAGACTGGATTCCGGCGATCTCGCCGAGCAGGCCGGCGAGGTCCGTCGACTGCTCGATTCGCTCGGGGCGACGACGACCCGCGTCACCGCCACCGGGGATCTGGACGAGTACCGCGTCGAGGAGCTGGCCTCCTCCCCGCTGGACGGCTACGGCATCGGCACCCGCCTGGTCACCGGCGGCGGCCACCCCGCGCCCGGGTTCGTGTACAAGCTGGTCGAGCGCGAGGGGGCCGACGGGCAGATGCACCCCGTCGGCAAGCAGTCGCTGGACAAGGCGACGCTCGGCGCCGGCAAGCGTGCCTTCCGGATGTTGGTGGGCGACCGCGCCCACGCGGAGCTGGTGCTGCCCGGCGAGGCGGAGATCGCCGAGTTCGAACGGGAGCTGACCGCGGAGCTGCTGGCGGCCGAGGCCAACCCGGACTGGAGCCGCACGAATCTGCGCCCCCTGCAGGTCCCGATGATCCTCGGCGGCGAGCCGACGGACCCGTTGCGTCCCCCGGAGCGGGTCGAGAAGGCGCGTCAGCGGCACGCGGACTCGATCCGCGAACTGGATCTGCCGGCCGACGACGGGCCCGACGGCCCGATCGCCATCCCCACCGTCACCGACGGCGTCGAGGCGGCACGGGTTCTGCGCTGACGCGCTGACCGGCAGCGCCCCTCAGCGACGGCCGACGAACCAGCCGCGCACGATGTCGATGCGCGCCTGGATCTGCTCGGCACTGGCCTGGGCGACCGCCGGCCCGCCGCTGCGGCTGCGCAGCGTGTTGTGCACCGATCCGTGGGGAGTGCCGGACTTCCGCGACCAGGCCGAGACCAGGGTGCTGAGCTCCTTGCGCAGCTCCATGAGCCGGCGATGATCCACCACGCCCGGCGTCTGCGGCTGCTCGGCGGGCCCGCTGCGCTGACGGCGGGCCTGCTGCTCGGCCTGCTGCTGCTGGAGGACGGTGCGCATCTGGTCCGCATCCAGCAGGCCCGGGATGCCGAGGAATCCTTGCTCGTCCTCGCTGCCGGCCATGCCCCCGGCGCCGTACTCGCCGCCGTCGAACAGGACCCGGTCGAAGGACGCCTCGGACTCCAGCGCCTCGAAGGACATCTCGAGGTCCTCGCTGGCCTTCTCGGAGCGGTTCGCCTGCTCGATGAGGCTCTCGTCGAGGCCCGTGACCTCGTCGCCCTCGTCGGGCCGACGGTCCAGCACGTGGTCGCGCTCGGCCTCGAGCTCGCCGGCGTGGGCCATCAGGATCGGCACCGTCGGCAGGAACACGCTGGCCGTCTCGCCGCGGGTCCGAGAGCGCACGAAGCGGCCCACGGCCTGGGCGAAGAACATGGGGGTCGCCGTGGAGGTGGCGTAGACGCCCACGGCCAGGCGCGGCACGTCCACGCCCTCGGAGACCATGCGCACTGCGACCATCCAGCGATCGTCGGACTCGGAGAAGGCCTCGATGCGCCGGCCGGCGCCGGCATCGTCGGACAGGACGACGGTGGGTTCCTGGCCGCAGATCTCCTGCAGGGTCGCGGCGTAGGCGCGGGCGGCCTTCTGGTCGGTCGCGATCACCAGGCCGCCGGCGTCGGGGACATGGCGGCGCAGCTCGGTCAGCCGCCGGTCCGCGGCCGAGAGCACCGACTGGATCCACTCCCCCTTGGGGTCCAGCGCGGTGCGCCAGGCCTGCTGGGTGATGTCCTTGGTCTCCATCGCCCCGAGCTGCGCGGAGACCTCGTCACCGGCCTTGGTGCGCCAGTGCATCCGGCCCGAGTAGGTCATGAACAGCACGGGGCGGACCACGTGATCGCGCAGCGCCTCCCCGTATCCGTAGACGTAATCCGCCTTGGAGCGCAAAAAGCCCTGGCCGTCGTCCTCGTAGGTGACGAACGGGATCTGCGAGGAGTCGGAACGGAAGGGCGTACCTGTCAGCGCCAGGCGCCTCGTCGCGGGGTCGAACGCCTCGCGCACGCCGTCGCCCCAGGTCAGTGAGTCGCCGGCGTGGTGGATCTCGTCGAGGATCACCAGGGTGCGATCGGCCTCGGTGCGGGCCCGATGCAGCGCGGGATGCATGCCCACCTGGGCGTACGTCACCGCGACGCCCTGGTAGTGGGAGCCGTGAGCGCCCTGGGCATTGGTGAAGTTCGGGTCCAGGGAGATGCCGACGCGGGCGGCGGCGTCGGCCCACTGCGTCTTCAGATGCTCCGTCGGCGCGACCACCGTGATGCGCCGGACGGTGCCCTCGGAGAGCAGGCCGGCGGCGACCTGCAGGGCGAAGGTGGTCTTACCGGCGCCCGGGGTCGCGACGGCCAGGAAGTCCTTCGGGGCGGTGCTGCGGTAGAGCTCGAGCGCCTCGGACTGCCAGGCGCGCAGCTTGGGAACCGTGCCCCAGGCGGCGCGTTCGGGGTAGGCCGGCGGCAGCGATCGCGCGGCCGCCTCGGAGGGCTGGCGGGGATCGTTCGCGGAGAACAGGGGGGAGGTATTCACAGCGTGCACCACGGTACCGCCGCGGTACGACGACCCGCCGCCGGGTCCGATGTGAGGAAGTCAGCTCTCCCTCAGCGCCGCCCGCCGAAGAAGCCCCGGAAGCCGCCGCCGCGCCCGGAGCCGCCCCTGCCGTCGCCGCCGCCGTCCTGCGGTTCGCGCATGCCCTCGTAGATCTCCTTGCACTCGGGGCACACCGGGTACTTGTCGGGCGAGCGCCCGGGGACCCACACCTTGCCGCACAGCGCGATCACGGGCGTGCCGTCCAGCGCCGCCTGAGTGATCTTGTCCTTGCGCACGTAGTGGGCGAACCGGTCATGGTCACCGTCGTCGGTGGTCTGCTCCTGCTCCTGCAGCTGCCGGTCGAGGACCGCGGTGCTGCCCGGTGACGCGCCCGGGTCATCGCTGTACGGGTCCATCCGGGACGGATCGGACGTGCTGGAGGACATGGCAACTCCCTCGGTCGATGTCGTGCTGGGGCGAGCTTAGCGGCCCAGCCTCCACGGAGACAGGCGTCACCCCTGGAACAATGCCCGCCATGGACGCTGTCGCCGAGTTCCTCCGCCGTCTCCCGCACGAGGTCCGACGGGTGGGCGGCTCCCTGCCGTGGCGCGTCGGTCTGCTCGCCCTGGCGATCGTGGCGAACGTCAGCTTCTATCTGCCCTCGATTCCCGCGGGCACCCCGGGCGCCGGCGTCCCCGGCCTGGACAAGGCAGTTCACCTGCTGCTCTTCGCCCTGCTCGTCTGGGCGGCCGGCCGCCTGCTGGCACCGCACAGACGATTCCCCATCGGATGGGTGGTGATCGCCGCGTTCGTCCACGCGCTGCTGATCGAGCTCATCCAGCTGATCGCCCTGCCCGAACGCGCCGCGGAGGGCGGCGACCTCCTCGCCGACGTCATCGGCATCGCCCTCGGCGTGGGCCTGTGGCTCGCAGAGCGTCGGCGCCACCGGGACGCCGCGGAGCACGATCCTCTCGGCGAGAGGGACCAGGAGCGCGGGGAGACCGCCTCCCAGCACTGACGCCTCGGCGGAGGGTCAGCCGTTCGGCAGCTCAGCCGTTCAGCGTGATCTCGTCCGCGTAGACCGTGGGCATCGCGCCCGTGATCGTGTCCACCGTTCCGGCGTCCTCCCGGGCCACCTGCTCCACCGCCCCCGCGACGGATTTGGTGACCCCGTCGTGGAAGACGCTGGGCACGATGTAGGTCGGATTCAGCTCCTCGGCGGTGACGACGTCGGCCAGCGCGTTGGCCGCCGCCAGCAGCATCCGGTCGGTGACCCGCGTGGCATGGGCGTCCAGCAGTCCGCGGAACACCCCGGGGAAGGCGAGCACGTTGTTGATCTGGTTGGCGAAGTCGCTGCGGCCCGTGGCGACCACTTCGGCGTACTTCGCGGCCTCGGACGGGTCGATCTCCGGGGTGGGGTTGGCCATCGCGAAGACGACCGAGCGCTCGGCCATGGTCGAGACGTCCTGTGCGGTGAGGATGTTGCCGGCACTGACGCCGATGAAGACGTCGGCCCCCTCGATCGCGTCACCGATGGTCCCGGTGAGCTCGCGAGGATTGGTGACCTCCGCGATCCACGGCAGGCGACCGGCGAGGTTCTCACGGCCCTCATGGATGATGCCGTCGATGTCGGTGACCACGACGTCGCGCGCGCCGGCGGCGCGCAGCAGGCGCAGGATCGCGGTACCGGCCGCGCCGGCCCCGGCCAGGACGATGCGAGCGGTGGTCAGGTCCTTCTCGACGACGCGGAGGGCATTTCGCAGGGCGGCCACGACGACGATCGCAGTGCCGTGCTGGTCGTCGTGGAAGACGGGGATGTCCAGTTCGGCGCGCAGACGGTCCTCGATCTCGAAGCAGCGCGGGGCGGAGATGTCCTCGAGGTTGATGCCCGCGAACACGGGGGCGATCGCCTTGACATGGGCGACGATGTCGTCGACCGAGTGCGCGTCCAGGCAGATCGGGAAGGCGTCGATGCCGGCGAACCGCTTGAACAGCGCGGCCTTGCCCTCCATCACGGGCATCGCGGCCAGCGGGCCGAGGTCTCCCAGCCCGAGGATCGCGGAGCCGTCGGAGACGACGGCGACGGTGTTGCGCTTGATGGTCAGTCGCCGGGCGTCCTCGGGGTTCTCGGCGACGGCCTTGACCACGCGGGCGACGCCCGGCGTGTAGACCATCGAGAGGTCGTCGCGATGCCGGATCGGCATCTTCGACTCGACGGTGAGCTTGCCGCCGAGGTGGGCCAGGAAGGTGCGATCCGAGACCTTGCCGAGCTCGACGCCCTCGATCGTCCGGAGATCATCGACGACCTCCATGGCGTGGTCATGGCCGGCGGTCAGCACGGTGATGTCGGCGCGCATGCGCTCCGGCCCGGAGGCGGAGACATCGAGCGCGGTCACGGAACCGCCGTGTCTCTCGATGCGCCCGGTGATGTCGCTGACCGCGGCGGATCGCGCCGCGAACTCGAGGCGGATGGTGATGGAGTAGCTCACGGAGGGCATCGGTGACATGAGGCACAGCCTAACGATGTCGGCGGCTCAGCGGCGCACGCACCGACCCGCGGCGGAGCGACGATTCCGGCCGCCGCTCACGATCTCAGGCGGTGAACGGCGCGACCTTGCGCGAGTACCGGTCCATGATCGTCCGTGCGCTGGTGACCTGCTCGGCGTAGCGCTCGGGGTGGGCCGAGGCCTGCACCGTCTGAGCAGCCTGACCGGGCTCCCAGCTCGCGACGTCCGGCACCGCCTGGAGGAGGCCCGGCGCGGACGAGATCTCGCCGAGGCCGAGGAAGGCGTCGATGGCCTTCTTCTTGTGCCGCACATCGGCCGCGCTCCCCCAGCCCATCGAGGGCCGCTGCTGGAACAGACCGCCGGAGTCGAGGTCGACGGCGGGCTCGTAGTTGTACAGCCAGGACTCCACGATGGCGGTGATCAGCGTGACCGTGGTGACCGCCTCCTCGAGGCCGTGGCCCTTGCAGACGGCGATGATGAACTGCGCGTTCTCCACCTGCCACTGGTCCATGGCACCGATCTCGAAGCCCTCGCGGGTCTCCTCACGGGTCATGAACGCCTCTGTCCACGTCTCGCCCTGCGCGGAGGCGGGTGCGGCGACGGCGAGAGAGGTCAGCGAGGCGAGCCCGACCGTCCCGGCGGCGAACAGGCCGCGGCGGGACAGCGGTGCGGAGGCCGCGGCGGACCGGCCGGCGGAGGACGAAGCAGGCAGGAACGAAGACAGAGAAGACAAGAGAGCGGCACCCTTCGGGCTCGAACAACAGTGGAAGGCGCTCGGCACCTTCCGAGCTCCGCCAACGTAACGGGATGATCACGGGGTGTGAATACCCGGCGCAGCGCCAGGGTTTTCACCGCGACCTCGAGTTTCCCTTCCCATGACCGTGGGACAAACTCCTGCACACTTTCATCACGTGACGTCTGGGCAGGCCATGCGGTGATTGCACCGACCCCCCGGCCCAGAAGTTCCGGCACCGCCGTCACCACTCGCACAAAAAGGCAAAGCTTCCGAATGCGTCGTGGAACACGCCGCCGAGGTGGTCTGCACCACGGCGGATATATGCGCTCCGGCACACTGGAGGTCATATCTCCGCGCCGGGATCCCGAGTGCGGCGTATTCGGGCATATGCCCGTGAGTCGCCGCGGCATTCGGGTCGATGCCGAGCCGTGCGAGAACGCCCCACGGGGACGGTGAGGCCTCCGGGGGCGGCGGCTCCGGAGCGCGCCTGCGGTCAGCGACCGTCGCCGGTGGACAGCTCGGCGATCGCCTTGCGGATCCGCTTGTCCGAGACGGTCTGCTTGGTGCCGAGCTGCTGGGCGAACAGGCTCACGCGCAGCTCCTCGAGCATCCAGTCGATCTCGCGGGCGTCGGGCTGGGCGCGCCGACGGGGCGAGAGCTTGGCCCGCTCGGTGTGCCAGTAGTTCGTCAGATCGGCGATCTGCCAGGCCAGCTGCTCGTCGCGGCGCGGGTTCTCCGGCAGCTTCTCCAGGCGGATCGCATCGGCTTCGAGGTACCGGCGCAGGTCAGGCAGGTGATCGATGCCGGTGCGGGAGATGAACCCGTCACCGAGCAGCGAGGCGGCGTGCTCTCGGATCTGCGTGAGGTGGGAGAGCACGGCCAGGGACGGGACCCGGCTGAGCTCCTTGTGCAGGCGCGCGCTGACGGCGAGGGCCGAGGCGGCATCCTTCACCGCCTGGGCGGCCAGAGCGTCGTGCTCGCTGCGCACCCGGTCCAGCAGCTGGTCGTACTCGGCGCGCGTGCGCACCTGGGCCTCACCCGCCAGATGCGAGGTGGCGGCGCGGGACGCGTCGGCGAGCATCGACGCCGTCGAGGAGTAGTCGGAGCCGGAGACGGCGAGCTTGGTGGGGTTGGGCAGCGCGTTCAGCACGGACGAGAGATCCGCACCCAGCTCGCGGTCCAGCAGCGCGATCACGCCCTCGCGATGGGCGAGTGCCTGTTCGTCGGCGGTGGTCAGCACCGCCAGGTCCACGCGCTCGAGCCGCCCGTCGGCGCCCCGCCGCGCCACGAGGGAGGGGTACCCGGTGACCTTGAGCCCGCCGACGGTGGATTCGTGGACGGCCGGGATCCCCTGCTCGGGGAACGTGGGCAGATCGGTCCGGGCGAGGTCATCGCCCTGGGACGAGACGGAGGCCTCGACCCGCTTCTGCAGTCGCTGCTTCAGAGCCTCGAGGTCATCGCCCGAGCCGATCTCGCGGCCCTTGGAATCGACCACTCGGAAATGCATCCGTAGGTGGGCCGGCAGCTTGGTGAGGTCGAACTCCGGTCCGTACAGCGGGAGGTCGTCGGGGACGCCCGGCAGGTCCACGAGTTCGTCGGCCGCGGCCTCGACGAACGGCTCACCGCTGTCGGGATCGTCGTCGTGGAGTTTCGCGGCCACCGCCTTCGCCCGCTCCGGAGCCGGGACGAGATGGCGACGGATCTGCTTGGGCAGGGAACGGATCAGCTCGGTGACCAGCTCCTCGCGCATCCCCGGGACAAGCCAGTCGAACCCGCGCGGTTCGAGGCGGTTCAGCACTGCCAGCGGCACGGTGGCGGTGACCCCGTCGGCGCCCTTCGCACCGAGCTCGCCGAAGGAATAGCTCAGCGGCAGGGTGATGTCGCCCTGGACCCAGGTGTCGGGGAAGTCCGCGCGGATCGCCTCGGTGACATCCTCGTCCGCGGCCAGCAGGTCCCCTTCGGTGAGGGTGAGCAGGTCCGGGGTCTCGTGGCGCTGCTTCTTCCACCAGGAGTCGAAGTGCCTACCGGAGACGACGTGAGCGGGGATCCGCTCGTCGTAGAAGCGGAACAGCTGCTCGTCCGAGACCAGGAGATCCCGGCGGCGGGTCTTGGCCTCGAGCTCCTCCAGGTCGCTGATCAGGGCGCGGTTGTCACGGAAGAAGTGGTGGCGGGTGCGCCAGTCCCCCTCGATCAGCGCGTTCTGGATGAAGATCTCGCGGGCCGCGACCGGGTCGATGCGGCCGTAGCCGACGACGCGATCGGCGACGAGGGGCACCCCGTACAGGGTGACCTTCTCGTGCGCCATGGCGCTGGCACGCTTGGAGGACCAGTGCGGGGCAGAGTACGAGCGCTTGACCACGTGCGCGCCCGTCTCCTCGGCCCAGGCGGGATCGATGCGGGCGGCGGTGCGGCCCCACAGGCGGGAGGTCTCCACGAGCTCCGCGACCATCACGTAGTCGGGGCGCTTCTTGGCCAGCGCGGATCCCGGCCACACGGCGAACTTCGCGCCGCGGGCGCCGCTGTACTCCCGGGTGCGCTCGTCGTGGAGGCCGACGTGGGAGAGCAGCCCGGCCAGCAAGGACTGGTGGATGGCCTGCGGGGAGGCGTCGTTGTCGTTCGCCGAGAGATCGACGTCCTTGGCCATGTCCCGCAGCTGGGAGTGCAGATCCCACCATTCGCGGATGCGCAGGTAGTGGAGGTGCTCGGCGCGCACCTCGCGGCGGAACGCGCTGCCGGAGAGCTCCTTGCGGCGCGCCTGGAGATGGTTCCACAGGTTCAGAAAAGCCAGGAAGTCGCTGGTCTCGTCCTCGAAGCGCTTGTGCTTCTCCTTCGCCTGCTGCTCCTGGCCGAGCGGCCGCTCACGCGGATCCTGGATGGACAGTGCCGCCACGATGATCAGCACCTCGCGCAGGGCGCCCAGACGGTGCGCCTCGATCAGCATGCGGGCCATCCGCGGATCCAGCGGGAAGCGGGCGAGGGTGCGGCCGACGGAGGTCAGCTGCCGCCCGCCGGGCTGATCGGGGGCGGCTTCGAGGGCGCCGAGCTCGTCGAGCAGACGCACGCCATCGGTGATGGCGCGGGAAGCGGGCGGCTCGACGAACGGGAAGGATTCCACGTCCCCCAGCCCGAGGCTGGTCATCAGCAGCACGACGGAGGCGAGCGAGGTGCGCAGGATCTCCGGTTCGGTGAACTCGGGCCGTCCCTCGAAGTCCTCTTCGGAGTAGAGGCGGATCGCGATGCCGGGGGCGGTACGGCCGGAGCGGCCGGAGCGCTGGTTCGCGCTGGCCTGCGAGATCGGTTCGATCGGCAGGCGCTGGACCTTGGTGCGCTGGGAGTAGCGGGAGATGCGGGCCAGGCCCGAGTCGATGACGTAGGTGATGCCCGGGACCGTCAGCGAGGTCTCGGCGACGTTGGTCGACAGGATGATCCGACGGTAGGTGCCCGAAGGCGGCGGGGAGAAGATCTTCTGCTGGTCCTGCGCGGACAGCCGCCCGAACAGGGGCAGCACCTCGACCGGCAGGGCGCTGCGGCCCCTCGTGCCGCGATCGAGGTGCGTGCTCAGGGCATCGGAGATCTCGCGGATCTCGCGCTCTCCCGGGAGGAAGACGAGCATGTCGCCGGGGCCCTCGGCGGCGAGTTCGTCGACGGCGTCGATGACGGCCTGGGTGAGGTCGCGCTCGATCGAGTGGACGTCCTCGAGCTCGTCGTCCTCCTCGACCTCCGCCTCCAGCACCAGCGGCCGGTAGCGCACCTCGACCGGGTAGGTGCGCCCGGAGACCTCGATGATCGGAGCCGGTTCCGTCTCGCCGGAGGGTAGGCGCTGCCCGAAGTGCTCGGCGAAGCGCTCGGGGTCGATGGTCGCCGAGGTGATGATGACCTTGAGATCCGGGCGCTGCGGGAGGATCTGCCGCAGGTACCCGAGGATCACGTCGATGTTCAGCGAGCGCTCGTGGGCCT
Source organism: Brachybacterium sp. GCM10030267 (assembly GCF_042666875.1). Classification (NCBI taxonomy): domain Bacteria; kingdom Bacillati; phylum Actinomycetota; class Actinomycetes; order Micrococcales; family Dermabacteraceae; genus Brachybacterium; species Brachybacterium sp. GCM10030267. The sequence continues at coordinate 74,347 of NZ_JBHTCX010000005.1, read as the reverse complement.
CGTCGATGATGATCGCGTCGTAGCGCTTCAGCAGCCGGTCGCGGCCGATCTCCGCCAGCAGGATGCCGTCGGTCATCAGCTTCAGCCGGGTGCCGCGACCGGTCTCACGGGTGAAGCGGACCTGGAAGCCGACGGTCCCCTCCCCCAGCTTCTCGCCCATCTCGCTCGCGATGCGCTGGGCGACCGAGCGCGCGGCGATGCGTCGTGGCTGGGTGTGGCCGATCAGGCGCTTGCCCTGCCCGTAGCCGAGCTCGAGCAGCATCTTGGGGATCTGGGTGGTCTTGCCGGAGCCGGTGGCGCCCGCGATCACGACGACCTGGTTCTCGCGGATCGCCGTCATGATGTCCTCGCGGCGCCCGGAGACGGGCAGCTCGGCGGGATAGGACAGGCGCGGGCCGGCGGCGGTGGAGGGCGTGGTCATGGCGCCTCCACTCTACGGGGCGGAAGGCCTGCAGGCCCTCGTGATTTTCGTCGGCCCGTCGACGCCTCGACCCGCGAGCAGCCGCCGCGCGCCGGGATGCCCCGACGCGGTCTACCATCGACGGGCGGGCCCGCGGCGGCGGGCCATGACCCGAGGAGGACTGCTGCCGCGATGATGCGTGCCCTGCGCAAGACCGAGCCCGGCCCGGGCCTGACCATGGTGGAGCTGCCCGAAACGGAGTGCGGCCCCTGGGACGTGAAGATCCGCGTGCTGCGCGCCGGCATCTGCGGCACCGACCTGCACATCCTCAGCTGGGACTCCTCGGCCGAAGCCATGTGCGACACCGTCCCCTTCACGCCCGGCCACGAGTTCTACGGCGAGGTCACCGCGGTCGGCGAGGAGGTCAGCGACGTGCGGGTCGGCGACCGGGTCTCCGGGGAGGGCCACGTGGTGTGCGGGACGTGCCGCAACTGCCGCGCCGGGCGCAAGCAGATGTGCATCCGCACCCGCTCGGTGGGCGTCCAGCGCGACGGCGCGTTCGCCGAGTACGTCGTGGTCCCGCACCTGAACGTGTGGGTCCATGAGCACGACGCAGGCACCGAGGTCATCACCCCGGAGCTCGGAGCGGTGTTCGACCCGTTCGGCAACGCCGTCCACACGGCCCTGAAGTTCCCCCTGATCGGTGAGGACGTCCTGATCACCGGCGCGGGGCCGATCGGTCTGATGGCGGCTGCCGTCGCCCGCCACGCCGGCGCCCGCTACATCGCGATCACCGACCTGCACGAGCACCGCCTCGAACTGGCGCGCTCGATGGGCGTGGACCTGGCGGTCAACGTCGGCCGCACCACCATGACCCAGGCGCAGCGGGAGCTGGGCATGAAGGAGGGCTTCGACGTGGGCCTGGAGATCTCCGGCCAGCCCAGCGCCCTGCAGGAGATGATCGCCAACATGAACCACGGCGGCCGGGTCGCGCTGCTCGGGCTGCCCTCGCGGCACTTCGAGCTGGACTGGACCACCGTGATCACCCACATGCTCACGCTGCAGGGCATCTACGGGCGCGAGATGTTCGAGACCTGGAACGCGATGAGCGCGATGATCTCGACCAGCCCCCTGCTGCGCGAACGCGTTCTGGCGACCGTCTCGGACGTGCTGCCCGCCTCGCAGTGGGAGCGCGCCTACGACATCGCCGGGTCCGGCAGCGGCGGGAAGGTGCTGCTGGACTGGGAGAACCTCGACTGACGTGCCGCTGAAGAGCGGCCGAGAGATAGGGAGCACCGTGTACTCGGACCTCAAGGACCAGCTGACCGCCGAGCTCGCCGAGATCGACGAGGCCGGCACGCTCAAGCGTGAACGGGTGATCTCGAGCCCGCAGAGCAACCGCATCACCGCCGGCCCGCTCGGGCAGGAGGGCGCGGAGGTGCTGAACTTCTGCGCGAACAACTACCTGGGCCTGGCCGATCATCCGGAGATCATCGCGGCCGCGAAGCGAGCCCTGGACGAGCGCGGATTCGGCATGGCCTCGGTACGGTTCATCTGCGGCACGCAGGATCTCCATCTCGAGCTCGAGCGCGCCGTGTCCGGATTCCTCGGCACCGAGGACACCATCCTGTTCTCCTCCTGCTTCGACGCCAACGGCGCCGTCTTCGAGCCGTTGTTCGGCGCGCAGGACGCGATCATCTCCGATGAGCTGAACCACGCCTCCCTCATCGACGGCATCCGGCTGTCGAAGGCCGCTCGCTACCGGTACCGCAACGCCGACCTGGAGGATCTGCGCGCCCAGCTCGAGGCGACGCGGGCCCAGAACGATGGCACGGGCGCACGGCGCACCATCATCGTCACCGACGGGGTGTTCTCGATGGACGGCTACCTCGCGCCGCTGCCGGGCATCTGCGACCTCGCCGACGAGTACGGCGCCCTGGTGCTGGTCGACGACTCCCATGCCGTCGGGTTCATGGGAGCCACCGGCGCCGGCACGCCCGAGCACTTCGGGGTCTCCGACCGGATCGACCTCTACACCGGGACCTTCGGCAAGGCCCTCGGCGGGGCCAGCGGCGGCTACGTCTCCGGGCGGGCCGAGATCGTGGCGCTGCTGCGGCAGAAGGGACGGCCCTACCTCTTCTCGAACTCTCTGGCCCCCTCGATCGTCGCCGCGACCCTGACCGCGCTCGAGCTGGTCGAGGGCAGCGCGGACCTGCGGGCGACGCTGATGCGCAACACCGAGCTCTTCCGGCGCCGGATGAGCGAGGAGGGCTTCGACCTGCTCGAGGGCGAGCACGCGATCGTCCCGGTGATGTTCGGCGACGCCGCGCTGGCCGGCCGGATCGCCGACGCCATGCTCGAGCGCGGCGTCTACGTCACGGCGTTCTCCTACCCCGTCGTCCCCCGGGGCAAGGCCCGCATCCGCGTGCAGCTCTCCGCTGCTCACAGCGAGGCCGACGTCGAGGCCGCCGTGGCCGCGTTCGTCGACTCCCGGGCGGCGGTGCAGGGCTGACCGTCCCCGGCAGGACGTTCCCGCGGGAACGCCTCGGCAGCCTCACGGATCGTTCCCGCGGGAACGTCTCGCCGCGGTCGTGGCCCCTGAGCGGGCGCCGGGCTCCACGTGCCACGGGCTCGTGGTCCCCGGGTCAGCCCTCGTAGTGCGCCGCGCTGCCGTACAGAGGCTCGGTGAAGGCGGAGACCTGGTCACTGCGGTCCCCCGCCTGCAGCTGGTAGGTCACGAACGCCCCGAACCCGTCGGCCGCCGTCCGCTCGGCCAGGTCCCGCACGAACGCCGGTTCGTCCGAGCCGGAACCGGGGGTGAGGTCGACGGCTGCCGCTCCGTAGCGATCGCGCGGCAGGCCCGGCACCGGGTACTCGCGGTACGCCCCGTAATAGGGATTCCACGCGTAATCGATCATGTCGCCGACGCGCACGCCCTGGTACTCCTGGCGCTCGGCGGAGGGCCCGATGACGTAGAACGTGATCAGCCGGTTCGGCAGTCGCTTGCGCAGAGCCTGGACGAAGTGCACGAAGGAGTGGTCGTTGGGCTGACCGGTCCCGTTCTCGCCGTACCGGGACCACTCGTCATCGATGTCCACGCCGTCCAGCCCGTACCGGCGCACCGTCCCGGCGACCTGCTGGGCGAAGCGGTCCGCGGCGGCCCGGTCCGGGAAGTTCGCGAAACCCGCCCCCTGGTGATTGCCCAGCAGCGAGAGAACTACCTTGATCCCCTTCTCCTGCAGCGGGCGGATCGTGGTCTCGGCCTCGTCGAGCACGTGCTGCACGTTCTCGTTGCAGTGGAGGTAGGCGGAGGTGCCGTCGTAGTTGATGTTGGCCGCGAAGATGGAGGCGATGTCGAAGGCCGCGGTGCCGTCATCGAGGGTGTACGCGCCGGCGTTCTCCAGATTGTTGTGGTTGACCTCGATGTAGGCGACCGAGGCGATGCGGCCCGGATCCCGACGCGGCGGGGCGGCGAGGGCGGGCGCGGAGAGCGCCGCGCCTCCGAGGGCGACTCCCCCCAGTCCGGCGAGCAGTGTTCGGCGATGCAGCATGGGAACGATGACCTCTCGACGTGTCCGACCGGTCCGCGGCAGCGCGGCGGTCCCGGCGCGATGGGTGGAAGCACAGTAGCAACCGCGCGCGAGAGCGTTCCCGCGGGAACGTCTCCGCGCCTCCGCTCAGCTGTACTGAGTGGCCAGCCCCTTGTCCTTGGCGGCGTGGAAGGCCTCGTGCCGATCGTCCCGCAGTTCGATGATCTCGGTAGCCCGGTCGTTGCGGCCGTCGACGATGACCACGTAGGTGACCGGCTCGTCCTCGGGCCAGTACGCCTCGAGGGTCTGCTGCGTGTGCTCGGTGGCGTCCCGGACCTCCAGCGGGGTGTATACCGCCGGGTCGCCGGTGGACAGGCGGCGCCAGGCCTCCCCCGGGTCCTCGCGCAGGTCGAGCATCAGGGTCTCGAGCGGCCGGCCGTCACGCAGCCGCCACACTCGGTTGCGCCCCGCCAGCCACAGCATCGTCGCCGGGGAGCCCACGAGCAGCACGCCGGCACCGATCACCAGGGGCCACATCCCCTCCACCAGGCCCCAGATCACCAGCGCGAGCATGATGACGGCGGAGAGCAGGGCATTGAGGAGGAAGAAGCGCGACTGCGGGTGCGTGGCGAGCTCGAAGCGGTCGGGGCGGCTGGCGAGTGCCGGGTCACCGGGGCGGGGCATGAACGTCTCCTGGTCGAGTGAGTAGTCCTCCGCGGCAGTGTAGGGCCGGGCGAGGCTCGGGGAGGCTGATTCCGCCCGATCGACTCAGCCCTGCTGCTGGGGGTACTTGCCCTCGGCGGCGATCCGCTTGTTGAGCTCGGCGAGGTACTCACTCTCGTCGAAATCCAAGGGCACCTCGCGCCCGGTCCAGGCCGAAAGGTGGATCGCGTTGGCCAGGCGCACCCCATGGATGCCGTCGGAGCCGGGAGCGAGCAGATCCTCTCCGAAGAGCACGTGGCGGGCGAAGTTCTCCAGCACGCCGGCATGCTGGCCGCCCCAGACCGAGGAATCCTCGATCGTCTCGGTGCTGACCAGGTCGCCCTGCCCGGCGGTGTTCCCGCGCATCAGCTCGCGGGCGCTCTCGGGGGTGGTGGCGTCGGAGATCTCCTTCTCGCTCTTGGCGTAGCGGTGCACGGTGGCCGTCTTCGATCCCTCGACGAGGATCTTGCCGCGGCTGCCGAGGATCTCCAGCCGGTCGGTCCCCTTCATGTCGTGGGTGCAGGTGATGAAGGTGCCGGTGCGGCCGTCGCCGTAGTCCACCAGCGCCGTGACCTCGTCCTCGACGGCGATGTCGCGGCGGAATCCGAAGCCGGCCTTGGCGAACACGGACTTCGGGATGCCGCAGATCCACTGCCACAGGTCCAGCTGGTGCGGCGACTGGTTCACGAGGACCCCGCCGCCCTCTCCGCCCCAGGTGGCGCGCCACGCGGACTGCTCGAAGTAGCCCTGCGGACGCCACCAGGTGGTGATGATCCACGTCGAGCGCAGCACCTCACCGATCTCGCCGGCCTCCACGATCTCCTTGATGCGCCGGTACAGCGGGTTGTTGCGCTGGTTGAACATGATCGCGAACGGCACCTCCGGGTGCGCGGCCGCGACCTCGTTCATCCTCCGCACCTGGCTCGTGTGCACGGCGGCCGGCTTCTCCACCAGGGTCGGAAAGCCTGCCTCGATCGACGTGATCGCGGCCGCGGGGTGCTCGTAGTGCGGGATGGTCGTGACGACCGCGTCGACGGACCCCGAGGCGAGCATCTCGTGCAGGGTCGCGAACGTCGGCACCCCGGGGTGCGTCTCGCTCGCCGCGGCACGTGCTGCCGGATCGGTGTCGCTCAGGGCGCCGAGGCTCATGTGCGGCACGAGACCCTCGGCGATGAACCGCGCGTAGGCGGAGCCCTGCGTGCCCGTTCCGAGGATGCCCAGGCGCACCACCGGCTCGGTTCGGGGGGCTTCCGCACCGGAAGTGGACGTCGTCGTCATGTGCTGCGCCTTTCATCTCGCCTCTGCCGCAGCGACCGGAGCAGGCCGCCATCAACCAGAGTCCTGCAGGACTGACCCGAGACTGGGGTCACATCGCAGGATTCCACAGCAGTTGCACGCCGTTGCACGGGCAACCTGCGGCAAACCTCCGATATGACCCGCGCCACTGGATACCGTGGCGGCGATGAGCGGCGGTCGGACCGCCGTCCCCGGGCGATGCGGCCCGGACCGACCCAGGAGGTTCCCATGGCACGAATCGGCATCCAGCTCATGATGCTCAAGGACCACGTCGCCCGCGACGGCATCACGGCCGTCCTGGAGCGCGTGAAGAACACCGGATTCCAGGTCGTGGAGGTCTCGCAGATCCCGATGACCGAGGACAACGTGGCCGGCATGGAGGCCGCGCGCGAGAGTCTGGGCATCGAGTACGCCGCGATCTCCGGCAAGACGTCCGTCCCCGCCGGCAGCGACGACCTCAGCCTCGCCGAGAACTTCGATCGTCATATCGAGGATGCGCGGCGCCTGGGCACCTCTCTGATCCGCATCGGGATGATGCCGCGGGAGGCGATGCGCTCCCGCGACGCCCTCCTGGCCTTCTGCCGGGAGGCCGACGACTACGCGCGGCGCCTCGCGGACGAAGGGCTCAGCCTCAGCTATCACAATCACCACGTCGAGTTCGCCATGATCGATGGCACGACGGTGCTCGACATCATCCGCGAGCAGGCCCCGCATCTGCGCTTCGAGATCGACTGCCACTGGGTCCAGCGCGGCGGGCGGGATCCTGAGCGCACCCTGGCGGCTTTCGAGGGCGTCCTCGACCTCGTCCATCTCAAGGATTACCGCATCGTGCTGCCCGGTCAGGAGCTCTTCGACCGGCTGGACAGCGGCGACGGCGCCGCCTGGGGCGAGTACTGGGCCCGCGACATCGTCCAGTTCGCAGAGGTCGGTCAGGGCACGCTGGACTGGAAGCCGGTCATCGAGCAGGGCATCGCCTCCGGCGCGCAGCACCTGCTGATCGAGCAGGATCAGACCTACGGGCGAGACATCTTCGAGTCGCTGGCGATGAGCCGGGCCCACCTGGTCGAGCTCGGCTACGAAGAGCTCATCACCGGCTGACGGCGAGGCTGGCCGAAGGGCATGCGAGCAGGGCATGAGAGCCGGGCATGAGAAAGGCCCCCTCCCCCGCACGTCAGTGCAGGTGAGGGGGCCTTTCATCGTGAGTGCAATGGTGGAGACGGCGGGAATCGAACCCGCGTCCGATAGTGCGGAGCGAGGGCTTCTCCGGGCGCAGTCCGTAGTAACGCTTTCTCAGTCCCGACGCTCGCACGGACACGTCGTCGGCGGACTCAGTCACTCTGAGTTGTTCACCCGACCCCGATGACGAGGGCCGGAAGCAGTGGCTCCTTAGATGATGGAACGACCCGGGTCAGGAGCAAGCCCGGGGTTCCAGACTGCTATCGCTGATCAGGCAGCGAGAGCGAAGTCAGTGCGCTTGGGTTCGGCACTTATTGGTTTCCAGAGGACATTAACGAGATGACTCTGGGTTCTCGACCCGCTTCCCCTCGCTGGACAACTACCGTCGAAACCGATCGTCCCCCAGCGTGGGTGGCAGCACAGATTGTGACGGCCTCGAAGGCCGCCCATGCACTCACTCTGCAGTTGTCAAACACCCACGAACGACGGGTCTCCCCGTGCGTCGTGCATCTACTCTACAGGGCCCAACCCCGCAGCCGAAGAGTTTATTCCTCAGCTCACGGCGAACTGCGGCCGGGCTGGACGGCGCAGCCGAGCCCGCGAGACGATACGGCGATGATCGGGTTCTCGGCGGCAGGCGTGCAGGTTCGGCTCGACGACGACACCCTGCGGGAGGTCGTGGAGGATCCGACGGCATTGGCCCAGTGGTGCGCGTCGAACCCGGAGGATCCCCGCACTGCCGCCTACCTGCGGATGCTCGGCCGGCTCGAGGAGGCCGCCGTCGCGGCACGCCGGAGTCTCGAGAGCACCGGCCTCCCACCGCTGGTCCGAGCCGTCCGGCGGGTGCGCTACGGGCACGTCCTGCAGTGGCAGGGGGCCTTCGTCCCCGCCGAGGAGCAGTTCGACCTCGCCGCGGAGGAGACGGGGCTCGACGATCCGACGTCCCCGTCGTCGCTGTCGGTCCTCGCCTCCGTCTTCCAGCACCGTGCGAAGTGCCGGTTCGAGCATGCCGCGCACGAGCTGGCGGCCGACCGGCCGCGTGCCGCGGGGATGCTGAGACAGCGTGCGCTCGAGGACGCCCGGCGTGCTCTGCTGATGCGGGAGAACCTCAGCGGTACCGATGACGCATCCTTGGACGCCAGCCGGCAGGTCGTCGCGCGGCTCGAGCGCGCTGACTGAGAGCAGCGGAGATCAGTCCTCGTCACCGGCGGCATCGGCCTCGGCGACGTCCAGCGCGACCAGCAGGCCGGGCTCCGAGTCGAGGTACCACACGCCCATCGCCTCGGCCCCGAAGGTCACCTCGGGGTCGTGCTCCCAGGCGACGGTGCACTCGACGGGCTCGGTCGATCCTGCCGGCAGCGGCTCGGAGCATTCCGGGGCGACCATGGGTGCATCCAGCACCCCGTAACCGTTCTGGCTGTTGACCGTGGACTCGACCGTGGCGGCGAGTTCGTCGGCGGGGACCTCCTCCGCGTTGAACATCGAGCCCTGGCCGACGCCGACCAGGTTGCTGCCCTGATCCGTAAAGACCTCGAGGGCGTCGTCGGACGGGGGTTCGCCCACGCTGACCAAGAGCGCCGGCGAGCCGGCGGGATCGTACCCGGAGGGCGCCCGGACGGCCATGACCGTCAGGTCCTGCTGCCCGTCCAGGCCTTCGATCGCGAACTCCGCGGTGCAGTCGACGGACGCCCCGTCCTCGTAGGTGAGGTCCCCGTCGCACGAGGGTTCGGATGCCCCGTCGACCGCGGTGTGGTCGGCGAGGATCTCCGCGATGTCTCCTGCTGCGGCGCTCCAGGTCTCCTGGTCCGTGTCGACCACGTCCGAGACGCCGTCGACGATATACAGCACTGCGGGTGGGCGGTTCATCGCCGCGCCACCGGCCCCGTCCCCGTCGGAGGGCTCCGCGCCCTCCTCTCCGTCCGACGGCTCGGTGTCCTCGCCGCTCGCAGCGGGGTCCTGGCCATCGCTGGCCGAGGTTCCGTCGTTCGAGGTCGGGGCCGCGTCCTCGCCGGCTGATGTGCAGGCGGCGCTGGTGGTTGCCAGCGCCAGGGCAGCGGCGGCGACCAGAGCTCGACGCAGGGGCAGGCTCGAACGCATGGACAGGCCTCTCGTGATCGACCGCAGGAAGATCCGCGATGCATCGGTGGCGTCGGTGATCACCGACACATCGCGACGCTATCCAGCGGACACGATCAAAGTCAAAAGAGGGTAAAGCCTCGCGTCAGGCGAGCTCGGCTCAGGCGAGCTCGCGTCGCCGCATCGCGCGCTCGGCCTCACGCATGTCCTGCTTCTCGCGCAGCGTCTGGCGCTTGTCGTACTCCTTCTTGCCGCGTGCCAGGCCGATGAGCACCTTGGCATGCGATCCGAGGAAGTACAGCTCCAGCGGCACGATCGTGAATCCCTTCTCGCGGGACTTGCTCGCCAGCTTCACGATCTCCTGCTTGTGCAGCAGCAGCTTGCGCTTGCGGCGGGTGGCGTGGTTCGTCCAGGTGCCCTTCACGTACGGCGCGATATGCACAGCGTCCATCCACACCTCGCCGCCGTCCACGTAGCAGTAGCCGTCGACCAGAGACGCTCCCCGCTCACGCAGCGACTTCACCTCGGTGCCCGTCAGCGCGATCCCGGCTTCCCAGGTGGCATCGATGAAGTAGTCGTGACGTGCCCGCTTGTTCGAGGCGATGAGCTTCTTCTCGGGACCGTCGGCCGTGCCGGTCTTCTTCGCCGCAGCCTTCTTCGCCGCCATGATGTCCCTCCGACCTGCCATCGATCCACTGTGCATGCCCGGCTGCGCTCTGGGTGCAACCGGACGTCCCAGCTTACGCCGTGGCGTCTGTGCGACGCGAGCGAATATGGCCGGTCAGTCACGCCCGGCCGGAGGGCCGGGCCGATCGGGCCGGAACCGCCGCCTGAGCTTCCGGGCCGACGGGACGCCTCACATGTACTTGGTGGGATTGACGGCGTTGCCGTCCTCATGGATCTCGAAGTGCAGGTGGCAACCCGTCGAGGAGCCGGTGGTGCCCACGTACCCCACCGTGTCCCCGGCGGAGACCTGCGCGCCCACGGGCAGGGCGTAGCTCTGCAGGTGGTGGTAGGAGCTGGTGATCAGGTGGCCGTTGTGGATGCCGTGACTGAGGATGATCTTGTTCCCGGCCCCGCTGTTCCAGGTGCGCTGGATGACGCGCCCGGAGTGGGTGGCTCCCACCGGGGTTCCGCAGGCCGACGGGAAGTCGACACCGGCGTGGAGCTTGCGGGTGCCGTAGATGGGGTGGACGCGCCAGCCGAAGTTCGAGTTCAGTCGGCCGCCGACCGGGTGCTGCCAGGCGCCGCCGGTGTTCGCAGAGCCGCTGGAGGAGTCGCCTCCGCTGCTCTGTGCCTTCTGCTGCGCCCGCTCCTCACGCTCGCGCTCCTGCTGCGCGAGCTCCTCGATCTCGTCGTCCAGCGTGCTGCTGCGCGTCTCGAGCTCGGACTCCTGGTCCTCGTACTCGGTCTTCTTGTCCTCGAGCTCGTCCCGCTGGCGCTTCTGGTCCGCGTAGAGGTCATCGAGGTCCTGCTTCGCCTGCGCGGCCTCATCCTCGGCGTCCTCGCGGCGCTGGACGGCCTCCTCGGCCTCCTGCTTGAGGTCGTCGATCTCCTCGCGCACCGCGGTGAGCCGGTCCGCCGAGTTCTCGGTGACGGACTGGTCGGTGCGCAGCGTGTCCAGCCGCGACCCCTGCGAGGAGAGCGTCAGCCGGTAGTTCATCGAGCGGTCGACGGTGTCCTGCGGCTCCTGCCCGCCGACGTAGACGCTGGAGGGGTTGGGGACGCCGCCCCCCTTGTACGCGGCGATCGCGACCTCGGCGAGTTCCTCATCGCTGCGGTCGACCTCTTCCTGACCGGACTTGACCTCGCCCGAGAGCTCTTCTTCCTCCTCCTGGGCCGCGTCCAGCCGCTCCCCGGTCTCGCGGTCCTCCTCGCGCGCCGCTTCCAGCTCCTCCTGAGCATCCTCGAGATCCTGCTGAGCCTGAGGGATCAGCAGCTCGGTCTCGGCGAGCGCGAGGTAGGTGTCGGCCAGGTCCTCGTTGACACCTTCGAGTTCGAGGCGCAGGTCCTCGAGCTGCTGATCGACCTCCTCGCGCTCGGCGATCTTCTCGTCCTTGTCCCCGTCGGCCGCGGCCGGCGGGAGAGGGGACAGCAGCGGGACGAGGGCCAGGGCCGCGACCGCGAGGAAGCCGGCCGGACGCCGCAGGATGTTCTGGGACATGCTCACACCTTCAGATAGCGGTTCAGGGAGACCACGGACGAGGCGATGGACAGGACGGCGCCCAGCGCGATCAGGATCGGTGCGGCCCAGATCAGGTCCTCGGCGCCGACCGTGACGAGCTGCTGACCGAGGGTCGGAGCGAGCCAGCCCTGGACGATGTAGTGCAAGCCGACCCAGAGCATCCCGGAGGCGATCACCCCGCCGATGATCGCGGCGACGGCTCCCTCCAGCAGGAACGGCAGACGGATGAAGAGGTTGGAGGCGCCGACCAGGCGCATGATCGCGATCTCCCGGCGCCGGTTGGCGACGGACATGCGAATCGTCGTGGCCACCAGCAGCAGGGCGGCGATGAGCATGAGAACGGCCAGTCCCAGCGCGAACATGGTCGACTGGTTCAGCACGTCGATGAATGGCGCGAATGCGCTGAGCAGGTCGGTGACCTCGTCGACGCCGTCGCGGCCCTGGAAGAACTCGACCACCGCAGCGGATTCATCGGCGTTCTCGAGGGTGATGTGGAAGGAGACGGGCATGTCCTCCGCGGTGAAGTTGGAGACGAATCCCTCCCCCGCGAACTGCTCCTGGTAGATCGACAGCGCCTCGTCCTGACTGCGCTCGGTGTACGAGGAGATGTACGGGGAGAGCACATCGCCCTCCAGCGCCTGCCGCACGGAGTCGATCTGCGCATCGGTCGCCGCGCCACCGGCGCACGAGGAGGAGGTCGAATGCGGCGAGCACAGGAAGATCGTCACCTGGGACTGCTCGACCAAGGTCGACTTCATGTCCATGATCTGCTTCTGCATCAGCAATCCGGTGCCGACGAAGGTCAGCGAGACCGCGGTGACGATGACGACGGAGATGACCATGGCGATGTTCCGCCACAGGCCCGTGAAGATCTCGCCGAGGATGTACCGCGCCCTCATCGCCGCCTCCCCTCGTCCTCGTGCTCATGCTCGTGTCCGTCCTCGGCGAAGGGATCCTCCTCCTGGGCGCGGCGGGCGTCGCGCTCGTCGATCAGCTCCTCCTCCAGGACGTCGCCGGAGCGCGCGTCCTCACCGGTCGCCATGGCGTCATCGCTCAGCGAATGCTCGCCGCGACGACTGGAGTCGTCCGGCAGGTTGCCGGAGATGACGCTGTGGGGCACGACGGTCTCGTACAGCCCGGCAGCCTCGTCGCGAACCACCCTGCCGCCGACCATCTCGACCACGCGGCGACGCATCCGGTCCACGGCCGCCTGGTCGTGCGTGGCCATGACCACGGTGGTGCCGCGCTCGTTGATCTCGGCGAGCAGGTCGAGGATTCCTTCGGCGGTCGAGGGGTCGAGGTTGCCGGTGGGCTCGTCGGCAAGCAGGATCGAGGGCCGGTTCACGTAGGCGCGAGCGATGGCCACACGCTGCTGCTCACCACCGGAGAGTTCGTGGGGCATCCGACGCCCCTTGTCCTCCAGGCCCACCATCTCGAGCATCTCGGGGACCAGGCGGCGCACGACCTTGCGAGGCGTGCCGATCACCGCGAGGGCGAATTCGATGTTCTGGTAGGCCGTCTTCGAGGGCAGCAGCCGGAAATCCTGGAAGACCATGCCGATATCCCGGCGCAGGGACGGCACCTTCCATGACGGGATGCGCAAGAGGTCCTTGCCGGCCACGTACACCGTGCCGCGGCTGGGCGCGGTCTCCTTGAGGACCATCCGCATCATGGTCGACTTCCCGGATCCGGAGGCCCCGACCAGGAACACGAATTCCCCGCGGGTGAACTCGATGTCGAGATTCTCCACCGCGGGGTGCTGACCTCGCATGTACGTCTTGGTGACGTTGTCGAAACGGATCACGGGAGCCTGTCACATCGGGGGAACGTGGTGCCGTTCCAGAGTAGGGCCGCACTGCCGCGACGCGCCGCAGGCGCGATGAGCTGACGAGTCAAAACCTGGTCAAAGGCGGGTGCGGGCGCTCACCGTCGCCGATCCGGGGCCTCACCGGCCCGGGCAGCTGACCGGCCCCGTACAGCTCGCCGGGCCGGTGGAGCCCGTCGGTCCGGTGGATCTCGTCGGGCTCGGGGCAGGCGGCGGGTCTGCCCGCCTCAGTCGGCGAGCTTGCCCTGCTCGGCGCGCCAGCGGATGCCCGCGTCGATGAACTCGTCGATCTGCCCGTCGAACACTGCGGAGGGGTTGCCCTCCTGGTGCTCGGTGCGCAGGTCCTTGACCATCTGATACGGGTTCAGCACGTAGGAGCGCATCTGGTCGCCCCAGCTGGCCTTGACGTCGCCGGCCAGCTCCTTGCGCTCGGCGGCCTCCTCGGCCTTCTTCAGCAGCAGCAGCCGCGACTGCATGACGCGCAGGGCGGCGGCGCGGTTCTGGATCTGGGACTTCTCGTCCTGCATCGAGACCACGGTGCCGGTGGGGATGTGGGTCATGCGGACTGCGGAGTCCGTCGTGTTCACGGACTGCCCGCCGGGGCCGGAGGAGCGGAACACGTCGATCTTCAGTTCGTTCTCGGGGATCTCGATGGAGTCGGTGGACTCGATCAGCGGGATCACCTCGACGGCGGCGAACGAGGTCTGGCGGCGGCCCTGGTTGTCGAAGGGGCTGATGCGCACCAGGCGGTGGGTGCCGCCCTCGACGGAGAGGGTCCCGTAGGCGAACGGAGCGGTGACCTCGAAGGTGACGGACTTCAGCCCGGCCTCCTCCGCGTAGGAGGTGTCCATCACCTTGGTCGGGTAGTTGTGGCGCTCGGCCCAGCGCAGGTACATGCGCATGAGCATCTCGGCGAAGTCCGCCGCGTCCACCCCGCCGGCGCCGGCGCGGATGGTCACCACGGCGCTGCGCTCGTCGTACTCGCCGGAGAGCAGGGTGCGCACCTCGAGCTCGTCGAGGGTGCGGTGGATCGAGGTGAGTTCGCGCTCGGCCTCGGCGAGGGTGTCGGCGTCGTCCTCCTCCTCGGCGAGCTGGACCATCACCTCGATGTCCTCGATGCGCTGGGACAGCTCGCTGATGCGGCGCCGCTCGGACTGGGCGTGGGAGAGATTCGAGGAGACCCGCTGCGCGTTCTCGACGTCGTCCCAGAGGTCCTGGGCCGAGGCCTGCTTCTCCAGGTCGGCGATCTTGGCGTCGAGCGCCTCGATGTCGGTCACCTGCTCGATCGACGACAGGGTCGACCGCAGACGGGGGATCTCTTCGGAGAAGTTGATGGAAGCCACGAGGGGTGAGTCTACGGCAGAGGTCCGGATCGGGCCGAGGCGATCGCCCTGTTCAGCAGTGTCCGCCGTGATTCATGTCCTGCCCGGCTCCGCATCCGGCGCCGAGCTCGCGTCCCCGTCGCCGGAGTCGGAGACCGAGCCGCTGGACAGCCATCCTCCGACGTCGCGGCCCACCTCCACCAGCCATACCGGCGCATTCTCCATCGCCTGCTGCGCCGAGCCGGCCCGCGAGAGCAGGTCCCAGGCCCGGGTGATGCCCGCCTCCCGCAATTCGTGGGCACTCAGGGTGATGGCACCGGCCACGGCGGCCACGGGCAGGCCTCTGTCCCGGGCGCGGCGCGCGACCTCGGCGGGCCCCTTGCCCTGCAGGGTCTGTGCGTCGAGTTTTCCCTCGCCGGTGATCACGACGTCTGCGCGTTCCAGGAGGCCGTCGACCCCGGCCAGCTCGAACACGGCGTCGGCTCCGGAGCGCTGCTCGGCGCCCAGCAGGAACAGGGCGTACCCGGTCCCGCCCGCCGCGCCGGCCCCGGGCAGGTCGAGACGGGTGTGCTCAGGGTCCAGCAGGGCTGCGGCGCGGGCCAGGATCCCGTCGGCGTGTTCGATGTCCGCGGCCGAGAGGCCCTTCTGCGGTCCGTAGACGGCGGCAGCGCCGTCCGGCCCCAGCAGGGGGTTGGTGACATCGCTCGCCGCGACGAGGGTGACGCCGTCGAGAGCGGCGCGCGCCGGGCCGAGATCGACCGAGGCGAGGGTGGCCACGCCGTCGAGGCCAGGGCCGATCTCGAGCCCCGCGGAGGTGCGCAGGCGTGCCCCGAGGCCTTGCAGCATCCCGGCTCCGGCGTCGGTCGAGGAGCTCCCTCCGAGGCCGACGGTGATCGTGCGAGCTCCGGCGTCGACGGCCGCGAGGATCAGCTCGCCCAACCCCCTGGTGGACGCGGTGCGCGGTGCGAGCGTCCCGCCCAGCAGGGCGCGCAGGCCGACGACCTCGGCGAGCTCGACCACGGCATCGTCCCCGTGCAGTGCCCACTGCGCCGGGCGCAGCTCGCCGGTCGGTCCCGTCGCGGTGGTGATGCGAGGCTGCGCACCGGCGGCGATGGCGGCGTCGACGGTGCCGTCCCCGCCGTCGGCGATGGGGCAGCGCAGAACCGTCGCTCGGGGTGCCGTCTCGGTGATCCCGAGGCTGAGGGCGTCCGCGACGTCGGCGGCGCTAAGGCTTCCCTTGAACTTGTCCGGGGCGATGAGAACGGTGGGGGCGGGAGGTCGGGGCGGCACGGCGGTCATCGGGCTCTGGCTTCTCCTTCGACTCTCAGGGGGATGGACGTCCCGGTCCCCCGGGTGAACCATCCCACCAGAGGCGGGTTCGTGGTCGCGACCAGCGTGACCCGGACCGTGCCGTCCGCATCGACCGAGACGTCCGCGACGTGCAGGTCCTCGGTCCGGTCGCTGCGCAGCGGATAGTCGCGCAGCTGGTCCTGCGCGGCCCGGCGCGCGGAGCCGGCATGGATGGCCGCGCCGTCATCGGGATCGTAGATGCGGGCGGGGTCGACCGCCTGGGACGCGGCCAGGGCCGCGCTGTCCGCGGCGTCCTGGAGCCCGTTGCGCTCGAGATGGACCCCTGTGACCGCTGCGCCGACGCCGGTCACCATCAGGATGACCACCAGCACTCCAGTGGTCAGGACGGTCATCGATCCTCTCGCATCCCGCAACCGGGCGGCGAGGCATGTGCCCGGGCCCGTCCGGCCGTGCCCCGCCATCAGGACCCCGCCCGGTACCGGTCGACCTGGACGGCGTGCGCTGCTCCCACGGCGACCGGGCCGTCGTTGCCGAGCACCGGGCCGAGCCCTGGCACCTGGACGGGGATCCGCACCTGTGCGGTCACGGTCCCTCCCGGCGTCGCGCACGGGTCCTCGCTGCAGCTGATCTCCACCACGTCGCTCGCGGCGAGCCGGTAGTCCCCCAGCACCAGCGCAGCGTGCTCTTCGCTGCGGGCCGCCGCGACCCGGGGGTCGGACTGGGTCGCGTGGATGCGGGCAGCGTCCCGTGCGATCGTGTCGGCTGCGAACACAGCGGACTGGACCGAGCCGAGTGTGAGCACGAGATAGAGCGACGGGATCAGGAGAGCTGCGGCGAGCACGACGAATTCGACCAGAGCGTTGCCGTCCTCGTCGGCCGGCCGGCCGACGCTCACCACGATTCCTCGTCGATCGAGCGGCCCTGGACGGTGAGGCCCGCAGACGGTCCGAAGAGCCCCACCAGCGGCAGTTCCGCGGTGACCTCGACGTGGATGGTGCCGTCGGGGTCCTGGACCGCGGTGGACTCCGCCTCGAGTGCTGAGCCGAAACGATCCTCGATCAAGCGCTCCGTGCGATCGGCACCGTCCTGGGGCGTCGAACCGACCAGAGCGGCGTGGTGCGCTCCCTGCACGGCTGCGTCGATGAGCGTGTTGCGGGTGTGGACGATGAGTGCAGCCTGGACGACTCCCAGCGCGATCATGATCACCAGCACGGCGACCATGGGGAACTCGGCCACCGCGGCGCCGTGCTCTGCTCGCAGCCGCTCCGCCACGTGCTGCCGAGGGCGTGCAGAACGGCCCTGCCGTCGGTGCGAGGGCAGGTCAGGGAGAGAGCGGGCCGAGGCGTTCACGCTGGTGAGAGTTCGCTCTGGTCGGTCACATGGACCCGTCGAGGAACGGGGCCATGGCGTTCTGGAAGATTTGGACGATCTGCTCGGAGGCGACGGCCCACAGCGCCACCACGATGCCGGCAGTCATCAGCGTGATGAGAACCCAGCCCGGTACGTCCCCGCGTGTGGAGCTGAGCCGGGCGAGCAGCCGGGCGGTGAGCGTGGGCCGGCTCCGATCGACCTGGGGGCCCGATCGCGGGATCGCGCGGGTGGGGTCGCTTTCGCAGGCCGGGCGGGCGCGGCGGTGAAGCGTGGTGCGGTGGATGGTCATGCGTGCCTCCTCGGGCTGGGCCGGGCAGAGCGCCCGGATGGGATGACGGATGGGAAGTCAGTCGTCGGGCTCAGGCGCTTGACCTGAACGGCGGATGGGTGGCGGCAGGCCCCGGAGGCGGTCACAGCGAGATCTCCAGCACGGCGAGGCCCGGGAAGATGGCGAAGACGATCACCAGGGGAAGCACGAAGAACACGACGGGCATCAGCATGTAGATCTCGCGCCGGCCCGCGGTCTCCATGAGCTCGCGTTTGGAGGACTCACGGGCATCCTGCGCCTGGGCGCGCAGCACGTCGGCCAGAGGCGTCCCACGCTCGATGGCGATCGAGACACCTTCACCGAACCGCCCCAGCGATGGCAGCGGCGTACGAGTGCCCAGCGAGGTGAGCGCCTGGGAGATGGTCGTGCCGGCCCGGATGTCGGCGACGGTGGCGGCGAACTCGTCCGGCAGGGCTCCGGAGGAGGTGCGGGCGACACGCTCCATGGCGGCGATCGGGCTCTCCCCGGCTGCCACCGCGAGGGCCAGGAGATCGGCGACCGTGGGGAACTCGCGGATCATCCGCGAGGCTCGGCGCTTGATCTCGACGCCCAGGAGGTAGTCCCGCAGCAGCACTCCGCTGAGCGCGCCGAGTGCGACGATCAGAAGCCCCAGCAGCGGACTGGCCCCGCGCAGGCCGATGGCGCCGAGGGCGAGGACGATCCCGGCCGCCAGGCCGATCACTCCGAAGACGACCTGCTCGATGCGGAACGAGTCGGCAGAAGCGCGTCGCCCGGCCAGTCGCAGGCGCCGCTCGAGCTGGTCCGCTCCCCCGGTGAGACGTTCGAGAACGCCGAGGACCCGGTGGGCGACCGGCCCCAGCAGGTTCTCCGCGACGATACGGGCACGACTGGTCGCAGCCGGTGCCTCGAACAGCGATGTGGACCGTGAACTGCGGAGGTAGGGGTCGATGCGCGCCGCCAGGTCGCGCGAGCGGAGCCACGGAAGCTGCCCGGCCACCAGCGCCAGGCCCATGCCGAGCACCAGGCCCAGTGCCGCGCCGACCAGTACAGTTCCGGATCCGGTCATCGCAGCACCCGCTCATCCTGCGGCAGTCGCGCGATCTGGATCATGATCCGGTAGGCGACCAGGGAGACCGCCGCACCGACGAGGATCATCACCATCCCCATCGGGGAGTCGTAGGCCTGCGCCGCCTGCGGCCTGGTCGCCATCAGCGCCAGCACCACCCACGGGGCGGCGAGCGCGAGACGTGCCGCGTTGACCGTCCAGGACTGGCGGGCCTCGAGCTCGGCCCGCGTCCGGGCGTCCTCCCGCAGGAATGCGGCGAGGGTGCGCAGAAGACCGCCGAGGTCCGTGCCGCCGACGTCGCGCGTGATCCGCAGCGCCTCGACGATGCGGTCGCCGACGGGGTCTGCCAGGCGCACCTTCAGCCGATCGAGACAGGCGGCGAAGTCGCCGCTGGCCTGGTAGTCCAAGGAGAACTCGACGAAGGCGGGGCGAAGCTCCTCCGGACCCTTGCGGCTGAGCTGGACGAGGGCTTCAGGCAGCGAGAGCCCGGCGCGGATAGCGGAGTTGATGTGGTCGACTGCCTCCGGCCACACTTCGCGCATCGCCGTGGCGCGACGGCGGGCAGCGGAGTGCAGCAGCACCGGGGGAAGAATCATGGTCGCCGTCCCGATCGTCACGGAGGGGACCACGGCGGCGGAGACGGCCCACAGCGCGGCCGCGACCACCAGGCCGAGGCCTGCGCTGAGTGCGGGCACCGCGGCCGGCGGGACGGACGCGAGGCCGACGGCGATGAGATCGTCGCGGACCCGTTCTGTCACGGCAGTGACCAGACCGCGACGGGTCGGGCGGGAATCCTGCTCCCACAGCGACCACCAGATCGCCAGCAGGCCGAGCCCGAGGACCAGCCCGAGGAATGCGCCGTCGCTCATGCCGCCTCCGCACGCCCCAGCAGTGCCGTCAGATCGAAGCCGGCACGTGCGAAGCGGTCCGGATGCGGCGGGCGTCCGTCCCCGCGCATGAGCCGATCGCCGCGCAGGGAGAACAGGTCGGAGACCTCGATGACGTCGTCCTCCACCCGTCCGCTGAGGCCGGCGATCTCCCGAACGCGACGACGGCCGTCGGCCATGATGTCCAGGTGCACCACGAGGTCGATGGCGCTGGCCACCGTGGGCACGACGAAACGACTGGAGACGTTCTCCCCGGCCAGCAGCGGCAGGGTGCACAGCTTGGTGACAGCGTCGCGGGCCGAGTTCGCATGTATCGACGCGAGACCCGGCAAGCCGCTGTTCAGCGCGATCAGCATGTCCAGCGACTCGGCCTCGCGCACCTCGCCGACGATGACGCGGCTGGGGCGCATCCGCAGCGCCTCCTTCACCAGACGCCGCATGGAGATCTCCCCCGTCCCCTCGAGGTTCGCCTGGCGGGTCTGCATGGCGACCACATCGCGAAGCCCGAGGTCGAGCTCGAAGACCTCCTCGATGGTCACCACGCGCTCCCGTGCGCCCACGGATTGTGCGAGACAGCGCAGGAACGTCGTCTTGCCCGCGCCGGTAGCGCCGCTGGCGATGACGTTCAGGCCGGAGGCGATGGCCGCGTCGAGGAAATCTGCCGCCTGGGGCGTGAGCGACCCCAGTGCGACCAGCCCCTGCAGATCCTGTGCCTTCGCGACGAACTTCCTGATGTTGATCGCCCAGTGCGTGCGGGTCACGCTCGGGATCACCACGTGCAGGCGCGAGCCATCGGGCAGCAGCGCGTCGACGAAGGGGGTGCTCATGTCCAGCCGGCGGCCGGAGCTGACGAGCATGCGTTCGACGATCCCGCGCACCTCGGCGTCCCCCAGGACGATGGTGGTCAGCTCACTGCGGCCGTTGCGGGCGCAGAACACCTGGCTGGGCGAGTTCAGCCAGATCTCCTCGATGGTCGGATCATCGAGCATCTCCTGGAGCGCGCCGAAGCCGCCGATCCTCGCGGCGATCTCGGCGACCGTGGAGTCATCGCCGTGCAGTACGGGCACCTCGCCGGAGGATGAGCGCCGGTCGTAGTCGGCGACCACCTCGCGGATCAGCGGCTCGAGCTGGTCGGCGTGCGCATCGAGGCCGCGGCGGCGTATCAGCTCGCGCGACTCGCTCTCGATGATGGTGGCGGCATCCATCCAGTCCCCTCCCGGCCCCGTGTCCCCGGACCCCTCGTCCCCGGCCCGGTGTGTGCTGCATCTCGCACACGACCGCCACTGTATGCATGAAGGCAGATCCCCTGCTCGCTTCTCCCGAGAATTGTGGACAACTCTCTCAGCTCGCACTCATGGCAGGATGACAATGCATCCGCCCGCGAGATCGCCACACCCCAGGAGGCCTCCTCATGGCCGAGTCCCCCGGCACCAAAGCCCCGCGCCTGAGCGTTCCCACCCTCAAGTACATGGCCAAGCGCGTCCTCGCGGAGTTCTCGCGCGACGGCGGGACGGATCAGGCGGCCAAGCTCACCTACTACATGGTGCTCTCCATCGCACCGACGCTGCTGGCCCTGTTCTCCCTGGCCACGCTGCTGCTGAGAGGGTTCCAGGAGCAGATCGCCGATCTGCTCAAGGACACGATCCAGGCCGCCGTCGGCGGCAGCGGCATGCAGAT
This sequence comes from Brachybacterium sp. GCM10030267, assembly GCF_042666875.1. NCBI lineage: Bacteria > Bacillati > Actinomycetota > Actinomycetes > Micrococcales > Dermabacteraceae > Brachybacterium > Brachybacterium sp. GCM10030267. Next base: position 53,234 of record NZ_JBHTCX010000005.1, on the reverse strand, counting down.
GGGCGATGCCGTGGACTCGACGGTGGAGTCGCTGATGGGTTCCTCCACCGGTGGCACGATCGGTCTGATCATCGGTGTCGCCACGGCACTGTGGTCGGCGTCGGCCTATGTGAAGGCCTACGGGCGGGTGGCCAACCTGATCTACGAGATCCCCGAGGGCCGCGGCGCGATCCGGATGAACGCCTGGATGCTGGGGCTGACCGTGGTGATGATCCTGGGCATCCTGCTGATGCTCGTCTCCCTGCTGCTGAGCCAGTCCATCATCGAAGGCCTACTGGGCCCGATCGCCACCCCGCTGGGCATGAATGATCTGCTGATCTTCCTCACCCAGTCGTTCCTGCCCATCTGGGCGTGGGTGAAGTGGCCGGTGATCCTCCTGCTCGCCTTCGCGCTGATCTCGATCCTGTACTGGGGCGCGCCGAACGTGGACAAGCCGTTCCGGCTCATCTCGCCCGGCGGCGTGGTCGCGATCCTGGGCATCGCGTTCGCGGCCGTGGCGCTGTCGATCTACATGACCACGGTCGCGGGCTACTCCAGCTACGGCGCGATCGGCGGCATCATGGCGGTGCTGTTCGCCCTGTGGGTCATGAACATCGTCGTGCTGATCGGTGCGGAGGTCGACGCCGAGTTCGAGCGCGCCCGGGAGCTGGAGGCCGGGAAGCCGGCCGAGGAGAGCCTGGACCTACCCCTGCGCGAGGACAAGGGCGCCCAGAAGGCCGAGGCGAAGCACGAGGACCTCATCGACCAGGGGCGCGACATCCGCCTGCGCAATCTCCATCGCGACGCGGACGCCTACACGGGCGAGGATGCCCGACTCACTCCGCGCCACGGCGTGCCGACCGTGACGCCCGACCATGAGGGGACCGGTGGGCCCGACGAGTCCGACGGGGCGAACGGGACCGACCGGCAGCACTGACGCAGTCGACGACACGCGGTCTGTGAGCGGCCCGCGGGAAGGATTCTGAGCCCAGCAGGCCTGTCCCGCGGGATCCGACCGCGGTCTGACGCGCCCGCTGCCCCGCCCCCGTACCCTCGTGGCCATGACGAACGGACCCGATGCACGGCCGGACGCACCGGCCAGGCGCGTCCGGTTCCGCGACCCGTTCCGCTGGATCATCGAGAATCCCGGCAAGGTCGATGCGATCGTCTTCTCCGCTGCCGCATTCCTCGTGCTGCTGTTCGCCGCGGGCTCCGGAGGCATCGGCTGGTGGACCCTGTTCTCGCTGCCGATGATCGTCTCGGCCGCCGTCTGCCGGGTCCGGCCCGGGCTCGGCGTGATCCTCATCGGGTGCCTGGCCGTGATGCACGTCCCGGTCGTCCCGGTCGTCCTCGGAGACGTCCTCACGTTCTACGCGATGTTCTGCGCCGTCGCGTACGGCAGGCCAGCGGTCCACGCCCTGGGCATGGCGGCGGGGTTCCTCGGCGTGCTGGTCCAGTCGGGGTACTGGGGCATATTCCTCGCGAGCGACCCGTACGGGGATCCGCTCCAGGCGGCCGGGACATCCGCGGGCCTGTTCGTCGTCGGCATCGTCACCATCACCGCGATCTGGGCCCTGGCCAACCTTCAGCGTGCCCGGGTGCGCCAGCTGGCCCTCACCCGTGAGCGCGCCGAGCAGGCCATGCGTGAGCGCGAGCAGCGCACGGCGCTCGCGGTCGCCGACGAGCGTGCCCGCATCGCCCGCGAGATGCACGACGTCGTCGCCCACTCGCTCTCGGTGATCATCGCCCAGGCCGACGGCGGCCGCTTCATCGCCTCCCAGCAACCCGAGAAGGCAGGCGAGGTGCTGAGCACCATCGGGGAGACCGGCCGCGCCGCACTGTCGGACATGCGATCGCTGCTGGGCGTGCTCCGCCAGGAGGACGAGACCGGGTACGGACCCCAACCCGGACCCGAGATGCTCCAGGACCTCACCGAGCGGGTGCGCGCCGCAGGCCTCGAGGTCAGCCTCGAGATCGAGGGCCGGCTGGACGACCTGCCCCAGGCGCTGGGGATGTCACTGTTCCGCCTGGTCCAAGAAGCACTGACCAACGTCCTCAAGCACGCCGGGCCCGGTGCCAGCGCCGCGGTGCGGATCACCCGGAACCCCCAGCGCCTCCAGGTCGAGATCGTCGACGACGGCCAGGGCGCCGCTGCCGGCTCCGACGGGCAGGGCCATGGGCTCACCGGGATGCGTGAGCGCGTCGCCGTGTTCGGCGGGGTCCTGCAGGCCGGGCCCCTGCCGGGACACGGATACCGGGTGCTCGCCACCGTGCCTCTGGACGGCGCCGCGCCCTCTTCCGGCACGATCCCATCGGCGCCCGCCCGGTCCGCGCTGAGCCACTCCTCGCCGAGTCGGTCCCCGCAGAACCGATCCGTGCCGCCCCCTCCCGGGCAGGCTCCCTCCCCGAACCCCTGACGCATAGAGCCCCTGAGTCCCTGAACCCCTGAACCATCCGCATTCCTCCGGAGGAGACCCCATGACCGAGCCCCTCGACCGCCCCCTGCGCATCGCTCTGGTCGATGACCAGCCGCTGGTGCGCGCCGGGTTCGCCATGGTCATCGACTCGCAGCAGGACATGGAGGTCGTCGTCCAGGCGGCCGACGGCGCCGCCGCCGTCGACCAGCTCCGCGCCCGCACCGTCGACGTCGTGCTGATGGACGTGCGCATGCCCCGGATGGACGGGATCGAGGCCACCGAGAAGATCCTCGTCCAGGCCCCCGAAGGACGCGCCCCGCGCGTGGTGGTGCTGACGACCTTCGACCTCGACGAATACGTGGTCGCTGCGATCCGGGCCGGAGCCAGCGGGTTCCTGCTCAAGGATGCCCAGCCCGAGGATCTGCTCGGGGCCATCCGCACCGTGCACAGAGGGGACGCGGTGATCGCCCCATCGGCCACCCGCCGGCTGCTGGCCCGTGTGGTCGCCACCCCCGAGCCGCAGCAGAAGGACACCTCCGTCCTGGACGAGCTGACCGACCGTGAGCGCGAGGTGCTCACGCTCATGGGGCGCGGCTTCTCCAACCAGGAGATCGGCGCCGAGCTGTTCGTCGCGGAGGCGACGGTGAAGACCCACGTCGGACGGGTGCTGGCCAAGCTCGGGGCCCGCGACCGGGTCCAGGCCGTGATCATCGCGTTCGAGACCGGACTGGTCGCTCCCGGAGCCGACTGAGATGCCCGCCCCTTCGCGGATGGCCCGGTGTGTCAGCCTGCGGTATGACACCACCCCATCCTGTGGTCGCGGCCGCCTCGCAGCGTCGAGACCGCAGGAGGACGTCGGCCCTGGCCCCGGTACGGAAACATCGGTGGTGACCGCACACCTCCTCGCGAAGGACACCGATGACCGCCGAACCTCAGGCCGCCCCCGCCGCCCCCACCGGAGACGCCGCCCCCGCCATCGTCGCCCGGAACGTCACCCGCACCTACGGCACCGGTGCCGGGACGGTCACCGCCCTGGACGCGGTGGACCTCGACATCGCCCGCGGCGCATTCACCGCGATCATGGGTCCCTCCGGGTCGGGCAAGTCCACTCTCCTGCACACCCTGGCCGGTCTCGACGTCGTCGACCACGGCTCCATCCGGCTGGACGGCACCGAGATCACCGGCCTGGGCGATGACGCGCTGACCAAGCTCCGCCGCGAGCGCATCGGTTTCGTGTTCCAGTCCTTCAACCTGCTGCCGATGCTGAGCGCGGAGCAGAACATCCTGCTGCCGCTCGAGCTCGCCGGCAAGCGGGTGGACCGGGCCTGGCTGGAGACGATCACCTCCGCCTTCGGTCTCACCGATCGTCTCTCCCACCTGCCCTCGCAGCTCTCGGGCGGGCAGGTCCAGCGGGTGGCGATCTCCCGCGCGCTGGTCACCTCCCCCGCCGTCGTCTTCGCCGACGAGCCCACCGGCAACCTCGACTCGCACACCACCGAGGAAGTGCTCTCCTTCCTGCGGCTGTCGGTCGACGAGTTCGGCCAGACCGTCGTGATGGTCACCCACGAGCGCGAGGCCGCCGAGCGCGCCGACCGCATCGTGACCCTCGCCGACGGCCGCATCGCCAGCGACGAAGACCTGCGAGGGCAGCGCTGATGGCACTGCGCACCTCCGTGAAGCTGACCCCGCTGCGGCGGCACCTGGCCGCCGTCATCACCATCGCCCTGTCCTGCGCGTTCGTCGCCGTCATGGTGGTCGCCGGAAACCTCATGACTTCGGCGATGTCCACCCTGACCGCCCAGGACTACGAGGGCGCGGACCTTGAGATCCAGCGCCCGCTCTCCGACGAGGACTACGAGTCCCAGCAGCCTCTCGAGGCGCCGCAGGTCGAGGGCACAGAGGCCGTATGGCCCCAGCTGAGCAGCTCCCTCGTCCTCACCTCCGGCTCCGGCGAGGACATCTTCCTCACCTCCACGATGCTCCCGCCGGACGGGACCGGCCAGGAGCGCCTGTCCGAGGGACAGCTGCCGAGCTCGGAGTCCGAGATCGTGCTCGATACGGCCGCCGCCGAGCAGCTGGGCGTGGGCCTCGGCGACACCGTCACCATGCCCGCGGACATGTCCATGGACGGGCAGGAAGCCACCTTCACCGTGGTCGGCCTCGCCCCCGCGGCCGACGGATCGGCGTTCGGCGCGACCCCGCGCGTGCTCATCTCCGACGTCAACGCCGAGAAGCTGAACGGTCCGACCGAGGGGACGCTGACCGAGACCTGGCTGGCGACCGTCCCCGAGGGCACCGACCCCGCCGAGGTCGCGGCGCACGCCGACTCCGGCGACGTCACCGTGCGCACGGTGGAAGAGGCCGAGGAAGAGGCCACCCAGCAGGCCCTCGCCGGGTTCGGTGCCGTGGGCCTGATCCTCGCGGTGTTCGTGGTGATCGCCCTGTTCACCAGTGCCGTCGTCATCGCCAACACGTTCGCCGTCACGATCGCCCAGCGCACCCGCAGCCTGGCACTGCTGCGCACTCTCGGCGCCACCCGTTCCCAGGTGCGCGGCGTGGTGCTGCGCGAGTCGCTGACGGTGGGACTGATCGGCGGGGTCGCCGGCGCTCTCGGCGGGCACCTGCTGGTCCAGGCCGCGCTCGCCGCGGCCGCCGGGCTGGGCTGGCTCGACGGGGTCGCCCTGGTGCCCGTCAGCGTGCTCTCGGTGGCGCTCCCGCTGCTCGCGGGGATGCTGATCACCCTGGCGGCGAGCCTGGCACCGATGCGTGCAGCGACCCGGGTCGCTCCGCTGCAGGCGCTGCGCCCGGCCCCGCCCGTTCAGCACCGGGGTCTCGGCGTGCAGGGTGTGCTGGGGCTGGTCGCCGTCGTCGTCGGAGTCGCAGCGCTGGCCGGAGGCACCGCGCTGGCGCTCAACGGCACCGCGGGGCCGGGCATCCTGCTCGCCATGGCCGGCGGCGTGATCAGCTTCAGCGGTGTGCTGGCCTCCCTGATCGTCCTCACCCGCCCCCTGTCGGCTCTCGTGGCCCGGGTGATGGCCCGGATCGGGGGTCTGCCCGCGAGGATCGCCGGAGCCAATGTGGCCCGCAACCCCAAGCGCAGCGCCGCCACGGTCGCGGCCCTGCTGATCGGGACCACCCTGATGACGATGATGGCCGTCGGCGCACGCAGCGCCGAGGCGACCCTGACCTCCGAGCTCGACTCGCGCCGGCCCATCGACATGGTCCTGTCCGCCGAGCAGATGCCCGATGACGCCGCCGAGCAGGTGGCCGCGATCGACGGGATGGACGCCACGCACACTGCCGCGCGCGGGGACGTCGAGGTGGGAGCCGAAATCCCGATGACCCTGTACGGCGCCGACCCGGAAGCGGTGCGCGATACCTCGCACCGACCGGAGATGGCCGACGAGCTCCGCGAGGGAGTGGTCCTGCTCGGACAGGAACGCGCCGAGGAGTTCGGGCTCACCGACGGCCAGGTGCTGGAGATCGAGGGCGCCGACGGTGCCCCGCACGAGCTGCGCGTCCAGGTCGATGCGAATCTCCAGATGTCGCTGGTCACCCCGGGCACGCTCGAAGAGCTCGTCGGAGATGCGGCCACGCCGGTCGTCCTCGGCGACTTCGCCGACCCCGGCTCCCCCGACCGGGACGGCGTGGGCATGACCAATCTGGCGCGGGACATCCGGGACACGGCCGCCAGCGACGGCTTCGTCCAGGGCCAGGCCGACATGGGCGGTCTGGAGCGGGAGTCCTACGCACAGATCCTGAACGTCCTGCTGGGCATCACCATCGGGCTGCTCGCGGTGGCCGTACTGGTGGCGCTGGTCGGGGTGGCCAACACTCTGAGCCTCGGCGTCATCGAACGCACCGGCGAGAATGCGCTGCTGCGGGCCCTGGGCACCACCAAGCGTCAGATGCGCTCCATGCTGGGCTGGGAGGGCGTGCTGCTCGCTCTGGTCGGAGCGGTCCTCGGCATCGTGATCGGCACCGTCTACGGCGTTCTGGGCATCAATGCCCTGCTGGGCTCGGCCTACCCGGTCTCGGTCACGATCCCGTGGGGCCAGGTGGGACTGGTGCTGCTGCTGGCGATCGTCGCCGGCGGGGTGGCCTCGGTGCTGCCGGGGCGAGCCGCCGCCCGCACGGCCCCGGCCGCTGCTCTCGCCGGTGGCGAGTGAGCCCACGGGGGTGAGCTGACGCCGGATGGGCCGGCGGCTCGAGAACGGCCGCCAGCTCGAGGCGGGAGGGACTCGCACCGGACCGTTCCGGTGCGAGTCCTTTCGTGATCGGGCCCGCTCAGTCCTCGCCACGCGGCAGCGGCGTGGAGCGCACGAGCCGGGTCAGCAGCATGAAGAGGGCTATCGCCAGCACCAGAGCGAGCGTGCCCTGCCAGTACATCTGGCTGCGCAGCATGCTCGCGCCGACGAGAGCCTGGAACATCTGCCAGGTCAGACCGAAGCCGAGCCCGAACCGTCCCCGGGTGAGCACGGAGCGCGCCGCGACCGCGCAGGCGATCGCGAAGAGCACGAGGAACAGTCCCAGTCCCGTGCCGAGACGGGCCTGGAGCTGACCAGCGGTGACCATCACGAAGCAGAAGGTGGCGGCCCCGGTCAGCATCAGGGCTTCGACCACCAGCAGCACTGCGGCGCCCGGCCGGGTCCGGGGGCCTGGATCGGCGGCGTCGGCTGGGCCGGACACGCCGGTGTCCGAGGCGGCGGAGCTGCGTGCACGGGCGTCTCGGGGCATGGGGGAACTGTATCCGGCATCCCCCTCACCCGATCTCTCATCGCAGCTCGCGAGAGGCCCGAGAGGTCGCGGCGTGCCCGGGGCGCGTCCGCGGGCCGCTGCCCGGCGGCGCGAGGACCGGCCCGCCGAAGCACTCCATCGGCTCGAGCGCAACGCCTCCGTGCCGGGCATCACGCCCGCGATGGCACGGGATCGCGCCGTGTGGGAAGTACCACCCAGGTCGAGGACGTAGGCCCTTGTCGGCGCCGCGACCGGCTCAGACAATGGATTACGGCTCGAAACCCCCACCGTGACCCGCAGCAGCCTGTGCCGCTCACGGGTTCGTGGCGCCGAGCCGGTGACCCGACAACGCCCCACCCGGAGCGAACCTCGCCGCGTCGCACCCCTACGGGGCGAGGCGTGGCGTTCTGGAAAGAGAGAGTGACGATGGACTGGCGCCACCGTGCCGAGTGCCTCAACCATGATCCCGAGCTGTTCTTCCCGATCGGGAACACAGGGCCGGCGATCACGCAGATCCAGGAGGCGAAGGCGGTGTGCCAGCGGTGCGACGTCATGACGGCGTGCCTGAAGTTCGCTCTCGAGACCGGCCAGGACTCCGGCGTCTGGGGCGGCCTCTCCGAGGATGAGCGCCGCTCGCTCAAGCGCCGCAACGCGCGCGCCCGCCGCGCCAGCTGACTCGCGCTCCTGCGGCCCGCTCCCGGCTGCGCCGGTGACGGAGCCGCGGGAGAACAGGCTTGAGCCTCAGACGGTCAGCGGATCTCAGACGGTCAGCGGGTCCAAGTAGACGTCGATCGTGGCCCGGGTCCCGCCCTCGGGCCGTCCCTGCCAGGTCAGCGTCCCGCCGAGCTGACCCTGCACGAGCGTGTGGGCGATGTTCGTGCCCAGCCCGGTCGGTTTCGACCCGGCCATGCCGGTCCCGTCGTCCTCGATATCGATGACGAGATGCGAACCGGTCCGTTCGCTGCGGACGGTCAGGGTCCCCCCGGATTCGGACAAGCCGTGCTCGACGGCATTCGTGGCCAGTTCGGTCACCACCAGGGCCAGCGGCGTAGCCTCCTCCGCCCGGATCGACCCGACCCGGCCGATCTTCTCGGTGCGCACCTCCACCTGGGTCTCCGTCAGCCGCGGGGTCCCGGCGCGATGGACGGTGGCACTGGCGGCGTCGACGGCCAGGCGCAGGCAACGATCGATCACCTCGTCGAAGTGGACCGCTTCCTGGGAGCCCTGGAGCAGCGACTCATGGACCAGGGCGATCGTCGAGACCCTTCGCATGGCCTCCGTGAGAGCGTCGCGCGCCTCGTCCGTCTTCATCCGCCGCGACTGCATCCGTAGCAGCGCCGCCACCGTCTGCAGGTTGTTCTTGACGCGATGATGGACCTCGCGGATCGTCGCATCCTTGGTGATCAGCTCGCGCTCCCGGCGCCGCAGCTCCGTCACGTCACGCACCAGGACGATCGCTCCGGTGCGCTGGCCACGCTCGGTCAGCGGCACCGCGCGCAGCGAGAGGGTCCCGCCGCGTGCCTGCATGTCCGAGCGCCAGGCGGCCCGACCCATCAGCACCAGCGGCAACGACTCATCCACCGGTGCTCGCGACTGCAGCACGTCGGTCGAGAGCTCGGCCAGGGTGATGCCCTCCATGTCCCCTTCGATCCCGAATCGGTGGAAGGCCGACAGCGCGTTCGGGGAGGTCCATTGGACGACACCGGCGCCGTCGAGCTCGACGACCCCGTCCCCGACGCGTGGGGCTCCGCGGCGCGGCGGGATCGGGGCGCCATCGATGGGAAACGCGCCGTTCTCGAGCATCGTCAGCAGCCGCATGCCGAGCTGGCGCTCCCTCACCGCGCTCGAGGACGGTGCCCCGTCCGCGACGGGCGATTCGACGGCCAGGACCGCGAGGGTCCGCCCGCTCTTGCGCACGGGCACCAGCAGGCCCGTGGCCTCACGGCCCTCGCGCTCGATCGGGACCATCTCGCCGGACGGCTCGGCGCCATCCAGCAGTGCGGCGATCTCGGAGCCGCCGGCATCCTCGAGGCCACTGCCCACAGGATCCTCGTAATACACGGTGGAACCGGTCGCAGGGCGGCAGTGGGCGACGGCGAGCGGGCCGTCCTCCCCCTTGATCCACAGCACGAGGTCGGATCGGAGCAGATCGGAGACCAGATTCCAGTCTCCGACCAGGTGCTGCAACCAGTCGGCCTCCTTCTCGGAGAGATCGCGATTGTCAGCGAGGAATTTGGACAGGCTCGGCATGGTCCCAGGGTAGTGCGCTGCGCTGAAAGCTCGTGTCGTACCGGGTGCGGAGCTGGCCTAGGCTGAGGGCTGACGAAACCCCTGGGGAGGACGAGGATGAAGCTTCGCGAGACACTGAACCTGCCGTTGTCGGCCCGTGCCGCTGCCGCCATGTACACCGATCCGGCATATGCCGAGATCCGCAAGCAGACGCTCGGCGCCACCCGCGCCGAGGCCACGGCCGACGGCGACCCGGCCGGCGCTTTCACCGTGCGTACCGAGCTCGCCATGCCGACCGACCGGGTCCCGGACGTCGTGCGCCCGTTCGTGGGGTCGTCGGTCACCATCCACGAGGTCCAGACCTGGTCCGCACCGGAGGCCGACGGCAGCCGCAGTGGCACCACGAAGCTCGAAGTCGCAGGCACTCCCGCAGGAATGACCGCGTCACTGCGCCTGACCCCGGCGGGCGAGCAGGCCAGCGGCGTCGTCATCGACGGGGAGCTGACGGCGAAGATTCCGCTGCTGGGTTCGCGATTGGAGAAGGCCGCCGCGCCCTACGTCACCAAGGTGCTCTGCGCGGAGGAGAAATCTGCCGCGAAGTACCAGGCGAGCGCCGCGCAGACGGACTGAGCCGGCGGCGCGTCCGGCTGAGTGACGGCCACGAGACGCTCGGCCGAGTGGCCGACGACGGGACGCTCCGCGCCGCGGCAGTCCGGCCCCGACGTGTCGGACGCGCCGGTTGTGGCCAGCTCCGGTCGTCGCCAGCTCCAGTCGTTTCAGCTCTCGAGCGTGCCGTCGTCCGCCGCGCCGTCGAGGAATGCCAGCGCCTCGGACCCTTCCGACGCGTCGAACCACAGCAGGGCCGGGTCGGTGTCGTCGGCTTCGGCCGAGGCGGCATCCAGCTCGGTGACGTGGAGGCTCGCGATCCTCGCGCGCGTGGACCCGCTCAGGACGATTCCGAACGCGCCGCCCTCCTCGTCGGCGGGCCGGGTGATCCTGTCGGGCACGTCGGCCGCGATCACGAGTGCCCGGTCTGACGCTGCACTCGCGCTGAAGGCGACGTGCACGGCGTCCTGCAGCGCCTCGTACTCCAGGTCCTCCTCGTCCTCGTCGGGACGATCCGCTCGGGCCGGGGTCGTCACGGCCCACGCGGCGCGCCCGGGTGCCAGCTCGAGGTCCGAGCCAGCGCTCTCCAGTGCGCGGCGGTCCCCGGTGGTCAGCGGCAGATAGATCCTCATACGGTCATCTTCTCACCCGGGCGACGGGATGGATTCCCCGGCGAGCGCCGGGGCACTCTGCCCGAGCACGGTCGGGGACGCCGCGATCTCCTGCAGCCCTTTGCGCAGGGCGGACCGCGGGGCGGCCTCGGCCAGCAGGGCTCCGTCCCAGGTCGCGGTGCGGCACGAGACCGGATCGTCCGGCAGCAGGCTCAGCGTGGTCACCGACACCCGCGACGTGATCAGGTCGCGGACCTTGTCTCCCGGGATCGGCGCTCCCACGCGATTGACGATCACGTGCAGCTCGTCCACTCCGAGCTCCTCGAGTCGCGCGTGGTCGCGCAGGAAGCGGGTGATGCTCACGGGGTCCGCCGTCACGACCGCGACCACCGCGTCGGCACTCTCCAGCGCGCTGATCGCGGCCGCATTGCGCTGCGGCGCCGCGGTGTCGTAGCTGAGCTCCTCGTCCTCTTCGAGCACAGCTGCCACGTCAGCGACCACAAGCCCTCCCCGACGGGCGAGAGCGTGCCAGACGCCGTCCATCGAGGTGCGCCGCAGCTCGGCCCAGCGAGCTGGGACCCCGATTCCGCTGAGCAGCCGCAGGCGCGGTTGTGCCAGCGGCAGGAGAGACTCCAGGGTCTCCTCGTCGAGGGTGTCCCGATCGTGGGCGCGGCAGGCGGCGACGAGGCCGGGAGTCTCGTCCAGGACGCCCAGCATCTGGCTCTGCGATGGCCCATAGGTATCGGCATCGACCAGGAGTGTCTCCTGACCGGCGAGCGCCGCCTCCGCGGCGAGGTTGACCGCGATCGTCGAACGGCCGCTGGAGCCCGTCGGCCCCCAGACGGCGACCAGCCGGCCGACGCGCTGCGCAGTCTCCGTGGCCGCCTCCTGCACCCAGGCGGTCGCGTCCTCCTCATCCGAGGCGACCGCTGCGCTCAGCGCCGCAAGGATCTCCTCACTCGGGGTGTCGGAGGGCAGGATGTGCCGCAGACCCAGACTGGTGCGTTCCGCGGTGTCCTGCGAACGCAGACCCACGACGGCGGCGTCCCGGAGCATCGCAGCGATCGAGTCACGCCCGAGCCCGCGCACGGAGACATCGATCAGCACGACATCACCGATCCCCGCGGCGACCACGGCCAGCGTTTCGGCGAGGTCGGCGCAGCGGCGCACCACGCGGGCCGTCCGGCTCCGGTCATGGGCCAGGTCGTGGACTATGCGCACCTCGTCCCGGCCGGAGGCGCAGAGCACGACGTCGATCACGGGTCGACTCCGTAGGCGCCGGGCACGCCGATCACGTCGAGCCGCTCCTCCTGCGAGAGAACCTCGAGAACCCCGGCCAGGCTGTCGCGGGGCACCAGCACCTCCACAGCCATCGACCTCATTCCCAAGGAGCTTCCCTCGTCGATGCTCCGGACCACAGCGTCGGAGACCAGCAGCTCCGCCGTCCCGGTGCCGCCGCTCTCGTCTCCCGGACCGGTGTGCCACAGCTCGACCGTGGCGCCCGGTCTCACGGATTCGGCAACGGTCTCGTCCACGGGGATCACGACCGGGCGCAGCGGGACATCACCTGCCTGTCCCACGGCGGACGTGGGAAGGAGTTCGCCGCCCTCGATCGTGCGGGTCGCCACCGCACCGTCAGGGATCGCCTCGAGGCTGCCGACGTAATGATCAGTGTGGTCGCCGAGCCGCATGTCGACGGTCGTGAGGTCATCCGGTGTGATCTCGTCCCCGGGGACGATGGCAGAGCGCGCGACGAGGACCGGTGTGGTCTCGGCCAGACGGGAGACCAGTAGGGCGCCCATCAGTACGCTGGCCAGCACGAGGACGATCCCGACGATCAGGCGCGGGTCCTTCCAGCGCGGCCGGCGCAGCCTCATCATCGGTGCGGTGGCCCCCACGGCATCCTCCTGCCCCCTGGCCGCGACCCGTATGGCCCGGCTCTGCCGGCGAGGCTACAACCCCTCGGCGCTCCCCCGGCCGTGTTCGCCGTGGAATGTGGACAACTCCCTCCGCGAGGCACCTGCGGCGACGTTGTCCACACCGCCTGATCGCCACAGGCGCCGAGGGTGCGAGAATATGCAGGTCTGCCAAGGTGGATCCGATCGGAAGGAGGGACGATGGCACCTCGTTTCGTACCGTTGTCCGATGTCGCCGAGATGCTCTCGATCTCTGCCTCACAGGCATATTCCCTGGTCCGGTCCGGCGAGCTGAGGGCCATCAAGGTCGGAGGGCGCGGACAGTGGAGGGTGGAGGTCTCGGAGATCGAGTCCTACATCGAGCGCAGCTACGCCGCGACCGCCCACGCCCTCGAGCAGGAGCGTGAACAGGAGCGGCGGACGTCGGACGAACGCCTCTGACTCGCTGCTCTCGATCGACCCGCGCCCAGACCCATCTGCCCCCGCCCCAGCTGCTTCCAGGCTCCGGTGCCCGGTTCCGCGCTCACCGCGGGATGACAGCGAGCAGGGCCGAGGTAGCCACGGTGATCCGGGTCGATCCGGGCACGGTGCCGGATTCTCCGGTGGGCAGGGAATTCACATCGACGGTGTCCGCACCCACGGCGGCGATCCGCGCCGTGATGCTCCCCGCCGCAGTCTCCAGTCTCACGGTGCTCCGGTCCCGCGCGATCGCGCGCAGCACCGACCCCAGTCCCAGCGGCGAGCGCAGAGACTCCTCCGGCGGCCGGGCGCGCGTGGATAACCCCTGCACCAGCGCGATGGCTCCCAGAGGGACGACGGCTCGCTGTCCGCTGCCCTCCTCCCGCAGCGAGAGCCACTCCTGACCGACGTCCTCGACCACCCCGGACAGCCGAAGGCTCTGGCCGAGATGCAGGGTGATCGAGTGCTCCCCGGCACCGCGCAGCCGATCGGCGAGCGTCAGCTGTGCGCGCTCGGCACGGGCCAGATCTTCGGAGACCGCTCGCATCTCTTCCCGCTCGTGGTGCGCGAAGCGCCCCTCGAGATCGTCGAAGATCCGCTCGAATCGCATGACGCCACTGTAGACGCGGCCGCCTCCGACACCGTTCCTCCCCCATCACGATTCTGCACAACCGTTGAACAGACGTTGTGCTGTGGGCCACGGCACGCTAGTTTGCTCTATAGCACCGTGAATGACACCAAACTGCATCAAACGACATGGACTGCAGAGGACGTGTCGCATCACGACGGGGGGACTCCATGGGGGTCGACGAGGACGCGGACGCGCCGCGCAGCACACGGCCTGCGTCGTCGCTGCTGAGCACCGTACTGGCGGCCGCAGGGACGATTGCGATGGCGACGACAGCATCCAGCCTGCTGCCCGCGGCGCTGACGGGCCACGGCGAGGAAGGACTGATCGCGTGGGTCCTCGTGGCTGCCGCCGGATCAGGCGCGTTGCTCTGCCTGTACCTGACCCTGGTGTGGGCACTCGCCTCGACCGTACTCATCGCGGGGCCGGCCACCCGGGTCGGCGCTGCACTGCTGGCCGCTCTGCGCCTGCTGGCACCCCGGATGGCACGCCGCGTGGCCGTCAGTGCGGCCGTGGCGACGACGGCCACCGGGCTGGCGCTCGTGCCTGCCACGGCCGCCAGCCCCGATGCGCAGTCCTCCGGTGCGGCGTCGCCGTCCTTCGCGATGTCCTCCGAGCTGACGCCCTCCGCTCCCTCCGAATCCGATCCGGACCCGGAGGCAGCGGCTCCCGCCTCGAGCGAGGAGGACGAGGGGACCCTGCCTGGGCTGGGGTGGGGCGACGGTCCCGCCGCCAGTGGCCACACGGATCCGGAGGGGCAGAACTCCCGGCCCGCGGACGGAGCTTCGGACCCGGAGCCGACGGAGGAGCCGGGTGCGAGCCCCGGTGCTGGCAACGCACCCGACAGCGGACCGGACGCGACCGGTTCGTCACCCCGGACCGAGGGGACCGTGATCGTGCGCCCCGGAGACAACCTCTGGAGCATCACGGACGATCTGCTCGGCACGGCGCCCGACGACCCCGCCGACATCGCCGCCGCGTGGCCACTGCTGTATGAGGCCAACCGGGGCGAGGTCGGAACCGATCCCGACCATCTCGAACCCGGGCAGGAGCTCACCGTGCCCTCGACCATTCCCATCCAGGAGCAGCCATGACGACCACCGACCAGCGCGCCGCCCGCGCGGGCGACGCCTCCGAGACCCTGCCCGCCGACGATCCCCGCGTGGTCGAACGGATGGTGGAGCCCGTGGCCCGCCGGGCCGTGGAGATCGTGCGCGACATGCGCCCGGAGAACGCACTGGCCCGGATCGTGACCCCGGAGGTCGCGAAGCTGCTGTCCCGCCGTGCGGCCCTGACGCGCCGGCTGCGGGCAGCTACGGGCTACGCTCCGCCGCAGCGACTCCTGGTCACCGGCGTGCGCACCTGCGTGGTCAACGAGCAGACCGTCGAGGCGAGCTGCGTCCTGCGCGAACCGGACCGCGCGCGATTCCTCGCGATGCGATGGGAGCTGCGGCACTCAGGATGGCGCGTCACGGTTCTGGAGATCGGCTGAACAGCCGAACGTCACCGCGACACGGCAGCGGTCTCGCCCGACGAGCCGAACAGCCCTTCGGGCGAGCCTGATCAGCGCCGGCGGCGACTGCGGCGCTGGGACCGGTTCTGCCCGGCTCCCGTGGGAGCGCCTTCCGGCTTGTCCTGCGGCGTATCACTGACGGCGCGCTCGCCGGCGGGAGCCTTCTTGGCTCGTCGTGCCTGTCGGCGACGCTGGGCACGAGAGAGCGTCGAGTCATCCTGGACGCCGGTGCCCTCCGCCGAGGTGTACCGCAGCTGCCCCGAGCTGGGACGGTCATCCAGACCCTTGGCGGTGATCACGACCTGGTTCTCCTCCGCGAGGACGTCCGAAGGCGCGTCGGCCTCCTCAGCGGATTCCTCCGGAGTCGCCGCCTGGGGCTCGTCGGCCTCGGCCTCAGTGTCGGCGTCGGCGCCTGTCGCCGAGCCCGAGCTGTCAATGCCCGCCCCCGCGTCGGCCGTCCCGTCGTCCGCCGCCTCGTCGGCGGCCTCACCATCGGCAGCCGCGGACGTGCCGGTACTGCTCGACGCTGCCGCCGCTCCCACCACGGCCTTCTGGCCGCCGGAGGGGCGCAGCAGGTTGCTCACCGATTGCGGGACCACGGATTCGGTCTTCTCGACCTGCACCTCGAGGTTGTAGATGTAGCCGACCACATCCTCCTTGATGCCCGCGATCATCTCGTTGAACATCAGGTGGCCCTCGCGCTCGTACTCGATGAGCGGGTCGCGCTGGGCCATGGCTCGCAGGCCGATGCCCTCCTTGAGGTAGTCCATCTCGTAGAGGTGCTCGCGCCAGCGACGGTCCATGACCGACAGCAGCACTCGCCGCTGCAGCTGGTGCAGACCCTCCTCGCCGAGCTCCTCGGCGCGCTTCTCGTACGCGACGCGGGCGTCGGCGAGGATCTCCTCCTTGAGCACGGCGGCCGTGAGGTCCTCCTTGCCGCCGACCTCTTCGATCAGCTCCTCCGCCGTGATCGAGACCGGGTAGGCCGGGCGCAGCGCGCCCCACAGCTCCTCGAGGTCGTAGTCCTCGGGGTTCTTGCCCTTGGTGTGAGCGTCGATGGTGCCGCCGATGACCTCGTCGATGAACCGCTCAACGTGCTCGTCGAGGTCCTCGCCCTCGAGGATGCGGGCGCGCTCCTCGTACAGCTTCTTGCGCTGCTTGGTCAGCACGTTGTCGTACTTCAGGACGTTCTTGCGGATCTCGGCGTTGCGCGACTCGATGGAGTTCTGGGCACGCTGGATGGCGCCGGAGACCATGCGGCCCGTCAGTGGGATCGATTCGTCGACCCCGCCGCGGGCCAGCAGGGACTCCGCCGCGCCCGAGTTGAACAGGCGCATCAGGTCGTCCTGCAGGGACAGGTAGAAGCGGGACTCGCCCGGGTCGCCCTGGCGGCCGGAACGGCCGCGCAGCTGGTTGTCGATGCGGCGGGACTCGTGGCGCTCGGTGCCCAGCACGTACAGGCCGCCGAGCTCGACGACCTCATCGTGCTGCTCGGCCACGGCCTCCTTGGCCTTCTCCAGCTCCTCGTCCCAGGCGGCCTCGTAGGCCTCAGGGTCCTCCTCGGCGTCCAGACCGCGCTTCTCCAGCGCGGCGTGCGCCATGAACTCGACGTTGCCACCGAGCATGATGTCGGTGCCGCGACCGGCCATGTTGGTGGCCACGGTGACGGCGCCCTTGGCGCCGGCCATCGCGATGATGGCGGCCTCACTGGCGTGGTTCTTCGCGTTGAGCACCTCGTGGTCGACGCCCTGCGCGGTCAGCAGCTTGGAGAGGTACTCCGACTTCTCGACGCTGGTGGTGCCCACCAGCACCGGCTGTCCCCGGTCGTGGCGCTCGACGATGTCCTCGACCACGGCGTCGAACTTCGCCTTCTCGGTGCGGTAGATGCGGTCGGGCTGGTCCTCGCGCTGCATCGGCTTGTGCGTGGGGATGGGCACCACACCGAGGGAGTAGGTGTTCATGAACTCGGCGGCCTCGGTCTCGGCCGTACCGGTCATGCCCGCGAGCTTGTCGTAGAGCTTGAAGTAGTTCTGGAGGGTGATCGTGGCCAGAGTCTGGTTCTCCGCCTTGATCTTCACCCCCTCCTTGGCCTCGATGGCCTGGTGCATGCCCTCGTTGTAGCGACGGCCGGCAAGGATGCGGCCGGTGTGCTCGTCGACGATGAGCACCTCGCCGTTGAGGATGACGTAGTCCTTGTCCTTCTTGAACAGCTCCTTGGCCTTGATCGCGTTGTTGAGGAACCCGATCAGAGGCGTGTTCAGGGACTCGTAGAGGTTCTCGATGCCCAGGTGATCCTCGACCTTGTCGATCCCGGACTCGAGCACGCCGACGGTGCGCTTCTTCTCGTCGACCTCGTAGTCGCGGTCACGGCGCAGCAGCTTCACGACCTTGGCGAACTCGCTGTACCACTTGTTGGCGTCACCGCTGGCCGGGCCGGAGATGATCAGCGGGGTCCGGGACTCGTCGATGAGGATGGAGTCGACCTCGTCGACGATCGCGAAGCTGTGCCCGCGCTGGACCCGGTCGTCCGGCGAGAGCGCCATGTTGTCGCGCAGGTAGTCGAAGCCGAACTCGTTGTTCGTGCCGTAGGTGATGTCGGCGGCGTACTGCTCACGGCGCTCGGCCGGAGTCATGCCGGACTTGATGACCCCCGTGGTCAGGCCCAGGCTGCGGAACACGCGGCCCATCAGATCGCTCTGGTAGCCGGCGAGGTAGTCGTTGACCGTGACGATGTGGACGCCCTTGCCGGCCAGCGCGTTGAGATACGCGGGCAGGGTGGCGACCAGGGTCTTGCCCTCACCGGTCTTCATCTCGGCGATGCTGCCGCGGTGCAGGGCGGCACCGCCCATGATCTGCACGTCGAAGGGGCGCTGGCCCAGGGTGCGGTCGGCCGCCTCGCGGACCGCTGCGAAGGCCTCGACCAGAATGTCGTCAAGGGTCTCGCCGTCCTCCAGCCGCTCCGTGAAGCGGTCGGTCTCCTCCCGCAGCTCGTCGTCGCTGAGTTCGCTGAAGACGTCCCCAGCCTGACCCACCTTCCGCGCGATGACTTCGAGCCGGCGCAGTTCCCGGCCTTCGCCGGCGCGCAGGATCTTGTCGAAGAGGTTGACCACTCGTGCTCCCGTGAATGTCTGTATACGTCCTCGCGGACGGTTGGTGCCTGACCCATCGTAAGCGTCAGGGCAAGTGGAGATGACGGGATGCGGGCACCGTCACTGCGCGGCGCCGTCCGCGGCGACCCGGGCGGACACCGCCGGGACACGATCTGCGGTGCCGGTGGGAGGATCTGCGGTGTCTATGGCAGACGGTGTCAGATCCTCCGCGTCTGCTGCGTCCGCTGGGTCTGCTGCGTCCGCTGAGTCTGCTGTGAACGCCGGCGGGGCCCAGGTCGCCGCCTCCACGTGCTCGGCCAGGGCACGGGCGAGCTCGCCGGTCCCGGGCCCGGTGAGCACATCGATCCGCTCGAGTCCCTGCCAGTGGGCCGCGCGCTGCAGTTCCCCCGCCAGCGCCCGGGCCACGGAGTCATCCCCGGGACGCTGTCGCGAGGGCAGGTGGGGCAGCGGTTCGCGGAAGGTGCCGCGGACCTCGAGCACGCCGCGGGCGCGGTCCGCCTTGAGATCCACCCGAGCCGGGATGACGTCCCCCTGCAGGAAGAGCAGCGAGTAGTACCCCGTGGTGCGGCGGTGTGCGGGGGTATAGATGCCGATGCGGTACTCCACGTCGAACAGCTGGGACAGCCGCGGCCGGTGGAAGACGATCGGGTCGAAGGGGCTGACCAGGGCAGCGGTGCGCAACGGGGTCGGCCGCGGCGCCTCCCGGTGCAGCAGCATGGGAAGGCGACCGGCAGGGTGGACGACCTCGACCTCGGTGAGCTCCCCGGTGGCCAGCAGATCCTCGACGGCGGGCCGCGCCTCGCGCATCCGCAGCCGGAAATAGTCGGCGAGCGCCCCGACGTCGGCGATGCCGAGCGAACGGGCCGCCAGGGCCACCAGCGCCCGGACCGCGTCGGCCTCGTTCTGTGCACCCGGCGTGCCAGAGACCTCCGGGGCCTCGGCCGTCGGCTCCTCCCCCGAGCTGCCGGACTCATCCTGCTCGCCGGCCGTCGCAGGGTCGAGCGCGGACGGGGCCGCGTCCTCGTCGAGCACGTAGAGCCGTTCGAACTGGGAATTGCGGCCGACGGCGTCCAGCGCTCCGGAGCGGAACAGGTACTCCACGGCCCACTGGCTGGAGGTGCGCCGCCACCCCCACCCGTCGCCGCGCTCGGTGTCGCCCAGATGCCGGGACACGGCCGCGGCGCTCGCGGGGCCGAGCTCACGGAGGGTCGCGAGGATGTTCGCCAGCAGCTGCGGCGAGGACGCCGCGGCCGCGCGCACTGCGCCCCAGTCCTGGCGGGCCGCGGCGCGACGGCGGAAGGCCAGCAGGCGATGAACCTCGTGGGTCGTATAGGCCGCCTCGTGGGCGAGGGCCTCGCGCACCAGTCGGGCCGGGCCGGGGCGGGCCAGCCGATCCAGCACCGCGGGGTCCCAGCTGCCGGTGCGCGTGAAGACCGGCAGGTGGTGGGCGCGGGCGAAGATGCTGACGGAGTCGATCTGGAGCAGATGGGTGCGGGCCAGGGTGCGTTCCAGCGCGCGGCGACTGGCGGCCGCCGACGGGACGGCCGTACGGCGCGCGGGCCCCATCCCTTGGGCGCGGAGGGCGATGCGCCGTGCCTGCGTCCAGCTGATCGTGGAGGTCACCAGTGGGTCTCCCTGTCGGGCGGTGCGGGGACGGAGGGTTCGGGACGAGGGGTCCCACAGCACCGGGCGGGAGGGCGCGTATCTCGCTCCTCCCGCCCGGAGGCGTCTCGGGGTCTCAGGACGACTGCAGCTCCGAATCGAGCTCGATCACACCGTAGTTCCAGCCCTTGCGGCGGTAGACCACCTTGGGGTTGCCGGAGTCGGCATCGACGAAGAGGAAGAAGTCATGGCCGACGAGCTCCATCTGGTACAGGGCATCATCGACGGCCATGGGTGTGGCGGGGTGCTTCTTCTCGCGGATCACCACGGGGCTGCCGGACTCGGCCACATCCAGCTCGGAGACGTCCGCAGGGTTCGCAGCCTCCGACTGGTCCGGGTTCTCGGGACGCTCGGGATCATCGGTCTCTCTCCGGGTCCCGTCGGCCCCGGAGACGCTTGCGCCGGCGGCGGCCCGCGGCTCGGTGGCGGGTTCCACCGGCGTCTCCTGGAGCGGGACGGGCAGTTCCTGGTCCGCGGGCATGGTGCGCACGCTGGCACCGGTTCCGTGATGGGCGCGGTCGCGACCGCGGTGACGGTCCTTGCGCCGGTCCCTGGCACGGCGGAGGCGTTCGAGCAGCTTCCCGTAGGCGATGTCGAGGGCGCCGAAGAGGTCGTCCGCCCGCGCTTCCGAGCGGATCACGGCGCCGTTGTCATGGACGGTGAGCTCGACACGGTCGCTGAGCTCGCTCTGCCTGGGGTTCTTCTCCTGTGAGATCTCCACATCCACTCGCAGCGCCGTGGGGGCGAACTGGGTGACCTTGTCGAGCTTGTCGGTGAGATGGCGACGGAAACGATCCGGGACGTCCATGTGACGTCCGACGACATTGATCTCCATGAGATGTTCTCCTCCAATCCGGGTGCGGCCGCTCTGAGCCCGGCCGCAGTGGCTCGTCGGCTGGGGTGCGCACCTCCTGAGAGAGAGGGACTCGTCATCCTGTGACGAGACGCACCAGCATGCCACGTTTTGCTCGACGTTTCCTGGCCTTGCGCCCCTGGGACCAAAAAAAATCCCGGCGTGCGCTGCATGGGGTCCGTGCGGATCCGCCGTGTTCCCGCAGGAGGGTGCGGCCATCGCTTCACGGTGCTGCGCCCGGCGGCACGGCCGGTGCCGGAACGCGCGCCGAGGCGATGACCACGGCGCCGAGCACCCTCGCCCCCGCCTCGGTCAGCGCCTCGTGCATCCCGCGCAGGGTCGCGCCGGTGGTGACGATGTCGTCGACGATCACCACCGGGGCGCGGTCCTCCCCGGCGCGCCGGGCCGCCGCCGGGGACAGCCGGATCCGACGGGTGCGGCGCTGCCGGGCTCCCTGCCCCTCCTGGCCGGTGGTGGGAACTGCTCGCAGCAGCCGGGCCCGGCCCGCGCCCAGCCGCGCCAGGTCCCGGGCCAGCTCGCCGGTGTGATCCTCGCCCCGGCGCAGCCGGGCGCTGCGGCGCGAGGGCACCGGCACCAGCAGGGGGCGCCTCACCCGCGCCTCGGCCGCCAGGGTGGTGACCGCCGGGGCGAGGGCCGGCGCGATCCGGCGGCCGAGATGGAGCATCCCGCCGTTCTTCCAGGCGAGCACCATGCGCTGCAGGTCGCCCGCATACTCCCCGAGGGCGAGCACGGGCAGCAGGCTGGTGTGGTCCACGCCGGCGGGACGGTGCGCCCCCTCCTCGCGGACGCGCGCCGCGGAGAGCTGCTGGAGAGCATCGCAGCAGGACTCGACGCGGACCGGAGGGGACTCCAGCGCCGCGGCGCAGCCCGGGCACAGCCAGGCCCCGTCCGTGCCGCACGGGCACTGCCGCGGCGCGACCAGTGCGCAGGTCTGGGCCGCGACCTCACGGATCCTCGGCAGCAGACCGCCTCTCGCATCGTCCATCTCCCGATCCCATCGCACGCCGACCCGGCGCACGAGGGGCCGGGGCCGTTCGGGGACGGACGAGCTGTGGGGAGGACAGGTGGCACGAGCCGATCAGCGGTGCCGCGCGCTGCCGAGGACGACCGACTCACCGGAGCCGCCCGCTCAGTAGAACCAGGGGTCGCGGGCCTCGAGGTCGACCGTGGTCCACCCGTCCCCGTCGTTGCGCAGCAGGGAGCCGTCGGCCGTGCCGGCCCAGATGGTCTCGCCGACGACGGTGCCGGCGATGCGGTCGGTGTCGGGTCGCAGCGACGGGAGCGGCTCGCGCCCGGTGGCGAAATCCACGATCTGAGCGCGCTGCTCGCCCGTGCCGGGATCGGAGCCGAGCACGATGACCGCGATCTCGTCGTACCAGCTGGCCTGGGTCACGTCCGAGAGGAAGGTGCGCACCTGGACCGGTTCGGTCACCGACTGCGGGACCCCGTTGCCGTCACGGATCACCGAGCACAGGTCCAGCCGTGACCCGCCGGCGTCGGAGGAGAGCACGATCATCCGGGTGGCATCGGCGGCGACGTCGAGCTCCTGGACCTCGCGGCCGTCCAGCCATGGGGCGTCGACCTTGGCGTCGCTCTCGGGTCCGTCGGCGGACAATGCCATCAGCACACCGGCGCTGGAGCGGGTGGAGGTCCACACGTACCCCGCGTCATCCACCCGGGGAGGGACGAACAGGCCCCCGGTGGCAGCCTCACGCAGCGGCACGGAGCCGTCGGTCGAGGCGAGCAGCACCACCGAGGCCTCCTTGGTCAGGGCCGCGGCGAGCACCCCGTCCTGGGCGATCACCGGAGATCTCAGCGCCAGCTCGGCCAGGTCCGGAACCAGCTGGGTCGCGGGGGCGTCGGTCCCGGGATCGGCGAGCGAGATGACGCCCGTCGGACCTGCCGCGATCGGGCGGTGCCCCGGCAGAGCGCGCTCGATCCCGGCGTCCTCGCTCGGAGCGAAGTCTGCCCCGTCCCGCACCAGCCGGACCCCCGAGAGGGTGCGCAGGGAGCGCAGCGAGGACTCCAGCTGCGTCAGTGCCAGCGCTCTGCGGCCCGGAGCGAGCGAGGCCACCGCGGAGGGGACCGTGAGCTGTGCGGTGCCGTCGGCGCCGGTGGAGACCTCGGTGTCGGCCACTCCGGAATTGCCGGGCACCTCGGTGTGCACGGCTCCGTCGAGGAAGTCGACCGGGCCGCCGCGGAGTCCCTCCAGCACGGCCTCCGCGCCGCGCTGGAGCGGGTACCACCGGTGGTCGGGCACGAGGTGCTGGGAACGGGCATCGATGAAGTAGAGCCGCGCCGGGGCGTACAGGGTCTCGAAGGCTGCCTCGGACAGGAAGATCCCATCGGGCACGTCGCTGAGGCGCCACTGGTCCTCGACCAGTTCCACGCCGACCTCGATCTCCCGCGAGGTCGGTCCCGCCAGCAGGCTGCGCACGCCTTCGGAGTCCACCAGCGCGAGGACCTCGAGAACGAGCACCATCTCGGTGTCGCTGATCGCCTCGACCTCCAGCTCTCGGCTGCCGGAGTAGACGGTGATCCCGGCGGTGGGCTCCCAGACCTCGCTGAGCTCGTCGGTGAGGTACTCGCGGGCGACGGCGAAGTCGCCCTCGGATCCCACCCCGGCCTGCACGAAGCCGGAGACGACCTGCTCCGCCGTGGCGTCCGCCGGCGGCGGGAGCGCCTGGACGTAGGGGACGCCGGGCTGGGAGCGTGCGCTCAAGGGACGGCTGTCGATCGGGGACGACGTCGGGATACGGGCGCAGGCGGCACCGAGGCCGAGCACGGTCGCGGCACCTGCCGCGCGCAGAATGTCGCGTCGGGCGGGGATCATCGCTCTCCTCCTGCCGTCGTGGAGCCGGGGCCCGGGCCGGGCTCGCCGGAGGGTTCGGTGAGGTCGGGGACCAGGCCGGGGCCGATGAGGATCTCCCCGGTGGGTGTGCTCGAGCTGCTCTCGCGGGCGTCACGGTCGAAGGAGCGCTCCAGGCGCAGCGGGGAGCGGGCCAGGGCGCCGCCGGGCCGGCGCGGGAGGGTCAGCCGGAACACGGCTCCCTCCTCCTCCTGGCCCCAGGCCTGGAGCCAGCCGCCGTGGAGTCCGGCATCCTCGACGGAGATCGACAGCCCCAGCCCGGTGCCGCCGAGGGTCCGCGCCCGGGACGGGTCGGCGCGCCAGAAGCGGTCGAAGACGCGCTCGGCCGCCTCCGGGGAGATCCCGTGGCCGTGGTCCTGGACCACCACCGCGACCGCGTCGTCGCTGAACCCGGTCTCCACGAGCACGGGACCGCCTGCCCCGTGCTCGATCGCGTTGGTCAGCAGGTTCCGCAGTATCCGGTCCACACGCCGGGTGTCGACCACGGCGTCCATCCCCTCCCCGGCCAGGCGGACGTCCAGCAGGCAGCCGCGGGCACCGGCGAGCGGCCGCACGTCATCGACGGCGCGGACCACCAGGGCGTCCAGATCCACCCGCTGCGCCTCGAGCTCGGCGGCGCCGGCATCGAAGCGGGAGATCTCCAGCAGGTCGGTCAGCAGCACCTCGAAGCGCTGGACCTGGGCCGAGAGCAGCTCCACGGTGCGCTGGAGCTCCCCGGGCAGCTCGTCGCGCTTGCCGTCCAGCACCGAGGCGGCCATCCGGATCGTGGTCAGCGGCGTGCGCAGCTCGTGGGAGACGTCGGAGACGAAGCGCTGCTGGACCCGGGAGAGCTCGGTGAGGTCCTCGACCTTCGACTCCAGGCTGCGGGCCATGTCGTTGAACGACTCCCCGACCCTGGCCAGCTCGTCCGCGCCGGCGACCTCGACGCGGCTGGTCAGGTCCCCTCCGGCCAGTCGCTCCGCGGCTCCCGCTGCCCGCTTCAGCGGTGTGGTCACCATGCGGGCGACCACGATCGCGATGCCGACGATCAGGGCGAGCAGCACGGCCCCGCCGCCGAGGATCACGCGCTGGACGAAGGCGAGGGTGTCCTGCTCCTCCTGCAGGGAGTAGACCAGGTAGAGGTCGTAGGATCCGACGCCGGGCACGAGGACCCGGGTGCCCACCAGCAGGGCCGGCTCGGTGTTGCCCTCGCTGTCCTCGCGGCCGATCGATCGCCACGAGACGGCGTCGGGCTGATCGGCGATGGCGGCGGTGAAGTCCTCATCGACCTCGTCGAACAGTGTTCGGTCCGAGGAGGCGACCGGGAAGGCGACGCCGGAGGTCTGCACCGGGACCAGCGCCACCTCGCGGCGGTCACCGCCGCCCTGGCCGCCCGCGGTCTGGACGAAGGCGTTCGCCGCATCCTGCTGCTGGGTGCTGGTGGCGCCGGAGAGCTGCCCCAGGGTCTCGGTGAGGTCGCGGCGGACCTCCACCGTCTCCTCGAGGACGCGGTCGCGGCGCTGCTCGTAGAGGCCGTCGGCGATGACGGAGGAGAGGTAGGCGCCGACGGCGAGCATCGAGACGATCGACAGCAGCGTGGTCACCAGCACGACGCGCAGCGCGAGCGGCCAGCTGCGCGGATCCGCCGCGCGCGTCGCCGGTGCGGCCCGGGTGATCACGGATCCTCCGGCGATGTCAGGACACGCCCCCGGCGCGGTAGCCGACGCCGCGCACGGTGACCACGATGCGCGGGTTCTCGGGGTCGTGCTCGACCTTGGAGCGCAGCCGCTGGACGTGCACGTTGACCAGTCGGGTGTCCGCGCTGTGCCGGTATCCCCACACGTCGCGCAGCAGCACGTCACGGGTGAAGACCTGCCACGGCTTGCGGGCGAGCTGGGTGAGCAGATCGAACTCCAGCGGCGTCAGCGAGATCAGCTCATCGCCCCGGCGCACCTCGTGCCCGTCGACGTCGATGACGAGGTCGCCGATGCTCAGCTGCTCCGTGGTGGGCGGCTCGACCCGGCGCACCCGCGCCTTGATGCGGGCGACCAGCTCCTCGGGCTCGAAGGGCTTGGTGAGGTAGTCGTCGGCGCCGGCCTCGAGGCCCTCGACGACGTCGGCGGTGTCGGTGCGCGCGGTGAGCATGATGATCGGCACCCCGGAGTCCCGGCGCAGCCGCCGGCACACCTCGATCCCGTCCATCCCGGGGAGCATGAGGTCGAGCAGGACGAGGTCGGGGCGAAGTCGCGGGAACGTCTCCAGTGCGGAGGCGCCGTCGGGGGAGGTCGCGACCTCGTAGCCCTTGCCGCGCAGAACGATGCCGACCATCTCGGCGATCGCCTGATCGTCGTCGACCACGAGGATCCGTGAAGGCGTCGTCATGCGCCTCATTGTGCCACCGCACGACACATGGTCATCGACGTTCGTCGGATCGGGTACCGGGCCGGGAGTCCGTAAGTTGTCCTGCGAGGGCCCAGGAGAGAGCCCAGGACGGCACCAGCAGCAGGAGGAACCGATGAGCACCGGATGGACCGCACCGGGAACGAGCGGGAGCTCCGATCAGCCCGGCCCCGGAGCCCCGGAGACCTCCGAGGACGCTTCTCACGAGGTGCCCGGGGGCGCGAACGGCGAGGCGGGCCACCCTGGGGGACCACGGCGGGAGCTGGCCGAGAACGTCCCGCTGTTCCCGCTGCGGCCTCTGAGCCTCGGCGAGGTGTTCGGCGCCGCCGTGCGGATCTACCGGCTGCGCGCGAAGACCGTCCTCGGGCTCGCAGCGGCCGTCTACGGCGTCGCGTTCGCTCTGACGACGGTCCTGACCGGGGCGGGGATGGTTCCGTTCATCGGTGAGATGCAGGCCACCATGGACAACCCGGATGCGGCGCCCATCGGGCCGGATGCCTCGGATCTCGTCCTGACCGTCGTCTCCTCGGCGATCTCCGGGATCATCTCGATGTTCGCCGCATCCCTGGTCACCGTGGCCCTGACCCGCGTCGCGATCGGCGAGGCCACCGGTGAACCCGTCTCCGGCTCGCAGATGTGGTCCACCGCCCGGCGCCTGGCCGTGCCGGCGATAGCCATCAGCGCCCTGATCGCCGTGGCCTCGATTCTCGCTTTCTCCGTGCCGTTGGCGCTCGGCGCGCTGCCGGTGCTGCTGGTGCAGGAGGCCGGCGTCGTCACGATCGGCGCGGTCCTGCTCGGGCTGGCCCTCGGCGTGCTGGCCATGATCTGGATCTGGGCCCGCACGATCCTGGCCGTCCCGGCACTGGTGGTGGAGGACGCCGGGATCCTGGGGTCACTGCGTCGCAGCTTCGCCATGACCCGGGGGCGCCGGCTGTGGCGGGTGCTGGGGACGGGTGCGCTGCTCTACCTCGTCTACACCATCGCCCTGCAGGTCGTCGCCGGCGTGTTCGGGTTCGTCGGCGGCATCGTCTACGTCGCGATCCTCCTGGGCAGCTCGATGCAGGCGCTCGTGGTCGCCATGACCGTGCTCACACTCATCACCATGATCGGCAGCTACATCGCGACGTTCCTGCTGGCGCCGTTCCTCTCGGCCGGGTTCGCGGCGGTCTACGCCGACAACCGCATGCGGCACGAGGCGTGGGACGTCGAGCTGACGCGGCGCTCGCGGGAGAACTGGGACACCGGCGGCATGCGATGAACCCTGCCGGCCCCCCGCCCCTGGACCCGGACGAGGCCCGCTCCCGCATCCTCGAGGAGCTGTCCAAATCCGAGTACGACGACTCCCCCGGCTTCGTCAGCTGGCTGCTCGGCGTGATCGAGCGGTGGCTGACGAACCTCGTCGACGGCATCGACGGCTCCTCCGCCGCCCAGGCCGGTCTCGCCGTCGCCGTGGCTCTCGCCCTGCTGCTGGCGGCGTTCCTGGTGCTGCGGCGCACCGGGCTGATCCGCCGCAGCCATACCCTCGCCGTCCCCGCGGGACTCGATGCGCAGCCGGTGCTCAGCGCCTCGGAGCTGCGCGCGTCGGCCCGCTCCGCCATCGATGCGGGCCGGACGGACGACGGCACGGTGCTCGCCCTGCGCGCGCTGGTGCGCGATCTCGACGAGCGCACCCTGCTGGACGTGGCCGCCGGGATGACGGCGCACGAGGCCGCGAACCGCGCCGCCCAGTCCTTCCCCGACCTTCGCGGCCGCCTGCTGCGCGGGGCAGATGCCTTCGACACCGCCGCCTACTCCCGCCGCGCGACGTCGCCGAAGCAGGCCGACGACCTGCTGCGTCTGGCCGAATACATCTCCGAGTCGACCCCCGACCTGTCGGCCGCCGACGAACGAGCCGCCTCATGAGCTCGCCGGCCGCTCCCCGCCCCGAGGCAGGGCGCCGCCGCCCCTGGCTCATCGTGCTCGTGACGCTCGCGGTGGTCGCCGCGGTGGTGGCCTCCATCGCCCGCGGCATCTACCGCGACGGACCGCTGGAGCCCGATGCGCCCACCGGACAGGGCTCGAAGGCCGTGGTCCAGGTGCTCGGAGATCTCGGCGTCGACGTGCAGGTCGAACGTCTCACGGCCGATACCGCCGACTCCCTCCGGGCCGGCCGCACGGTGCTGGTCGCGGCCCCGAACAGCCTCACCGCCGAACAGCTCGACGCCCTGGCCGAGGCCCACGAGGACGGGGGCGGCCGCATGGTGCTGGTGCAGCCGGACGAGATGACGCTGTCCTCCCTGAGCACGGGGATCAGTCCCGCAGGCGCCCTCCGCAGCCCCACCGAGCTGGAGGCCGGTGCCGGCTGCGGGGATCTCGCCCACGGGGCGCGCCAGCTGCGGGTGCCCGGTGAGGACGGGCTGCGGGGGCGCTCCACCCTGTACCGCGCCGGTGAGGGGGGCGAGAACTGCTTCCTCTCCGGTGACGGGGCCCTGGTGGTGGGCGAGGACCGTCTTCTGGTCCTCGGCAGCGCGGATCTGCTGACCAACGACGGCGTCGGCGAGGCCGACAACTCCGCCGTCGTCCTCAATGCTCTCGGCGATTCCGGCGAGCTGAGCTGGTACCTGCCCTCGGCCAGCGACCCGATGAACTCGGGCGCGCAGAGCATCCTGACGTACCTGCCCGACTGGGCCGGTCCGCTGGCACTGTGGATCCTCGTAGCCGGCACGATCGCGCTGCTCGCGCTGGGCAGGCGCTTCGGCCCCGTGGTGGTCGAGCCCCTGCCGGTCACGGTCCGCCCCCAGGAGCTGGTCCTGGGACGGGCCCGCCTGCTGCAGCAGGCCGAAGCGCGGGACGCGGCCGCGACGGCATTGCGCTCGGCGGCCTCGACCCGGCTCGCCGATCGCCTCGGCCTGCGCCGCGAATCCGCTCTGGACGGCCTGATCGCAGCACTCGCGTCCCATGTCGACCGCACCCCCGAGCAGCTGCGGACGCTGCTCGGCCCCACCCCTGTCACCAGCGACCAGGACCTCGTGCGCCTCGCCCAGGACCTGGACAGTCTCGAGAAGGAGATCGACCGATGACCGACCCCACCCCCGCCGCACCGCACCCGCCCCGGACTGCAGACGCAGGTCCCACCACCGGCCCCGCCGTCGACGTGGACACCCGCGATCAGCTGCAGGGTCTGGCCACCGAGATCCACAAGGGCGTCGTCGGGCAGGAAGCGGCCGTGACCAGCCTCGTCGTCGCTCTCCTGTGCCGTGGGCACGTGCTCCTCGAAGGCGTGCCCGGGGTCGCGAAGACGCTCCTGGTGCGGTCCCTGGCCGCCGCTCTCGACGTGCGGATGCGTCGCGTCCAGTTCACGCCGGACATGATGCCCGGCGACATCACCGGGTCCCTGATCTACGACAACACCACCAGCGACCTCGTCTTCCGTGAGGGCCCGGTGTTCACCAACCTGCTGCTGGCCGACGAGGTCAACCGCACTCCCCCGAAGACCCAGTCGGCGCTGCTGGAGGCCATGGAGGAGCGGCAGGTGACCGTGGACGGGGCGAGCCGTCCGCTGCCGGACCCGTTCCTGGTCATCGCCACCCAGAACCCCATCGAGTTCGACGGCACCTATGCCCTGCCGGAGGCGCAGCTGGACCGGTTCCTGCTCAAGGCCGTGATGCCGCTGCCCGAGCGCGACGACGAGATCGACGTGCTGCGCCGCCACGCGGAGGGCTTCGACATCAGCGACCTCGCCGCGATGGGACTGGGCCCCGTGGTCGATGTGCCGTCCCTGCACCGTGCCCAGCAGGACGTCGCCCGCGTCGTCGCGGAGGATCAGGTCGTCCAGTACATCGTCGACGTGTGCCGTGCCACCCGCCGCTCGCCCAGTCTCTCGCTCGGTGTCTCCCCCCGCGGCGCGATCGCCCTGCTGCGCACCGCGCGCGCCTGGGCCTACCTCGCCGGCCGTGACTTCATCACCCCCGACGACGTCAAGACCATGGCCCCGGCCACGCTCTCCCACCGCGTCCGCCTGACCACCGAGTCCGAGTTGGAGGGAACCCAGGTCGAGTCCGTGCTCGCCGCGACCCTCGCCTCCGTCCCGGTGCCCCGCTGAGGGACGCGTCGATGAGGATCTCGCTGACCCCGCGCGCGGCGCTGCTGGCGCTGCTCGCTCTGCCCGTCATCGTCCTGTGGCCGATCTGGTGGGTGCTGCTGGTGCTGCTGGGGCTGTGGGCGCTGGTGGTTCTCGCCGATGCGTTCGCCGCCCCGCGTCCGGGGGCGATCCGGGTGCGCCGCGAGGCCCCGCTGCAGGTACGGCTGGGCGGAGAGACCTCCGGTCGGCTGCTGCTGACCAATCCCACCGGCCGCACCGCGGACCTGGAGGTGCGCGACGCCTGGAATCCGACGGCCGGGCTCGACCGGCAGCGCTCCGCACTGCGCATCCCCGCCCGGGAGCGGCGCGCCCTCACCCAGTCGTTCACACCCACCCGTCGCGGCGAGCACAGCTCCCGCGCGCTGCTGGTCGCCTCGTGCGGCCCGCTCGGCCTCGCTCGCCGCACGGCGCGGGTCGATGCCCCGGGCAGGATGCTGGCCCTGCATCCCTTCGGCTCCCGGCGGCACCTGCCCTCGCGGGTGCAGCGGCTGCGCGAGATCGAGGGTCTCGCGGCCGTCCATCAGCGCGGTCAGGGCACGGAGTTCGACTCCCTGCGGGACTTCGTGGACGGCGACGACGTGCGCTCGATCGACTGGCGCGCGACCGCCCGCCGGCGCAGCGTCGTGGTGCGCACGTGGCGCCCGGAGCGGGACCGCCACGTGCTGATCGTCGTGGACACCTCCCGGACCTCGGCGAGCCGTCTGGGCGACTCGACCCGCCTGGACGCGGCCTTCGACGCCGCACTGCTGCTGACCGCGCTCGCCGGCCAGGCCGGAGACCGGGTCGACCTGATGTGCATCGATCGCATCACCCACGTCTCGGTGCTGGGCGCGAACCGCACCCGGGTGCTGAACGACATGGTCACCGCCACCGCGGCCGTGCACCCGGCGCTGGTCGAGACCGACTGGGAACGCGCCGCCCGCGCCATCTCGGAGCGCTCGCGGCGCGGTGCGCTGGTGGTCCTGGTGACCCCGGTCGAGGCGTCCGTCGTGCACACCGGTCTGCTGCCGGTCGCAGCCCGGATCGCCCGGGACCATCCGCTGTTGGTGGCCTCCGTCGCCGATCCCGCCCTGGAGGCGCTCGCCGCCGGCCGCGGAGACGTCGAGGCGGTCTACAGCGCTGCCGCCGCCGAGCAGGCTCGGGCCGAGCGGGCGGGGGTCGCCCGCGCGCTGGAACGGGTCGGTGCCCATGTGGCCGACGCTCCGCCCGACCGGGCCCCGCAGGCGCTCGCGGACGCCTATCTCGCCCTCAAGGCCGCCGGGCGCCTCTGAGCGCCGGGCGATCCCCTCAGCCGGCGGTGGCGACGTGGTCGCCCACCATCTCCTGCGGGAGGTCGCCGGTGACGCCCTGACGGTGCACCTGCCGGCCGCGGCCGAACATGACCACGAGGAAGGCGAGCCAGGCGAGGACCCCGATGGCGATGCGCACCGCGGGCGGCAGCGAGCTCGGCGTCACGAAGGCCTCGATCACTCCGGAGACCAGGAGCACCGGGACCAGCCCGATCGCTACGGTCACCAGGGCGCGCGCGGCGCGGGACAGCGCCCAGAGCCGTGGCAGCGGCCCGGGCCGCACCCAGGCCCAGAACGTCCGCAGCCCGGCCCCGGCCCCGACCAGCACGGCGGTGATCTCGAGCAGACCGTGGGGCAGCAGGAACACGAAGAACGTGCCCAGCCCGTCGTAGGCGCCCATGACCCCGCCGGAGAGGCCCACGTTCAGAGCGTTCTGGAGCAGCATGACCACGGGCCAGATGCCGGTCACGCCGAACACCACGGCCTGCACGGTGATCCAGGCGTTGTTCGTCCACACCTGGGCGGCGAAGCCCGAGGCCTCGCCCTGGAAGTAGTAGGCGACGAAGTCGTGCTCGGCCAGGTCGCGCTGATCCGCCTCGGAGATCACGAGCTCGCGAGCGGTGGCGTCCGTGCCGAAGTAGACACCGGTGACGACCGCCGCGAGCAGGAAGATCCCGGCTGCGAGCGCGACCGTCCACCGGGCCTGGTACAGGGCTGCCGGCAGGTCCTCCCAGAAGAAGCTGCGCGCGTGCTTCCACAGCGGGGTCCGAGTGCCGGTGATCCGCAGCCGGGCACGATGGACCAGCAGCGAGAGTCGCGCGGTCAGGGCCGGGTCCGGATTCGTCGAGCGCACCGTGGACAGGTGGGTGGCGGTCTCCTGGTAGAGCGAGAGCAGTTCGTCGATGCCGGCCGCGTCCAGTCTCCGGGCGCGGGTCAGCTCCCGCAGACGTTCCCACTGCGGGCGGTGCACGGCGATGAAGGCGTCGGTGTCCACGGGGTCAGCCTAGGATCCGCAGCCGCCCGGCGGCGGCCGACGAAAGTCGGAGGCCCCGCCGTCGGAAGCCGACGCTCGGCGCTCACCGGCGCGGGCCGATCCTGCCAGGATGGGGGCATGGCAACGATGGGCTCGACGGCGGCGGTACCCGCGCGCCCCGATCGGGAAGCACTGATCACCGGCGATGCCGTGCTGCTGGACCTGCGCACCGCCACGTTCGCCACGCGCATGCTCTCGGCCGCCGTCGACGGCGCGGTGCAGCTGGCGATCCTGATCGCCGGAACGGTCGCCGTGGCCTGGTCGGCCGCGCGGGCCGATCTCGATGACGGACTGGTCGCCGCCGCAGTGGTGCTGGTCTCGGTGCTGGTCTATGTGGGCTACCCGGTCCTGTGCGAGCTGCTGCTGCAGGGACGCTCCGTCGGCCGCCTCGTGATGGGCACCCGAGTGGTGCGGGACGACGGCGGCCCTGTCCACGTGCGCCAGAGCCTGCTGCGGGCCGTGATGGCGATGCTGGAGATCTGGTCCACCGCGGGCTCGCTCGCGCTGACCTGCTCGGTGATCGACCGCAGGTCACGCCGGGTGGGTGATCTGCTGGCCGGGACCATGGTGATCCAGGAGCGGATGCGGGATCTCGAGGCGAGCCGGGTGCAGGTGCCGGCCGCGCTGAGCGAGTGGGTCCGCGCGGCGGACGTCGGCCGGCTCCCCGTGACGCTGATGCAGGACATCCGCTCGTTCCTGCCGCGCGCGGCGACCATTCACCCGACCTCGCGCCGCGAGCTCTCGCGCGATCTGCTGCGGCGCACCCTGCCCCATGTCGCTCCGGCCCCGCCGCCGGGGACGGATCCGGAGGAGTTCCTGGCTGCGGTGATCGCCGAACGGTCCCGCCGGGACGAGGAGCGGCTGCGGCGCGGCCAGGAGCGTCAGCGGGAGCTGTCCGCCGAGGTCCGCGCGGTGCCGTTCTCCGCCTGAGCCGACCGGTGCGGCTCCTGCTCAGGCCGACGGAGAGTCGTGGCGACCGGCGATGAGGACCGGGATCCCGTCCTCGACGGGGTGCCGGCGCGCACA
The DNA here is from genome assembly GCF_042666875.1 of Brachybacterium sp. GCM10030267. NCBI lineage: Bacteria > Bacillati > Actinomycetota > Actinomycetes > Micrococcales > Dermabacteraceae > Brachybacterium > Brachybacterium sp. GCM10030267. The sequence continues at coordinate 19,777 of NZ_JBHTCX010000005.1, read as the reverse complement.
TCCGGTGCACTGCAGGGCCGCGTCGACGTCTCGCAGCTCGCCTCCGCAGTCGGGGCAGCGCAGACGCGAGCGCACCCAGCTGGGCACGTCGGCTCCGCTAGCGCCGGGGGGAAGCTCCGACTCCGCCGGCGGCACCGACCCCCCGTCGGAGTCCGCTGCGTCGGCGTCGGCCGAGGACGGGGCCGTGGTGAGGTCCTGGTCGCGGACGATCGCCAGGATCTCCTCGCGGATCCGGATCATCGTCGTCTCCAGCTCGGCCTCGACGTTCAGCCGCAGCAGCGGCTCGTTGTTCGACGAGCGCAGCGAGAACCACCAGCGGTCCTCGGGCAGGGAGCCGGGATCCCAGTGCACGGCGGTGATCCCGTCGAGGTCGTCCAGACGCGCCCCGGGCAGGTTCTCCACGTGCTCCCGTACCCGCTCCCTGACAGCGGAGGGGTCCTGGACGCGGGTGTTGATCTCGCCGCTGGAGGGATAGGGGTCGTGCTCGGCGATCAGGGCGGACAGCGGTCCGTCGCTCTCCCCCAGTGCGGCGAGCACGTGCAGGGCGGCGAGCATGCCGGAGTCGGCGAAGAAGAAGTCCCGGAAGTAGTAGTGCGCGGAGTGCTCGCCGCCGAAGACGGCATCGTGCTCGGCCATCAGGGCCTTCAGCAGCGAGTGGCCGACGGGCGAACGGACCGCTTCTCCCCCGGCCTCCAGGACGGCCTCGGCGACGTGGCGGGAGGAGACGAGGTTGGCGACGACGACAGGCCGCTCCTCGCCTGCGGCACGGGCGCGGGCCACTTCGCGGCGGGCGATGAGCGCAGTGATCGCCGAGGGCGGCACGGCCGCGCCCGTCTCGTCCAGGACCACGCAGCGGTCGGCGTCGCCGTCGAAGGCGAGTCCGAGATCCGCACCGTGGGCGAGGATCGCGTCCTGCAGGTCGCGCAGCGTGCCGCGGTCCAGGGGATCGGCCGGATGGTTCGGGAACGTCCCGTCGAGCTCGAAGTGGACGGGGACCACGTCGAGCTGCTCGAGGCTCTCGAGGACCGCAGGGGCGGTGAGGCCGGCCATCGCGTTGCCGGCGTCGACGGCGACCCGCAGCGGCCGGCGATCCGGCACGCTCACCAGGCCGTGCAGCGTCCCGACGTAGTCGGGCAGCGTGTCCAGCGGCTGCGTACGACCCTCGCCCCGCTCCGGGATCTCCCCCGCGGCCAGGTACGCCTCGGCGGCCCGGCGGATCTCGTCCAGGCCGGTGTCGCGACTGAGGGGCCGGGCGCCCGGCAGGCACAGCTTGAGCCCGTTGTCGGCGGCGGGGTTGTGCGAGGCGGTGACCATGACGCCGGCTGCACGGTGCAGCCCGGAGGCGCAGTAGAGCTGGTCGGTGGAGGCGAGCCCGGCGTCACCGACGATGGCCCCGCGCCGGACGGCCCCCTCGATGACCGCACGGGACAGATCCGGCGAGCTGATCCGCATGTCGTGGGCGACGATCAGCGCATCGCCGTCCAGGAAGTCGGTGAAGGCGGCGCCGAGCGCGCGGGCGACGCCCTCGCTGAGCTCCTCGCCCGCGACGCCGCGCACGTCATTGGCGGTGACCAGTGCGGAGAGGTCCGGGGACGAGGCTGCAGGGCGCTCAGTCATCGGTGCTCCTGACGACGCGGAGGTGGCGCTCCGGCACCTCGTCGGGCCCCGCGGTGCGATGCGTCCGAGTGCCGCTGCGCGGCGCCGGCCCCGCGCTCGGCGCGGGCTGTCCGGAGGGGGCCGGGCGCTGTCGGACCGCGTCGGCGAGGGCCACGAGATCATCGCTGACGTCGGAGCCGCCGGGCACCCGCAGCATCTCCCAGCCGCGGGGCGCGGTCATGCGGCCGGCATGCTCGCTGCAGAGGTCGTACGCGTGCGGCTCGCTGGTGCGCGACAAGGGCCCCAGCACCGCCGTCGAGTCCTCGTAGACGAAGGTCAGCGAGCTGACGGCCGGTCTCGAGCAGGAGGTCCGGGAGCATTCACGAGCAGGCACGTCCAGCAGTGTACGCAGGCGAACCGACCCTCGGGCGGCGGCGCGCCCTGACCTCCGGGCGTCGCCCCCAGGCCGTTAGAGTGCCTCCATGGATGTCGAGCCGATCCGACCCGCGGTGCCGGGACCGCGCCCGGGGCCGCGTCGCCGCGATCGCCGGGGCCGCGGCAGGCGCTGGGATCTGATCCCGCCGCATCTTCCCGGCTACCGGACCCGCCGCGAGCAGTTCGACGACCTGGTCGCCGACGCCGGGGCGGACCTCACGGAGCGCTTCCCGCGTCGCCTGGCCCATCTGCAGGTGCTGGTCGAGGAGGTGCCTCCCGCCGACGCGGCCCCGTGGGAGGACGCTACGGTGCTGCTGGGACGGGCGCTGCCGCCCACCCGCGAGCATCCGGCGCGGGTGATCGTCTACTGCCGGCCGGTCCAGACCCGCTGCGCCGGCGAGCAGGACCTGGAGCTGCTGGTGCGTCAGGTGCTCGCCGAGCAGATCGGGTCGTTGCTGAACATCGCTCCCGAGGACGTGGATCCGGGCGCCTGGAGCGAGTGACCTCGATCGGTCCCGGCTCCCCCGCGGTTCACTCCTGCAGCCGCACCGTGAGCGGGTCGCCGCCGCTGCGCGCCGTGTGCACCGGCAGGGCTGAGAGCAGCACGCCGCCGGCGCCGTCGCTCTCGCGCTGCATCCAGGTGGCATGCACGGCACCGGGGACGTCCGGCACCACGGTGAGACCGGCCGCGGACTGCCCGTCGATCTCCAGGTCGGCGGCGACGACCGAGGTCGAGCCGCCCTCGCTGACCTCGGTCCGGACCGGGTCCCCGGCGGACCCGTCCGCGGCAATCGGGATGACGGTGACCGCGGAATCCGCCGTCGCCGCCAGGGTCAGCTCCCCCGCCGCGCCCTCGGCCGGCAGGGCCGTGATGGCGTGGGACGCGATGGCAGGCGCGGAGCCGACGAGGGTGAAATTGACCGGGCTGCCCACCGTGTCCCCCGGCAGGTCCGCGCCCGTGGCGGAGGAGCGCGTGACCGCCAGCACCGGATCCGCGGAGGTGACCGAGACGGAGAAGGTGCCATCACCCAGAGACTCCAGCGGCACGCTGACGACAGCGCCCGCGGGCACCTCGACATCCTCGAGGGCGGCCTCGTCGACCGGGCCGTCGTCACCGGCGACGTCCACGGAGGCGGTGGTGTCCGCACCCTCGGGGTTGGCGAGCACGAGGACCGGCGGGGTCCCGGCGACCTCCACACCCGGCATCACCTGCTCCTCGGCGGCGGGTGCGAGCGGCTGGAGGATCTCGGCGCCCCCGGGGGTCAGCCCGTCGCGCTCGGTCGTCTGCACGTGCATCGCCAGCGGCGCGCCGAGCGATGTGGTGCGCACGCCCACGACGTCGTGGCCACCGGCCACGGATTCCAGCAGCACCCGTTCCTCGGCGCCGGGAGCGACCACGACCTGGCTGCGGCCCTCCATCGCGGCGGGTCCGTCCTCGGTCCACACCTGCACCGAGGCCGTGGCCGGCCGCTGCGTCGGGTTGCGCAGGACCAGCGCCGAGCTGTCGCCGGTGGCGGTCGAGACCCCCAGGAACGACGCGTCCGTGGTCGGCTCGGCGCAGCGGGTCAGCGACAGGGAGCGATAGTCGCCGGCGTCGGTGGCAGTGGATTGCACGGTGTCCGCCACAGGGCGGCCACCCTGCGAGGTCGCCGCACGCACCACCGGGGAATCCTCGATGCCGGTCACGGCCTGCACGCCTGCTCCCAGGTCCTGGGCGGCGGTCCGGTCCTGGAGGGCCGTGCCGTCGCTGCCCTCGGTGACGATGTCGGGAGCTCGCACGGAGCCGTCGTCCTCCTGCAGCGTCTCCGAAGCGCTGACCTCCCCGAACAGCAGGGAGGACTCCGGTTCCAGGGCCACGGAGGAGAGGTCCACCGTCTCGGTGGGCGGGGTGACGGCGAGATCGGCGTCCGGCCCCTCCGCGAGGAGCTCCTCGGGCAGCGTGAGCGGGCCGGGGCACTGCAGCGAGGTCGCCCCCGGCTGCGACTGCGCCTCGGCGCGGGCGAGTGTCGTCGGTTCCGGCCCCGGGGTGGCGGCGATCGCCCCCACCGCGGCGGCCAGGGGAATCAGAGCAGCCAGGGCCAGCAGCGGGCGCCAGGGACCACCGTGGGGGGCGCGGCGCGATGGAGCCAGCTCCCGGTCGGTGTGCAGATCGCTCTCAGCCATACATCTCCTCCGCGGCCCGGGGGCGCACGCGCCAGGGGATCGCGATCAGCGCGGTCAGGGCCAGCACGGCGTACAGGCCGACCTGCCAGAGCAGGCGGAAGGGCTGCTCGCGATGGATGTCGATGTCGCCGCCGGTGCCGGGCGGGACGGTGAAGCCCTGCGCCCAGCCGTCCACGACGACCGGCTCGAGCTCGGTGCCCTCGAGCGTCGCCTCCCACTGGGTGTCGTAGCGCTCGGCGAGCACCACGGTGCGTTCATCCCGGGCGGCGGGAACGGTGCCCTCGGCGCCGATCACGCCGCTGTCCAGCGCGACGGGTTCGTCTCCGCCGGTGACTCGGGCGCGGGGTGCGGAGTCGATGACCCGCCACATGCCGCCACGGGCGCCTTCGGTGACCTTCTCGAACGTCGAGGAGGTGTCCAGGGTCCGCATCAGCTCCGCCTGCTGCTCCGGGTCGCCCTCGACGACGACATAGGCGACGGCGAGAGTGGCGGTGGCCTGCTGGACCTCGTCGCTCGCGGCCGCGTCGGCCCCGGAGGAGAGCATCTCGGCGACGGCACCCCGCAGCGCGGTGGAGCCGGGATCCTCGTCGGGGGCGTTTCCGGAGCGGACGGTCTCGACGTGCCGGGCGTCGTCGATCGCGGCGTGCTGGATGACGGTGTCGCCGCCATGGACGACCACGCTGGCGCCGACGGAGCCGTCGGCCTCCTGCTCGAGGACGAGCACCCGGGCGCGGGCGGAGGTGCGGCCCTGGTCCGCGGCGGCGGCCGGGACCTCGCCGCCCTCGACACGGTCCACGCGCAGCTGGCCGGGCAGCAGCGCGGTCCCGCCGACGACGGTGACCAGACAGACCGCGGCCACAGCCGCCCCCGTGATCGAGGTCAGGAGGCGACGGAGGCGGCCGTCACCCGGTTCCCGCCGGGCGAGGGCGTCGAAGCTCGCCGCGGCCCCGAGGCAGAGCAGCAGCAGGGTCACGCTCAGCAGGCCGTGCAGCGGAGCGGTCACCAGCTGCTCGTCGCCGAGGGCGGTCGGCGTCTCGCGCGCCAGCAGGACGGTCAGCAGACTCACGGCGGCCATCAGCACGCTGAAGCGGCCGACCCGCCCCGCCTGCCCGGCCAGCAGGGGCGAGAAGATCGCGGCGAGGATGACGGGGGCGACCGGCAGCACCGGTGCCAGCAGGGCGATCGTCCCGCCCGGTCCCCCCAGCTGAGGCGCCAGCGCGTCCTGCAGGCCCGGGGCCACGGGCCACAGCGACAGCAGATCCGTCGTGGAGGCGGTGCCTGCGCGGGCCGGCATACCTCCCACGGCCAGCAGCGTGCGCGGGTGGCCCAGGTAGACAGGCAGGTACGGGGCATGCAGAGCGAGGGAGGGCAGGAGGACCCACAGCAGACGGGCCCGGCGGCCGGGCACGCCGAGTGCGATGAGCACCAGCGCCACCGCCCCCAGGAGCACCAGCACCGGCTGGATCGCGCCGGCGACCAGCAGCAGCAGGCCGCCGATCGCGGCGGCCGAGATGCTCGCCTGCGAGACCTTGTGCGGGAGGCCGACGGCCCGGCCGATCGACAGCGCGATCAGAGGCAGCAGCATGTGCACCAGCAGCAGCGGCCACGCCCCGGCCGCCAGAGCGGCCAGCAGCGACGGCGCCACTGCCCACGCCGTGGTCAGCGCGAGCCGCGCCCCGACGGCGCGGGTCACGGCGCCGGCCGCCCACCAGGCGGCCAGCGCGCTCACGGGCACCGCGGCGAACACGACGATCTCGATGAACAGGGAACCGCCGAGCGGGAGATGACCCAGCAGGCGCACCAGCGGGTCGCCCGGCCCGCGCTCCCCCAGCCCGCCGGGGATCCAACTGGACCAGGCGGCCTCCCACAGCGCGCCCCAGCTCTCAGGGATCGCTCGCAGCCCGGGGCCGGTGAGCTCGCCCCTGCCGAACAGGCGGCGCAGGGCGGTCAGCCCCAGCACGGTCGCGGTCAGCGCCACCACCACGGTCCACACCAGGTGGCGACCGTAGTCGGCGTCCTCGATCCCGTGACGGGTCCCGGCGACGCCCCAGGTGGTGCGTCGGATGCGGCGGATCCGGTCGTCGTCGGCGACCAGCCGGGTCCAGGTGTCGTCGAGCAGGCGCCGGGCGCCCTCACCGCGGGGCAGGTAGAGCGGGGCCAGGCGCCCGCTGGGAACACGGGCCCGCCGACGCTCGCGAAGGCCCCGGCCCAGCACCCGAGGAGCGCGGGCGAGTGCCGCGATCCAGGCTCGCAGCTCCATCCCGGCGCGGCGCGGCGCGGAGGCGGCGACCGCCCCGGCCATCCGCAGCATCGTGCTCAGCGGCAGCACGAGCAGCATGGCCAGGGCCATGAGGAGGGAGCGATGCTTGAGGAGCACCAGGATCTGCCCGGTGCGCTGCTCCTGCAGGCGCTCCAGGCCCGGCCGCGTCGGTGCGGGGTAGAGGACCGTCGCAGCGGACTGGACCGCGACACGCTCGCCCGAGCGCCACACGCGCCGGCACAGGTCGATCTCGGCCCACGGAGCGGGCAGGTCGGGGTCCAGACCGCCCACGTCGCGCAGGGTCTGCTCGCGGATCAGCATGCCCGGCAGCGCCACGGCGAGCACGTCCTGGCGCCAGTCGGCCTGTCCCTGGTCGATCTCTCCGGGGTCGACCCCGGTGATGATGCGGCCGCCGTGGGTCAGCGTGATGCCCACGTCCACGAGGGCATCGGCATGCGGGGCGGTTCCCGGCGCACTCTCGTCGTTCCGGTCGTGATCGAGCTGGTCGTGATCGAGGCGTTCCTGGCCGGGACCGTCCTGGCCGAGGCCGTCCCGGTCGGGGCCGTCGCCGTCCGGTGCCGGCCCCATAGGACGCACGCGCTTGGCCCCGACCACGCCGGTGTTCGGGGATTCGGCGGCGAATCGCAGCTGGTGCTCGAGAGCGGTCGGCCCCGGCGTGGAACCGTCGACGACGAACCACAGCCAGGACGACCAGGACTCGGAATCGGCGCCGCCCCCGAGGCCGACGCGTCGGCCAGGGCGGGAGCGGCGCGTGCGCAGCCGCTGCGGGATGCGGGCGAGGTCCTCGGCCTGCTGGGTGCGGCGCTTCTCGATCGCGGTGCGGTCGACCTTTCGGGCGCGTCGCCGGGAGGGCCGGGCGGTGTCCTCGATATCCCCGGCGTCGACGTCGGCGGCGGGGGCGCGGCCCGACTCGCGCGAACCCCGCGAGAGCAGATCGGCGGCCTCACGCACCGCTCCCGCCGGGCCGGCGGAGGCGGATATGGTCACGACGTCGTCGACCACCCCGTCGGCGACCTGCGCGTCGAGGGCATCCTGGACGTCGTCGGAGAGATCGGAGGTGGCAACCACCACGAGGCGGTCGGCGTGCCGGGACTGGCCGGTGACGGCTTCGAGGGCTGTGCTGAGGGAATGCGCGGTCGTCGACCCGCTCAGCAGGACGACAGCAGTGACATGAGGTTCGCTCACCGGGGAAGGATGTCAGACCACCCGGCGCTTGAGCTTGCGGCGCTCACGCTCGGACAGTCCGCCCCAGATACCGAAGCGCTCGTCGTTCTCCAGGGCGTACTCGAGGCACTCGGCGCGCACCTCGCAGGAGACGCACACCTTCTTCGCTTCACGGGTGGAGCCGCCCTTCTCGGGGAAGAACGCCTCCGGGTCGGTCTGCGCGCACAGGGCGCGCTCCTGCCATGACAGCTCGGTATCGTCGGAGTCCTGCCCGGCGAAGTCGAGCAGGGACAGCTCTGCACGCGCGTCGTCCTCGACCTGTTCCTCGTCCATCGCCACCTCTCCTTCCGCTGCTGATTGCCCACCGATGACCACCGACGGCCTGATGCGGCCTAAAATACACCCGTGTAGTTATGGCCCGTCAAGCGGCACCGGCGCGTCCCGCGGCCCGGCGGTCCCGAATCACAGAACCCGGAGGATCCCTCATCGCCACCCCGCACCCTCCGTCGCGAGTGCCGCAGCACCGGCCGTCGGCCCCCGCCGGATCCTCGCCTCGCGCCCCGGGCCCCGTGCAGGTCATCCCGGTCACCGGCCTCGGGGAGATCCGGGCGGGCGAGGATCTCCCCGCCGTCCTGGCCGCCGCCGTCCGGGAGGCCGGCGTCCAGGAGGGCGACGTCCTGTGCGTCTCGACGAAGATCGTCTCGAAGTCGCTCGGCCTGTCCGTCCCCGCCGCCCGGCGTGAGGCCGCGATCGAGGCCGCGGCGGTGCGGACCATCGCCCGCCGGCGCCACACCCGCCTGGTCACCTCCGTCGTCCAGATCGCCTCGGGACCGGTGCTCGCGGCCGCCGGCGTGGACTCCTCCAACGCGCCCGAGGGCCCGCTGCTGCTGCCCGAGGACCCCGATGCGTGCGCCGCCGAGCTGCGCAGCGGACTCATCGCCGCCCTCGGCGTCCGGATCGGGGTGGTGCTGACCGACACCTCCTCGCGGGTCTGGCGGGTGGGCAGCGGCGACATCGCGCTCGGCGCCGCCGGGGTCGCCTCCCTGCAGGATCTGCGCGGCGGGGCGGACGCGGACGGGCGCCCCCTGACCGTGACCGTACGCGCCCTGGCCGACGAGCTGGCCGCCGCCGCGGATCTGGTCAAGGGCAAGGCCTCCGGGGTCCCGGCGGCGATCGTGCGCGGCGTGCCCGGCGCGACCGCTGACGACGTCCCCGCCCGCGACCTCTCGCGCACCGGAGCCGACGACTGGTTCCGCCGCCCCAGCCTCGAGTCGGTGTGGGTGGCGCTGGGGCTCGCCCCGGCCCAGGAGCCGATCGCCCGCATGTCCCCGGAACCTGCCGCGGAGCGGATCGCCCGCGCCCTCGAGGTCGCTGCGCTGCCCCGGGCGGGCCGGAGGCCGCGCACGGCCACTGCCCACCTCGCCGAGGACGCCACCGCCGAGGGCGGCGGCGAGCCGCGGCGCATCCTGGTCACTCCCGGCGGCGCCGATCCCGCAGACTGGGTCGCCGCGGGCGAACTGGCCGAGCGGGTCCGCACCGCCCTCGGGGCCGAGGCCATCGCCGCGCCGCTGCCGCCCCTGACCGTCGTCGTCACCCACCCGCAGGAGGACTCCCGATGACCGTCGACCTCTCCACCCGCCTGCTGGCCGCGCTCGAGCGCGGCGGCCCCCATCCCGTCCTGGCCTGGTACGGCGAGGCGTCCCGCATCGAGCTGTCGGGGCATGTGCTGGCCAACTGGGTGATCAAGGCCGTCGGCCATCTCCACGACGAGATCGCGCTGGAGCTCGGCGACAGCGTCCTGATCGATCTGCCGCCGCACTGGAAGCGACTGGTCCTGGCCCTGGCCTCCTGGTCGCTGGGCGCCGAGGTGACGATCGCCGACGGGCACGGCGCCGGCCCGGAGCGCACCGGGCCGCGGGTGGTGATCACCGACCGTCCCGAGTCCGAGCTCGCCGCGGATGCCGACGAGGTGCTGGCCCTGGAGCCCCTCTCCCTCGCCCCGCGCTTCTCCTCCGAGCTGCCCGCCCTCGCCCACGACTGGGTGGCGGAGGTGCGCGCCAGCTCGGACCGGCTCGGCGTGGCTCTGCCGGCCTGGAGCGGACCGGACCCGGTGGCTGCAGCAGCCGGCGACGGGACTGCGTCGACGTCGGCACCGCCCCGGCTGCTGGTGGCCGGGGACGGGCTGGAATCGGCGCCGGCCGTGCTGGCTGCCCTGCTGGCCGGGGGCGGCATCGTCGGCCCCGCCGCCGCGGTGAGCGAGCGCCAGGCGCAGGAGGAGTCGGTGACCGGCCGAGCCTGAGCCGGGCGACCCGCTCAGCCGTGTCAGCTCGCGCGGAGCGTGCGCACGGCCTCGGTGGGATCGCCGTCGTAGACGATCTCGCCCTTGCGCAGCACCACGATGCGCGAGCACAGCTTCTCGAGCATCTCGAGCTCGTGGGAGACCACGATCATCGTGCGCCCGGCCTGCTGCAGCTCGCGGATGCGCTGGAGGCACTTGCGCTGGAACGGCTCGTCCCCGACGGAGAGGATCTCGTCGACCAGGAAGATGTCCGGCTCGGTGTGCACGGCGACGGCGAACGCCAGCCGCAGGAACATGCCCGAGCTGTAGTACTTCACGTCGGTGTCGATGAACTCCTCGATCTCGCTGAAGGCGACGATGTCGTCGAACTTCGCGTCGATCTGCTCGCGGCTCATCCCGAGGATCGCACCGTTGAGGTAGACGTTCTCGCGTCCCGAGAGGTCGGGGTGGAAGCCGGCGCCGACCTCGATCAGCCCGGCGACGCGCCCGCGCAGCAGCACCCGCCCGCGGTCCGGGAACAGCACCCCGGAGATGGTCTTGAGCAGCGTCGACTTGCCGGAGCCGTTGAACCCGATCAGGCCCACGGTCTCCCCCGCATGGACGGTGAGGTCGACGTCGTCCAGCGCGAGGAAGGTATCGGCCAGCTTCTTGCGCTGCAGCGCGGAGAAGACCAGCTCCTTCAGCGCGCGATCATGACGCAGGGAGAACTGCTTGGTGACGCGCTGAATGCGCACCATCTCGCGGTCGGTGGGGACGGCTGCGGAGTCGGGGATGTCCTGCACGTTCGGGCTCACGGGCCTCCTCCCTTCACAGTTCCTGGGCGAAGCGCCGCTTGGAGCGCTCGAACACGATGGTGCCGAGGACGAAGACGGCCCCTGCGATCAGCAGTCCGGCCCACCACAGCCCGTAGGGCTCCCCGGGCGTGACCAGGGTCGGATCCGTGGGCACCTTGAGCACGACGGGCTCGCTGTAGCGCCAGAACGCGGTGTGGAACAGCTCGACCACGATCGTCAGGGGGTTCAGCTGGTACAGCCACCACCAGATCGTGCCGTCGATCGATTCCTGGACCATGGAGATCCGATACAGCACCGGCGAGAGCCAGGTGGCGACCATGACCACGAGGTCCACGAAGTTCTCGACGTCCCGGAAGGCGGCGTTCAGGGCAGCGGTGATCATGCCCAGTCCCATCGTGAACACCAGCAGGATGATCATGCCGAGTCCGAAGGCGACCGCGGAGGTGAACGAGGGGATCCAGCCCATCAGCAGCGCGCCGACCACCAGCACCAGCAGCTGCGGGACGAAATGCACCAGCGCCACGATCATGCTCGACCAGGGGAACAGCTGGCTGGGCAGGTAGATCTTCGAGACCAGCGCCTGGTTGCCGGTGATCGAGCGCGTGGCGTTGCCGAACACCTCGCCGAAGAGGTTGATGACGACGATGCCGCTGAACAGGTACACGGCGTAGGCCGGGGTCCCCTTGGACAGCTGCAGGAACACCCCGAGCGCGATGTAGAACACGATGAACTGCACGGCGGGCTTCACGTAGCTCCACACCATGCCCAGCACGCTGCCGCGGTAGCGCACCCGAAGCTCCTTGCGCACCAGCAGCCGCAGCAGGAAGCGCTCGGTCAGCGGGTTCAGCCAGCCGGCGTCCTGCCCCGGCGCCCGCCACCCCTCGGCCTGCTCGGCGCGCGAGGGGACCTTCGCAGTGCGCGGTTCGACTGCGTCGTTCACGCCGTCGAGCCTCCGCTCGTCCCGGTTGACTCCCGGCCGTCTGCGCGATCGATCTCGCGCACCGGCGCGGGGTTGTCCGCGAAGGTCTTCTCCCAGGCCTCGAAGCTGGTGATCGCCCCGCTGGCTTCCCGGTAGGCGCGCGCCAGGGCGTTCCAGCGACGGTGGAGCTCGACGTGCGCGCGGATCGCCTCGGCAAGCATCTCGCGCACCTGCTGCGGGCTGCGCTTGTACCAGGCGACCTGCGTGCCCTCGGCGTTCGAGACCAGTGCACTGTCGTAGGCCGACAGCCGCCACCACTTGGCGTCGAGGTGGGCGATCGCGGCCTGCGGGTTCTCATCGGCCCGCGGCTTGGGCGGCTTGATGAGCTGCTTGACCAGGGTCTTGGCCGTCCATGCGGGCAGCAGCACCCGGCGCGGCTCGGTGAAGGGCCGGCCCTTGCGCGGGGGCTTGTCGACGTGGACCGGCGGGTAGAGGTCCTGATCCTTCTTCGCGACCGCGTCGTCGAAGTCGGAGGCCATCGCGCGGATCTCGGGCAGCTTGGTGCCGATCGCCGGGTGCAGGGCACCGGGGCCCTCGAGCACGTCCCGCTGAGCCATGAGGCGGCCGGCCTCGGTGTAGTACTGCATGGAGATCAAGTGCTTGACGTCCATGAACTGCGATTCCTTGATCACCCGGCCGCCACGCTCGTACGGCGAGTGCAGCAGGGCCGTGATCAGGCGGTTGCGCTCGTGGAAGTAGGCCTGCCAGCCGACGAGGTCGTCCTTGTCGACCCAGCTCATGTGCCACACGCCGGCGCCGGGCAGCGAGACCGTGGGGTATCCGGCCTTCTTGGCCCGCAGTCCGTACTCCGCGTCATCCCACTTGATGAACACCGGCAGGCTGAGCCCGATCGCGCGCACCGTCTCGGTGGGGATCAGGCAGCTCCACCAGCCGTTGTAGTCCACGTCGGCGCGGCGGTGCAGCCACGGGGTCGAGCGCAGCGGGGCGAGGGTGAAGTCGTGCCCCATCTCGCTGGAGGGGTTGGCCAGTGCGGGCTGGATGCGCCACGGATCGACGACCTCGCCGAAGGTGTGCAGCACCGAACGGTTGTTGAGGTCGAACATGTGCGCGCCGACGATCGTCGGCTTCGTCGCGAAGTCGGCGAACGTGGTCATCCGGATCAGGGACTCCGGTTCGATGACGATGTCGTCGTCGCAGTTGATGACGTAGGTCGAGGTGCCCGCGGTCGCGGCCTCGTACATCCCGCGGGAGAAGCCGCCGGAGCCGCCGATGTTGCCCTGCTCGATGATCTGCAACTGCCCACCGAGGGATTCCTGGAGCGGGCCGAGCTCGTCGGGGTGGTCGGTGAGCCGGTCGGAGCCCTGGTCGACGACGTACATCACGTCCAGCAGGGCGCGCAGGTCCGGGTCCTCCGCGATCGTGCGGATGTTGTCCAGGCAGTACTCGACCTTATTCATGGTGGTCATGGAGATCGAGAAGCTGCCCTCGGTGCGGGCGAGGTCGGCGTCGGCCGTCCACTGCGCGCCCATCACCGTGAGGTCCTCGCTGCCCGCGTAGGCGTCGAACCAGTACCAGCCGCCGTCGCCGAAGGCGGTCAGCGGCAGGTCGAAGACCTGGTCGCCAGCGCCGCTGACGGTGCGGGACTCATGGCGCTGGAGGGTGCCGCGCGCGGTCGAGCGCATCACCACCAGGTGGCCGGATCCGGCGGTGCGCACGGTCAGGCGGATCCTGCGCACCGGGGTCCAGCGACGCCAGTAGGCCGCGGGGAAGGCGTTGAAATAGGTGCCGAACGAGCGCATGGCATGGGCGGGGATCCGCACGGAGTGGCGGTCGTCCAGCTCGCTGATCTCGACCTGTGCGTGCGAGCCGAACCGCGAGCCGGAGGCCTCCTCCTGCCCGCCGGCGGTCCCGGCGTTGCCGCCGAGGCCGAACGAGCCGCCGGTGACGCCCGAGCGGGCGTCCTCCGCCTCGATGTACAGCGGGACGACGTCCGGGGACGCCTCGGCGGGCAGGATCACCCGTTGCAGCAGCCGCTGCGGGGCGACGCCGTCGCTGCTGGCTGCGGAGGCAGCGGCCTCCTGGTGCGGTGCAGCAGGGGCAGGGGTCGAATTCATGGTGCTCCTCGTCGGCGCTGGTGGGGTGCCCCGGCTCGGCGGGGCGGGCGGGTCACGCCCGCAGCAGGTCGGCCAGCTTGTTGTCGGCCATGGACAGGGCCGAGCCGATGGCCATGTGCATGTCCAGGTACTGATAGGTGCCCAGGCGGCCGCCGAACAGCGTGCGCGGCTCGGCGTCGGCCAGTTCCCGGTAGGCCAGCAGGGTCTCGCGGTCACCGCCGGAGTTGATCGGGTAGTACGGCTCGTCCCCGGACTCGGCGAAGCGGGAGTACTCGCGCTGGATCACGGTGCGATCGTCCGGGTAGTAGTCGCGCTCGGGGTGGAAGTGGCGCGGCTCGATGATCCGGGTGTAGGGCACCTCCGCGTCGGCGTAGTTCATGACCGAGGTGCCCTGGAAGTCGCCCACCTCGGGGTGCTCCGTCTCGAGGTCGATGGTGCGCCAGCCCAGTCGGCCCTGCTCGTAGTCGAAGTACCGGTCGATGGGGCCGGTGTAGACGACGGGGAGGTTCCCGCGGGTGGCGTCCTTGTTCAGCGGCTGCGAGGTGTCGAAGTAGTCGGTCTCCAGCTGCACCTCGATGTCGGGATGATCGGCCATCCGCTCCAGCCACGCCGTGTATCCCTGCGCGGGCAGGCCCTCGTACTTGTCGTTGAAGTACCGGTTGTCGTATGTGTAGCGCACGGGCAGGCGGGAGATGATGGAGGCGGGCAGGTCCTTGGGATCCGTCTGCCACTGCTTGCCGGTGTAGTTCTTGATGAACGCCTCGTACAGCGGGCGACCGATGAGGGAGATCCCCTTCTCGTCGAGGTTCTCGGGATCGGTGCCGGCGAGCTCACCGGCCTGCTCGGCGATCAGCGCCCGCGCCTCGCCGGGCGAGTAGGCGGCCTGGAAGAACTGGTTGATGGTGCCCAGGTTGATCGGCATCGGGTACACCACGCCGCGGTGGTTCGTGTACACCTTGTGCTGGTAGCCGGTGAACTCGGTGAACCGGTTCACGTAGTCCCACACGCGCGGGTTCGAGGTGTGGAACAGGTGGGCCCCGTACTTGTGCACCTCGATGCCCGTCTGCTCATCGGCCTCGGAGTAGGCGTTGCCACCGAGATGGGGACGGCGGTCGATGATGGTCACCTTCGCGCCGTGCTCGGCCACCGCGCGCTCGGCGATGGTCAGGCCGAACAGGCCCGAGCCGACGATGAGGAGATCAGGAGTCGACACAGAGGATCCTTTCGAAGCAGGCGGGAGGTCCGCCGGAGACCCGATCACAGTAGCGGAGCGGGCGGGGCGCCCGAGCACGTCGGCACGGCGCGTCGGACAGTGTGGGCACGCTCATCGTGGGTTCGTGCCGCGAGGTCATTCCTGGACCGCCTTCTCCACGAACTGGCGGTATCCCAGTCGCCGGGCCCATCCGGGCGCGAAACGGTAGGCGCCGCGCAGGGTGAGGTTGCGCAGGCACAGCGCGGGCGAGGTGACCTTGTCGGCGAGCAGCCGACGCTGCAGACGCACATCGCTCGAGAACAGCCGCCAGCCTCCACGGCGCGCGAACAGCTCGTCCTCGACCCGGTAGTCGACGACCACCTCGGAGAGGTTCGCCATCCTTGCCCCGCCCAGCATCATGCGCTCCCAGAGCCAGTAGTCCTCCAGCAGCGGCAGGTCGCGGTAGCCGCCGACGGCGAGCGCGACCGAGCGCCGCATCACCACGGTGGGGTGGTGGAAGGGACTGTGGTGGGGCATGTAGGCGACGATGTCGCGGTGCGTCAGCGGACGGGTGCGCAGCGGCCCCCGGCCGGGTGCGACCCGGTCGCTGAACTCCCGCATCGCGCCGCCGAGGAGGTCGAGCGGCTCGCACTCTCCCTCGTGGCCGTGAGGCGCGGAGCCCTCCATGCGCGGGATCTGCAGGGCGAACCGCTGGGGCTGGCAGAGATCGTCGGCGTCGGCCCGGGCGACGATCTCATGGGGCGAGGCCTCCAGCCCGTCCTGCAGCGCGGCCGCGACTCCGCGATGGGTCTCGTGGCGCAGCACCCGGGCGGGGCCGAACTCGCCGGATCCGACACGCTCGACGAGCCGCTCCAGCGCCGGAGGCAGCGGGCCGTCGACGCTGAGGATCAGCAGCTCCGGCCGGAGCTCCTGCTCGAGCGTCGCGGAGGCCAGGGCCAGCTCGACGCGCGCGGGCACATCGCGCCCCCACAGGGGCATCAGGACGGCGAAGGGCGGTGTCGCGAACGGGGATGAGCTCACCGGCCGGCCGCCCGTTCGATGGCGCGGACGTCGGCCGCGATCTCCCCGTCGGCCTGCAGCACCACGGCGGTCGGGCGCGGCCCTCGGCGCAGCGCGGCCAGCAGTCCGCGGGTGCCGACTCCCAGCAGGTCGCCGCGGTGGCGCACGAGCTGTCCCGCCCATCCCAGCGCGGTGCGCCCGCCGTACAGGACCCGCTCCACGGGGGTGAAGGACCTGGTGCGCAGCAGCGCCCACAGCCGGTTGCGCACGTCGTAGTAGAAGCGGGAGCCCGGGTTGGCCTGGGCGTCCCCGAAGCGCACGGTGCGGTGCTCGACCACCGAGTCGCGCACGTGGAGGCCGCGGCCGTGGCGCAGCAGGCGGCCGGTGTGCTCGAAATCGTCGGACCAGATGAAGTAGTCCGCGCACGGGAGCCCGAGGCGGCGCACGTCCTCACCGTTGAGCAGGGCCGAGACATAGCTCGCGGTGCGGATGGGATGACCGCCCGCACGAGCCGCGTCGCGGCGCTCCTGCGCGCTCGCCCCCAGGCGCACGCGCTGACTGTTCATCGGGTGATCGCGCCCGTCGGTCCAGACCGCGCGCGAGCTCAGCACGCTCAGCCGTACCGGGGAGGCCTCCAGCGCACTCAGCAGCGCGGAGAGAGCGCCGGGCCGCGGGATGGTGTCGTCATCCATCAGCCAGATCCACTGGGCTCCGTGGCGCGCCAGGGCGCGGGCGATCCCGGCCGCGAAGCCGCCCGCCCCACCGACGTTGCGCCGCAGGTGGACGACGTCGGCCCCGATCGGGTGCTCGTCGGCCACCGTGCCACTGAGATCGCTCGAGGCGTTGTCGATGACCACCACGGCATCCGGCCGGCGCTCCTGGGCCTCCAGGGCGTCCAGGCACGCGCGCAGCAGCTGCTCGCGGTTGTAGGTGACGACCACGGCGACGACCCGTGCTGTCGCGGCGTCGGGGTGAGCGGTCCCTGCTGACGGCATCTGGCCGCCTGCGGGTGCGGATGGGGTCACGTCGCCTCCTGCTGGTGAGCGTGGCCGCCTCGGCGGCGCGGGTCCCAGTGTACGGAGACCACGACTGGCCAGGACACCGGCCGGATGCCGGACGTGTGAAGGTTCGCGGAATGTTCTCGGGACATCGCGGGCATCGGTCCGACGGCACGGACGGTCGGGCCGCACGGCCCGCTACTCTGGCGGGCGCTATACGAGACACCAGCCGGGCCCCGGCCGGAGAGGAGACCGCTGTGAGCGATCAGGAGCCGCCCCGCTCCCCGCGACGCGGAGGACCCCGCAGACCTGCGGGCAGCCGCGCCCGCGCCGGAGGCAGCGCCCGCCCCGTGCCGCGACCCGGGAACGCGGAGCCGCGGAACGGAGGACCCGCTCCCACCCGGCCGCTGCCTCGCGCCGAGGAGCCTCGGCCCGGGCCGGGCCGGCCTGCAGGGTCGGCTGGCGCTCCCGTCCATCACCACGGACAGGGATACCGCACTGCGGGGCAGGCCGGCGGCCTCGCCGATCCGGGCGGACCCGACAGCCCCGGCGGCCCTCCCCCGCCACCGCCTCCCGGGGCGGGCCGCAACCCCCGGCGCCGGTCGCGCGTGCCGCGGCCGATGCGGCTGGGTGCCACGCTGCTCGTGCTCCTGCTGGTCATCGTGCTGGGCTGGGGAGCCGGCCTGGGATTGTGGGCCAACAGCCGCATCGAGCACATCGACGCCCTCTCGGAGGCCGAGAACACGCCCGGCACGACCTACCTGATCGCCGGCTCGGACCGGCGCGGCGGTGACGCGGTCGGCGACGACGGCACCGAGGGCGCCCGCACCGACACGATCATGCTGCTGCACAAGGCCCCGGGCGGGAACAGCTATCTCGTCTCCCTGCCCCGCGACACCCTGGTGGACATCCCCGGGCACGGGGGCTACAAGCTCAACGCCGCCTTCGCCTTCGGCGGGGCGTCGTTGCTGGTCGAGACCGTGGAGGAGTTCACGGGCCTGACCATCGACCATTACGTGGAGATCGGCTTCGACGGCGTCTCGGGGATGGTCGACGCCGTGGGACACGTGAACCTGTGCATCGATCAGGACGTCGAGGACGAGAAGTCCGGTCTGTCCATGACCGAGGGCTGCCACGACGTGGGCGGTGAGCAGGCGCTCGCCTTCGTGCGGGCCCGCTACTTCGACCCCACGGCAGACATCGGTCGCCAGCAGCGTCAGCAGCAGTTCGTCGGCGCGCTGATGGACCGCGCCACCTCGCCCTCGGTGCTGCTGAACCCGATCGCGCAGGTGCGCCTGGCCGGGGCGGGCTCGGACGCCCTGATCACCAGCGAGGGCACCGGCATCTTCGCCGCCGGCCGCATGGCGCTGACGGCACGGAAGGCGATGAACGAGGGCACCACGCTGGCGATGCCGATCGAGGATCCGGAGTACCGGACGAACAACTCCGGGATCGCGATCCTCACGGACGACGACGACATCGCCGCGTTCTTCGACTCCATCGAGGACGGCTCGGCCGAGGCCCCCGCGGAGGGATAGGACGGGCTCGCGCGGAGACGTTCCCGCGGGGTCGCCGAGGCGTTCCCGCGGGAACGTCCCTGCGGCCCGCGCCGCGCTTCCCGCAGGTCAGCGGAAGAGCATGTCGATGACGATGTTCACGGAGTTCAGCATCGACTGGCCCTTGGACCGGGAGTAGTCGGTGTAGAGGATGTGCACCGGGTGCTCGCGCACCGTGAAGCCGTGGCGGCCGATCTCCTCGACGATCTCGGAGGCGTGGGCCATCCGGTTCTGCTCGATGGTGAGCTTCTCGCACGCCTCCCGGCCGATCACGCGCAGCCCGTTGTGCGCGTCGGTCAGGCGCACGCCGCTGGTGAGGTTCGAGTACCAGACCGCTCCCCGCAGCACCATCCGCTTCAGCAGTCCCGGCTGGGTGCGCGCGTCGAGGAAGCGGGAACCGAGCACGATGTCGACGCCCTCGGCCTCGCGCATGGCGATCATCGAGGCGGCGTCATCGACCTGGTGCTGGCCGTCGGAGTCGAAGGTCACGACCTGCCGCATGCCCGGGTCCCTGAGCGCATAGTCGATGCCCGTCTTCAGCGCTGCTCCCTGACCCATGTTGTAGGGGTGGCGCACCACGGCGGCACCGGCCTCGGCCGCGATGGCGGCGGAGTCGTCCTGGCTGCCGTCGTCCACACAGACCACCAGCGGGTAGCGCATGCGCAGGTCACGGATCACGTCGCCGACGACCGCGCCCTCGTTGAACAGCGGGACGACGAACCAGGTGCTCTCGGCTCCCGGATCGGGCCCTTCGCGCTCGGGCTCGGACGTGCTCAAGGGCTCTCCTTCTGGGCTCCGCGCGGCCCGGATCTCGGGGCCGCGCGGACACTGCGGCTTCGACGACGTGACGGTGCGGGACTGACCTTCCCGGACGCCCGAGGAGGATACCCTGTCCCGGTGGGCCGCCGCCGGTGGCCGTCATCGCGTACACGGCGCCCCGTCGGCGCCGCAGGAGGAGGAATCGCCGTGAAGACAGCTGTCGTGGCACTGGGGAAGATCGGGCTGCCGCTGGCGGTGCAGTTCGCCGATGCAGGGCACGAGGTCATCGGCGTGGACACCAATCCCCGCCAGGTCGAGCTGATCAACCAGGCGAGAGAACCGTTCCCGGGCGAGGCGCAGCTGCAGGAGAAGCTGAGCGAACTGGTCCCGGCGGGCCAGCTGCGGGCGACGACCGACTACGCCGAGGCGATCCCGCAGGCCGACGCCGTGGTGATCGTGGTACCGC
>NZ_JBHTCX010000004.1:0-692 GCF_042666875.1 Brachybacterium sp. GCM10030267 | reverse complement strand
AACATTTCAACGGCGTGACATCCTGCCGAGTCGATCTCAACTCGACTCGCGATGCGATACCGGGAGAAAATGTCAATGACCGAGTACATCTTGAAGGTGATGCGGGAGTAGGTTGATTTCAACTCGGTGATGTCCCAGCTCCACGCCTGCCCGGGCCCAGATGCCACGACGACCGGTAGCTGCCTCGAGTTCCGGGGGCGGTTCGAAGTGTCGGCCCCGACGTCTGGTGGACCGGTGAGCTTGCCTCCGACGCGATGCCAGGTGCTCTGGCTGCCGTGCATGCGCCCCTCGTCCCAGGTGCTGTAGTACGCCTGCTGCACCGAGAGTCCTTCGCCGCGAGCGGTGTCTATGCGCGAGCTGATCGCCTCGCGCTCCTCTGTGGAGACCCGA
Source organism: Brachybacterium sp. GCM10030267 (assembly GCF_042666875.1). Lineage (NCBI taxonomy): Bacteria > Bacillati > Actinomycetota > Actinomycetes > Micrococcales > Dermabacteraceae > Brachybacterium > Brachybacterium sp. GCM10030267. Next base: position 302 of record NZ_JBHTCX010000004.1, on the reverse strand, counting down.
TTGGGGTAATGACGCTCGCGTTGATGGATGGGAGAGACTTTGCGAGGACGCGGGTTAATCCGGTAATGCCACGTGCTCCGACCCAAGCCGGTCAGCTTTAGAGCTTGTCGCTGAGAACCGTAAAGTCTTGTCAGCTCTCTTACGAGTTGGTTTTCGTGGTGGAGGAACCGTCGGGACTCGTCGCTTCCGGGCTGCCGTCTGGCCTCTGCGCGCTGTAATTGTGCAGAAGCCCGATAGCTTTTCCCAGAGCGTCATTCGCCTCTCGCAGACGCTTGTTCTCGTCTTCGAGTTCACAGACTCGC
>NZ_JBHTCX010000003.1:0-354592 GCF_042666875.1 Brachybacterium sp. GCM10030267 | reverse complement strand
AACATTTCAACGGCGTGACATCCTGCCGAGTCGATCTCAACTCGACTCGCGATGCGATACCGGGAGAAAATGTCAATGACCGAGTACATCTTGAAGGTGATGCGGGAGTAGGTTGATTTCAACTCGGTGATGTCCCAGCTCCACGCCTGCCCGGGCCCAGATGCCACGACGACCGGTAGCTGCCTCGAGTTCCGGGGGCGGTTCGAAGTGTCGGCCCCGACGTCTGGTGGACCGGTGAGCTTGCCTCCGACGCGATGCCAGGTGCTCTGGCTGCCGTGCATGCGCCCCTCGTCCCAGGTGCTGTAGTACGCCTGCTGCACCGAGAGTCCTTCGCCGCGAGCGGTGTCTATGCGCGAGCTGATCGCCTCGCGCTCCTCTGTGGAGACCCGATTGGGGTAATGACGCTCGCGTTGATGGATGGGAGAGACTTTGGGAGGACGCGGGTTAATCCGGTAATGCCACGTGCTCCGACCCAAGCCGGTCAGCTTTAGAGCTTGTCGCTGAGAACCGTAAAGTCTTGTCAGCTCTCTGACGAGTTGGTTTTCGTGGTGGAGGAACCGTCGGGACTCGTCGCTTCCGGGCTGCCGTCTGGCCTCTGCGCGCTGTAATTGTGCAGAAGCCCGATAGCTTTTCCCAGAGCGTCATTCGCCTCTCGCAGACGCTTGTTCTCGTCTTCGAGTTCACAGACTCGCTTCTCAGTGTTTCGAAGGGAGTGTTCGTGCGCCATTCGCGGCTACACCGCGGCTACGCCTCCATGACTCACAGCCAGCCTGACGGCAGGGGTGAGCGGCACGTGCCCTCCTCTCGGAGGGGGCACGTGCCGCTCAGCTACACCTTTTTGCCAGCCAGCCAGCCCGCCAACCAGCCAACCAGCCAGCCGGGCAGCCGGGCCCGGCCAGTAGGGCCCGGCTCAGCTGGGCCCGGCCCGCCTGGCTCAGCCGGCCTGGGCGGTGGCGATCGCGTCGCGCACCGAGCCGTCGTGCTGCTCGAGCAGCTGTGAGGCCTCATCGACCGGGACGTCGGCCAGGGCGGTGACGATCGCGGTCTTCAGATCCCCGCCGGTGTTCTCGAGCAGAGCCCGGGCCGCGGCGTCCTCCAGTCCGACGGCCTCGCGCAGGATCCGCACGGTGCGCTCGCGCAGCTTCGCGTTGGTGGCCACCACGGAGACCATGAGGTTCTGCCAGGTCCGGCCCAGGGCGATCATGGTGGCCGTCGAGAAGCCGTTCAGCGCGAGCTTCTGCGCCGTGCCCGCCTTCAGCCGGGTCGAACCGGTGACGACCTCCGGACCGGTGTCCAGCAGCAGATGCAGCTCGGCATGCTCGGCGAGCGGCGCACGGGGGTTGCTGGAGATCAGGGCGGTCAGCGCCCCGGCCTCCGCGCCCGCTTCGAGGGCGCCGCGCACGTAGGGCGTGGACCCGCTCGCGGCGATCCCGATCACCACGTCGTCGGCGCCCAGCCCTTCGGCGTCGCGCCGTCCGGCCTCGGGGGAGTCCTCGGCGTTCTCCACGGCGTTGACCAGTGCCTCCGGCCCGCCGGCGATGTGGCCGACGATGCGACCCGGTTCGAGCTGGAAGGTGGGCAGCAGCTCGCTGGCATCGAGCACGCCCAGGCGCCCGGAGGTGCCGGCGCCGAAGTAATGCACGGTGCCGCCGCGACGCATCCGCTCCGCCGTGGCATCGACCAGTCGTGCCAGGTCCGGCAGGGCGGCGTCGACCGCGTCCACCGCCAGGCGGCTCTCGTCGTTCAGCAGCCGCAGCACCTCCTGGGTGGGCAGGTCGTCGAGGGTGCTGCTGCGGGGATTCCTCTGCTCCGTGGGCGGCAGGGCGGAGGAGTCTCCGCCGCCTGGCGGTGTGGATTCCGGGGCGCTCGGACGTGGAGTGGTCATGGTCAGCGGGTCCTGTCCTCGGAGGTGGGCGTATCGGCGGGCGGTGGCCCACCGGCCGCGGGGGTCCCGGTCGGGCCGTGGCCCGCGGGCTCGAGCGGTGCCGGTCGCGGGGGATGGGTGAGCGAGAGCAGCCCGCCGACGACGCAGGTGACGATGACGCCGAGCAGCGGGTACCACTGCCAGGCCACCCACACCTCGCCGGTCACGTACTTCTCCATCACGAAGAAGACGGCGTTGACGGCCACGGCGAGCACGAAGGCGATGTTGGCGTCGCGCTTGTCGGCCCGCTTGTTGACGATGCCGAACACGAACGCGCCGAGCAGCCCGCCGTAGGTGATGCCGGCGACGCCGAGGGCGAGCACGACGATGTTGCCCTCGTCGGAGCGGAAGAAGGTCGCCGGGGCGATGAAGGCCAGGCCCCAGCCGATGGTGGCCCAGCGGCCCACCCGCAGCCCCTGCTGGTCGGTCAGCGGGGTGCGACGCAGCCGCCCCACGACGTCGGTGACCGTGGAGGAGGACAGCGCCGACAGCGACGAGGACAGGGTCGACATCGCCGCGGCGAGGATCCCGGCCAGCAGCAGCCCGGAGATGCCCGTCGGCAGACCCTCGACGATGAACAGCGGGAACACCTCGTCGTCGCGGGTCAGGCCCATCTCCTGCGGGGTGGCGTGGTCGTAGTAGCCCCACAGGGCGAGGCCGACGACGAGGAAGATCGCGAACTGCACGAAGACCATCACCCCGGACCAGATCAGGGCCTTCTGGGCCTCGAGCTTGGAGCGGCAGGTCAGCAGGCGCTGGACCACGAGTTGATCGGAGCCGTGGGAGGCCATCGCGAAGATCGCGCCGCCCAGCAGGGAGGGGATCAGGGAGGCGTCGTCGCTGAGCGGGTTGCCGGCCAGCACGAACATCTGCGTCTTCCCGGCCTCCGCGGCGTCCCCGAGCCATCCCAGGCCCAGGGTGGAGGTGACCACCACGATGGTCAGCAGGCCGCCGGCGACGTACAGCAGCATCTGGACCACGTCGACCCACACCACGGCCTTGATGCCGCCGATGAACGTGTAGGCGATGGTGACGACGGCGAGGACGACGGTGATCACGAAGTAGTTCGTGTGCAGGCCCAGCCCGTCGAGGATGACCTTCAGCGGGATCGCGGCGGCCAGCACGCGGATCCCGTCGGCCAGCAGGCGCGTGAACAGGAACGTCACCCCGGCGGTGGTCTGGGTGCTCGATCCGAAGCGTTTGCCCAGGTAGGCGTAGGCGGTGACCATCTCGCCGTCGTAGTAGCGCGGCAGCATCACGAACGCGACGACGATGCGGCCGACGATGTAGCCGATGCCGAGCTGGAGATACGAGATGTTCCCCAGGTAGCTCATCACGGGGATCCCGATGACGGTCAGGGCGCTGGTCTCCGTGGCGACGACGGAGAGGCACACGGCCCACCAGGGCAGGTTGCGCCCGCCCAGGAAGTAGTCCTTCAGNTGTAATTGTGCAGAAGCCCGATAGCTTTTCCCAGAGCGTCATTCGCCTCTCGCAGACGCTTGTTCTCGTCTTCGAGTTCACAGACTCGCTTCTCAGTGTTTCGAAGGGAGTGTTCGTGCGCCATTCGCCTACGCTCCTTGATCGAGGTTGAAGGGCTGATGTCATCACGAGGAATCAAACCTCGAGACAGATCTCCTTCATGAACAGAGCGGCGCCAGCGGCGAAGTTCACCTAACGAGAAGGGTTGCGCTTTCACCCACTCCAACTTCGCGCCGTGAGGAAGGCACTCGTAGTGGTAAACCATCTCACGGATCTCGTCCTCGGTATAGCCGGGGCTGATCGACACGGGCTTCTCCTCTCCTGACGCGGCTACACCGCGGCTACGCCTCCATGACTCACAGCCAGCCTGACGGCAGGGGTCAGCTACACCTTCTTGCCACGGCCCGATCGGGAGTCCGGACATCGGCGCAGGGGTGTCGGGCTGTGCTGGGTGCGTGTTTCGCCCGGTGGCGGGCCTGGTCAGCGGGCGTCCCGCCGGGTCTTCCGCCAGCCGTCGACGATGTCCCAGATCGAGACCGCGACGATGGCGAACGCGGTCACGATGGCCAGGGTGCGCAGCGCGCCCGGTGCCAGATCGCTCTCCCGGGTGATGACGTCCACCAGAGCCGGGTTCACCAGCTCCTGGCGTGCCAGCAGCGACAGCGCCCACCCCACGAACAGCAGTGCCAGCGCGGAGTTGAGGGTGGCCAGGGCCGCCGTCCAGCGCCCCCGCACGTACACCGCGAGGGCCAGTGCGGCCTCCAGTGCGATCAGCCCCAGCAGGGCAGCGACGCCCCAGGGCCACAGGTCCGGGTGCAGCACGGCGAGCTTCTCCCCGTCGGTCCACACGAACCCGCGGAAACGGTCCCAGAAGAGCGCGGCCGCGCTCAGGACGAGGAACACCAGCGAGGCGACGAGCTCGCTGCGGGAGGTGCCGTCCGTGGGGGCCTCGGGCAGCTGGTCGACGTCCCATGTGCTGGTGGCCTCCGCGCCGGTGCGCTCGAGCACGGCGAACACGAAGGTCACCCAGAAGCACAGGTGCAGGATCACCGAGATCCCCAGGGGAATCGCCTCGCCGATGATGTCGCCGAACGATGCGCCGGCCAGAGCCTGCCCCAGGGCGACGCCGCCGACGACGCAGGCCGGGACGATCATCAGCAGCAGCTTCAGCAGTCTCCACCAGGCCAGGAAGTGGCGCGGGCCGATGAGCTGCAAGGGCTGGTCCGTGTAGCCGGCGGCGAGGGCCGCGGGGTCGCCCAGCTCGGTGAGCACGGCGCGCTCCGCCTCGGCGGGGTCCTCGCCCTGCTCGGTGCGAGTCTCGACGGCGTCGGCGATCGATGCCTCGAGTTCGGCCCGCACGTCGTCCTGCGCCCCGGGAGGGAGGGACCTGGTCGTCGCGGCGATGTACCGCTGGGTCAGTGACGGGGTGGCTGGGGTGGTCATCTCAGTGCTCCTGGTCCGGGCGGTCGTCGTCGGTGAGGGAGGTGATCGCGGCGGTCAGCGCGAGCCACTCCGTGGTGAGGGTCTCGGCCAGGCGGATGCCCTCGGCCGAGGTGCGGTAGAACTTGCGCGGGCGCGCCTCGTCGGTGTTCCACTCGCTGGCGAGGTGGCCCTGCTTCTCGAGGCGGCGCAGCAGCGGGTAGAGGGTGTTGGCGTCCGTGGCGAAGCCGTGGCGTTCCAGATCCAGCAGCAGTCCGTAGCCGTATCCGGGTGTGCGCAACAGCTGGAGGCAGGCGAGCACGATCGTGCCGCGCCGCAGCTCCTGCAGGTGAGTTTCGAAGGCATCGCTCATAGCCCACACGATAGTGTGCGCCACACACCATAGTCAATAGCACGGTGTCGTGTGACCGGTGGAGGGTGGACAGTCGCATCGTCGTCCCGGCGACCGTGCCGCCGTAGGCTGGCTCGGGTGACGCTCACCGCCCTGACCCTGCTCGCCGTGATCGTCGGCGTCGGGGCGGGACTGCAGCGGCTGACGGGCATGGGGTTCGCCCTGGTCGTCGCTCCCTTCCTGGTGCTGACGCTCGGGGCGTTCGAGGGCGTCCTGGTCACGAACCTCTGCGGACTGGTGTCCTCGTCCGTGAACCTCTGGCTCCTGCGTCGGGACGTCCAGTGGCGGCGTCTGCTGCGCTTCACGCCGTTCTCCCTGGTGGGCATCGGCATCGGAGCGCTCGTGCTGCTGGTGCTGCCGGCGGATCCGCTCGCCGTGCTGGTGGGGGTATCGGTCCTCGTGGCGATCGCTGTCACCGTGTTCTTCCGCTCGGGACGGCTCGAGGACTCGATGACGGTCAGCTCGGCATTCGGCACGGCGTCGGGCTTCATGAACGTCACCGCGGGCGTCGGCGGCCCGGCCGTGGCGGTCTACGCGATCGCCACGGGCTGGGAGCACCGTGGGTTCGCGGCCTCGATCCAGGCGCACTTCGCCGTGATCTGCATCGTGTCCCTCGCCGCGAAGTGGGCCCTGCCGTCGTTCGGCATCGGCGGCTGGATCGTGACCATCGCAGCCATCCTGGGCGGCACCGTCGTCGGCCAGCGGCTCGCCGGGCGCTTCTCCGGGCCGACGATGATGAGAGTCGTGGTGGTCCTGGCCGTCGCCGGTGCGCTGGTGACGATCGTCCGGGCGCTCGCCTGAGCCGGCGCGGGGTGACCGGGTGCGGGCCTGACCCGACCTTCACCTCACGCTACGGCCGCAGGACGATGTACCGGCAGCAGCCGGACGAGGACACCGCCACGTACGGGCCCCGCCGCGGCAGGCGCACGTCCGAGCGACCCCTACACTGGCGCCTGCGACCGCGGCATATATTCCTGATCTGCTTCTGTGAGGTGAGAGCGATGGTCGACCTGCTCTGGGGCATCGGAGGGATGGCAGGCCTGCTGCTGATCGCTCTCGCCTTGTCCAGCAACCGCCGGGCGATCCGCCTGCGCACCGTCCTGGGGGCGCTCGCGCTCCAGGTCGGGTTCGGCGTGCTGGTCCTGTACTGGGGGCCGGGACGGTGGGCCCTGCAGAAGGTCTCGGAGGGCTTCCAGGCCGTGATCAACACCTCCGGCGAGGGCATCTCCTTCCTGTTCGGGCCGGTGCTGCCCGAGGAGGGGAGCGTCTTCGCCTTCCAGGTGCTGCCGGTGATCATCTTCTTCGCCTCGCTGACCGCGGTGCTCTACCACTGGAAGATCCTGCCCAAGGTCGTCTCCTGGCTCGGCGGCGCGCTGGGCAAACTGCTGGGAACCAGCTACGCCGAATCCGTCAATGCCGCCGCCAACATCTTCGTGGGGCAGACCGAGGCACCCCTGGTGGTGCGCCCCTACATCAAGCGGCTGTCCCGCTCGGGCCTGTTCGCGGTGATGGTCGGCGGGCTCTCGACCGTCGCCGGCTCGGTGCTGGTGGGGTACTCGCTGCTGGGCGCCCCGCTGGAATACCTCATCGCGGCGAGCTTCATGGCCGCTCCGGGCGCCCTCCTGATGGCCAAGATCATCGTGCCCGAGGACGATCCCGATGCCGTCGCTCGCGAGGCCGAGCTGGTCGCCGCGAGCAGCCGCGCCGCGAAGTCGCGGCGGGCGGCACGCTCGGGAGACAGCAGCACGGTCCCGGCCGGCTCCGGCACTGCCGGCACTGCCGGCGCGACGAGGTCCGACGCCTCCGCCGGGGCCACTGGCGAGGAGACGACGGACGACGCCGAGGAGGACCTCGGCGAGATCCAGTACCGCAACGTCATCGACGCCGCGGCCGGTGGCGCGGGCGACGGGCTCAAGCTCGCCGCCATGATCGGGGCGATGCTGTTGGCCTTCATCTCTCTCATCGGCCTGGTCAACCTTCTGATCGGCACGGTGGGCGACTGGTTCGGTGCCGGTGACCTGACGTTCGAGCAGATCCTGGGTTACGTGTTCGCCCCGGTCATGGTCATGCTGGGCGTGCCGTGGAGCGAGGCCGTCGCCTCCGGCAGCTTCGTGGGGCAGAAGCTCGTGCTCAACGAGTTCGTCGCCTTCACCAACTTCGGTCCCGAGGCCGGCAGTTTCAGCGAGAAGTCCGCGGCGATCATCACCTTCAGCCTGACCGGCTTCGCGAACTTCAGCTCCCTGGGCATCCTGCTGGGCGGCATCGGCCAGATCGCCCCCGAGCGCCGTTCCGAGATCGCCCAGATGGGCATCAAGGCCATCCTCGCCGGGACCCTCGCCAACCTCATGAGCGCCACGATCGCCGGCATCCTGCTGGCCTGAGTCGGCGGCCGGCCGGCGCGGCCCCGCCGAGCAGGTCCTCAGGAGTCCGGTGGGCGCTGACCCGGAGCACCTGCTCGGTGGGACGTCGTCGGATACCTGCGGGCAGGCCCGGCCCTGAGATGTCGTGTACCGGCCTCCGGTGGCGGGCTCCCCGGGGTCTTACCGGGAGAGTCCGTGCGCGCCTGCCTTGGCGCGGACGACGGGCTCCACCGCGGGAAGCGGGTGGCGGTGGCCGTACAGGGTCGGGGCCGGGCCCGGGTACTCGACCAGCGCGTCCTCGGCCACCTCGTTGTACGCGGCGAGCGGGTCGACGTCCTGTCCATTGAATCGTGTGGCGCCGATGTGCACCTCGGTCCCGCCCCATGCGTGCACGAGCTCCGCGGGGGCCACACCGTCGACGGCACGCACGGCATTGTCCTCGATCCAGAGCTTGGAGTTCACGCCGACTCCCCACGAGTAGACGAAGTGCTCTGCGTCGGGGATGACGAACAGGTTGTTGTAGACGTGGACAGCCCCGTAGCGGACGCGTGGGGCTCGCTCGGCGAGGTTCTCGAACCGGTTGTGATGGAAGGTCACGCGAAGCTTGCCCTCGTCCTCCGGCTTGCTGTCGCTGTTGCCGATCAGCACCGAGGTGCTCCCGTTCCTGATCGTGCTCCAGCTGACGGTGACCAGGTCTGCCTGATTGGTGATGTCGAGCAGGCCGTCGACCCGGTGGACCACGTCGCCGAAGATGGTTTCCTTGGGCTCGCCTGCGCGATACGGTCCGTCGATGGTCAGGTGATCGAGCCACACGTTCTTGGCGCCGATCAGACCGACGACGTCGAAACCCTCGGAGACCCACCCGTCCTGGTTGCGCTGCGGGAAGCAGTTCTCCATGCCGGTGAGCTCCAGGTTCCTCACGATGATGTTCTCGCCGCGCAGGATCAGACTCACACCGATCAGGCGTGCGTCGTCCTCACCGATGAGCGTGAGATTGCTCGGCAGGTCCAGCTGGATGCTGTTCAGCTGTGCCTGGTGGGAACGGTCGCGTGCGTCCTCGAGCGGTCCCTCCGGGTCACCGTCGTAGTGGGCCGGGTCGTACTCCTCGAGGTACGCCTCCAGGTCCCACGCGGGGTCGGCGTAGTCCTCGCACGTCAGCGCAGCCCCGTCGGGCCCCGTGTTCATGTCGATCGTGCCGCGGACCGTGATGATCACGGGCTCGTCGCCGGCTCGCTCGAGCGCGGAGATGAGTTCGGCCTTGGTCGTCACGGTGAACACCATGTCGCCGGCGGCGTCGGCACCTCCCGTGGTGCCGGCGCCGGCGGACCCCCAGCCGTCCCCGGCGCGCAGGGTCTCTCGCGCCGGGTCCTCGGGGCGCGCCTGCGCGGTGGTCGCGCCGACAGCAGTCAGGGGGGCAGCCACCGCTGCGGTGGTCAGGGCTTGCATCAAACGTCGGCGTCGTAGCACGGGCTCTCCTGAGTGTGGATTGCTGTCCTTCGAATGGACCGCCGTCGGCGGGGTCATTCGTCCGATCGCAGCGGGTTCGCCTCTCGGGTACGGCGACCACACAGGGGATGTCGTGGCAGAGCGCGGATCATCCTCGCGCCCTCGCGATGAGAAACCGGTTTCCCGCTGATCTTGGGTGCGACCATACTGTGCCGCTGGCCTCGTATCAACCCTCGATGGCGGGCGGGAACCGATTTCTGGCTGCCCGCCGCGGCGTGGCCCCTCACTCCACGGCGCCGTCCAGCGCCTGCTGCCAGAAGGCGGATTCGAGCCGGGTCGCGGTGCGGAACACCGTGGCCACCTCCTCGAATCGCTGCTCGGTGAGGGACCGCGCCGCCAGGACGTCGAGGTGGGCGATGGCGTCGCGCGCGGCCTGCTGGAACTCCTCGCTCGCGTACTCGGCGATCCAGTCGCGGTAGGGGTGCTCCGGCTGCTCCTCGAGCCGGGGAGCCAGACGGGCCCCGATCTCGGCGTACCCGATCGCGCACGGGGCGAGGGCCACATTCAGGTCGAGCTGGTCACCGACCTGCCCGCAGTCGAGCACGTACCGGGTGTAGGCGACGGTGGCCTGCTTCTCGGGTGCGGCGTCCAGCTGCGAGCGATCGATGCCCCAGCTCGCGGTGAGCCGCACATGCAGATCGGTCTCGGCCAGGGTCGTCGCGAGGGCATCGGCGGAGTGCTGGATGTCCTCGAGCCGTCGGCTCTTGAAGGCGGCCAGCGCGTTGGCCCGGGCGAACTGGATGAGGAACAGGTAGTCCTGGATCAGGTAGTCCTGGAATGCGGCGAGCGGCAGTGTGCCCGCGCCGAGCTGCTCGACGAACGGGTGGCGGGTGTAATCGTCCCAGTCGGGCAGGGCGGCGGACCTGAGATCGTCGAACAGGCTCATCGTGCCTCCCCGGTGAACGGGTGGAGGTAGGACTGCTCGAAGAAGTCGAGCTCGAGGGCGACGGTGCGCTCGAAGAACTCCCGGGCCCGCTCGGGGCTGCCGGGTCCTGCTGCGTCGAGCTCGGCGTGCAGGAAGTTCACGAAGCCGGCGAAGTCCGGGTTGTCGTGGAGGTCGATCCATTCGGAGTGGACGAAGCTGCTCGGCCGCGGGTCCGGAGCGGCGGCGGCCCAGTCGTGGTAGAGCCATTCGGTGACCACCAGCACGGCGAGGATCGCGGCATAGTCCCGGGTCTCGGCGGCTTCGCGGAAGATGGTGGTGAAGCCGGTGGTCGCCAGCGTGTCCGGGACGGTTGCGCGGTCGTGCTCGCTCACGCCCAGGGACTCGAACGCGCGCAGGAAGTAGGTGTTCTCGTCCCCGGCGACCTCGCCGACGAACTGCGACAGCCGCAGCCGGGCCTCGAACGCGGGGGCCTCGGCGATGCCGGCGCCGAGGAGCACCAGGAAGCTGTCGAGGAAGCGATGGTCCTGGATCAGGTATCCGGCCATCACCTCGTCGGGGATCGACCCGTCGTGGAGCTCCGCCACGAAGCGGTGCTGGACGGCTCGGGTCCAGGTGGGTTCGCTGGCCTCACGGAGGTCGTCGGTGAAAGAGGTGGACATCGGGACTTCTCCTCGTCGGTCGATCCGTCCGGATGGGAGCTCCCGATCCGGTGACCCGGGGCCCGACCTCGAGGCGCGCTCGCGACGCGGCGAGCGGCGCAGTGACGCAGTGACGCAGTGACGCAGTGCGACGTCATGACATCCCTCCGCGAGCGCTAACTCGATCAGGTTCGTCGGGTGTGATCTCAGCCCCTGGCGGGGCACCCCGTGTCGACGACGACCTTACCCCGACACAGCAGGAGCCGCCCCGGGACCCCGGCGCTGGGGCCGGGTCCCGGGGCGGCTGAGCGGGGCCGTGATCGCCCTGATCGATTCCCGGAGGGTCACCGATCACGCGGCGAGATCACGCATGACCGATGGGTCGGAGATCAAGCGATCAGGTGGGCCGACGGTCCCGCCGATCAGGTGCGCCGACGGTCCCACCGATCAGCTGGGCCGACGGTCTCGCCGGTCAGGTTGGCCGACTGTCCCGCCGGTCAGCGAGCGGCGTCCCGCTCCTGCGGTCGGTCGCCGTTCACTCGGAGTCGAAGGCGCCGTCGTCGGCCCCGAAGGCACTGTCCTCGGAGCCGTCCTCACCGGTCGCCTCGGGGGCGTAGTCCTCGTCGAGCGGGACCTCGCGGCGCTGGTCGAGGACATCCGCTGGATCGGCGTAGGCGGAGGTGACGGAGCCGAGCTCCTCGGAGCCGAGGGCGTCCGTGGTCCCGTCGTCCGGCAGGGCATCGACCTCCTGGTCCAGGGCGTCCTCGAGCGGGGCCTCGGGGGAGTGCTCGTGCGGCGTGCTGGTCATCGTCCTGCTCCTTTCCTCCGGTGGTGTCCGGTCACTGGCAGTATCCGATATTCCGCGCCGATGATCGACTGCTCGGGCCCGCGATCGCTGGAAGCTCAAGCCCTCGCGCCGGGCGGAGCCCCGAGCGACGTCGGGCCGAGTCAAGAGCTCTTCGGGCGAAGCCTGGAGCCTCGTCGGGCCGGACCCGAACCTGTCCGGGGCCGACGCTCAGGCGCGCGAGCCCAAGCCGACGATATGCTCCGGGAGGCGCTCGTTGCTGCCGTACATGAAGTGGTTCTCCATGCGCTCGGAGTAGCGGCTCGCCTCGGTGGTGCGGCCGACGGCCTCGGCGACCTCCCGGATGTGGATCGGGGCTGCGCCGCAGCACACCCCGAGGTAGTTCACGCCCAGCTCCAGCGCCTCACGGGCGAAGGCGCTGATCTCGTAGCGGTTGGTCAGCAGGGGGTCCAGGGCGGTGGGGAAGGTGCGCCCGTGCGGGGAGGGCACGGCCGCGGCGGGATCGGAGAGGTTGAAGAACGTCGGCTCCTCCTCCGTGGTGCGGTACGGGATCGGCAGGGCGCCCACGTGGCAGTCCACGGCCTCGCGGATCTCGCGCAGCCACGGCAGCATCGTCGCCGGCCCGCGGAAGCAGTTGAGACCCACCACGTCGGCCCCGGCCTGCTCGAGGCGCTGTGCGGTCTCGACGATCCCGGCGCCCTCGGCCATCTCCTGGAACGCCATCGGGGCGAGAGTGATCACCACGGGCAGGCCGGAGGCCTTGGCGACCTCGAGCGCGGTCAGCGCCTCCTCGGCGTAGTAGAAGGTCTCCCCGACGATCAGGTCGGCCCCTTCCTCGACGGCCCAGCCGACCATCTCCTCGAACATGCCGCGGACCTCGCGCTGCGTCGTGGTGTCCGCAGGGTCCCAGATGTTGGAGTTGGAGATGTTGCCGGCGACGAGATTGCCCGGGACGGCGTCGGCGACCTCGCGGGCGATCTGCAGGGCGGACCGGTTCAGGGGCTCGAGGAGGTCCTCCTTGCCGATGACCCGCATCTTCTCGCGGTGACCGTTGTAGGTGAAGGCCTCGACGATGTCGGAGCCGGCGCGCTGGAAGTCCACGTGCAGGGTGCGCAGCGCCTCGGGGTGCTCGAGGGCGACCTCGGGCACGAACTCGCCGGCGGTCAGGTAGCCGCGCCGTTCGAGCTCGAAGAGGAAGCCCTCGGCACAGATGACGGTGCCGGTATCGAGGCGTTCGGTCAGGTGGTTGCGGGTCATGGCGTGCCCTCGTCGTCGCGGTTCCAGTGGTGGCCGCTGGTGACTGTATCCGTGCCTCGTGGTGGGCCGTATGGGTTGTGGCGATCTGTGAACGCGCACGATGCCGGGGAGTCAGGGCAGGGGTGGCCTCCTCGGCGGTGCCGGGTCATGGCCGCGGCTGGTCGCCCCGTGTTCCCTCGTCGCCCGCGCCTCGTGCCTGGTCTTCCCCATCCGCTGGGAGGAGCCCTTCGGGATGGTCATGGCCGAGGCCCTGGCCTGCGGCACCCCCGTCATCGCGACCCCGCGCGGCAGCGTCCCGGAGATCGTCCGCGACGGGCACAACGGGTTCCTGGCCACCGGGGTGGAGGCCCTGGCGGCCGCGATCGAGCGCTCCGGGGAGATCAGTGCCCAGGAATGCCGGCGCGATGCGCTCGAGCGGTTCGACCTGCCCGTGATGGCCGCGAGGTACGAGCAGATCTACGGGATGCTGGTCGAGGGCGGCACCAGCATCGAGGAGGTCACCCGGGCGATCGCCCGCTGACCGCGTCGCGCCGAGGGCCCCTGCTCCCGGGATGGGAGCAGGGGCCCTCGGCGGGTGCGCCGTGCGAGCCAGGGCGATCCTGCTCAGCGGTACTCCAGCGGCCAGGCGCGATGTATATAGCCGCGCCTGTGCGTGTGAGTACCGTCCAGCCGCGCGGAGCTCAGACGGTCGCCGCGGCGGTGCTCAGGGTCGAGGCGAACGGGTCGAAGTCGGCCGGCATGGGCTCGACCTCGGTGAACGAGGAGTTCACGGTGACCGTCTCGCCGCGGCTGATGGCGGTCTCGATGGCGACCATGATGTCCAGCACGTGGGCGGCGATCTCGCCCTGAGCGCGGTGGGGGACGCCGGCGCGGATCGCGCGGGCCATCTCCAGCACGCCCAGACCGCGACCCGTGGTGGCGCCCGTGGCGGGCACCGGAGCCGGCTCCTCGCCGCGGTACACCGTCAGCGCGGAGTCTCCGTCGAACACGTTGGGATCGGGGAAGGTCAGGGTCGCCTCGGTGCCGTAGACCTCGACGAAGCCGGCGCGCTTGTGCGGGGAGTCGAAGCTCAGCAGCACGGTCGCGTTCTGGCCGGACTCGAAGCGCAGCAGCGCCGAGACCTGGGTGGGCACGGTGACGTCGAAGACCTCGCCGGCCTTCGGACCCGAGCCGATGGTGCGCTGGTCGCGGGCCTTGGAGCCGACCGCGGAGACGCTGGTGACCGGGCCGAGGGCCAGGGCCAGGGTGGTGACGTAGTACGGCGCGATGTCGTACAGCGGCCCAGCGCCCTCCTGGAACAGGAAGGCGGGGTTGGGGTGCCAGTCCTCCGGGCCGGGGGACTGGAAGATCGTCAGCGCGCTGGCCGGATCGCCGATCGACCCGTCGCGCAGGGTGCGCAGCGCGGTCTGGATGCCGGCGCCGAGCACCGTGTCCGGGGCGCCGCCAATGCGGACGCCGTGCTTCGCGGCCGCCTCGAGCAGGGCGGTGGCGTCGGCCGGGATCGTGGTGATGGGCTTCTCGGTCCACACGTGCTTGCCGGTGGCCACGATCGACTGGGACACCTCGGCGTGCGCGGTGGGGATCGTCAGGTTGATGACGATCTCCACCTCGGGGTGGTCCAGCACGTCCTGGGCGGTGCCGGAGGCGGGGACGCCGAACTCCGCGGCGCGGGTCGCGGCGGCCTCGGGGTAGAGGTCACCGATGATGTGCACGGCCACGTCCGGGAAGGACGTGAGGTTCTTGAGGTACTCGGCCGAGATGGTGCCGGCGCCGATGATGCCGATGCCGACGGGTCCGGTGGGGTTCTGCAGGTTCACGGGATTCCTTCGTGAGTGGGGGTGGGGGTCGTCTCGGCCTCAGGCGCTGCGGAGGTACTCGAGCGAGGCGGCGATGCCCTCGAAGATGTCGCCGGCGTACTGGTCGAACTCGATGACGCCGTAGGCGACGCCGGCGGAGGCCTTCAGGGTCTCGGCCAGCGGCATCTTCCCGCCGCCGAGCGGCTGCTGGCCGGAGGGGTCCTCCGCCAGGTCGCCGTCCTTGAGGTGGACCAGCTGGACGCGGTCGCCGAGGTTACCCAGCAGTGCGGGGACGTCGGCCCCGCCGACGGCGGCCCAGTAGGTGTCGACCTCGAGGATGACGCGCGGGTCCAGCTCGGCGGCGAACAGCTCCAGGGCGCTGCGGCCCTCGAGGGTGGAGGCCAGTTCGAAGTGGTGGTTGTGGTAGCCGACGCGGATGCCGGTGCCCTCGGCCTGGGTCGCCCGTTCGTTCAGCCGGAGGGCGAGGGAGCGGACCTTGTCCGCGTCCTTCCAGTCCTCGGGGTTCCAGAACGGGTCGATGAGGTACTCGACGCCGACGGCGCCGGCCGCTGCCAGCACCTCGTCGAAGTCGACATCGCCGAGGAAGCCTTGGTGGGCGCTGGGGAAGGTGATGTCGAACTGCTCGCGGGCGGCGACCAGGTCGTCCTTGTGCTCGACGAGGTGGAACGGCTCGGCGCAGCGGAGGCCGAGCTCGGCCAGGCGGGCCACGGTGCCCTGGTAGTCGGCGGCCAGCGCCTCGCGGACGCTGTACATCTGGACGGAGATTTCCATGGTGCTCCTTCGGGGAAGTCGTGGTGGTCGGGCGAGCGGGGCCGGGAGCGGGTGGCTCCCGGCCCGCGCGTCACTTCACGGCGCCGGCGGTCAGGCCTGCGACGAAGTTCTTCTGCATCATCAGGAAGCCGGCGACGACGGGGATGGACACCGCGAGCGAGGCGGCGAGGACCTGGTTCCAGTACACGTTGGTCTGGGTGGCGTACTGCCGCAGGCCGACGGCGAGGGTGCGGGTGTCCTCCGTGGTCAGCACGGAGGCGAACAGCACCTCGCCCCAGGCCGTCATGAACGCGTAGATCGCCACCGCCACGATGCCGGGCCGGGCGGCCGGCAGGATGATGCGCAGCAGGATGGTGATGTTGCTGGCGCCGTCGACCTTGCCCGCCTGGTCGAGCTCCTGGGGGATGCCGTCGAAGTACCCGGCGAGCATCCAGATGGAGAACGGCAGCGAGAACGTCAGATACGTGATGATCAGGCCGATCCGCGTGCCCACCAGCGGAACCCCGAAGGTGGCGTCGATGTTGACGAAGATGAGGTACAGCGGCAGCAGGAACAGCACGCCGGGGAACATCTGCGTGGACAGCACGGTGGTCATGAACGGGTTGCGCCCGCGGAACCGCCAGCGGGAGACGGCGTAGGCGGCGAACGTCGCCACGCCCACGCTGAACAGGGTCGCGACCCCGGTGACGACCAGGGAGTTCATGAAGTAGCGGGCCAGCGGCACCGTCGACCACATCTGGACGAAGGGCTCGAACGTGATCCGCTCGGGGATCCACGAGAACCCGGCCTGCACGTCCCCCAGGGGCTTCATGGAGGTGGTGATCATGACGTACAGCGGCACCGCGACGAACACGGTCAGACCCACCAGCACGATGACGCGGAAGATCTTCTCTCCGACGGTCTCACGCATTGTTCTTCTCCTTCCTCCACTGAGTGAAGTAGAGGTATGTCAGCGACACCACCAGCAGGAACAGCAGCAGGAGCACGCTCATGGCGCTGCCGACGCCGAAGTCCCAGGACAGGAACGAGGCGTTGTAGATGTGGAAGCTGATGAGGTCGCCGGCCGGGGGCTGGGCCGTCCCGAACAGCACATAGGGGGTGTTGAAGTCGTTGAACACCCACAGGAACATCACCAGCACCATGGTCTGGTTCACCGGTGCCAGCATCGGCAGGGTCACCGAGCGCCACTGCCGGAAGGGGGTGGCGCCGTCCATCGAGGAGGCCTCGTACAGCTCCCCGGGGATGGACTGCAGGCCCGCCATGAACATGAGGAACGCGAAGGGCCACATGCGCCAGATCGCCACGATCACCACCGACAGGAACGCGTTGTCGCCGATCAGCCAGAACGGGGCGCCGTCGAGGATGCCCAGCTGGTCGACCAGGACGTGGTTGACCACGCCGGTGTCGCGCTGGAGCATGAAGTTCCAGGTGATCACCGCCGCGTACAGCGGCAGGGCGTAGGGGATCAGGAACAGGGTGCGGAACACCCCGCGGCCGCGGAAGGGCCGCTGCAGGGCGACGGCCGCGGCCATGCCCAGGCCCCAGCTGATGCCCACCACGAGGATCGTGTAGCCCACGGTGACCACGAAGGAGTTCAGCAGGCCCTGGCCGATCGGGGTGCTGAGATCGACCGAGATCTGGTAGTTCTCCAGGCCGACGAACGGGGCCTCGCCCCAGCGGCGGATGAAGAACTTGGTCAGCTCGATGAAGCTCATCCAGAAGCCGGTGACCATCGGGACGATGTGGATCAGCAGCTCGAGCAGCACCGCGGGCAGGATGATCAGGTACGGGAACCAGTTGCGGCGCGGGCGGCGCGGTGCGGGGTGCTCCGGACTCGAAGCGGGCGTCTTCGAGCCCTCCGGGGCGGTGAGGGTGGTCATGAAGCTCTTCTCTTCCTGGCGACGGCGGGCACGCAGCGGCCGACGGGAGGGCGTGTCCCGTCGGCCGCTGTGGGGCTCAGGCGCGGATGGAGTCCTGCGCCGTCTGCATGGCCGTCATGACGTCGTCACGGGTGACGGTGCCGCCGGTGGCGATGGTGGCGAACATGTCGTTCATCGCCTGGCCGACGGAGGTCTCGAACTGGTCCTCCCACGGCACCAGCGGCAGCGGCTCGGCCCGCTCGGCGTAGATCTCCATGAACAGTTCCGCCTGCTCGGTGTCCTCGGTGAAGGTCGGCTCGCCGTCCTTGAGCACCGGCAGCGCGGCGAAGGGCTTGCCCAGCTCCTTCTGCGTCTCCGGGGAGGTCATGAACTTCATGAACTCCAGTGCGCCGTCGCGGTTCTGGGTGTCCTTCATGATCGCCAGATTGATGCCGGCCAGGTGCGAGGCGCAGTCGCTGGCGGCGCCCTCCGGGGCGGGGAACGGGACCGCCGCGAACTGGTCCGGGGTCATCCCGTTGGACTCGATGGTGGAGTGGGCGTTGTTCTGGTTGATGATCAGCGCGGACTCCTCGTTGGCGAACGAGGTGACCGACATCGTGCCGTTGTCGAACTGGGCGTTGGAGGGATTGACGACCTTGTGCTTCTGCATCAGATCCAGGTAGCGCAGGATGCCGTCGACCACGCCGTCCTCGGTGAAGGAGGGCTCGCCGTCGGGCGTGTTCAGCGCCGCGCCGTTCTGGACGGCGTTGATGAAGGCGAAGTGGTTGTTCTCCGTGTAGGAGCCCGCGGCCAGGGACATGCCGTACACGCCGTTGTCGGGATCGGTGAGCTCCTTGGCGGCCTCGACCATCTCCTCCCACGTGGTGGGCGGCTCGAGGCCGGCCTCCTCGAACATCCGCACGTTGTAGAACATGCCGTAGGCCAGGCCGTACAGGGGCACGGAGGTGGGGTCGGTGTCCGGGGCGCCGCCGGTGGCCAGCGCCGCCTCCACGTACTTGTCGCGGCCGCCGAGCGCCTCGAACTCCTCGTCGCCGAGGTCGAGCAGACCGCCGGTGGACTGCAGGCTCACGCCCCAGGTGTTGCCGATGTTGACCACGTCGGGGCCCTGCCCGGAGGTGATCGCCGTCTGGATACGGGTCTGGAGGTCGTTCCAGCCGATGACCTCGAGGCTGACGGAGATGCCGGTCTCCTCCTCGAACCTCTCGAGGACCGGGGTGAGCACCTCTTTGTCGTGCTCGAGGCTGGTGCCCTGGTTGGACGCCCAGTAGGTGAGGGAATCAGGGCTCTCGTTGGAGCCGCCGCTTCCGGACCCTCCGCCACAGGCGGCGAGTCCGGTCACGCCGGCGGCGGCGAGAGGGGCTGCGGTCAGAAGTGTGCGTCGTCGCATCGGGGGACTCCTAGATACACCGTCATTGGTGGTGGGACTCGGAACGGGTCGGTGGCACCTCACCCCTCCGAGGGCTTCGGGCCGGATCTGCTTAATCGATTCGGACTTAATCGATTCGGCGAGTATTGCGCGGCGCACGTGCCGGTGTCAACTGCGTCACGTCACGACGTGGTCACGGTCCGCGGGATCAGGTGCGCGGCGGGGCGCCGGTGGACTGCCGGGGGACCAGGCCGGCCGGGGCGTTCTGCAGCTCCGCGCCGCCGAGCGCCTCGCCTTCGATCCGCCGTACCAGCAGGTCACCGGCGTGGTGGCCCATGTCGAACGGCTGGCGGGAGAGGGCGGTGATCCCGGGGGAGGCCACTTCCGCGATCAGCGAGTCGTCCCAGCTGACGATGCCGAGCGAGGCCGGCACGTCGAGTCCCCTCGCCAGCGCCGCGCGCAGCGCCCCGATCGCGAGCAGGTCGCTCGAGGCGATCACGGCGGGCCGCTCGCTGATGGCCAGGTCGGAGCGCTCGAACGCTGCGATGCCGGCGTCGATGGTGTACGAGCCGGAGGCGTGGGTGTGGGCGATGCCCTGCTCGCAGCACAGCTGCCGCAGCAGTTCCAGACGCCGGCGCTCGTGCGCGTAGCCGGCCGGTCCGGTCAGCTGGATGCAGCCGTCGTAGCCGCGGGCGACGATGTGCTCGACCACGGTGCGCGCGTCCTCGGCCTCGGCGGTGGTGACCTTCACGAAGTCCTCGGGGCCGGTGTAGTGGCCGAGCACGGCGAAGTCGAGGTTCAGCGACTCCAGGACGGCCGGGCGATGGTCGTCCTCCGCCAGGTCCAGCAGCACTACGCCGTCCACGCGGCGCTGGTGCGCCCAGCCGCGGAAAACCTCGATCTCCTCGTGGCGGCCGCCGCGCACGAAGCGGATCAGCAGCTCGTAGCCGTGGGACGAGCTGGCCGACTCGATGCCCGCGGTCACCGAGGAGTAGAACGGCTCCCGGGAGACCTCTTGCGGGTCCCTGATCAGCACGAGGCCGATGTTCCCGCTGCGGCCGCGGCGCAGTGCCTGGGCGCCGGAGTGCGGGGTCCAGCCCACCTTCTCGGCGTGCTCGACCACGCGGGTGCGCAGCGCGGCGCTGACCCCCGGCTTGTCGTTGAGGGCGTAGCTCACGGTGGCGGCGGAGATGCCGAGGTCGCGGGCGATGGTGGCGACAGTGGGGCGTTGGGTCTTCGGCGGCATGAGGGTGCTTCCGGTCTGACGGCCGCGAGGCCGATGACGAGGTCTCCAGCGCGGAGAACGCCGCTGTTCGGCAGGGCCACTGGATGGGCACATGATAGGTCCCGGCTCGGCGCGCGCAAGCATCGGGGCCGATCCGGTGCTGGTCCGCCGCGCGCGGAGGCACGCCGACCCCGCTGGGAGGCCGGCCAGCCCCGCGGGAAGGCAGGCCGACCTCGCGCGGAGGCACGCCGACCCCGCGGGAAGGCCGGTCCGCCCCGCGGGAAGGCCGGTCCGCCCCGCGGGAAGGCCGGTCCGCCCCGCCGGATCCGTGAGTGTGTTGGAACTCGGCGGCCATAACCACTGGGTCGCGGATCTGGCGGGGAGGGGACGGCTGAGGGTCCCCGCCGTTCGATGTGTGGTGGCGGGCGCCGACGCCCGGCAGCCCTAGCCGACGACCTCCCACGTGCGCCGGTAGATCCGGTCCGTCACGCCCCGCACGTCCCGGTAGACCGCGCCGAGCTGCCGGTACACCTCCGCGTTCTCGGCGAGAGGGGCGGTGCGGTCGGCCACGACGGCGAAGCGCTCCGCGCCCTCACGGAACGAGGGGACGATCCCGGTGGCGACGGCGGCGCAGATCGCCGCACCGCGACCGGCGGAGCTGCCGCCGGCCAGGCGCACGGTCTCCAGCCCGAAGACGTCCGCGAGGATCTGGGTCATGAGGTCCGAGGAGGCCCCGCCGCCGGTGATGACCAGCTGATCGAAGCGCGTGCCGAGCTCGGTCGCCATCTCGTCGGCCCGCTCCTTCATGGTCAGGGCGATGCCCTCGAGGATCGAGCGGAACATGTGCGCGCGGCCCTGCCGCCCGTCGAACCCCAGCACGCTGCCCTTGCGGGAAGGCACGTCGGCCGGGGCCAGCCAGTCGGGGACCGTCAGCAGCCCGTCCGAGCCGGCCGGCACCTCGAGCGCCTCCCGGCCCAGCATCTCCTCGACCGATTCGCCGCGCTCGGCGGCCTCCCGGGCGGTGCCCTCGCCGAGGAGGTCGCGGAACCAGCTGACCGTCCACATGCCGCGGCGGATGCCGCCGCTCTCGTAGAGGTATGTGCCGGGCTGCGACCCGAAGTTCGTCCAGAACGCCTCCGACCCGGTCGCGCCGGCCTCGCCGACGGACATCCCCGCGATGTAGGTGCCCAGTGACAGCAGCAGGGACCGGGGATCCTGCAGGCCCGCACCGAGGGCCTCGACCGCCTTGTCGTTCGCCGTGGCGATCACCGGCACGCCGCCCGGCAGCCCGGTCGCCGCGGCGGCCCGGGGCGTCAGCCGCCCCAGCACCTCTCCCGGCATGACCAGGTCGAACAGCAAGCTGCGCGGCATGCCGGTGCGCTCATAGTCGGCCTCGTCCTGGGACCAGGCCCAGGCCGCGGTGTCGATCGGCCACATGCCCTGGTAGTTCGCGACCGTGTCGGTGAAGTTCCCGGTCATCCGGTGGGTGATGTACCCGGAGGAGGTCGTGACGTAGGCGGCCTCGGCCGTCTCCTGACGGTACGGGCGGCCCACCCGCTCATCCATCCAGCTCTGGACCGGCTGGGCGAGACTGCCGTCGGCCCGCAGCACGGCCCGGCAGAACCGGATGGTGCACAGGCCGACGCCGACGATCTCCGTCGGGTCCCCCTCGAACTCGGCGATGGCCTGCCGGCTCGCCGCGGCGATCGACTCCCACAGGACGTCGTCGGGATACTCGACGACGCCGGGGCGGGGCGTGTGGTTCGCCGGCAGCGGCACGCGGCCCACCGCGCAGGTGCGGCCGTTCTCGTCGAAGATCGTGACCTTGGAGGATTGGGACCCGTTGTCGATCCCCACCACGTACCTCGTCATCAGTCCATGCCCTCGGTGCTCTCCGCGTCGGCGGTGTCCCCGGCGGCCTGCGCGCCGCCGGTTCCCTCAGGTCCCCGGCGCCACTGCGCCAGCTGGTCCTGCGGATGCGCGGCGGCCGGCTGGATCGCACCGTCGGCCGGGAAGATCGTGCCCCTGTTCATGATCCCGTTCGGGTCGAAGCTCTGCTTGAGAGCGGCCAGGATCGGGTAGGCGCTGCCGTGCTCCTGCTCCGTCCACGGGGTGCGGTACTTGCCGATCCCGTGATGGTGGACCATCGAGCCGCCGTGACGCAGCGCCTCCTCGACGATGATCGCATTGAGCGGCAGGTGGTACTTCTCGATCTCCTCCTCGGGGGAGGCCTCGATCCGGTAGTCGTAGACGAAGTACATGTTCGTGCCGGTCTGGTAGCTGTGCGAGGAGTGGCCGCCCAGCATCGTCAGGTCGCCCGCGTGCGGGTACTCCTCGCGGATGCGGCGGATGACGGACTCGTAGAGGTCCACGACCTGGGACCAGTCGGCCGAGACCTCCGTGGTGTATCCCAGGTGGTGGGACTCGAGCATGGCCGCCTTCTCGGCCTCGATCTTGTCGGGCCCCCAGTTGAGATTGTCGAACCAGGCCTCGATCAGGGACGGGTCGACCTTCACGTGCTCGTGCTGGTCGAGGACGCGCGTGATCTCCTCGCTGGTGGCGCGCACGATCCCCTCGGGCCCCTCCGCGACCAGCACGACGACGCACTTGCCCTGGCTGAAGTGGGAGAAGTGCTGGTTCGCGTCCTCGGGGGAGTACAGGCGGGCGACCGAGGGGCGGAAACCGTTCGTGATGATCTCGCGCAGCATGGCGATGCCGGTGGCCATGTCCTCCACCAGGGCGCCGTGGAACCGGTTGTTCTCCGGGTAGTAGCGGAACACCTTCAGCGTGACCTCGGTGACGACCGACAGGGCGCCCTCGTTGCCGATCACGATGTGGCGGATATCGGGGCCGGCGGCGCGGCGGGGCACGGCCTTGATGCGGGTGACCCGGCCGCCGGGGAAGACGGCCTCCAGGCCGACGACCATGTCCTCGATCGCGCCGTATAGCGTGGAGAACTGCCCGATGCTGCGGGTGGAGACCAGCCCGCCGTACTGGGCCAGCGGCTTGGACTGCGGGGAGTGGCCGGTGGTCAGACCCTGGGCGCGCAGCTGGTCCTCCAGTGTCTGCAGCGTGACCCCTGCCTGCACGGTGACCTGCATGTTCTCGGGATCGACCGAGAGGATCTGGTCCATGCGGGAGAGGTCCAGGACGATCGTGTCCGCCACGCTGGTCTCGAGCCCGCCCTCGGTCCCGGTGCGTCCGCTGCGGGCGACGATGTTGATGAGGTTCTCGTCGGCGAAGGCGAGCACGGCGGCGACGTCCTCGGTGGAGGTCGCGTAGGCGATCGCGACGGGCAGCGGTGCGCTGTAGACGCCGTGCACGGACTGGTACTTCTTGAACCGGTCGACGCTGGATTCCTGCAGCGCGTGCTCGTCGGTCTCGATCTGGTCCGGGCCGAGGATCGTGGTCAGCCGGTCGAGGATCTGGTCGCGGGACAGGGGCGAGCGGGATTCGATCATGGGGTGGAGGGTCCTCTCACGATGGGTGACGGCGCTCGGGCCGACGGGTCGGGTGGGGGTGATGGTCGTAGGCGGTCTGTGTGGTCGGGGATGGGCTGGTGGGCGATGCCGGCCGCTTGCCTCGGGGCCTCTGCGGGCCGACGGGAGCGGCGGGGCTGCGGGCTCCGGCGGGACTATGGGCTCCGGTGAGTAGGGCCGACGGGGAGGTGTCTCAGCGGACGAGGTATCCGCCGTCGACGGTGAGGACGTGGCCGTTGACGTAGTCGGAGGCCTTCGAGGCGAGGAAGACGGCTGCGCCCATCAGGTCGGAGACCTCGCCCCAGCGGCCGGCGGGGATGTGCTCGAGGATCTGGCGGGAGGCGTCCGGATCCGCGCGCGTCGTCGCCGTCAGCGCCGTCGCGAAGTACCCGGGCGCGATGGCGTTGACCTGGATCCCGTGCCCGGCCAGCTCGTCGCTGTAGGCCTTGGTGAAGCCGACGATGCCGTGCTTGGTCGCAGCATAGGCCGGGGAGGACTGGCCCCCGAGGAAGGCGAAGAGCGAGGCGATGTTGATGATCTTGCCGGAGCCCTGCGCGATGAAGTGCTCGACCGCTGCCTGGGAGAGGGCGAACGGTGCCGTGAGGTTGAGGTCGACCATGGGGTCCCACTGCTCCCGGTCGAACTCCTGGACGCCGGCGAGCTTCGAGATGCCGGCAGAGTTCACGATCACGTCCAGGCCTCCCAGGCGCTCGAGCGTGTCCTGGATGACGCGGGCCGGTGCCTCGGGGCCGGTGATGTCGATCTCGAGGAACTCGTAGCGGCGCCCGGTGGCCTCGATGAGGGAGCGGGTGGTGCCGTCGTCGTCGGCGATGCTCGGCACGAAGATGTCGGCGCCGGCCTTGGCGAGTGCGAGGGCGAACGCCTGCCCGAGGCCGGAGTTGCCGCCGGTGACGATCGCGACCTTCCCCTCCAGGGAGAAGACGTCGAGCGAGAAATCCGTGATGTCCATGGTCATGTCCTTCAGGGTGAGGGGTCGAAGTGGGGGAGCGGCGGTCACGTCGAGGAGAGCTCGGGTTCGGGCTCACGGGCTGCGTCCCGGCTCTCGCGGGCGTGGACCCGCATCGTCACGGTGCACAGGACCATGCCGATCACGGCCGCCAGGATCAGCACGGTGAACATCGCCGAGAATCCGCCGCCCTGGGCCGGGACGCCGTTGGCGGGGTCGCCGATCCACCACGAGGCGACGGCCGGCAGGAACGCGTCGGGCAGGTAGGCCAGTCCGGAGGCGAGGCCGATCACGCCGCCGCGCTGGGCGACCGGGATGCCCAGCTCGCCGACCGATGACCAGAACACCCCGCGCGCCGCGAAGACGGTGAGGCTCATGATGATCATCAGGGCGACGGCGATCCACAGCATGCCCGCCTGCCGGGGCAGGACGAGGTAGCCGACGGCGGTGAGGCCGACGATGACGAAGCTGACCCGCAGGAACCGCGGGGTGGAGCCGAAGTACTTGTCGACCAGGATGCCGCCGACGGGGCCGGCGAGGAACTGGAACACGTAGGTGCGGATCACGCCGATCACACCGATCATGCCCGCGGCGACGCCGAAACCGTCCTGCAGCAGCGGCGAGAGGTAGCCCATCAGGGTGTAGAAGCAGTACATCATCATCACGGAGCCGCCGATCAGCCACGTGTACTTGTTGGCTGCCGCCCGCAGCAGCTGCCGGGGGCCGACGGACTGGCGCTCCGCCTTGTCCAGCTGGTCCTTGCCCTGGTGGACGACGAACAGGACGAGGACCGCGAGCACGATCGCCAGGACCCCGTAGATCTGGATCAGCGTCGTCACGCCGGTGCTGGCCACGACGGCGCGCGCGACGATCACGGATCCGACGAGACCGATGATGGTGGTCGTCAGGCCGCGGATCCCCTCGAGGAAGCCGAACAGGCGGCCCTGCTCGCCCTCGCTGCCGAGCAGACCGATCGACTTCACCAGCGCCGACCAGTACAGCCCCATACCGAGCACCGCGAAGAGCACGTGCACGATCAGCACGGCCAGGTATCCCGGCGCTGTGGAGACGTACAGGTCCAGCACGCCGGTGCCCGCCATGGCGATGACGATCAGCAGCTTCGGCGAGAACCTGTCGGCGAACCAGCCGCCGACGAAGTACATGACGACGGCGACCGCGCCGAACACCGAGGTGACGGTGCCGTACTGCTGCAGGGAGAGGCCCAGGGCCTCCGCGCCGTCGTGGAGGAAGAGGAACCGCAGGTAGGCGACCTGGAAGACGACCCCTCCGGTCATCGCCAGGATCAGGAAGCTGACCGATCTTCGCATTCGGGTCATGAGGCCACTCCTTTGTGGGCTGATCGGGGAACGGGTGAGGGAGGCGGGAAGCCGCCCGCGATGACGGACGGGACCGCCACCAGGGCGGGGGCACCGCCCCGAGGGCGGGCGCACCGCCACCAGGACGGGGGGCACCGCCGTGAGGGCACAAAAAAAAGAGACCAGCAAGCAGTCGCCCCCCGAAGGGAGCGACGCCACTGATCTCTTGGTGTCTGTCGTGACGTCCGGGATGACCCCGGAGCTATGAAGTTTTGACGAAAGCTACCAGCGTGCCCGGCCGGGTGTCCAGACGGTCATCGATGCCGCGCGGGGGCGGCCCGAGCGAGCCCGTCCGTCGCGGGCTCGCGTGGCCCTCGCGGCAGCGTTCGTCGTCGGCTCACATCGCCCACACGGCCCGATCGGAGGTGGCCACGGCCAGGGCGCCGGCACCGAGCGCGGCGATGACGTCTCCGCGCTCGCAGACCAGTCCGCCGGCGATGACCGGTGTCGAGAAGTCCGCGCGCAGCCACTCGATGACGCGCGGGATGCATCCCGGCAGGATCTCGACGAAGTGGGGCTCGCCCTGGCGGAGCACCCGCGCCAGCTGGTGATACGAGATCGAGTCGACCAGGAAGTATCGCTGGACGGCGGTGAGGCCTGCCCGTCGGGCGGCCCGCACCACGGCCGGCTTGGAGGAGAGGATGCCATCGGCCTCGGTGTGGGTCGCCAGCCACTGGACGGCGACGTCCTGGGAAGACAGGCCCTCGATGAAGTCGACGTTGACCAGGACGATCTTGCCGGCCGCGATGCACCGGGCCACGGTCTCCTCGATGTCGATCAGGCTGCCGTAGAGCAGGAACAGGACCTCGTGGTCCGTCTCGAGAGCCGCCTCCAGCGCCCGGTCGTCCTTGATGCTGGTGATGACCGGATCGGACTGCAGCGACTCCCGGACGGCCTCCTCTCGGGACAGCGCGGCACGGTCCACACACATATCTGGTTCCTCTCGAGATGAACTGCCTCGCGGCCATGGCCTGCCGCGTCCCCGGAGAGCAGGGCGGGTGGTGCCGGCGGGAGGCACGTGCCCGATCGGGTCGGGGCCGCGGCGTCGAGGCGGGCCGGGAGCTTCCACGCTACCGGACCCGGAACGCGTGCCGACCGCGCGCGGACGCGCACGGCAGGGCATGCCGTGGGCCGAGCGGGAGCGGGGTTCTCGCGGCGCCTGTGATGTGCACGGGCACGGGTTCCGAACCGCAGACGTGGGTGGTTAGCTTGGCTCTGCAGGATTCCCGACCGGCCCTCGCCGATGTCCGGAGTGCGATGGCGGAGCACCTCGGAGTCGAGGCCGCCCCAGCGGCCCACGCCGCGCGATCACCGAACGGACTGACTCATGACCTTGTTCGCGCCCCTGCGACGGAGAGGAAGAGCGTTCCTCGCTCACCTGGCTGAACCGGAGTCGGTCACCAGCGGCCTGCAGATCCTCAAGGCAGTGGTCGCGGGCACCGCCGCGTGGTGGATCTCCGCCAATGTCCTGGGCTCCGAGCTCCCCTTCCTCGCCCCGTGGACCGCCCTGCTGACAGTGCACGCCACCGTGTACCGCTCGCTGTCTCGCGGAGCCCAGACCACCGTCGCCTCTGCCATCGGCGTCGGCCTCTCCTTCGCGATCGGTGCTGTGCTCGGCGTGAGCGTGTGGACCTTCGCCCTGGCCCTGCTGGTCGGGCTGGTCGGGGCTCGTGCCACCTGGATCCGCGACGAGGGCATCGCGATCGCGACCACGGCGATCTTCGTGCTCGGCAGCGGGTTCGGAGCCCAGCAGCCGTTGCTGAACGACCGGATCCTGGAGGTGGGGCTCGGTGTGGCCGTGGGGGTGCTGGTCAATCTCATGCTCATCCCGCCGCTGCGGGAGAGCCAGGCCGCCCGCTACGTCGACAGCATCAATCGCCGGATGGGCGAGCTGCTCGGTCAGATGGCCGAGGAGCTCTCGGAGGACTGGCAGACGGCTCACGCCGACAACTGGGTGGCCGAGACGCACGCGATGAGCGACGAGCTCACCACGGCCTGGCAGGCGGTCCGCTTCGCCCGCGAGAGCGAACGGGCCAACCCACGCCGGGGGCTGCGGCGGGCACGTGCACGGAAGAGTGGACGGAAGACCGGCGCCTCTGCGCAGAGCGAGGCCGAGAAGGCCTCTTACGAGGAGATCCTCACCCGCGTGGACGAGGGGATTTCACACCTTCGCCACCTGGCCCGGACACTGCGTGAAGCCGACTACGCCGACGGCGACTGGGATGCCGACTTCCGCGAGCGGTGGGTCGCGATCGTCCGCGACGCCGGCCGCGCCATCGCTGATCCCGACATCGAGGTGGAACCGATCGCCGACCGCCTCGAGGAGCTGACCACGGACCTGGCCGACCACACGGAGCTCCCGCGACGCTCGTGGCCGCTGTACGGGTCGCTGCTGGCGGGCATGCGCCACCTGGCCCTGATCGTCGACGACGTCGCCTCGGCGCGTGCGGCGCGCGAACAACGGGGGACGACCCCGACGGGCTGAGACGCCCGGCCACCCCGCCCGCTGATCACGGTTTCGACCACCTCGCCGCGGTCACCGACCTCCGACGGGAGGACATCGCGCCGGCGGCATGACGGGCGGACAGCTTCGGTCCGCACCGTCGGGGATACTGCACGACATGGACGAGAACATGCCGCCGGACCCGCTGGTCATCGCCGACCGCGCCGGCTGGCGCGCGTGGCTGGATCAGCACGAGCACACCTATGACGGGGTCTGGCTGCTGCTGGCGAAGAAGGGGCGGGATTCGCCGACGACGCTGACCTACCAGGAGGCCCTCGAGGAGGCACTGTGCAGCGGCTGGATCGACGGCCAGCGCACCACCTACGACGAGCGCAGCTTCCGGCAGCGATTCACGCCGCGGCGGACCCGGTCGATCTGGTCCCAGCGCAACGTCGTGATCGTCGCGCGACTGGCCGACGAGGGCCGGATGCGCGAGCGCGGCCAGGCGGAGATCGACCGGGCGAAGGCCGACGGGCGCTGGGAACGCGCCTACGCCGGCCCCGCCACGGCCGAACCCCCGCCGGATCTCCTGGCCGCGCTCGCCGCGGAACCCGAGGCTCAGGCGGCGTTCGAGCAGCTCACGCGCTCGGCCCGGTTCTCCGCGCTGAGCCCGATCCTCACCGCGGCCACGGAGCGCACTCGCGAGCGCAGGATCGCCGCGCTGATCGCCCGCCTCACCTGCGGATGAGCGTCTCGCTGAGCTCCCAGAGCCGGCCAGCCGCGGCCGGATCGACCGCGTGCGGCACGACGGTGGTCTCGGGAGCGGTCATGTCGATCGGCTGAGGATCCAGGTCCAGCTCGGAGATGTCGTTGTCCTTGAGGTAGACGCCCCCGACCTCCGCGAGCAGCGTACTGGTCGCCGCGAACACGCTGGTGCTGGCGCCCTGCTGGAGCGTCTTCTTCTCGTGCTCGGGGTCGATGATCTGCTGGCCGTGCTCGTTGATCAGTCCCTGCGCGCGCAGCGCCTCGGAGTCCATTCCGCCTCTGGCGGTCGCCCCCGGAGCCCGGGCCGGGCCCAGGCTCGTGGTGACGATGATGCCGGGGTGGACGGCATAGCCGCGGATCCCGTCGGCCGCCCATCGCCGGTCCAGCTCGACCGCGAAGAGCACGTTCGCGGTCTTGGACTGCCCGTAACCGAGCAGCCCCATCTCGTCGTAGCCCGACTCGAAGTGCGGGTCCTCCCAGCGGATGCCGGAGAGCCGGTGCCCGCCGGAGGTCAGGGTGACCACGCGGGCGCCGCCGGCGGCGCGCAGTGCCGGCAGCAGGGCGAGGGTGAGCTGGAAGTGGCCGAGGTGGTTGGTGGAGAACTGCGACTCGTAGCCACGTGCGTCCCGCACCAGAGGCCCGGCCATGAGGCCGGCGTTGTTCAGCAGCACATGCAGCGGGCGGCCGGTGGCGAGGTAGCGCTCGGCGAAGGCGTCGATCGAGTCGGGATCCATGAGGTCGAGCCGGCTGGTCTCGACCCGCTCGATGCCCGCGAGCTTCGCCGCGGCCGCTTCCGGGTCTCGCGAGCCGACGGTGACGGAGGCGCCGGCCGCGGTCAGGGCGCGGGTGGTCTCCCGGCCGATGCCGTGGTGGCCGCCGGTGACGACGACGTGGGTGCCGGTGAGGTCCCGACCGGCGAGGACGTCGTCGGCCGTATTCGCAGCGGTGAAGCCGCTGTCGAGGGGGCGCTGCTTGTCGAGGACGGACTGGGGGAGTTGGATGTCGGTGGCCTGTGCGGCGGGTATCTGTGTGGTCATGTCTCCACTGTGAGGCGACGGCGGCGAACTCTGAATACTTGTCAGTCCGGATTTCTTGCGCGAGAGTACGGGCATGCGCCCTGATCATCTGTCCCAGGTCTTCGATGTCGTCGACGTGCGGGGCGTCCTCTCGGGCGGCTTCGCGGTGCAGGGGCCGTGGGTCTCCAGGGCGCCGATCGAGGGCCTGAAGTTCTTCGCGCTCGTCAGCGGACGAGCTCACGTCCTGGCCGACGGGCTGACCGAGCCGCTCGAGGTGGGCGCGGGGGATGTCCTCCTGCTCAACGAGAGCCGCTGGTTCGAGGCATGGGGCGGGGAGGGCACCGGGCCCCGACGCGAGATGGTGCCGGAGGAGGGCTTCTCCACGGCTCGCTTCACCCCGGCCGGCGGCCTTCACGACGTGCTGGTCGGCGGGCACGTCGAACTGAGCCCGGCCGGCCGGACGCTGCTGACGAGCGCACTGCCGCAAGTGGCGCATGTGCACGGGACCGGCTCGTCGGCCACGAACCTCCGCGGCAGCGTGCACCGGATGTTCCTCGAGGCCGCGAGCGACCGGATCGGCTCCGCCTTCGCGATGCGCCAGCACGGCCAACTGCTGCTGCTCGAGATGCTCCGCGCCTATGTCGAGCAGGACGAGCTGCTGCCCGGCTGGCTGCGACTGCTGACCGACGAGCGCCTGCGCCCGGCGGTGAGTCTCCTGCACGACGAGCCCGGCCGGGCCTGGGGCCTGGCCGAGCTCGCCCGCGCCGCGGCGATGTCCCGCACGACCTTCGCCGAACGTTTCCGGGCAGTCGCCGGCATGCCGCCCTTGGCCTACCTCAGCCGCTGGCGCATGCTGCTGGCCCAGCACGCACTGCGCGAGGCCGGAACCCGCATCTCCGTGCTCGCCCGCGAGCTCGGCTACTCCTCCGAGAGCGCCTTCAGTGCCGCTTTCAAACGTGAGGTGGGAATGGCGCCGCGGACGTTCCGGCAGGTGCGTGCATCCGCTCGGTCTTCACCGCTATGAGACTACGCATCACGATAGCCGTGACCGGACCGTCCGTGAGCACGCCGAGAGACTGCTTCAGCCCACGCTCACCTCCCACGACACCACGCTCACCGAGTGCGCCGGGGCTACGAACACCCCGCCGCTCAGCTCCGCCGCGCTTTCCCGCAGCCTCAGCACGTCGGGCCGGTCAAGAGTGTTCACCGCGAACAGGTCCTGCGCGTCGGCGCCGAGCGTATGCACCGACACCGGCCCTTCGACGAGCTCTCCGTCCACGGCGAGCACGGCTTCCACGTCCTGATCGGCCGAACGGTTGATCACCGCCGCGTATCGCCGCGACCCATCGGCCGACGCGGAGGCGCTCACGTCCAGGACGCCCACGCTGGTCGCCACGTCCACACAGTGCGCCTCGCCGCCCCATCCCTGCTCGTGGCGCACCGGCAACGTGACGGACGGACCGGCGACCCGCGCCGGCAGCGGCACGGTGCCGAAGTGGTTCAGGTACAGATCCCACACGTGGTAGGTGGCCGAGCGCACCAGGCCGCCCTCGCGCACTGCGAGAAGTCCGTTGGCGTTGACGAGATTCACGGTGTTGGCCATGGTCACGGGCACCTGGTTGCTCGACGTGCGGTGAATGGCGTGGAACACCCCGGAGTAGAACAGGGCATCGGCCAGGGTGCGCGGCGAGTACCGGCTCACCCGCCAGCCGTGCTTCCCGGCCACGCCCGGCTCGTCGGTCGGGCCGGAGGTGTCGCGCTCGGCGATGCCACCGTCGGCCCCCGGTCGCGGATCATCCCACGTGCGTGGCTCGTAGTGGCGCATGTTCCACTCGTCGAAGGCGATCTCCAGGGGGCTGGTGATGCCATGGCGGGCAGCAGCACCGGCGATCTTCCGTGAGAAGCCTTGCAGCACGTTCTCGACGTGGACGGCCTGCGCGACGATCGCGTCGAACTCTGCCCGGGAGGGATCGACGAGGTGGAAGCTCGCCCCGTAGGCGTGGATGGAGACCCAGTCGGTGATCTCGCCGAGCTCGCGCACCACCACGTCGGTCCAGCGGTCGTCGTCGACGCCGACGGCGACGAACCGGATCGAGCCGTCGACGGCTCGCATGAACTTCGCGTGCTCGAGGGCGTCCTCGGCGTAGCGCTCGGGGCTGCGGTGTCCCATCTGCCACGTTCCGTAGACCTCGTTGCCCAGGCCCCAGATCGGCACGGGGCGTCGGCTATCGAGCCCGTCGGAGGTGCGGCGCCGGGTCATCTCGGTGTCCCCGGTGTAGTTGCAGTACTCCACCCAGCGCACCGCGTCCTCGACGCTGCGGCAGCCGTGGCCGAGGTAGGGAGTGGCGCCGGTGGCCTCGCACCAGGCGAGGAACTCCGGGGTGCCGAACCGGTTGGACTCCTCCGAGCCCCACGCCAGCTCGAGGCGTCGCGGCCGCCGGTCCCGCGGCCCGGTGCCGTCCTGCCACCAGTAGGCCGAGGTGAAGTTCCCGCCCGGCCAGCGCACCACAGGCATGCCCAGGTCGCGACAGGCATCGATGACGTCCTGACGGCATCCGGCCAACGGTCCTTCTCCACTGACGGACAGCTGCGAGCCCTCGTCGAACACCCCGCCTTCTATATTGTGGAAGAACGCCGACTCGAGGAAGTGGCCGTAGATCATCGGTTCGATCGGTCGCTCGGGGTCGGCGCCGGAGACGTCGATGCGAGCCTGGGCAGTGTGCGGCGCGTTGGTGGTCATGGGGTCCTTTCGGGGGAATGGGAGATCAGCCCTTGAGGCCGGTGGTCGAGACGCCCTCGATGATCCAGCGCTGGGCGATGACATACAGGGCTAGGACGGGGACGCTGGCGATGACCGCGCCGGCCATCATCACGTCGTAGCGGGTGCCGTTCTCCGCCTGCAGCAGCCGCAGCCCGGAAGGAAGCGTCTGCATCTCGCTGCTGAAGAGCACGAAGACGGGCCAGAGATAGTCGTTCCAGCTCGTGAGGAACGAGAGCACCACGAGAGTGGCGATGGCGGGCCGGGCCAGAGGGAGCATGACTTGTACGAACGTCGACCACTGCGAGCAGCCGTCGACGATGGACGCCTCCTCGAGCTCCTTGGGGATCGCGGCGAAGAACTGACGCAGGAAGAACACGCCGAAGGCGCCCGCAGCGCCCGGGATGATGAGCGCCGCGTACGTGTTCAGCCAGCCCAGGGAGTTCACGATGAGGAAGTGGGGGATCAGCATGACTACCGCGGGCACGAACATCGTGGCGAGGACCACCCCCATCATGAGCGTGCGGCCCCGGAACTGCATGCGCGCCAGTGCGTATGAGGCGAGCACGGCGAGTACCACGGTCAGAGCGGAGTGCGCGACCGCGACCACCAGACTGTTGGCCACCCATCGCAGCACCGGGACTGAGTCGTCACCCAGGATGTGTTTGAAAGCCCCCAGGGTCGGGTTGCGTGGCCACAGCCGGAAGTCCGGAGATACCGACTCGGCGGGGGTCTTGAACGCGGTACCGAGCATGTACAGCAACGGAAGGGCGAATACGCACGTTAGGAGGATCAGCGCTGCCCACAGCGCGATGCGCTGGAGGCGTACGGGTCGGCGACGGGAGGGGCGAGAGGTCGCCATCGTCTACACCTTTCCCACGAAGCGGAAGATCTGGTTCACGAGCAGACTCGCCGCGATCAGGCACACGGCGAGGATCATGCTCATCGCACTCGCCATACCGATGTCATAGGACTGCATTCCGGTCTGTGCGATGTAGCCGATCGCGGTGCGAGTCGCCCCGCCGGGCTGCTCGTTGGTGATCAGCGCCGACTGGCCGTACATGTTGGCCGACGCGATGATCGTGATGACCACGACGAACTGCAGCACTCGACGCATATGCGGGATGGTCACCACCCACAGCCGTTGCCAGGCGTTGGTCCCGTCGATCCGAGCGGCCTCGTACAGCTGTGCGGGCACGTCCTGCAGGGCCGCCAGGTAGATGACGGCGTTGAAGCCGACCGTCCACCACACCGTCACGCCCACGAGCGAGACCCAGCCGGCGGGCAATGAGGTCGTCCAGGCGACCGTGTCGGGCAGCCCCAGGGAACCCAGCAGATGGTTCACCGGGCCCACACGGGCATCGAGGAGGAAGTGCCAGAGCACGCCCACCACGGCGACGCCCAGCACATACGGAGCGAAGTACACCGCGCGGAAGAAGGTGCGCCCGGGGAACTTCTGGTTCAGCAGCAGTGCGAGGGCGAAGGGGACGACGACCAGCAGAGGGACCGACAGGGCGGTGAAGATCGCGGTGACCCTCATCCCCCGCCAGAACTCCTCGGACAGCACCCCCTCACCGGACAGCAGCGTCGTATAGTTCTGCGCCGCGATGAATCCTCCGCTGTCGAAGCCCAGGATCCACTGCCGCGTGCTCGAGTAGGCCAGGACCAGGATCGGTGCCAGCACGAATACCGCGAACAGCACCAGGAACGGGGCGACGAACAGATAGGGCGTGACGGGACTCCCGACCCGGATCCTGCGCCTGTCGCCGCTCGCGGGCGGCGCAGGTAGAGGCGCGGGGGGCGCGCTCAGGCTCGGAGCAGCGTTGCTCATCAAACCTCTTCTCTCGGCGGTCTCTCGCCTGGTCGATGACGTCGCGCGGGACGTCGGAAGGTCAGAATTCGTACAGCTCCCGGTTACGGTCGAGCATCTCCTGCGCAGTCGTGACCGCGGCCGTGAGCGCGGCTTCCGGATCTTCCTCGCCGAGCACCGCCCGACTCACCGCGCGCTGGTAGCTGTCCGCTGCGATCTCACGGGAACCGGGAACCTGCTGCAGGAAGATGAAGCTCTCGAGCACCTCCTCGGTCGCGAGCTCGGCCTGGCGGCTATCGGTGAACTGCGTGTCCTCCCGCGCCGAGGCCCGCGCCGGGATGTTGCCCGACGCCGCCCAGGTCGCGGAGTTCTCGCTCATCCAGGAGATGAACACCCGAGCGGCCTGACCGCGATCGGCGTCGGCGTCGGCCTGCTTGGTGAGCGTGAAGTTGTGGGAATTCGCGAACACGCCAGGGGAGTCGCCGATCGTCGGGAAGGCGCTGATGCCATACTCCATCCCATCGGTGGTGTCCTCGAGGTCATTGATCAGCCACAGCAGCTCATGGATGAGGGCCGAGGAGCCGTTCTTGAAGGCGGTGGCCAGGTCGGTGGCGTCCGAGGGACTGATGTCGTCGGCCACGAGGTCTCGCATCCAGGTCAACGCCTTCGCTCCGGCATCGTCGCCGAAGGTGACGGTGGTGAGGTCCTCGGAATAGAGGGAGCCGCCGAACTGGCCGAGCAGACTCACGAAGATCTGCCAGTTGTCGGGAGAGACCCAGAAGGGGTTCTCGATACCTGCGGACTGCAGGGACTGGACGGCGGCGTCGAACTCCTCGCCGGTGGTGGGGCCGGCCTCAAGCCCAGCGGTCGACAACTTCTCCGTGCTCCAGTACTGCGCAATGGTGAACATGTCCAGCGGAATGCCATAGCGCTGCCCCTGGAACACGCCGCCTTGCCACACGGCCGGGGTGAAGTCCGATTCGCTGAGACCGAGGGATTCGGCGAGGTTGTCCAGCGGCACGATGGTCCCTCGGGAGGCGAAGCTCGCGAGCTGGTCCAGGTGCATCGCCGCGACATCGGGCCCGCTGCCGGCATCGGTCGCAGTGACGACCTTCGAGTAGAAGTCGGCCCACTCGAGGGAAGACTGCTTGACGGTGATCGCAGGGTTCGCTTCGGTGAACTCGGTGATGAGCTGTTTCATGTACGGGCCGTCGCCTCCGGTGAAGCCGTTCCAGAAGGTGATGGTGACGTCCGGCCCGTCGTACTCGGCAGTGAAGGGTTCGGATCCCGCCGCAGGAGCCTCATCCGAGCCTCCGATCGACTGTCCGCCCGAGCAGGCGGCAACGGTGAGCGTGGCGCCGGCTGCGCCAGCGCCGGAGAGGAGACGGCGTCGGCCGAAGTCCTGGGCTGAGCGCGGTGTGCCGCCGTGGAGGCGGTGCGCGGTGGATCGTGGGGAGAGCATCATGATCCGTTCCTTTCGAACGAGCTGAGGGAGGTGTCGTAGTCCTTGCCGCCCACCGGATACATCGACGTCATCCAGTGATAGAAGTTGTCCCCGCGGTCGCGGAGGCGGCGGTACAGCAGGGCCAGGTGGGCATCGCGCACCTGGCGGCATTCGGGGAAGCCATAGCGGTTGGTGAGCTCGTACGGGTCGGCGACGAGGTCGTAGAACTCGTTGACGGACTCGGGGTTCACGACGAGCTTGTAGCGGTCGGTGATGAGCATCCGCTGCGGGTACGGGAAGTGGTGTCCGTGGAACTCGGCGACGTAGTCGGTGCGCCACCGTGGATGCTCGCCGCGCAGGATCGGCAGCAGGCTGGTGCCGTCGGCGGACCTGACGGGCTTGATCCCCGCGAGTTCGTTGATGGTGGCGGGGAGGTCGATGAGGTCGGCGAACTCGCGGCGGTGCTGGGCCGGACCGCCGCCGGGCGGCCGGATCACGCCGGGCACCCGATAGATGTCCTCGTACATCGCCGGCCCCTTGTCGTGCAGGCGGTGGGCACCGGTGAACTCGCCGTGATCAGCGCTGAAGAACACGGCGGCGTCGTCGTAGACGCCTAGCTCCCGGGCGACGTCGACGATCCGGCCGATCTCGTGATCGATCATCGTCACGTATCCCCAGTAGGCGGCGATCAGCTTGCGGCTGGTCTCCTCGCCGAGGGTGTCGAACGTCCAGTGCGCCGAATAGTTCGACTGCACCGGGGGCTTGCCCAGGAACGTCTCGGCGATCGAAGGCGGCAGCTCCACGTCTTCGGGGTCGTACAGGTCGAAGTACTCTGGCGGCAGGTTGTAGGGAAGATGCGGACCGAAGAAATGAGTGGCCAGGAAGAATGGCGTCCCGTCGCGACGGAAGTCCTGCACGTACTGGCGGAGCCGCTCGATCGCGAGGTCCCCGAGGAACCGCTCGAAGGTGGCCTCCACGCCGTGCTCGAGACGGGCAGCGAGCAGGTTGCCCGGGCTGCCGTTGGGGAAGGTCCCGCGGATCTCGTCGCGCAGGCGGTATGCGGGAAGGCCCCGCTCGGCGAGGTAGCGCTCGTAGGTGGGATGGTCGACCGGGTTGTGCCAGCCGTGCATGTGCAGGGCGTCGAACCCGAAATCCTCCGCGGTGCGCTTCAGCCCCACATGCCACTTCCCGGCCAGTCCGACGTTGTAGCCGTGCTCGCGAAGATCACGGCTGAACGAGCCGTGATCGGGATCCAGGTCCTCCTTGTAGCCGACGTTGCGCTCGTAGTTGGCAAGCAGCTGGTGTCGGAAAGGCGCCTCGCCCGTCAGCAGACTCGCCCGCGCAGGGGTGCAGATCGCAGTGGGCGTGTAGAAGCGGTCGAAGACCGTCCCCTCGGCGGCGACGGAGTCGAGCCACGGGGTCTCGACGATCTCGTTGCCGTAGCAGGGCAGGGTGTCCACCCGATGCTGATCGGTCAGGAAGAAGAACATGTTGGGGCTGGTCACGAGGAGAGTCGTCCCTTCTGGGCGGCGGGGGAATCGGGCCGGGACAGCGCGATGGCTGGGTCACGCAGGATGAGGGCGATCCCACCCAGCGCACCGTCGACCGCACGGATCCGGCCCGCGTGGAGGGCGATGCGGTGCGCTCGCGCCGGCATGAGGTTCTTTGTGAATGCGACCTCGAGCGGAGCGGTGAGATGTGGGCCGAGGCCGATCAGGTCGCCGCCGAGCACGACCCCTTCCACGTCGAGTGCCGTGCAAACGTTCGCGAGCACGACGCCGATGCGCCGGCCGGCGCCGGCGACGATCTCGCGGCGGCGCACATCGCCGGCGTCGAGCGTCGTGCGCAGCGCATCCAGATCGCGGTGGGCCGTCGTGGCCAGGATCCGCTCTCGTGAGACGTAGGACTCGAGACAGCCGCGCTTGCCGCAGCGGCACGGGGGGCCTCCCGGATCGACCGTCATATGGCCGAACTCGCCGGCCGTACCGTGGAGCCCGTCGTACATCGCGCCCTGGGTGATCAGGGCTCCGCCGACGCCGTCCATGAGCCGCAGATACACGAAGCTCTGCAGATCGCGGCCCGAGCCCCACACCGCCTCCGCAAGAC
Organism: Brachybacterium sp. GCM10030267; assembly: GCF_042666875.1. Lineage (NCBI taxonomy): Bacteria > Bacillati > Actinomycetota > Actinomycetes > Micrococcales > Dermabacteraceae > Brachybacterium > Brachybacterium sp. GCM10030267. The sequence continues at coordinate 316,683 of NZ_JBHTCX010000003.1, read as the reverse complement.
CGGCCAGGCGGGAATTGTTGTCCGCCCGCACCTCGCGCGCCACACGGGAGGCGAAGGTCGCCACCAGGGATTCCATGACGGCTTCGCGATCCGGGATACGGCCGGGAATGCCCAGGCCGACGGCGATGACGTCGCGCCCGTCCAGGACGTCCAGCGCCGCCATCCGTGAGAAGGCATGCTGGATACGTCGCGGCCACGGAGTGTCGTGTTCGTAGGCGGCCGAGGCCGAGCCCTCGATGCGATGAGCCTCGTTCATGGCGGTCACGGTGACGCGCCGGTGCCCGAACTCGACACCGAGAATCACGGCCCCCGACACGCTCAGGGCAAGGAGCTCCGGATTGCGCCCCACGGCGCGGGAGGACGGGGCTGTGCCCATGCTCTCGACGCGGCCACCGGTGAGGAGGCGGGCCGTCACGGTGGACACGGTGGCGCGGGATAAGCCTGTGCGCCGGACCAACTCGGCGCGGGTTGAAGGACCTTGAAGGCGCAGTGCCAGCAAGACCTCGTGCTCAGCGCCGCGCAGGGGCCTCGTCGTCCCGTTCTTCATCCCGACAGCATGGAGTCGGTCGGCGAAGGCCGCAACGACATGCGTTGATTTCTGACAAATAGCCGACGGAATGCGTCCGAACGAGAGGAGTGATCCGTGTGCGTCAGCGGGTGCGCACCCACGCCATCGAGTACGCCCGCGCCATGACGCGCCGAACCGGAGAGTGGAGGGCGGCTCGCACGGCCAGTCCCCGGAGGGAGGACAGTGGTTCCGCGAGCGGGCGTCCCAGTGCCATGTTCAGGTGCGCGAGCAGACGGGCGGTACGCGCCCGACGTTGACAGGTCTTTTCGAACTGCAGCCACTCGCGGCTGCCCCGGAGGGTGCCGCTAAATTTGCTTGTCACCGTCTGCGGGATGAGGGGCGCCAGGTCGTAGGCATCCAGCCAGCCCAGGGAGATCCCCTGGCCCCCGATCGGGCTGATTTCGTGGGCGGCATCGCCGATCAGCATGCAACGCCCAGTTAGCAGGTGCCGCGCCGTGCGCCGGTGCACGGTGAATGCACTGATCATGCGGATCGCCGTCGTGTCGATCCGCACTTTGGTGCGCGAGCGGACGATCTCAGCAAGGGCGGCAGGGGAAGGATCTGCCGAACGGTAGCGCCCGCTGTGGGCCCCGGCATGGGCCGACCCGGTGTGGACCACCCAGCGGCGCAGCCCGCCCGGCAGCGGAAAGGACTCGACGACGCCGTCGGGGTCCAGGTGGATGAACCCCTCGCGGTCTTCACCGTCCCCATCAGGATCGGCGGCGTCGCCCATGAGGTAGGTATCCGGGTACGTAGTACGGGTCGTGGGTACGCCGAGGAGCTCGCGCACCCGGCTGTGGGACCCGTCGGCGCCCACGAGCATGCGGGCGCGCCGGTGTACGACCGGGGCTCCGGCATCGCCCGGGGCGGTGTGCCGTGCGGTCACCTCGATGCGGTCACCGATCTCGCGCAAGCCCGTAACCTCCCAGCCGCGTTGTAGCGTCCCGGGGGCGAATTCGGCCAGTCGGCCCTCGAGCAGCTCCTCGGTGCGGCTCTGCGGTAAGGACAGGACAAACGGTCGGTGCGGCCATGCCCCCTCGAAGCGCAGTCTGCCGAGCTCCCCGCGGCGGCCGCGCGCACTGCCGCCCCGGAGCCGCACTCCCGCGGCGATGGCGGCGTCGTCGAGGCCGACCTCCCGCAGCGCACTCAAGGCCGGGGGATGCAGGCCGATGGCTCGCGAATGGGTGCTGGGCGCGGTGCGACACTCGAGCACGAGCACGCTCACCCCTCGTCGTACCAGCAGCGCTGCGAGGAACAGGCCTGTCGGGCCACCGCCCACGATCAGCACGTCGCAGTCTGGCGGCGGGCCGTCCGGTTCCGCAGCGCCGGGCGCCGCGTCATCGAAGCTGCCGGGCGCGATCATCGTGTCGGGACCTCGTGGGTCAGCAGCAGGCGCCATGGGCCCAGCTCGCTCACATCCCAGCCCTCGGGCGCGATGTCACGCAGTTCGGCGGCGGTGAAGCTGCGGCGGATCGAGATCAGCCCGTCCTCCCGGATGAAGGAGCCGGGGAAGAAGGGCCAGGTGCCCACCGAGAACAGGGCGTAGGCGAGACGGTCGCGCTGGATGTCGCTGTGGACCACCGCGGTGCGGGACAGCCGCCGAGAATCTCTCAGCAGGTCCCGCAGCTCGTCCTCCTCGAGGTGGTGGAGCAGGTGGTTGGAGACCACCAGATCGAACTCGGCGCCCTCGGTGACCAGGTCGGAGGAGAGGGCCCGCCGGAAGTACACGCCCTCGACGGGCCTCTGCCGCATCGCCCAGGCGTGCGCCCGCGGGTCGGGGTCGATGCCGGTTACGCGCAGGTCGAAGCCGTCGCGGCGCGCCCATCGGGCCAGGGCCCGGGCGAGGTCCCCGCCGCCGCTGCCGATGTCCAGCAGCGTGGTCGGACCCTCGCGGTGCAGTCTCGGGCGCAGGTGCCGGCGGTAGGTGGTGCGCCAGCCCGTCACCAGGGAGTTGATGACGCGGAACTGGGCGTAGGTGCGCTCGAGCCGGCGCAGATCGCAGTCCGGGTCGTCCATGCGCTCGGCGGCGTGGCGGTCTCGCTCGGTCAGGTCTGGCACGCGGAGCCGCTCCGGCATGCGAGGGCGCTGCGCCGCGCGAGGACGACCGGAGACGCGGGGTCGACCAGGCACGCGCGGCGCCGTCACGGGTGGATGCTCAGTGCGGCGTCGGTCAGGGCGCCGGTCCCGGGCTCGGGCGCGGAGGCGGCGACGGGGGCGCCGATCGTGGTCAGCAGGGCCGTCTCGACCGTCAGCCCGGGACCGAATGCCATGGAGCACACGCGCTCCTCGGCGCCGGGGGCGGCCTCGTCCAGGATCCGGCGCAGCACGAACATCACGGTGGCGCTGGACATGTTGCCGAAGTCCCGCAGCGTCTCGCGGGCGGGGACCAGCTGGCTCTCGTCCAGCTCGAGCTTGGCCTCGACCTTGTCCAGGATGCTGCGGCCGCCCGGATGGATCGCCCAGCGCTCGATCTCCCGGTAGGGCCGCTGCGCCACCGACGGGTCGTGGGCGAGCAGCGGGATCAGGGCGCCGGTGATGTGCTCGTCGATGATGTGCGGGACGTAGGTGCCCAGCACCATCTCGAAGCCGTTGTCACCGATGTTCCAGGCCATGGACTCTTCGCCCACGGGGGTCAGCACGGTCTCGAAGTGGTCCAGCTGCAGCAGCGGCGAGCTGTGGGGGAGGTCCTTGCCGGTGATGATCGCGGCGGCGGCGCCGTCGCCGAACAGTGAGGAGCCGACGATGGTGTCGGGATCGTTCGAGGTGCGCACGTGCAGCGTGCACAGTTCGACGGTGGCGACCAGCACCACGGCGTCGGGATCGGCCCGGCAGATGGTCTGGGCCTGGCGCAGCGCGGGCAGGGCGGCGTAGCAGCCCATGAATCCCAGGTGGTAGCGCTGGACGGAGGGTTCCAGGCCGAGCGCGCGCACGATGCGGTAATCCGGCCCCGGCGCGAAGAACCCGGTGCAGGAGACGGTGATGACGTGGGTGACGTCGGCCCGCTCGATGCCTTCGGCGACCTCGAGGGCGGCGGCCGCGACGCCGGTGTACAGCTCGGTGGCCTCGCGGGCGAAGATCTCGTTGCGGGTACCGGTGGTGGGGTTCAGGAACCGGCCGGTGCCGACCTCGAAGAACACGGGCTCCTCATCGGCCGACGGGCCGTCCCATTCGGAGATGGCGCTGTAGCGGCGCTCGATCCCGGAGGAGTTGAACGAGGTGGCCACCAGGCGCTGGCCGAGGCGGCTCAGGTCGGGCTGGGCGGCGAAGACGTCGCGGACGTCGTCCTGGGCGAGCTCGGTGGAGGGGACTGCGACTTCCAGGGACCGGAGAGTGACCGTCATGGTTCATTGTCGGGCCGGGAGCGGGGGAGGGGCAATGGTCTGAACGGATGGTCGCTCCCGGCCCTGGTTCGTGAGAGGCCTTGGCCGGAGCAACGGCCCGGCACGGGTCAGGTGGCGGCCACCCATGCATGATGGGTCCGCTGCCACCCCGATAGGGCGTGCTCGAGCTCGGCGGTGAGGGTGGGCGCGTCTGCGGAGATATCCCGTGTCTCTGCCGGATCGAGGTCGAGGTCGAACACCGCCCGGGAGACCGTGATCGGAGGATCCATACCCTCCCGCGCTCCGATGACCAGCTTGTATCGACCGCGGCGCACCGCCCACTGGTCCTCGTACGTCCACATCACCGTGCGCTCCTGGGATGCCTCGTCGCCGGGCCCGGTCGTCTCCGCGGGGCCGGGCTCGGTCGCGGCAGGTTCCGCTCGGCCATGGCCCGGGGCTTCTGCGTCGTGCACCCGGTCCGCACCGCGCAGTGTCTCCAGCTGGGAGACCCCGTCGACGTCCGCCAACTCGGGCTCGGCACCGTCGACCGCATGCAGGATCGTCGGCAGCAGGTCCATCATGAGGCCCGGACGGTTGACCTCGGTGCCGGCCGGCAATCGGGCGGGCCAGGCCGCGATGCTCGGGACCCGGGTGCCGCCCTCGAACACGGAGCCCTTGGAGCCGCGCAGTCCGCCCGCGGAGCCTCCTGTGTAGGAGATCTCCTCACCGCCCAGCCAGTTTCGGCTCTCGCGCGAGGGTCCGTTGTCGGAGGAGAAGACCACCAGCGTATTCTCCCGGGCGCCGGCGGACTCCAGTGCTGCCAGGATCTCGCCCACGGCATCGTCGAGGGCCGCGATCATGGCGGCCATCTCGCGCCGGCCCTCAGGAAGGTGGGCGACGCGGGCCATGTGCTCGGCCGGGGCGTGCATCGGATAGTGCGGAGCGTTGAAGGGCACGTAGCAGAAGAAGGGATTCCGGGGCGCCTGGCGGGCGATGAACTCCGCCGCGCGGCGACCGAGGACGGTGGTGAGGTACTCGCCGTTGAGCCAGACCTCGTCCTCGCCGTCCCACAGATCGTGGACGGGATCGTGATCGCCCCAGTAGAAGATGTGCGAGTAGTAGTCCACGCAGCCGGCCCTGATGCCGAAGACCTCGTCGAAACCGTAGTTTCCCGGCGCATACTCGGCGTCGACCCCGAGGTGCCACTTGCCGAACAGGCCTGTGGCGTAGCCGCGATCACGCAGGAGCGAGGCCATGGTCTCCTGCGGAGGAAGGCCGGGGGTGTCCCGGCGGCCTCCCAGGATCTCCTCGACCCCGGCGTGCGCCGGGTACTTACCGGTCAGCAGCGAGGCCCGCGAAGGCGAGCAGACGGGAGAATTCGCGTACCACTGGGACAGCTTCACCCCGTCAGCGCACAGGGAATCCAGATGCGGGCTCGGGATGTCCTCGGAGCCGAAGCAGCCGAGGTCTCCCCAGCCCAGGTCGTCCGCGTAGAGGACGATGACGTTCGGGCGGGGATCGACGGGACGAGGGTCGACGGGGCGCTGGCCGTCCTGAGGGCGGTCGGCGGTCATGATCACTCCTTGAGAGCGCCGGCGGTCATACCGGCGACGAGTCGGCGCTGCAACAGCGAGAACAACACGATGGTGGGAAGTGCGGCGACCACGGAGGCAGCCATCACCACGCCCCAGTCGGTGCCGTACTCCCCGAACAGGCCGGCGATGCCTACCTGCACGGTCTTGACGGATTCGCTGGTGAGGAACACCTGGGCGAAGAGGAACTCATCCCACATGGCGATGAACGCGGTGACGGCCACGGTGACCACGCCGGGCCACACCAGCGGCGCGATCACCCGAGTGATGACGGTGAGGGTCGAGGCGCCGTCGATCCGTGCGGCCTCGTCCAGGGTGCGTGGCACGGAGTTGAGGAACCCGGTCATGAGCAGCGCCGCCAGGGGCGTGGTCATCGCGACGTAGACGATGATCAGCCCCGCGTACGAGTTCAGCAGGCGCAGCTCCGCGAAGACCAGGTACACCGGCGTGATGAGCACGACGAACGGCAGCAACTGCGTGGCCACCAGCACCAGCATCACAGCTGGCCTGCCGCGGAACGCGAAACGTGACAGTGCGAAGCCGGCCAGTGTCGCGATGGCCACCGTGATCACGGTGCCGACGCTGCACACCAGCAGGCTGTTGGGCAGGTACCTGCCGAAGTTCGTGGCCTCGAACAGTCGTGCGTAGGAATCCAGGCTCAGGTCGGACAGTGCGTTCGACCAGGTCACGCCCTGCGAGATCTCCTGGACCGGTCGCAGCGAGCTGTACAGCATCCACGCCACAGGGAAGAGGATCACCGCCAGCACCACGGCGAAGGGCGCCAGGAACAGCAGATCACGAGGCCTGCGCGCGTCACTCGAGCGGCGCGGTCGCACCGGCCGAGCAGCGGAAGCTCTGGAAGATGCCGTCCGTGTCATCGCGTCTCCTCCCGGTCCGAGGTCAGGCGCATGTAGGCGACAGCGAAGACCGCCATGATCGCGGTCATGACCAGGCCGATCGCGGCGGCTGCGCCGAGCTCGTTGTCGAAGAACGCGGCGTTGTACAGCTCGGTGGCCAGCACCGCCGTGTATCGGCCGGGGCCGCCGCCGGTGGTCAGCCATACATAGACGAAGTTGTTGAACGTCTGGATCACGGTCACCAGCACCACGATGGTGATCACCGGTCGCAGGCCGGGCAGGGTGACGCTGCGGAAGGAGGTCCAGCGACCGGCACCGTCCACCGAGGCGGCCTCGTACTGCTCGGACGGAATCGACTGCAGTCCGGCCATCAGGACCATCACCACGAACGGCAGCTCACGCCAGACGATGATCGCCACGATCGACCACCACACGGTGCTGGTCTGTGCGAGGAACGGGATCCCGTTCTCGACCAGGCCCAGTCCGGTCAGCGCCTGGTTCAGAACTCCCGAGCTGCCATCGAGGATCCATCGCCAGGCGGCGATGGCGACCACCTGCGGCACCATCCACGGGATGAGGATGATCGTGCGGGACACCCCACGCAGCTTCCAGCGCCGCAGGACGGGGGACTGCAGCGCGAGCGCCAGGGCGAGCCCTATCAGCAGTCGCAGCACCACTGTCATGGCCGTCAGCCAGACCACGGTGTTGACCGCGGCTCCGCCGAAGTCGCCATTGCTCCACAGCTCCGAGAAGTTCTCCGCACCCACCCATTCGCCGTCGCGGGGGGATTGGTACGGCGAGAGGCTCTGGAAGGCCAGGACCACGTTGTAGACCGAGGGAACGAGGAACAGAAGGGCGATGACGGCCAGCGCCGGCGTGCTGAGCAGGTACGGCTGCAGCGGTCGGGCAGCTCGTCGCGTGGGAGGGCGTGAGTCCTTCTGCGCGGGTGCGGACGGCGGTGCCATGCGTTACTCCTCCAGCTCGTCGGCGAGTCTGGTGATGATCCGGTCGGCCGCCTGGGCGGGTTCCGCTTGGCCCGAGTAGACGGCGGAGAACTGCTGGTTCACGAGTTCCTGCAGAGCGGCGATGGTGATCGGAGCGTCCGCGTATCGCGCGAAGGATCGTGCGTGGGGAAGCTGGTCGATGAATCCCTGCTCGGAGGGGTCGACGTCGACCTGGGTGAGGGTCCCGGCCGACGCGGGGTACTGCGGGTAGGTCCGGAAAGTCTCCGGGCTGAGCAGATGGGTGACGAACTCCCAGGCCGCCTCCGGCTCCTGGCAGTTCGCGTTGATGCCCAGGGCCCGGCCTCCCAGATGGGTCGCGCCGTCCTTCAGGCCCGCGGGCATCGGCGCGGTGAGCAGCTCCGCCTCGACGCTGTCCCGGGCCGTGCGGAAGGCCGCCGGGGGCATGAAGGTCATCGCGCAGGAGCCGTCATCGAGCGCGCCGATGATGCTCGGATCGCCGTAGTCGGTGACGGCCTGCATCGCGGTGGGAGTGATGCCTTCGGTGAAGAAGGCGGCGAAGTAGTCGATTGTCGCGGTCAGCTGCTCCGGGTCGACGCCCACACGCCAGAGGTCACCGTCAGCCTCGATGAGCTGGGCGCCGTGGGCCCATAGGTGGTAGTTGATCGGGAACCACTGGGCGCTGGAGAACTGTGCCCCGGCGGGGAAGACGAATCCGTGGATCTCCCCGTCGGAATCCTCGGTGATCCGTGCGGCAGTCTCGGCGAGTTCCTCCCAGTCCTGGGGCGTGCGGTCGATCCCGGCGCGCTCGAGCAGATCGGGGCGGTAGACCAGAGCCATGGTGTCCGCCGTCCACGGGATGGCCCACATCGACCCGTCATAGGTGGTCATATCCGTGGCCAACAGCTCGTCGGCGCCCTGGGGCGGGGAGCCGGTCAGCAGATCGTCCAGCGGTGTGAGGATCCTGGGCTCGGCCATGAAGGAGACGTCGGTGAACGCGAGCTGGGCGATGTCCGGTCCGGAGCCGGCGTTGGCCTCGCGGGCGAACTGCTGGGGATTGTTGGGGGAGAGGGTCTCCATGGTGACGCGGTAGTCGGGATGCTCCGCGTTCCAGGCGTCGATCGCTTCGACCAGTCCAGCGGCTTGGTCCGCGGGATCGAATTGGCGGAAGACCCGGTCCCCGTCGGTGTCCCCGCCGCTGCATGCCGATAGCGGCGCCGCCAGCAATCCGGCAGCGAGCACGGTACGTCTCCTCATGGCGCCTCCCCGTCGAGTACTGCCGGGGCGAACCCGGCGCGCACCGGATGTCCTGGGATCCGGTGCGCGCCAGTAGACATGATCAATTTGACATAGTCAATAGGTGCCCGCGAGGGCTTCGCGGCACGGCGGCCCGTAGCATCGGGCAGATGAGCGGGGCGAGCGAGACGGCTATGACAGGCGCGGTGCGTCGCGGGACGAACCTTCCTCGAGTCGCGGGATACAACCAGGTCCTGGTGCTCGACCTGATCCGGCGCGCGCCCGGGCTCAGCCGCAGCGACCTGGTGCGGCGCACAGGGTTGACGATGCAGACACTCTCGAACATCTGCCGTCGCCTGGTGGAGGCCGGGCTGATCCGCGAAGCCGGCCGAGTGCGTTCGGGCATGGGGGCACCGCGGATCGTCTATGAGGTCGAGCCCGAGGGGCGGTACGCCGTCGGCCTGCACATCGATCCTGCCCGGCTGACCTTCGCCGTGCTCGACCTCGCCGGGAAGGTGGTCGCCGAGCGGACATCGCCGGTGCCGGATCCTTCGGACCCGCCGCACGTTCTCGACGCCATCGACGGCGGCGTACGCGCTGTACTGAGAGAGCTCGAGATCCCGATGGATCGAGTGGCCGGGCTAGGGGTCGCCACGCCCGGCCCGATCGACGCTCCGCGCGGGGTGGTCGTCGCCCCGCCCCAGCTGCCCGGCTGGGATCTCGTCCCCCTGCGAGACGATCTCCAGGCGCGGTTGGAGATGCCCGTGGTGCTCGAGAAGGACAACACCGCGGCCGCCATGGGCGAGGTGTGGAAAGCCCCCCGGGACGGCGAGAGCTTCGCCTTCCTGTATCTGGGAACCGGTGCGGCCGCCGGGATCGTGCGGGACGGCGAGGTGCTGCGCGGCTCCGGGGCAAGCTTCGGGAATATCGCGCATATGGCTGCTGACCCCGACGGGCCGCACTGCTCCTGCGGCGGGCGGGGGTGCGTCAACGTCTCGGCCTGGCCGGGCGCGATCGTGGCCGACGGCATGGCCGCGGGTGCTCTGGAGCCCGTGGACACCGGCGATCCGCACGCTGTCGAGCTGGCGCTGGCCGAGCTGGCGCGCGCGAGCCGGGAAGTGCCGGATTCGTCCGCAGCCCAGGTCCTCGAGCGCGCGGCGGGCAGCTTCGCCCGGGTCGCCGTGCAGCTGGCGAACCTGCTGGACCTCGATGCGATCGTCTTCGGAGGGTCACAATGGCCGGCGTTGGAAGAGACCTTCCTGCGGGTCGTGCCCGAGCTCGTCAATCGAGCGTTCATCGCTCGCTCGTTCCGCTCCGTCGAGGTGCGAGGCACCTCCGTCGGTGGGCCGGTCGGGGCGATCGGCGCCGCAGCGCTGGTGCTGCAGGAGACGATGTTCGACGCGACGGGACAGCTGCACCTGCAGTGAGCGGGCGTATCTCGCCGGCTGTGTCGGCGTCCCTCAATCAGTCACGAAATGTCTGTCTGTGGCGTGGTCTGTCCGGTTTTGGCGAGCAGGTTTGTGGCGTTCGCGACGCCGTGGCGCAACCTATCGGGGCGGTATCCGGCCTAGTCTGACTCCCCATGAACGGAACCGGACCGGCTCCTGCCCGCGGGCGGATGCAATGGATGGACCTCCTGCGCGGATTGGCCATCCTGCTGGTGATGACCCTCCACATCAGCCTCGTCCAGCAGGTGTGGGACGGTCCCGCGCCGCACGGAGCCGTCCTGGTCTCCGAGGCCGCGGCCCCCTTCCGGATGCCGATCCTCCTGTTCTCCTCCGGGATCCTGCTGCCCAGGGCGCTGGCCAAGCCCACACCGCGGTTCCTGGCCGGCAAGGCGCGCAGCCTGCTGTGGCCTTGGCTGCTGTGGTCCTTCGTGATGCTGCCCCTGGCGGGCTGGCAGATGGCGAAGGACCCGTACTGGTGGAGCAACGGGATGTACACGTGGTTCCTGCTGGCGCTGTTCGTGTACTACGTCATCGGGCTCGTGACCCAGAAGATCAACCCCGCCTGGATCGCGGTGGCGAGCGTGGCGCTGTGGACGCTGCTGCCGCCGATCGGGGTGCACCTGGACCCCTATATCTACCGGCCCGACAAGTTCCTGCTCTATGCGGTCTTCTTCTTCGCCGGAGCGGCTCTGCGCAAACCGCTGACCTCCCGCAACGTGCCGCTGCCGGTTCTCGTGCCCGCTGTCGTCGTGGCTCTGGGCTGGGCGGCCTACGCCGTCTGGCTCGACCGCGCCCCGCTGACCCCGGTGATCTCCCAGATCGCGATGCTGATCGGCGTGGTCGCTGCGATCGGTATCGCGCAGCGCCTGCCACGGTTCTGGCTGGTGCGCGGCCTCGAATGGATCGGCCGCAACTCGGTGGTGGCATACCTCGTGCACCTGCCCATCGCCGAGCTCCTGGCCCGCTACCTGGCTCTTCCCGCCGGCTCGGTCGGCTTCGCGATCTCCTTCACGGTCACGCTCGGCGTCTGCCTGCTGGCGATCCGCCTGCGGCCGTGGACGTCCTTCCTCTATGCCTTCCCCAGCCTCGACGGTGCCCGCGTTCCCCAGCGTGCCCGGGAGGCGGCGGCAGCAGCGACTGCGCCCGGTCTGGGTGCTGCGATGGCCGACGACGCCGCAAAGGTGCCGGCGGGAGCTCCTGCTGCGGTGCCCGCCGCCCCCGTCGACGCGTCGGCCCCTGCACAGGACGCGTCGCCGTACGCTCGGTTATCCGACGCCCGGTGATCCGACGCTCGGTGACATGAGGCGTGACCGCAGCGACGGCGGCGCCCGGCGCACCCTGTCCTGACAGCGGCGTTCTCCGTGCACTGCCGGCGCGAGGAGATTCCGCTCGCATCGCCCGCGGTAGCCGTTAGCGCCCAGCGTGCATGATCGCGCGTTCGCGTTATGTCAGCACTGATGCGCGGCGAGCCGCTCTCGCTGGAGCATGAGAGATTCGCGGGTGAGTTCCTGACGGGCCGGACCCTGGGAGCGCCGCGCGGCGTGCGGTGACCGGGTGGGCCGGTGAGGCTACCGCGCTCGCGCTCCGGTGTCAGTCATCCCCGGGCCCAGCGCCGCTCTTCGCCGGAGTGGATCCGCCCGCGACCTGCGTTAGGACTCTCTCGCGCGCCCGGCTCAGATGGGTCGCCAGTGCGGCTCGCGCACCGTCCACATCGCCGTCGCGGATCGCCGTCATGATGGCGTCGTGCTCGCTGACAACGGTGGTGGGGGAGGTGCGTCGATGCGCCGCGTACTGCCCCATCGTCAAGTGGATCTCCCCGGCGATGATCTCGTACATGCGGCTGAGCCGGTCGCTGGCGACGCCGTTGACCAGAGCCCAATGGAAGTCGATGTCGTACTGGACCTGATCGCGGAAATCCGCTCGTTCGGCGGCCTGGGTCATTGCTGCCTGGGCACGTGCGACGTCGTCGGTGAGATTCCGAGCCTGCGCCAGGTGCGCCGTCGCGGCGGATTCGAACGTCTCCCGGCTGAAGAACAGGTCCTCGATCTCGCTCGCGTCGAGCACGGGCACGGAGGCGGAGCGGTGCGCGGTGCGTCGCAGGAGGCCGAGGGAGGTGAGACGCTCGAGGCATGCTTTCGCCGTGGGACGGGCCACGCCGTACTCGCCGGCCACCCGCTGTTCGGTGACCTTCTCGCCCGGGACGATCTCGCCGTTGATGATGCGCTCACGCAACGAGGCGAACAGGGCCTCGGTCAGTGACGCTGGCCCGAGCTTGAACTGGCCCGATGGTGTCGACACGGCGACTCCTCTTCCGTCCATGCCGCCAACACCGGCGACGTTCCCTGCGGACACTACACATGTCCGGCATGTTTCCCGGGCTTACATCATGCCAGCGGTTGCGAGTCCGGTGCCGGAGTCAGCCAGTCCAGAGTGCGCAGCGTCTCCTCGGTGGGCCGGTACTCGGCGGCGACGGTGCCGGTATAGCCGTGAGCGCGCAGAGCCGAGCCGATCGCCGCGAAATCCACGGAGCCGCCGCCCGGCTCGCCGCGGTCCGGGGAGTCGGCGAGCTGGACATGACCGATGCGGTCGGCGGCGCCCTCGATGAGATCCACGATGTCGACCCCGTTCCGGGTGAGGTGGAACGTGTCCAGCAGCAGCATCACGTTCGGCGCGCCGACCTCGTCGATCAGCTCGAGCGCGTCCTGCGCGGTCTCCAGGGGGTATGCGCCGTTGAGGCCGCGGGCGAGCGGCTCGACCAGGATCACTCCGTCGCTGATGTCGCTGCCGTCGCGCGCGGTGAGGCCCGACATGGTCTCGGCGGCCCGACGGTAGGCGTGCACGGCCGCTTCGCGCGCCGCCTCCTGCGCCGCCTCCTGCGCCGCCTGGTCGGCGTCCGGCGGCACCTGTCCGTGCAACAGGTTGAAGCCGCGGCAGCCCGTGCGCTGGGCGATGGTGCGCAGCACGGCTAGGGAAGCCTCCAGCTCGTCCGCGCGCTCCGGGGCGCAGGCGATGCCGCGCTCGCCGGCGGCCATGTCCCCGGCGAATACGTTCATGCCGGTCAGTCTCACGCCCGAGTCCTCGATCGTCTCGAGGATCTCCTCGACCGCACCGGGGTCCGGGTCGGCGGTGGGGAAGGGCCACCAGCACTCCACGGCCGTGAAACCGGCCTGCCGTGCCGCGGCGAAGCGCTCAAGGAGGGGCAGCTCGGTGAAGAGCAGGGAGACGTTCGCGCTGACGTCATATCGATGCCAGGTCAATCCTGTCTGTACGTGGGAATCCATGCCGCCATCTTGTCACATGAAGCTATACATGTCAGCATGTCTAACAATTACTTCATCTCAAGGGGGATCAGTGACGATCGACGAAGCCCAGCCCGAGCTGACCAGTGCAGTGCGCAGCCCGCAGTGGTACCTCAGCGCGACACGATGGACGCAGCTGACACTCACGGAGGACGACCCCTCCGCGCTCGACGTCGACTTCTGGGTCGACGTCATGACGCGGACCAGATCCAATGCGCTGTGTCTCAGCGCCGGCGGGTACATGGCCTTCTATCCCACGCAGATCCCATACCACTACCGCAGTACGCACCTGGGGGACCGGGACGTGTTCGGCGAGCTGGTCGAGGCTGCTCGCGGCCTCGACATGCACGTCATGGCACGTGTGGACCCGCACGCCGTCCACGCCGAAGCCGCGCAGGCGCATCCCGAGTGGTTGGACCACGGTCTCGACGGAGCGCCCGTGGAGCACGAGTCGATGCCGGGCCTGTGGTGGACCGACCCCATGAGCCCCTCGCACTGGGAGTTCACCACGCAGATCGCCCAGGAGATCGTGCGCGAGTACGACGTGGACGCCGTCTTCGCCAACCGCTGGGAGGGGCGCCGCCGCGTCAGCTACAACCCGCTCACCCGCGCCGCCTTCCTCTCGGCCACCGGGCAGGAGCTGCCCGTAGAGACGGACCCCTCCGATCCCGCCTGGCCCGCCTTCACCGCGTGGCGGCGCCGACAGCTCAGCGAGCTCGTCGTCCACTGGGACGACGCCGTCCGTGAGATCCGCCCTCACGTGCGGTTCATCCCCAACCGCGGAGGCGCCCTCACCCGTGATCTGGACAGCGATCTCGTCGAGGACCGGTATCCTATGTTCTTCGTCGACAAGCAGGGGCGGTCCGGGCTCGAGGCCTCATGGACTCCGGGTCGCGTGGGCAAGCGTGCGCGCGGCCTGTACCCCGACCGGCCCGTCGCCCTGATCACCTCCGTCGGCCCCGAGGACGGGGAGCTGCGCTGGAAGGATTCCGTCGCCGACCCCCACGAGACCCGCGGGCTCGTCGTCGACGGGTTCGCGCACGGGGCCCTCCCGTGGTTCACGAAGTTCAAGGGCGAATGCTTCGACACGCGGTGGGTCCAACCCATGGCCGACGCCTTCCGGTTGCACGCTCGCGTCGAGCAGGCCACGGGCCACCTGCGCCACACCGCGGAGGTAGCGCTTCTGGACTGCGTGGACCGCGCCTCGGCGACCCCCTTCGGGCAGGGCCACGGCGGGGGAGCGCACGAGGACGGCGTCTACCAGGCCCTGATCGAGGCCCGGATCCCCTTCGAGTACATCGCCGAGGAGGCACTGACCGCCCAGCGCCTGCGCGGCGTGCGGGTGCTCGTGATCCCCACAGGTGCCGATCTCGTCCCGGCGACCGTGGCTGCCATCGAGCAGTACGTCGCCGACGGCGGCGGCCTGGTGGCCGGGTACGACGCCGGGCTCACCGGCGGCTCGGACGGAAGCCCGGGCCGACTGGCCCTCGGGGACCTGCTCGGGGTCCGGCTCACCGGCGGCGTGCGTGGCCCGCTGAAGAACAAGTACATGAGCCTCGAGGCCGGCCACCCGCTCACCGCGGGATATGACGGCGCCCAGCGCATACTCGCCGGCGCCCACGTACTGGACATCGAAGCGCTGCCGGACGCGGACGTCGCCTTCCGCTTCGTCCCGGACTATCCCGACCTGCCGATGGAGGAGGTTTACCCCCGCCCCGGCCCGACTCCGCCCGCCGTGGTGACACGTCAGCATGCGGGTGGAGGGCGCACCGTGCACATCGCCTTCGACATCGGCGAGGTCTATTGGCGCGCACTCCAGTCCGACCACGGCCGTCTGATCGCCGACTCCGTGACCTGGGCACTGGGGCGGCAGCCCTCGCGCGTGAGCGTGAACGGGCAGGGCCTGGTGGACCTCGCGGTCCGCGAGGGCGAGGACGAGATCGCGGTGACCGTGGTGAACCTGACCGACCCCATGGCGATGCGCGGGCAGCGCCACGACGCTCTGCCTCTGCATGACCAGGAGGTCGTGCTGACCATCCCCGACGGCGCTGAACTCGGCACCGCCGATCTCGTCATTGCCGGTGGGCCGGCCCGCACCGAGGAGCGGGACGGCAGGCTGCACATCCCGCTCGAGACCGTCGACGACCTCGAGGTCGTCCACGTGACCTGGACACCGACCCGCACCGATGCGGTGCAACACGGAGGGCAAGCATGAGAATCGGATTCATCGGACTCGGCGTCATGGGCACCCCCATGGCGAAGAACCTCCTCGACGCCGGACATGACCTGCAGGTCCATCGCGTCAAGGAACGCTCGCAGCACCTCGTCGACGCCGGAGCCACCGCCGCGTCGACGCCAGCCGCAGCCGCCGCGGAGGCCGAAGCGGTGATCCTCATGCTGCCGGACACTCCCGACGTCGAGACCGTGCTCCGCGGCGAGGACGGTGTGCTCGCTGGGCTCGCCGACGGTGCGCTGGTGATCGACATGAGCTCGATCTCCCCCGTGCGAACCGAGCGGCTGGCCGCGGCCGTGCGCGAGACCGGCGGCGGCTGGGTCGATGCTCCCGTCTCCGGTGGCGAGGTGGGCGCGCGCGATGGTGCCCTGACCATCTTCGTCGGCGGTGAGGACGCCGACGTCGAGCGGGCGATGCCCCTGCTGGAGATCCTCGGGGCCCGCGTGACCCACATGGGACCACCCGGCGCCGGCCAGGCCACGAAGGTCGTCAATCAGGTCATCGTCGGCATGACCATCGAGGCCGTCGCCGAGGGGCTCGCACTGGCCGAGGCCTCCGGCATCGATCCCGAACGGGTGCGCGCCGCTCTCGACGGCGGTTTCGCGAGCTCGCGGATCCTCGAACTGCACGGGCAGAGGATGGTCGAGCGCGCGTTCGACCCCGGTTTCCGGCTGCGGCTGCACCGCAAGGACCTGCGTCTCGCCGAGGACGTTGCCGCGCACCGGGGCCTCACGCTGCCGGGGATTGAGGTCGTCGCCGCCCAGATGGACGAGGCCATCTCCCGCCAATGGCAGGAGCTGGACCATTCCGCGCTGTTCCGTCTGTTCGGCGAGGACTTTCGATGACAGGCGAGATGGCAGGGGGCGAGCCCGCTGCTGGCCAGGACCCCCGCGACGGGGCGCAGTGGTGGCACCAGCCGTTCCGCACCTTCCAGACAAACCTGCGGGAGATCGACGCCGAGCTGGACGTCGAGGCCGTGCTCACGGCCATCGAGTCCTACGGGGCGGACACCTGGCTGCTGAGCGTCGGCGGCATCATCGCCAACTACCCCAGTCGCCTCGAGGCCCAGACGGTCAACCCGCGGCTGGACCGGCGCCCTTCCGGCGACCTCGTGGGGGACGCGACGCGTGCCGCAGAGGCCCGCGGCATCCGCGTCCTGGCCCGCATGGATTTCTCGAAGGTCGACGCGCGGCGCGCGGAGCGGAATCCGCAGTGGTGTTTCGTCGCCCCGGACGGGCGGCCCCAGGTGTACAACGGCTATCGCAGCGTCTGCCCCAGCGGCGAGTACTACCAGCGCGAGATGTTCGACGTCGTCGCGGAGGTGCTGGAGAGGTACCCCATCTGCGGGCTCTTCTTCAACTGGATGTCCTTCAACGAGGTCGACTACAGCCGCCGCTACTGGGGTGTGTGCCAGTGCGAGGCGTGCCGTCGCGGCTTCGCGCGGTTCGCCCCCGGCGTGCCACTTCCGGCCGGGCCCGAGGATGAGGGTTATGGGACGTGGAAGGTATACACCGCGGCCGTGCTCGCCGAGCTGAATCAGCGGATGCGGGCACACGTGCGCCGGCTCGCCCCCGGCGCCGCGCTCATCCAGGGCGATCGTGCCGACATCACGTTCCACGAGGCCAACAACGCCGTCGGCCGCGAGCTGTGGCACCAGGCCATCGCCGACGCCGTGGACGTCGCGCGCTCCGAGGACCCGTCCCGAACGGTCTTCGTCAACGCTGTGGCCTTCATGGACATGCCGTACCGCTGGGCGGGGGAGGACCCGCGGCACATGGAGCAGTACGCCGTGCAGTCCATCGCCCATGGCGCCCAGCCGTCCACCTACATCATGGGTACGCCGGCCGACAGTCCGTTCCAGGCTCTGAAGGCCGGCGAGGCGATCACCCGCTTCCACCGCGACCATCAGAGCGAATACACCGATCTCGTCGCCACGGCGCGCACCGCACTGGTACGGCCGCGCGGCGGGCACGTCCGCAGCCGCCGTGAATTCGAGGGGTGGCACAGCGCTCTCAGCGAGAACCACATCCCCTTCGTGGTGCTCGCGGAGCCTGCACTCGCGACGATCTCCCGAGACCGGGTGGACCTGATCGTCCTGCCCGACCTCGGCGACCTGCCCGAGGAGGCGACTGTCGCCCTGACCGGCTTCGTCGCCGCCGGCGGAGCCGTGATCGCCACCGGCAGCTCCGGCTGGTCCCCGAACGGGCACCAGTTCGATGCCGGTGGCGAGCACCTCGCGCAGAAGGCGGTGTTCGACACCGAGGAATCGCTGCGCTCTCTGCACCTGGACATCGGTCGGTCCGTCGCCGGCGGTATGCGGCCGACGGAAAGTACCACGCGTTCCCACGGGCCGCAGTCCGGGGATGCGGCACCCCTCCACGTGCCCGTGATCGGGGAGTTCCGGGCCATCGGTGTGACTGGCGTGATCGATGGGACTGCTTCGTCGGGCGACGATGGGGCAGACGGCACGGCCGGGGACGCCGCCGCGCTCGAGGTCGACTGGCCCGTTCTGGGCCGTTCCTTGTACGGCCCGCCGGAGAAGTGTTATGGGAACGAACCCACCGGTCATGCCGGCCGGATCCGCCGGCGGTGCCCCACGGGCGGATCGGTGACGGTGCTGCCCTGGCTGCCCGGACAGGTGCTGCGCGAGCTCGGCCTGTCGGCCGTGGCCGCGGCGCTCGCAGAGACGGTGGCGACCGCGGGGCCTGCGAACCTCCGGTGGTCGGCGACCGTGCCCTCGTTCGTGCGAATCGTGCCGGGTCGCGGCGCAAAGGGCCCGCTGATCCACCTGATCAACCGCAGCGGGGAACGACCCCAGCGGTTCGTCGACCCCGTGACCACCGGGGTGGCGGAGCTGGACATCCCGTGCGAGGCCGAGCCGCGGGCAGTCCGCGCGCTCGTGGCCGGTGAGGACCTCGAGTGGGACTGGTCGGCCGGGACGCTGAGCGTGCGCACGCCCCCGGTCGACGTCTTCGAGGCTCTCTCCGTCCGGTGCTGAGGCACGGCCATACCGTGCGGCCCAAGGAAGCTGAGCCAGATAGGCATGTACTCTTGACAGACAATCTGTCATTCGCGAGGATTGTCCACATGGGGGCTACGAAGCCCTCGGTCCTTCCAACGACGGGAGCACAGCAATGCGTCACCTCAGCCGACGGAGTCTTTTCACCGGGGCCGGCGCGATAGCCGGCACGAGCGCGCTGGCCGCCTGCGGCGGTGTGGCAGGAGGTGGAGGCGGTATCGCTGACGGCGGCGTCCGCTACGCCTTCTGGGGCAACAACGTCAGGCAGCAGAACTATCAGGAAGCCTTCGACCTGATGGAGCAGCAGAACGAGGACCTCACCCTCACGGTGGAGTTCGCCGAATACTCCGCGTTCCAGGAGCGCATGACGACCCAGATGGCGGCGGGAAATGTCGCCGACATCTTCTGGATCCCCTCCGCGCAGGTCATGACCTACTACGCCAATGGCCTCTACCGGCCGTTGGACAGCGTCGGGAGCCTGGACCTGAGTGACTATTCCGAGCAGGACATCGAGGACTTCTCCCTGGACGGCGAGCACAACACGATGCCGTTCGGCATCTTCGTGCCCGTGATCCGCTACAACGCCACCTTCGCCGAAGAGGACGGCGTGGACTGGCCCGAGTCGTGGGACTGGGACGGCTTCGCCGAGTTCGCCAAGGACTACTCCTCGAACACGGAGGATCGCTGGGCCGTGGCCTACGCCGCCGACGCCGACCTGCCCTTCGAGGGATGGCTGCGCCAGCACGGCGAACAGCTGTGGACCGAGGACGGCCGCATCGGCTACACCCAGGAGGGTCTCGAGAGCTGGTTCGCCTGGTGGGAGGACCTCCGCGAGGCCGGCGCCACCCCCAGCATCGGGGAGCAGGACGGCGTGGCGGCCGGCTGGGAGGACGTGGGCGACCGTTGCCTGGCCTGGTTCAGCAACTCCAACCACATCGTCGACGACGCGACGATGTTCCCCGATTTCGAGTTCGGTCTCTCGCACCTGCCCGTGGACCCATCGGCGCCCGAGGGGCACCAGTTCCTCTACTATCCCCGCCAGGCGATCTACGCCGACGCCAGTGACGAGAAGGCCGAGCTGGCCGGTGAAGTCTTCAACTTCACCCACGGGACCGTGGACATGCTGAAGATCGTGGGCCTGACGATGGGTGCTCCGGTGAACCCGAGGGTGACCGAGGAGTACAGGGAGTTCGCCAGCGACAACGAGAAGAAGATGCTCGACGTGGTCACCGAGGATCGCGACGTGGATCGCCAGCCCCGGTACGAGGCACCCGCCGGATCGAGCACCTGGCGCACCGTCATGACCCGGGTGCTGGAGGAGATCACCAGCGGCAGCTCGACGATCCCCGAGGGGGCCGCAGACATGATCGCTGAGATCAACCAGGGCATCGATCGCGCCGCCAGCGGTGAGGAGGACGGATGAGCGCGCCCGCGGCGGCGCCGGCGGCGGAGGAGGCCTCGGCCGGCTCACCGCGGCCGCGGCGGAAGACGCGACACAATCAGGAGCTCGCGGCGCACGCGTTCATGTCGCCGTGGCTGACCGGACTGCTGCTGGTGACGGCCGCGCCCATGTTGGCCTCGCTGTACCTCTCCTTCACCGACTACAACATCATGACCGCGCCCGAGTTCATCGGGCTCGACAACTTCCAGCGCATGCTCGGCGACGACAGGTTCTGGGCGTCGGCGCGCGTGACCAGTATGTACGTGCTGGTCTCGGTGCCGCTGCAGCTGGTCTTCGCGCTCGCGCTGGCTCTCGTGCTGGATAGGGGACTGCGCGGGCTGTCCATCTACCGCAGCGCGTACTACCTGCCCTCTCTGCTGGGCACGAGTGTGGCCGTGGCGGTGCTGTGGAAGCAGATCTTCGGACAGGAGGGCCTGGTCAATCAGGCTCTCGCCCTGATCGGCATCGACGGCGCGAACTGGCTGCAGAATCCGGACAGCGCCCTGTGGACGCTGATCGTCCTCAACGTCTGGACCTTCGGTTCGCCGATGGTGATCTTCCTGGCCGGGCTGCGGCAGATCCCGGAGGAGCTGTACGAGGCGGCGAGAGTGGATGGGGCCTCGAAGCTGCACATGTTCCGTCACGTCACCATCCCCCTGCTGACTCCGATCGTCTTCTTCAACCTGATCCTGCAGACCATCGGCTCGTTCCAGGCGTTCACGCAGGCCCACGTGATCAGCAGCGGCACGGGCGGCCCCGTCGACTCGACGTTGTTCTACACCCTGTACATCTACCAGCAGGCTTTCGTGAACTTCGACATGGGGTACGCCTCAGCTCTGGCCTGGGTGCTGCTGCTCGCAATCGCGCTGATCACCGCCCTGCACTTCACCCTGTCCAAGTACTGGGTGTTCTACGGAGACTGATATGGCCACTTCCACCCTTGACCCCGCCCCGGCCGCCGGGGAGACCGCGCCACGGCTCGCCGCGGCGCCCTCGATGCGCCGATCCCGGACCCGTGGAGCGATCATCCGGCACTGCGGACTGGTCCTCTTCGGGCTCTTCATGCTCTACCCACTGATCTGGATGGCGGTCAGCGCATTCAAGCCCTCGCACCTGGTGCTCACCGACCCCAGCATCATCCCCACCGAGCTCACACTCGAGAACTTCATCAACGGCTGGATGGTGGGAGGGTTTCCGTTCTGGGTGTTCTTCGGCAACTCCGCGGTGGTCGCCGTCAGCGCCATCCTGGGGAATCTGCTGTCCTGCTCGCTGACCGCCTACGCCCTCGCCCGGCTCGAGTTCCGCGCACGAAACGTCTACTTCGCGATCGTACTGGTCACGGTGATGCTGCCGATGCACGCAGTCATCATCCCGCAGTACATCGTCTTCTCGAGCCTCGGGCTGGTGAACACGTTCGTGCCGCTGATCCTGCCCAAGTTCCTCGCCACGGACGCGTTCTTCATCTTCCTCATGGTCCAGTTCATCCGCGGGATCCCGCGCCAGCTGGACGAGGCGGCCGCGATCGACGGCGCTGGACCGTTCCGGGTGTTCCGCAGCATCATCCTGCCGCTCATGAAGCCCGCCCTCATCACCACCACGATCTTCACGTTCATCTGGACCTGGAACGACTTCTTCGGACAGCTGATCTACCTGACGGACTCCTCGGTGTTCACCGTCCCGATCGCGCTCAACGCGCTCGTGGATTCCCAGTCACAGCAGGGGACCGGCACTCTCATGGCGATGTCCCTGCTGTCGCTGATCCCGCTGCTGCTGTTCTTCGCGTTCGCCCAGAAACACCTGATCCGCGGTATCGCGACCACGGGGCTGAAGTGAGCGGGCTGAGCAGCGGCAGCGGCATGAGCGCGTGGGCCGCTAGCCCGGCGCGGATCGGGGTGACCGGCAGCGCTCGTGCGGACCTCGAGGCGATCCGGGAGGCCGCCGGCGAGAGCGTGGCGGACCTGGACGCGGGCGAGCCCGCGGACGACGTCCGCGCGCTGCTGGGGGCGTCTCCCAGCAGCGACCTGCGAGCCTTCCCGTCCCTCGAATGGGTCCACAGCACTGCCGCGGGAGTCGACGCGTGGCTGCGGCCCGGCTCCGTGCCCGCCATGGTCACGCTGACCTCCGCAGCCGGCAACGGAGCGATCCCCCTTGCCGAGCACGCCCTCATGCTGATGCTCATGATCAGCCGCGATGCCCCCGCCTGGGCCGCGGCGCAGCAGCGTCACGTCTGGCAGCGGCGTGTGCACGGAGAACTCGCCGGGACGCGCCTCGGGATCATCGGGTACGGCCACAGCGGCAAGGATCTCGCAGCCAAGGCCCGGGCCTGCCACATGCAGGTGACGGCCCTGCGCCGCCGGGGCGAAGCGGAGTGCGACGGACTGGTGAGTCTGCGGTACGGCGCCGACGGGCTGCGCAATCTGCTGAGCACCAGCGACATGCTGGTGGTGACGGCCCCGCTGACCCCTGAGACGACGGGAATGATCGGCGCCGCGGAGATCGCGCTGATGCCGCCGGGATCCGCGATCATCGTCACCTCCCGCGGCGGGATCGTCGACGAGGACGCCCTTGTCGATGCTTTGCGCTCGGGTCACCTCGGCGGGGCCGGCATAGACGCCCACGCGGTCGAACCCCTGCCGGTGAGCAGCCCGCTGTGGAACGCCCCGGGCGCCATCATCACCCCGCACAATGCGGCGACCACACCGGCGACGGTCGAACGCGGCCGGCAGATCATGCTCGAGAACGTCCGACGGTGGGTGCGGGGCGAGGAGCTGCGCAACATCGTGGATCGGGATGCGGGGTACTGACGTGTAGGGCGCTGAGGGGCGGTGCCCGGGCGACGACAGCACGTAGCCGCGCACCGGGAGCCGAGCCCGGCGGCTCCGGACTACGCCTGGTCGCTCGTCGACCGCTCGATGACGTTCCGGATGTGCTCACGCATGGCCGATTCGCCGGCCGCTGCGTCGCCGCTCTCGAGAGCGTCGATGATCGCCTCGTGCTCGCCGATCGCTTCCCGGACGTCGGTGACGCCCCGGTGGACCATGCGTCGCAGCCGTTGCACCAGCGAACCGAGATCCTGCGACATCTCCATCAGGTAGCGGTTCCCGCAGTGACGGAAGATCACCTCGTGGAACTCGCGGTCGCGGGCGAAGTAGTCCGCAGCCAGCGACACGTCGCGCCGCCCGGAGTCGAGCGCCGTGATCACGGCCTCCCCGGCGCGGCGGTGCTGTTCCTGTGCGGCGCGCAGCTCGGGGAGCAGCGCCGCCGGGGACGCGGCCGCGGCGAGCCGGACGGCGGTGCATTCGAGCATCTCGCGCGCCGTGAACAGTTCGGCCAGCTGATCCTGTCCCAGCGGCGGAGAGACCCGGTATCCCTTGCGGACCGTGCGCGTGACCAGGCCCGTGCGCTCCAGCTGGACCAGGGCCTCGCGCACCGGGGTGGGGGAGACGTCGAGTTGCTCGGCGATGGTGCTGATCGACAGGCGCGCGCCCGGAGGGGCGTCGTCGCGCAGCAGCATCTCCAAGATGCTGTCGTAGACGTATTCACGCAGGTCAGAGCGAGCAGGACTGCGGGACGTCGGCATGAGGGAACTGGCCGGCACCCCGGGCTCGTCGCGAGTTTCCATGCCCATGAGGGTAGCCGTGTCCCGATGGTCGGACGGGCGTCATCGCGCTTGACGTAGATCGTAGATCGTATCTTCTCTACGAGATCGTGTTGCGTGGCGCACGCCGCGAATCGCATCGCGCACTCATCCCCTGGCACTCACCGTCGAGCCGGCCGTGCCGGAGTCGCTCAGCCGTTCGTCCTCGCCGTCCCGTGCAGGCGGTCCTGCAGACATCGAGGGCGGTCGGTCGCACCGTCAGCACGGCGCCCCGCGCCGAACAGCACACGAGAGGACACACCATGCCACGCGAGGTTCGCACGGTCGCCGTGCTCGGCTCCGGCTACATGGGAGGAGGGATCGCGCAGGTCTTCGCCGCGGCCGGATTCACCGTCCAGCTGGCCGACCAGAGCGCCGAGGTGGCCGCGGCTGCCCGCGACCGCCTCGTCGCCCAGAGCCGCGAGTTCGAGGCCCGTGAGCTCTTCGCCTCGGGCGCGGCAGACGCGGTCGACCGTCATCTGCACGCCGCCGACTCCGTGGAGGAGGCCGCCGGTCAGGCCGACCTCATCATCGAGGCCGTGTTCGAGGACGTCGACGTCAAGAGCGAGGTCCTCGAGCGGGCCTCCGCCCATGCACGCCCAGACACGATCATCGGCACGAACACCTCGACCATCTCGGTGAACACCCTGCGATCCGCCGTGACCGCCCCGGAGCGCTTCCTGACCATCCACTTCTTCAACCCGGCACCCTTCGTGCCGGGAGCCGAAGTGGTCGCGAGCGAGGACACCGACGAGGCCGCCGTCGAGGCCGTCGTGCGTGTGCTCGAACGCGCGGGAAAGCGTCCCGCCGTGGTCGGGGACACTCCGGGCATGGTCGTCAACCGCATCCAGTACGCCATGGTCAGCGAGGCCTTCCGGGTCGTGGAGGAAGGCGTGGCCTCGATGGAGGCCATCGACACCCTGGTGCGCAACAGCTTCGGATTCCGGCTCGGCCTGGTCGGACCGTTCTCGATGGTCGACCAGGCGGGTGTCGACGTCTACGCCAAGTGCTTCGGGATACTCCGCGACGCGTTCGGCGACCGCATGGCCCCGCCTGCCGCGCTGGAGTCGGCAGTCGCCGAGGGCGCGCTCGGCATGAAGTCCGGCCGGGGTCTGCTCGGCGAGTACGACGAGGACACCCGCGCCGCGATCCAGGGCTACCGCGACCACGCGTACGTGCGGATGCAGGGACTCCAGGACGATCTCGGCGCCCCTCCCTCCGCCGGCGCCACCCAGCACTGACCTACTCCCACCCCAGCCCAGATTTCCACGCGATCAACGGAGACGACGTGACCGACGCGACCATGCCCGTCATCAAAGCCGACCCCTACGTGCGCGACACGAGCAAGATCCTCGAGCCGCCACGGGGCTGGAGACCCTCGCTGAGATTCCTCGGTCCCGGAATGGTCACCAGCGCCGCCGTTGTCGGTTCCGGTGAGCTCATCACCGCCACCGCGCTCGGCGCCGAGGTCGGGTTCATCCTGCTGTGGGTGATCCTGCTGTCGACCATCGTGAAGGTCGGCGTCCAGATCGAACTGGCCCGCTGGAGCATCTCCACCGGGAAGTCCTCGGTCACCGGCTACAACGACGTCGCCCCGAAGCTGTTCGGCAGGAGTTGGATGACCTACCTGGGTCTGCTGAACTTCACCCAGGGCATCATCGGGCAGGGCGGGGTGCTGTCGGCCGCAGCCTTCGCGTTCTCCGCCGCCCTGCCCGTGCTCGGCGCACCGCTGTCGGCCCCGTCCCTGGCGTTCTGGATCATCGCCATCGTCGCCGCCACCATCGCGATCCAGGTGACCAACAAGTACGAGCTCGTCGAGCGGCTGTGCACCGTCCTGGTCGTGGTCGTCACCGGTTGCGTGCTGGCTCTGGTCATCGGTCTGCAGTTCACCCAGTTCTCCTGGACCCTGATGGACGTCGGCCAGGGGCTGTCCTTCCAGCTCTCGGCCGGCGCGATGGGTCTGGCCCTGGCCGTCTTCGGCTTCACCGGCATCGGCGCCGACGAGATCACCAAGTACACCTACTGGTGCGTCGAGAAGGGCTACGCCGCCTGGGCGGGACCGAATGACGGCTCCCAGGAGTGGGCCGACCGCGCCCGCGGGTGGATCTCCGTGATGAAGAAGGACGCCTGGCTCTCGTGGGTCATCTACACCGTCTCGACCGTCGCGTTCTACGTCCTCGGCGCCGCCGTGCTGCACCCCCAGGGACTGCGGCCCGAGGGTACCGACGTCCTGGCGACGATCTCGCGGATCTTCACCGACACCCTCGGCACCTGGGCGGAGGTGTTCTTCCTGCTCGGCGCCGGTGTCGCCCTCTTCAAGACGGTGCTGGCCAACACGCCCGGCTTCGCGCGCCAGATGACGAACACCCTCGCCATGGTCGGTGCGTTCCGGTGGGAGGACGCCGCGGCGCGTGACCGGTGGGTGCGGATCTTCATCGTCGGCCTGCCTCTGGTCTGGGGCGGATTCGCCTACGGGCTGCAGGCACCGCTGACGATGGTGATCATCGCCGGCATCGTCAACGCCTTCTGGCTGATGGCGGTGGTGATCGCGGTGGTCTACCTGGGACGGACGCAGACCGACGCGCGGCTGCGCGACGGATGGGCCTTCACGGTCTACTTCGCCCTCTCCGCCGTCGTCGCGTTCGGCATCGGCATCGTCACGCTGATCGACCAGTTCTGAGCCATGGACGCTCGTGACCTGTCGCTGAATTGCTCGCTGTCGCTGCAGTCCACGCCACTGCGTGAGCGCGCCGCTCGGGCGAGAGACCTGGGCTTCGAGGCCGTGGAGTTCTGGTGGCCGTTCGCGGCCCAGCACCCCGACGAGAGCGAGATCGCCGCCTTCGTCGACAGCATCCGCCGCGCCGAGGTCGAGCTGGTGCTGCTGAACTTCCCGGGTGGCGGGCCCTCGGTCGACGACCGCGGTCTGCTGTGCGTGCCGGGGCGGGAGGACGACTTCGCCCGTGCGGCGGAGACGGCGATCGGCGTCGGCCGGCGCCTGGGCGTGCGCCGGTACAACCCCATGGCGGGCAACCTCGCCGAACCGGGGCCGCCGACACCGGAAGAGTTCGAGACGGCGCTGCACAACCTGGTGCGCATCGCCCCGATGGTCGCCGCCAGCGGGGCGCGGATCGTGCTGGAGCCGCTCTCCGGGTTCGCCCGTGCCGCGTTGACCTCGTTCGCGGACGCTCGGACGCTCGCTGTGGAGGCCCGCGGCGCGGGAGCTGCCGATGTGGACGTCCTGCTCGACATCTATCACGCGGCGGTCCAGCGCGATGCCGTTCTGGAGGGGGGCATGCCCGACCCGGCGCTGATCGGCCACGTCCAGGTTGCCGACGCCCCCGGACGCGGGTGGCCAGGTACGGGCGAGCTTCCTCTGCGGACCTGGCTCCACGATCTGCGCCGTCGCGGTTACCAGGGCAGGATCGGCATCGAATGCTCCGGGGAGCAGCCGCTCCTGGCCCGCGAGGTCGCTTCGCGACTGTGAGCGCTATCGTGCGCTCGCCTGGCCGAATACGGCCGGCGAAGGGCGGGAGAGCCCGACTGCGCGCACCGAAGGGACCGCAACCGAGGGCTCCGTGAGAAGATGCGCCGTCGGAACCGCCACCTCTGTGCGCCGCATGCCTCGACCCCAGGAGCCCCAGTGCCCACCACCGAACAGCTCGATGCGATCACCTATGAGGATCTGACCGCCACCGGCGCCACCAAATGGGTCCGGGGCGACGGCGTGATCGGCGCGTTCGTCGCCGAGATGGACTACGGCGTCGCCCAGCCCATCACCGACCGTCTGCACCGCGAGGTCGACCGCGGCGCGTTCGGATACCTGCCCGGTGACCTGAAGGCGGAGATGCAGGCGGCCACGGCGGAGTTCGTACGGCGCCATGCCGGCTGGGAAGTCCCGCCCGAGGACATCCACGAGATGCCCGATGTGATCACGGTGTACCAGGCGGCCATCGACTCGTTCACGTCTCCGGACTCGAAGATCATCGTCCCCACCCCGGCCTACATGCCCTTCCTGCTGCTGCCGCCGCTGATCGGGCGTGAGGTCATCGAGGTCGAGATGGCGCTGGATGCGGAGACGAACCAGTACCGCTACGACCTCGAGGCCCTCGAAGCGGCCTTCGACGCCGGCGGGGAGCTGCTCGTGCTGTGCAATCCGGGCAATCCCACCGGGCGAGTGCTCACCCGCGAGGAGCTCGAGCAGATCGCCGAGCTCGTGGACCGCAAGGGCGGCCGGGTCTTCTCCGACGAGATCTGGATGCCACTGGTGCTCAGCGGCTCCCACATCTCCTACGCCTCCCTCAGCGAAACCACTGCGAACCACACCATCACGGCCGTCGCCGCCTCCAAGGCCTTCAACCTTCCGGGGCTGAAGTGCGCCCAGATGATCACCAGCAACGATGCCGACCGGAAGCACTGGCGCGCAGTCGGTCACTTCGTCGAGCACGGCGCCGCAAACCTGGGCCTGGCCGCGACCTCGGCCGCATACACGGAGGGAGAGGACTGGCTCGGCGACATCGTCGAATATCTGCGGCGCAACCGCGACGAGCTCTCTGCCCTGGTCGCCGAACTGCTTCCCCGCGCCTCGGTCACGACGATGGAAGGCACCTACGTCGCCTGGCTCGATCTGCGCGCCTACGACGTCGACGGGTCCCTGCACTCGTACCTGCTCGAGCACGCCCGGGTCGAATGCACCGACGGCACGGCATGCGGGCGGGCCTGGGACGGGTACGTGCGGTTCATCTACGCCATGCCGCGCCCGCTGATGGTCGAGGCGATCACCCGGATTGCGAGGGCCCTCGACCCGTCATGAGGTCTCCTTCGGCGGGCGGAACAGGAACTGCGGGACGAGATCTTCGGCGATGCGACGGTCCACGCCGACGTCGTACAGCGAGCCGACGAGTTCCGGGCGGAGCACGTCCTGTGGTGGGCCGTCGGCCCGGATCCGTCCGTCGGCCAGAACGATCACCCGGTCGCAGTAGCGGGCGGCGAGGTTGAGATCGTGCAGCACCACCACGGTGGCCGGGCCCTGCTCGCGCACGAGGGCGAGCACCTGGTGCTGGGAGCCGATGTCCAGATGGTTGGTGGGCTCATCCAGCAGCAGCAAACGCGCCTGCTGGGCGAGCACGCGCGCCATCAGCACGCGCTGGCGCTCGCCGCCGGAGAGGCTGCCGAACTCCTGGCGAGCCAGCTGCTGGGCGCCGGTGCGGCGCAGGGCGTCGGCGGCGACGGCGAGATCCTCCTCGGTGCGGCCGCCGAAGGATCCGCGATGGGGGATGCGTCCCAGCAGCACCACGTCGGCCACGGTCAGCGGGACATCGCCGGGCGCCTCCTGCGCCATCACCGCGATCTGCCGGGCGCGTTCGCGGCTCGTGCACGAAGCCAGATCTTGGCCATCCAGCAGCACTCGCCCGGACTGGGGCACCAGCGCCCGGTGCAGGATTCTCAGGGCGGTCGTCTTGCCGCTGCCGTTGGGGCCGACGAGGCCCACCACCTCGCCCTCGCCGGCGGTGATGTCCACCCCGCGCAGCACGGCGTGGTCCCCGAAAGCATGGTGCAGCCCAGTGGCCTCCAGCAGCGGCCTCACGCGGCGGGCTCCTGCTCGGCCAGCCATGTGTGGATCCGTTCCAACCCGTCGACGACCAGCGGTGAGGCCGGTTCGCAGAAGTTGAACAGCAGCGGCAGCACCGTCTGCTCCGTGACGGCGCGCAGACTGGAGAGCCGGTCGGAGGCGACCATCTCCCGGGCGATCTCGCTGCCATCGCGCTGTCCCTTGTGGAGCACGATGACGACGTCCGGATCCGCCTCCAACAGCGGCTCGGCGCCGACCTCGAAGACGCGCTCGGCGGTGTCCTCGAAGACGTTGGCGAGACCCACGGCGTCCAGCTGCGCGGTGACCATGCTGGCGGCGCCGTAGGCGTACAGCGGGCCGCCGCCGACCGACGGGTACAGCACCGCGGCGGTGCGGGCGGCCGACGGGTTCTGCTGCGCGGCGGCGGTGACCGCGTCGATGCGCTCGTGCAGCTCGGTGGTGAGCCGCTCGGCCGGCTCCGCGCGGTCCAGGATCTGCCCGTACACGGCGATCTCCTCATCGAGCTGCTCGAAGCTCGCGCGCTCGGTGCCGGCGCAGAAGACGTTCTGGACCAGCACCTCGGCGCCGGCGGCCCGCATGCCCTCCCGGGTGATGCCATCGGGCAGGCCCAGCACCAGGTCCGGCTGCTGGGCGATGACCAGCTCCTGGGAGATCTGGAGGTGGCCTGCGGCGTCGACGTCCTCCGACAGCGCGGGGATCTGCTCGATGCGGGCAGAGAGCTCCTCGCTGTAGTAGCCGGGGGAGAAGGTCCCCGCGCGGCCCACCACCCGATCGAGCGCCCCGAGGCCGTCCAGTGTGGTCACGGGGGCGGTCTCCAGCAGCATGATCCGGTGCGGCGGGGCATCGAAGCTCAGCTGGCTCTCGCAGTTCTCGATCTGCAGTGGGAAGCCGGTCGCGGTCGTGCCGCCGCCGTCGGACCCCTCCGCAGCGGACCGACCCGCGCCGGTGCCGCCCGCGTCCGAAGCTTCCGTGGCCGAGCCGCCGGAGCAGGCGGCCGTTCCGAGCGTGGCGAGGGCGGTGAGAGCGGTGAGGGAGAAACGGCGACGGTCCATGGGACCTCCGATCACGGTGCGGCGGGAGTGAGGGGCGAGAGTGTGCGGGGCGAGGAGAGACGAGGGAGCGGGGAGATAGGGGAGCGGTGCGGGGAGAGACGGAGGTGGGGGCGGGGACAGAGGGGCGGTGAGAGACGTGCGTCGGACAGGCGATGGCGAGCCGCGCGGGCCGGCTCAGTGCCGCTGGGCGTAGAGCCGGCGCACGAGGACCAGCAGGAACGGAGCGCCGACGGCCGCGGTCAGCACGCCGATCGGCAGTTCCTGCGGCGGCATGATCACGCGGGCCAGCGCGTCGGCCCACAGCAGGAACAGCGCGCCCAGCAGCGCGCTCGCCGGGATCAGCACCCGGTGCCGGGCCCCGACCACTCGGCGAGCCAGATGCGGGATCACCAGGCCCACGAACCCGATCGCGCCGGCGCCGGCGACCGCCGCCGCGGTGCACATCGAGACCACCACCAGGAATCCGATGCGGGCGCGGTCGGGGTCGATGCCCAGGCCGTGGGCGGTCTCGTCGCCGGCGCTGAGGGCGTCGAGGGTGGTGGAGAAGAAGGTCAGCACGGCGGCGCCGAGCACCGCGGCCGCCGCGGCGAGGACGAGGAATGCGTTCCACTGCGCGAGCGAGAGGGAGCCGAGCATCCAGAACATCACCGAGCGGGAGCCCTCCGCGGAGTCGGAGGAGAAGATCAGCAGGTTCGTCGCCGCCGAGAGGGCGTAGCCCACCGCCACGCCGGACAGCAGCAGCCGCAGCGAGGTGACGCGTCCGCCGGTGCGGGCGATCAGGAACACCAGCAGCGCCGCCCCCAGCGCTCCGGCGAAGGCGAGCACTCCCTGCGCATAGTCGCCCAGCGCTGCGCCGACGCCGAAGAGGATCGCCCCGGCAGCCCCGGTGGAGGCGCCGCCGGAGATGCCCAGGATGTAAGGGTCGGCCAGCATGTTGCGCACCAGAGCCTGCAGCGTCGCGCCGCAGATCGCCAGGCAGGCGCCGACGGCCGCGCCCATCAGCACGCGGGGCAGGCGCACAGTCCAGACGATCGCGTCGGTCGCCGGATCGGCCGCGGCGGCGGCCTGCGGCGAAAGCCAGGCGGGAGCGCCGAGATGGTGGGTGAGGACCTGCCAGGTGGCGGCCGCGGGGATCGCGACGGGGCCGACGCCCATGGTCAGCACGAGGCTGGCCAGCACGGCGAGGGCGAGGCCGAGGAGCAGGAGGGTTGAGCGGCGGTCGCGGGCGCGGACGCCCAGGGAGTCCTGGGTGGGGCGATCCCTGGCGGGACCCCTATCGCGCGGCGGTGAGACAGGGTCGTGCGCGGACGGGAGCGCGATTGGGGAGCGGGCTGCACGTCCCGGGGCAACCGCGTCCGGCGGCTGCGGGACGGACGGCAGGTTCGAGGTCACTTGCATGAGGGTACAAATATCGCCGCCGGGGCACCGGCTCCGTCCGCGCCGTGACCCGAACGTGACCGGCGCGGCACCACGCCCTCACTCGGGGTGATGCACTCCCGGCAGATGCGCCGAACCCAGACGGTGCAACAGCTCATGAGCGAGGCCATCACTGATCTCGTAGCGGATCTCCCGGCCGGCACGCTCGGCACTCACCCATCCGGCCTCACGCAGCAGGGCGAGGGCGTGGGAGGTGGTCGACTCCCGAGCCTCGATCGCGCGCGCGATATCGGTCGAGCGCACTCCGGGATGAGCGTGGATGCAGAACAGGATCTGCAGCCGGCGCGGATCGGAGAGCAGCGCCATCCGAGAGGCGATCTCCTCCATGCTCCCCACGCTCGCGAGCATGTCGCGCAGCTCGCCCACCAGTGCGTCGTCCGTGGCGGCGCTCTCGCCCGTGCGGGTGTGCGTCGGGCAGTCGGGGAGAGGGCCGGTGGGCGCAGGGCTGCTCATGACGGTCACTGTAGACGCCGGCTGGCATAGCGCTCCGTGACGTCACAGCGCAGGGTGCCGCTTCCCGCGACGGAGCACACAGGCCGGCGGGCTCTCGGAAGGCGCGCAGCACGTCGCCGGATCGATTCAAGAGCTGCATTCATGAGACGGCGGGTCACGGTCGGGTCACGGCGCATTCCGCGGGAGGCGTCGGCTCCACAACATCCCTACGGTTCCCAGGTCGCGGGCGAGGCGGTTCCTCCTCTCGCCCGCGGCACGTCCCCGCACTGCTCCCCGCAGCATCCGTCCCCCGCAGAGTCTGTCCCCGCAGGCCCCGTCCCCCGAAGGAGAGGCGCGATGAGCATCGACGCCGACAACGCGACCCCCGCCAGCCCACCGCCCGGCGCTCCGGCCCCGACGGTGTCGGCCGACGCCCGCGCCGCCACCGCCGAGAGCCTCGAGGACTACACCCTCCGCTTCGCCCCGCGCTCCTACCGCCAGTGGACCCCGGCCGTGGTCGCGACCTCCGCCCTCGGAGGCATCGCCTACCTCGCCGACTTCTCCATCGGCGCGAACATCGCCCTGAACCACGGCACGATCAACGGCTTGATCGGCATCCTCGTGGCCGCCGGGATCATCTTCCTCAGCGGATTCCCGCTGGCCTACTACGCCGCCCGCTACAACCTCGATCTGGACCTCATCACCCGCGGCTCCGGGTTCGGCTACTACGGCTCGGTGATCACGAACGTCATCTTCGCTTCGTTCACGTTCATCTTCTTCGCCACCGAGGGCTCGATCATGGCCCAGGGTCTCTTCCTCGGCTTGGGGATCCCTCGCTGGATCGGCTATCTCGTCTCCACCCTGATCATCTTCCCGCTGGTCATGTACGGCATGAAGGCTCTGTCCAAGCTGCAGGTGGCCACCACCCCGGTGTGGCTGGTGCTGATGGTCATCCCGGTCGCCTACCTCGTCTTCTCCCATCCCGGCTCGGTCGAGACCTTCTTCGACTACGGCGGCGAGGACGGTGAGGGCGGTGTCAGCTTCGCCGCCGCGATGCTCGCCGCGGGCGTGTGCCTCTCACTGATCGCGCAGATCGCCGAGCAGATCGACTACCTGCGGTTCATGCCGCCGCGCACCGCGGAGAACCGCCGTTCGTGGTGGGCGGCGACGATCCTGGGCGGGCCCGGCTGGGTCATCTTCGGAGCGATCAAGCAGATCCTGGGTATGTTCCTGGCTGTGTACCTGGTCGCCAACATCCCCGGCGCCCGCGATTACGCCAACGAGCCCGTCCAGCAGTTCCTGACCACCTACGAGCAGCTCATGCCCGGGTGGATCGCTCTGGTGCTCGCGGTGATCCTGGTGGTCATCTCGCAGATCAAGATCAATGTCACCAACGCCTACTCCGGGTCCCTGGCCTGGACGAACTCCTTCACCCGCGTCACCAAGCGCTACCCGGGCCGGCTGGTGTTCCTGGGCGTGAACCTGGGGATCGCGCTGATCCTCATGGAAGCGAACATGTTCGACTTCCTCGATTCGATCCTCAGCTTCTACGCCAACGTGGCCATGTCCTGGATCATCGTGGTGGCCACCGACATCGTCATCAACAAGTACATCCTGAAGCTCTCGCCGAAGAAGCCGGAGTTCCGCCGCGGCATGATCCACGACTGGAATCCCGTGGGGATCGTCGCGCTGGTGCTCTCGGCCGGTGTCTCGATCGCGATCTTCTTCGGAGCCTTCGGCCCGGCCGTCCAGCCCTTCTCCCCGCTGTTCGCCGTCGGCATCGCCGTGGTCGTCACGCCGCTGATGGCGATCGCCACCCAGGGCCGCTTCTACCTCCGCCGCACCGACGACGGCATCGAGGAGCCGATGTACGACGAGGACGGCAACCCGTCGGGCGAGACCCTGTACTGCCATGTCACCGGCATGGACTTCGAGCGGCCGGACATGATCGCCTCCGCCAAGGTGGGCCCCGAGGGTGAGAAGCTCTACCTCAGCTCCCTCGCCCTGACCACCGACCGCACCGGAGAGCATGTTCTCCCCAAGGAGTGATTCGTGAAGTTCACGCCGGCCGACACCGAGAAGCTGCTGCTGGCCACCGCGGGCATGGTGGCACGGGACCGTCTCGAGCGCGGGGTGCGTCTGAACCACCCCGAGACGGTCGCGCTGCTGAGCTGCTGGGTGATCGAGCGTGCCCGTGAGGGCCGCAGCGTCGAGGAGCTCATGGTGGAGGGCCGGCGTGTTCTGACCCGGGAGCAGGTGATGGAAGACGTTCCCTCTCTGCTGGCCGACGTCCAGATCGAGGCGACCTTCCCCGACGGTCGCAAGCTGGTGACCATCCACGACCCCATCGACGGAGCCGGCGCCGGTGACGGCCCCGGCGCGCTGAGGACAGCCGACGGGGAGCGCGTCCTGAACCAGCGCGCGGAGGAGGACCGGCTGACCCTGGTGTTCGAGAACACGGGGGATCGACCGATCCAGATCGGCTCGCACATCCACCTGCCGGACGTGAACTCCGCGCTCTCCTTCGACCGCGAGGCCGCCCGGGGGTTCCGGCTCGACATCCCTGCCGGCACCTCGATGCGCTTCGAGCCCGGCGCCTCCCGCGAGCTGGACCTGGTGCGGCTCGGCGGGGCGCGCCGCGTGCCCGGCATACAGATCCGACCAGGGGAGCCCTCGGCCGACGGCAGGCAGTCGGCCCCAGCCGTTGACGGGGCCGGCCCGTCGGCGAACGGCGGATCCGCCCCGTCGCCCGCTCGCAAGAAGGAGGTGTGAGTGATGGTCACGATCAGCGCTGCACGCTACGCCGCCCTGTACGGCCCCACCGCCGGCGACCAATTGCGCCTGGGTGACACGGACCTGTGGATCCAGGTCGAGGAGGACCGCACCGTCGGCGGTGAGGAAGCCGTCTTCGGCGGAGGCAAGTCGATCCGTGAATCGATGGGCCAGGGCGGGACGACCCGTGCCCAGGGCGCACCGGACACGGTCATCACGAATGCTGTGGTGCTGGATCACTGGGGTGTGGTGCGGGCCGACGTCGGCCTGCGCGAGGGGCGCATCGTCGCGCTCGGCAAGGCAGGCAACCCCGACGTCTCCGACGGGATCCACCCGGATCTGCAGATCGGCCCGTCGACCGACGTCATCGCCGGGGAGGGCAAGATCCTCACCGCGGGCGGCTTCGACATGCACGTACACCTGCTCTCGCCGTCCCAGATCCACGAGGCCCTCGCCACCGGGATCACCACCGTCGGCGGCGGAGGCACCGGCCCCTCCGAGGGCAGCCGCGCCACCACCGTCACGCCGGGTGCCTGGCACCTGGCCACCATGCACCAGGCCTTCGATCAGTTGCCGGTGAATCTGCTGCTGCTGGGCAAAGGAAACACCGTCTCCGCCGAGGGGCTCGCCGAGCAGGCGCTCGGAGGCGCCGCCGGGTACAAGGTCCACGAGGACTGGGGCGCGACGCCCGCCGCCATCGATGCCTCGCTCCGAGCCGCCGGGGAGCATGGCCTGCAGGTCGCCCTGCACTCGGACTCGTTGAACGAGGCCGGGTTCGTCGAGTCCACGATCGAGGCGATCGGCGGGCGCAGCATCCACGCCTTCCACATCGAAGGCGCCGGCGGCGGTCACGCCCCGGACATTCTCGAGATCGCCTCCCTGCCCAACGTGCTGCCGGGTTCGACGAACCCGACCCTTCCGCACACCGTGAACACCGTCGCTGAGCACCTGGACATGCTCATGGTGTGCCACCACCTCAAGGCGTCCGTCCCCGAGGATCTCGCCTTCGCCGAGTCCCGCATCCGCGCCACCACCATCGCCGCAGAGGACATCCTGCACGACATGGGCGCGCTGTCGATCACGTCCTCGGACGCCCAGGCGATGGGCCGGATCGGCGAGGTCATCACCCGCACCTGGCAAGTCGCCCACGTGATGAAGCAGCGCCTCGGGTCGCTCGGGGACACCCTCCCGGCCGACAACGAACGCGCCCGCCGTTACGTCGCGAAGTACACGATCAACCCCGCGGTCGCCCACGGCGTCGATGCGCACATCGGATCCGTGGAGCCGGGGAAGATGGCTGATCTCGTGCTGTGGGATCCGAGGTTCTTCGGCTCCCGCCCCTCGCTCGTGCTCAAGGGCGGCACTATCGCCTGGGCAGCGCTCGGGGACCCCAACGCCTCGATCCCCACCCCGCAGCCGGTGCTCATGCGACCCGCCTTCGGCGACGCGATCGGGGCACGCACCTCCGTCTCCTTCGTCGCGCCGTCGGCCCTCGAGGACGGATTGCGCGATCGCCTGGGGCTGCAGCGGCAGCTGCTCCCGGTCGCCTCGACCCGCGAGGTCACCAAGGCGGACCTGAAGAACAACGATGCCCTGCCGCGCATCGACATTCGGCCGGACACCTTCGAGATCAGCATCGACGGTGAGCCGGTCGAGCCCGCGCCCGCCACAGAGCTGCCCCTCGCCCAGCTGTACCAGATGTTCTGATCGATGAGTTCGACCCTGGCGATGCTGCTGGCGGATTCCCGTCTGCCCGTCGGCGCCCATGTCACCTCCAATGCGCTCGAGGCAGCTCTGCGCACCGAGCTCGAGCCTGCCCAGGTGGGGGACTACCTCACTTCGCGGATGCTCACGGTCGTCCCGGTCGAGGCGGGCACCGCCGTGGTCGCCCGGCAGCTCGGGCTGCTGAGCCCGCGTGCGCCCACGGCTCCGGAAGACGCGCGGATCGAGCATCTGCACGCCGAATGGGCCGCCCGCACCCCGAGCCGCGCCCAGCGCGAGATCACCGTGGCCCTCGGCGATGGCCTGCGGCGCCTGGCCGACGTGCTCTGGCCGGGCGCCGTCCCCGCCGCCGGCCTGCCCCGACCGATCGTGCTCGGACTCATCGCCGCCGCGGCCGGTCTCGGCGCCGCCGACCTCGTCCGTCTGGTCGCCTACGACGACGCCCAGACCGTCGTCGCCGCCGGATTGAAGCTCGAACCGTCCGATCCCCGCGCCGCCACCCGCCTCGTCCTCGAGGCCTGCGTGCGGCTTGAACCCCAGGTGGCCGCGCTCGCCGCGCTCACCGACCCGGCGCAGATCCCCTGCACCGGGGCCCCGCTGACCGAAGGCTGGGCCGAAGCCCAGACGCAACTGCCCAGGAGGCTCTTCCGTGCCTAAGAACACCGCCGCCACGTCCACGACTCCCGCCACGTCCACGACTCCCGCCACGTCCACGACTCCCGCCGCGTCCACGACGGCCGCCACGACCCGCGCTCCGGCTCCCGGAGAGACGCCCCAGCGCGCCCTGCGCCTGGGCGTGGCCGGCCCCGTCGGCACCGGCAAGAGCTCGCTGATCGCGACCATCTGCCGCGCCCTGGCCGATGAGATCCGCATCGGTGTGATCACCAATGACATCTACACCGACGAGGACGCCCGCTTCCTCCGCTCCGCCGGCGTCCTCGATCCCGACCGCATCCGGGCCGTGGAGACCGGCGCCTGCCCGCACACCGCGATCCGCGACGACGTCACCATGAACCTCACCGCCGTCGAGGACCTCGAACGCGACTTCGCCCCGCTCGACCTGGTTCTCGTCGAATCCGGCGGTGACAACCTCACCGCCACGTTCTCCCCGGCACTGGTCGACGCCCAGATCTTCGTGCTCGATGTGGCCGGAGGCGGCGACGTGGCCCGCAAGGGCGGTCCCGGCATCGGCCGCGCGGATCTGCTCGTGGTCAACAAAGTCGACCTCGCGCCGCACGTCGGCGTGGACGTCGAGCAGATGATCGCCGATGCCACCGAAGCCCGCGAGGGCGGGCCCGTTCTGGCCGTCTCCCGCCAGCTCGAGGACACCGTCGCCGCCCTGAAGGCGTGGGTCCTCGAGGTGCTCGCCGCCCAGCGCTCCGGCACCCACGAGCCGCAGGACCCGGGCCCGATGGCCCCGCACTTCCACGCCGATGCGGACGGCGGAGTGCTCCATTCGCATGAGGACGGCGATCACGACCATGCCCATGCAGGCGACAGCGCCGGCGGCGGGCACGACCACGCCCACCCGGCCGAGCGAGCCGGATATGACGGGGCTGTGACGAGCGAGGCGGAAGGCAGCGCACCGGCTCCGACTGCCTCCGCATGACGCGGATCTGTATCGAGCCCTCGGGTGGCGGAGCGGTCCGGCTCGACCTGGAAGCCGGCCTGTTGCAGCCGCGGCTCGTCACCCGGGGCCCGAACTCGGCGCATGTGGCCCTCGTCGCGGCCGGAGCGATGCTCCTCGGCGGCGATCATGTGACTGTGGACGTGCACGTCGGAGCTGGATGCGCCCTGGAAATCGAGGACGTCGGCGGCACCGTCGCCTACGAGAGCCGCGGTTCCCGCAGCCGTTTCGACGTGCGCATCGTCGTGGAGGACGGCGGCTCGCTGATCTGGCGGGCGCACCCCTTCGTCGTCACCGACAGCGCCGAGGTAGACCGCGACACCACCATCGCCCT
Organism: Brachybacterium sp. GCM10030267; assembly: GCF_042666875.1. Taxonomy (NCBI): domain Bacteria; kingdom Bacillati; phylum Actinomycetota; class Actinomycetes; order Micrococcales; family Dermabacteraceae; genus Brachybacterium; species Brachybacterium sp. GCM10030267. The sequence goes on along the minus strand of NZ_JBHTCX010000003.1, from coordinate 278,105 downwards.
GGGGGAGAACGCGTGGCTGCTGCTGCGCGAGACGCTCGTGCTGGGCCGCACGGGAGAGCAAGGTGGCGAGCTCGTGGCGCGCATGCACGCTCGCACTGCCCTGGGCGCGCCCCTGCTGCTCGAGGACCTGGCGCTGTCCGGGACAGAGCCGCGGGCCGGAGTGCTGGGCGAACATCGGGTGCTCGACAGCGCGATCCTGCTGGGGCGGCGGCCGGAGTCCGGAGCGCAGGGCAATGCAGCCGTAGCCGCGCCGACCATTCTCGAACTCGACGCGCCCGGCGCGATCGCGCGGGCGGTGGCGGACCGAGCGCACAGCACCGGGGTGGAGGCGCAGTTCGAGGCGTGGGCGCTGTGAGCCCTCTGGGGTCAGCTTGAATTCACGAGGCCCTCGCTGATCCGCAGCGCGTTCGCCAGGATCGTGAGCACGGGGTTCACCCCGCCGTTGGTCACGTGCGTCGACCCATCGGCGATCACGATGTTCTCGTGCCCCCATACTCGGCCTTCTGGCGTGACGACCGAAGTAGCCGGATCCGTGCCCATGCGACATGTGCCGGCCTGATGCTGACCGCCGCTCGGAGGAGTCGGGCCTTCGAGTGTCGGCATCGGGCGAACTTCGGCTGCGCCGGCCGAGCGCAACCACGCCGTGGCGCGGTCGCTCAAGAGATCACGACCGCGAAGATCTTCCGGGTGCAGGCTCCCCTCGAGTCGCACGATGGATCGTCCGATGCGATCCGTTCGCGCCCGATCGAGAGTCACCCGTGACTGGCTCATAGTGACCTCTTGGACAGGGCCCATGACTCGGGCGAACCGCAGCATGGCCCGTTCCATGGCGGGCGAGCCCAGCGCAGTGTCCGCATTTATCAGCCCGGTCTCGTAGAGATAGCGTTGTGTGCTCGCAGGCGTCGGGACGAACTCATTGGCGAGGATTCCGCCGCCGACGACGCCATCATTTCCGTGACGGAAATCAGATGTCGAGATGACAGGGCCGGGGCCGCGGAGATCGACGACCTCCTCGGCGAACAGGGCCGATGCCCCGCCGTAGGCGTGGCCCTGCAGATGCCGCCCTACCTGGTCGGAGTGATTACCCAGGCCCGTAGGGTGATAATCGTCAGCACTGTCCAGCAGCAGCCGTGCGGTCTCGATAGCCCCGGCCGCGAGCACGACCGATCCGGTGGCAATCGTTCGCCGCCAGATCCGACCGTCGCGCTCGCCGACGAGGTCGACGCCGTGCGCCTGCCCGTCGCGCCCGACGAGGATCCGGGATGCCTGGGTGTCAGGCAGGAGAATGGCGTTCCCGGTCTGGAGCGCCGCGGGCAGGGTGGTGTTATGGCTGCCGGCTCTCGCCCCGACCGGGCAGTCGAATCCGACGCACTGAGAGCACTGGATACAGGCCGCGCGCCCGCCGTACGGCCGAGTGTTGATCAACAGGGGCACCGGCTGGGTGCTGACACCGAGGCGTTGGGCAGCCCGTTCGAGCCGGGTACTGATCGGGGATGCGGGAAGCGGTCCCATCGGCAGAGGTGCGCTGCGCGGCCCGTCCCACGGATCCCGAGATGGGCCCCCACTGACGCCGAGCTCCTGTTCGATGCGGGTGTAGTAGGGCTCGAGGTCGCGGTAGGTGATCGGCCAGTCGGCCAGGCTGCTGCCGTCGGGGACGCCGTAAGTCGAGGCCATGGTGAAATCCCGAGGAGTGAAGCGCCAGGCTTGCGCGCCGTACACGCGGGTACCACCGCCGATGGTGATGGCGTTGTTGTTCCACAGCGGGTCCGAGGCGCGTACGGTGCGCAGCTGATCGGAGGGGAAGACCACCTGACGCTCCTCGGAGGTCCGCCCGGGGCCGGAATTGGGGAATTGACCGGATGCGGCCCGCGGCGTGTGCAGGTGCTCGGTCAGGAGCGAGGAACGCTCAGGCAGCGTCCCGCGCTCGATGATGAGAACGCGCCATCCGGCCTCAGCAAGCGTCTTCGCAGCTATTCCGCCCCCCGCGCCGGAGCCTACGACGATCACGTCGTACTGGTCCTCGAGATCCTCCGGGCCCGCGAGACTCCGTGGCGAGATCTGCAGCGGTTCGAGTTGGGCGGGACGGGGTGCGGTCCACTCTCGGACGTGGGGGGCCAGCGTCGGTCCGACACGCTCGATGCTGAGTCCGTGCTCGTACAGCGCATCGCCGATGGCCGCGCGCACGGCGGTTTCCGAGGTGCTGGGATCGCCGCCGGACGCGAGGATCGACTGCCGCATGGCCGGCGCATCCTCGGCGCCGAGGTCGAGGATGCGAGTGGCGAGGTGATCGATGAGCGAGTCGCGGGCGACCGCGGGGTCCAGGGCTCCTGCGACGAGGCGGCGTACGGCGGGGAAGAGGTCACTGTCCGGCAAGCGAGCCTCCGATGCCGCCGACGCTGAAGTAGCGATTCAGGAACGCGAAGACCAAGACCGGGGGAACCATCATCACCACGGCGCTAGCCATCACCGGTCCCCAGTCGGTGGCGTTCTGCTGGAAGAAGGTCTGCAGTCCGATGGGCAGGGTGAAGTTCTCATCGGAGCGGAGGAAGACCAGGGCGATTAGATAGTCGTTCCAGGCGAGTAGGAAGGAGTAGATAGCCGTGGAGAGTACCCCCGGTAGTGAATTGCGCAGGATGATCCGCACGAATCCTCCCAACACGGAGCAGCCATCGATCCAAGCCGCCTCCTCGAGGGAATCAGGAATCGAGTCGAAATATGCAGCCATCATCCACGTCGCCACAGTCAGCGACGAGGCCACGTAGATCACGGTGATCCCGGACAGTGAATCGACCATGCGCAACTGCGTGAACACCATGAACAGCGGGATCACGAAGATCACCACAGGCAGTGACTGGACGACGAAGATACCCAGGGAGAACACCGAGACGGCGCGGGATCGGCCTCGGGAGATGACGTACCCGGCCGGGGCGGCGACGACCACCGAGATCAGAGTCGCGGCCAACGTCGAGAGCAGGCTGTTACGGAGCCAGATCGGAAGGTTCGTTCCGGTCAGGACGTGGCGGAACGATTCCAGCGTGGGCCCTTGAGTGGCCGACGAGACCAGTGGGCGGAATGCCAGACCGACCACCACCAGGATGGGGATCAGACAGATCAGGGCGATGATCGCCAGGACGATCGGACGCCAAAGATCGGAGCGCCGGGTCGATGGCCGTACGTGCACGGCGGGGGAGACGGTGGCCATGGTCAATCGGCCTTTCGGATGCTGCGGAACAGAGCCAGGGAGATGCCGATCAGGGCGGCGGTCATGATGAATGCGACGGCGACGCCGTATCCGGGCTGGAAGGACTGGAACACGGACTGGTACGCGAGGACGACCAATGAGGTCGTCGCTCCGACGGGTCCTCCGCCGGTGAGCAGGAAGATCGTCGGGAAGTCGTTGATGGTGAACATCGACATCAGTACCCAGCTGATGTACGTCGACTTCGCCGTCAGCGGCAGCGTGATGTATCGCAGTGCGGAGACGCGTCCAGCGCCGTCGACCCGCGCCGCCTCGTAGACGGTCCCGTCGATCCCTTCGAGTGCGGCGGACATCATGAGAAACATGAAGGGAAAGCTGATCCAGATCTTGAACAGACAGACGATGATGACCGCCATCGTCGGATCAGCCAGGAAGAGCACGTCGGGCATGCCGAGCGCCGCGAAAAAACGGGGAAGCGGGCTCGAGGCGGTCGCAACGAGCCAGTTCCAGCTCATCGAGGTGACAACGACAGGCACCACCCACGGCAGGAGGAAGGCGACTTTGAGCGCGGTCCGGCCGCGGAACGGCCGGCGGAAGGCCAGAGCAAGGGCGTACCCCACCACCCAGCTGCCCAGCACGCCGCACAGTGTGAACAGGATCGTGAAGCGGACGGCCTTCCAGAAGGTCGCATCGCTCAGCACGGTCGCATAGTTCTTGAGGCCAACGAAGGGCCCCTGGGCGATCAGTGAGCCGTCGTGGAGGGACTGCTGCGCCGCGTAGAGCACGGGGTAGGCGTTGACGGCCACCATGAGGACCAGGGCGGGGGCGGCGAGGGCGGTCATCGTGAGGGCACGCTGGTGTCCTCTCATCGAGCGACTCCTGACATCGGTTCCGGGCACGACGTGGTCAGACGAGCTTCTCGAGCTCGCCCTGCAGCGTTTCGAGCATTTGCTTCGAGCTCTGCTCTCCCTGAACCACCCGCTGCACGAAGGCTGCGGCAGCTTCGCCGCCATCGACCGAGTTCAGCGCTCCGAACGCGGCAGGTGCCTTCGCGCCGAGCGTCTTGCCGACCGGCTGCCACTCCTCGATGGCGACCACCGCGTTCGGATTCGAGGCGATCTTCTCGTTCGCCGCGAGCCGCTCGGTCACGGGCAGATCGATCATGACGTCCTGCAGCCAGAACTCGTCGGTTTGCGTGGCCCACCAGGCGGCGAACTGATCACTGGAGGTCTGGTCGGGAGTGTTCTCGTACAGCATGATTGCGTTGATGTAATAGATGGTGCCCTGCGAGCCGTTGGTGCTCGTCAGAGGGCTCATCACCTTCAGGTCCGAGGAGACGGGGTCCTTCATGACCTTGTCGAAGCCGGTCTGTCCGAAGCCCATCGCGATGCGGCCGTCCGCCCAGTCGGAATCGAGATTGTCCGAGGTGTAGCTAGCGGCGCGGGGGTCGATGATCCCTTCGCCGACCATCTCGAGCACGAAGTCCAGGGCCTCGATGTTCTCGTCGCTGTCGGCATTCGGCTCGCCGTCCTCGGTGAACAGACCGCCGCCATTGTTGATGAAGAGTCCGAAGATGCTGTGCTGGGCGTCGGTGGCGCTACTGCTGGCGGCCATGCCGAAGCCGATCTTCCCTGCGGCCTTGAGCTTCTTGCCAGTGTCGAGGTATTCCTGCCAGGTCGTAGGGACGTCGGCTCCGGCCTCCTCGAGCATGGACTCCCGGTACCACAGCACTCGCAGGTCCAGGCCCCAGGGGATCCCGGCGTAGCCGTCGTCGGTCTTCATCGCCTCCAGCAGGCCCGGCAGGAAGTCGGCTTTACCCTGCTCATCAAGGATCGAGACCGCTCCATCGGCCGGGACGACGGCGCCGTCCTCCATGAAGTTGAAGGGCTGGAATGCTGCACCGGTCGAGACTGCGGGGCCGGTACCCGAGGCCACCGCGGAGGTGAAAGTCTGATACCAGTTGGCCCAGGGGATCGACTGGTACGTCGCCCCTAGAGCTTCCCCTTCCGGCGTGTAGCCGGCGGCGAGCTCCTTGGCGACGGCGGTGTAGTCGCTTCCGGTTCCCCAGACCATGTCCCAGAAGACCAAGTTCTCGCCGGATGACGTGGGGGACCCGCTTCCTGAGCCACAGGCGGCGAGTGCTGCGCCGGCGGTGAGGGCGGTGGTGCCGGTCAGCAGCGATCGGCGGGTGATGGGGTGGTGGCGGTGCGTGGACATGTTCGCTCGTCTCCTTTGATGGCGGAACACCGGGCGCTGCGAACGCTGCGCAACCGGTTGCGTAAACTGTAGGAGGCGTGGGTCACGTCATCAAGAGACGGCGGGGGATGGAGCCGAGACGGGGTGGATTCAGTCCGTCGAGGCGCGGGCGTGCAGGATGGGATCGGCCGGAGGAGTGGACGTGCCGGGCTCGTCGGAGTAGACCTTGGCGAGCAGCCCGCGCGTCCACAGACGGCCGAGCCCGGCGATGTCGTGCTGGAGCGACGTGAGGGTCGGATCGCTCAGCAGGCAGAGGTCCGAGCCGAGCCATGAGACCACCGAGACATCTCGGGGGACCGCGCGACCGGCAAGGCGCAGCTGGGCGATGGTCTCGATCGCGGCCAGCTCGTTGTCGACGACCACCGCGGTGAGGTCGTGGGCGTCCTGCATCGACACCGCTTCTTGTGCGATGTCCGTGGGACCGTGAGAGGTGCAGGCGGTGGTCACGGTGTCGAATCGGGTTCGCCAGGCGTCGAGCGCGTCCAGGCGACGCCGGGTGGCGACGAACTGAGCCGGCCCGCCGATCCAGCCGATCCGGCGGTGCCCCTTCTCCAGCAGGTGGCTCATGATCTCCCGGACCCCGGTCGACTCGTAGTCGGCCGCGCCGGCGGCCGCATTCGCGTCGGAGGGCTCAAAGTCGACCAGATCGGCCACCGTGGACATCGGGATGTCGCGCTCACGGAGAAAGGCGGTGCGGGGATCGTCGATCTCGAGATCGGGGAGCAGGATGCCGTCGACACGTCGCTCAGCGTGCCACTGCGAGTACACCTGCAGCTCGTCCTCCATGGTGTCTACGAGCTTGAGCACCAGGTTGTACGGCGTGCGGGACAGCTCCATCTGGACGCCGATCAACTGATCCATGGCGAACGGGTCCACGGTCGAGGACTTCGGGGTCCGCCGCATCACCCATCCGATCGCACCGGATTGGGCACGCGAGAGGGACCGGGCCGTGGAGTTCGGCCGCCATCCGAGTTCGTGGGCGAGATCGAGCACGCGGCTTCGCGTCTCCTCCGAGACACCCGGCTTCCCGGACAGAGCTCTGGAGACAGCTGACTTGTTGACACCCGCCTCCCGTGCGAGGTCGGCGATGGTGACGCGATTTTGCGGCATACCCCAGTATGTCTGTGCACACGGCATGGCCGACGCAGGCGTCGAAGGCAGCGGGGAGCGGCCGACAGTTACGCTTCGGGATGCCCTGACCACTCATGCGCACGTGCTGAGACAAAGGAGTCACCGATGACTGCCTCTTCCCCCGCCCCGGGCCACGACGGCCCGCCCCCGGCGCGGTTCGTCCGCGGCGACCCGTACCACCTCGATCACTCGGAGGTGAAGGATCCGCCGACGGGCTGGATCGCTTCCTCGAAGTTCTTCGGCCCGGGCCTGATCGTCTCGGCGTCCGTGGTCGGCGCCGGCGAGCTGATCACGGCCACCTCCCTCGGTGCCGAGGCCGGGTTCGTGCTGCTGTGGCTGGTATTCATCTCGACCATCGTCAAGGTGGCGGTGCAGGTGGAGATGGCTCGCTACGCGATCGTCACCGGTGAGGGCGCGATGGAGGGCTACAACCGCGTCCCGCCCCGGTTCGGCCGCATCAGCTGGGTCTTCGCGATGTGGGCGCTGATGGCGATCAGCAAACTGGTCCAGACCGGCGGACTCATCGGCGGCATGGCCGCGGCCCTGTCGATCCTGCTGCCGCTGGGCTTCGGCCCCCTCTCACCGGCGGCCATGACGATCTGGGGCATCGTGGTCACCGCCGCCGCGATCGCCACGTTGATCGCAAACCGCTACGGGCTGATCGAGAACGTCGCCACCTTCCTGACCATGGCGTTCGTGGTGGTCACGATCTTCGTGGTGATCGGCCTGCCCTTCAGCGAGTTCGCCTACAGCGGGGGCGACCTCGCCTCCGGCTTCAGCTTCCAGCTGCCGCTCGGCGCACTCGGCATCGCCATGACCATGTTCGGCCTGACCGGCGTCGCCTCCGAGGAGATCACCGCCTACACCTACTGGTGCCTGGAGAAGGGCTACGCCCGCTGGTCCGGCCCCAACGACGGCTCCGAGGCCTACCGCCGCCGCGCCAACGGCTGGATCGCCGTGATGCAGAAGGACGCCATCGTCTCCTGGGTCATCTACACCGTCTCCACGGCGGCGTTCTACATCCTCGGCGCGGCCGTGCTGAACCCGCAGGGCCTCGTGCCCGAGGGCAACGAGATGATCCGCACCCTCTCGGAGACGTTCAGCGGCGTCTTCGGCGAGACCGGCCGGATCGTCTTCCTCATCGGCGCCCTCGCGGCGCTCGGCTCGACGATCTGGGCGGCGATCCCCTCCTGGTCGCGGTCCTGGACCAACGCGCTGTCCATCGTGGGCGTCTTCGACTGGACCGACAGCCGACGACGCAACTGGTGGATGCGGTTCTTCATCGCCGCCCTGCCGACGGTGTGGCTGCTGACCTTCCTGTGGATCAACGAACCGCTGGTGATGATCATGGTCGGCGGTATCGCCGGGGGCATCTTCCTGGCCGCGGTGGCCGTCTCCGCGCTGTACCTGCGCGGACGCATCGAGCCCGTGCTGCGCGGTGGCGGGTTCATCAAGGTGGCCCTGATCGTCAGTGCGGTCGCGATCATCGCCCTGGGGATCTACTCCGCGGTGACCACGGTGGTGGGGTGAGCTGCGGACTGCTGAACCTGGCTGAGCCGGTCGACCACCTCGCGCAACGACGCGTCATCCCCGACATTGCCGGCGAAGACGACGAACGGCAGCCCTGCGATGTCGCCGTCGACGCTTTCCCACAGAGAGACGATGCCGGGCAGCATCGGTCCGCGAACCAGAGCGCGCTTGATACCGAGTCCCTGGGTGGCGACATCGGACGAGGTGATGCCGCCCTTGGCGATGATGAACGACGGGGGGCAGAGCTCCACGACGCGCTGCGTGAATCTCACGAGGGCGGCAGAAACTCGGCGCGCGATTCGCAGCGAATCATCCTCATCTATCCCGCGGATGACATCGCGGGACGTGCTCACCACCACGTGGCCTTGGTGCAATCCGTCTACGGCCGCGGCCACGGCGGCATCGACGGCGTCATCCAATGAGGAGGCGAGCAGGGCGCGCACATCGATCTCCACGTCCCGGCAATCACCTCGGGCTGTGAGCACGGCGAGCTGTCGCGTCGTCATGGGCACATGGGATCCGACAACTATCATCCCACCCCGCCCACTCGGTGCGTTGGCTGCCGTAATCTCTTCAAGCTCGGAAAGGCCGAGCGGCTCCGCGACGGGCTGCGCGATGAGCGCACGCACGAACGGGGGGCCGACTCGGTAGACGAAAGTAGCGCCGGCTGCGCGCCGCTTATGAAGCGCAGCAGCGAGAACCTGCATGTCGGCTTCAGTCACCACGTCGGCCGTGACCCATCGTCCACCAGTGAGATCAGCCAGGGCCTCGACAACCGCGGCCACTCCGTCCCGGATGGTCGGCAGGGAAAGGTGCACGACATCGTCCTCACGAATCGCTCCACCCGATTTCTCCTCCACCCAGGCGCGGAGCTCCGAGTTGCGGTATCCGAAGGTTGCGTCCTGCGCGAGGGGAGTGCTCGCCGCTGGAGTCGCTGACCCGTCGCTTGAGCAGACGTAATGGATCCCGTCGATGGTCACTCGTCCGGCATCGGGAAAGGCCGGCAGGACGATCACCGCATCGGGAGAGTGCGGTGAGGAGGCGGAGTCGGCGAGCGCCTCGTCGATCACATCGATATCCAGCGGAAAGTGCCCACGGAGAGTCGAGTCGGTTCGGGAGACCACTTCGATATCAAGGCCTGCCGCCGATGCGGTCGTCGCGGCAGTGGTGACGACGTCACGCATGACGGACGCCGCGGCGCGAGGTTCCAGGCTGCGCGCGTTCGTCTGCACGTAGATCGCGGGGCAGCCAGTCTCGAACGCCCAGAGGAAATCCTCGGCCTTCCACCTGGTGAGAACTGGGAGCCCTCGCACCGACTGGGTGCCGGTGGGATCGTCATCCAGGACGATCCACCGGATGGGGGGAGCGGACGTCAGCTCTCTGGCTACATCTCGTTCTGAGAGCGCAGCGGGAGCGGGCTTGTCGCGGACGAGGTCGTCGAGTGTGGTTGTCATATGCGTCTCCGAGAAGTTGTCGATACGGGGAGAAGAGCTCAGAAGATGAGGTCCAACACCAGGCAACTGACCAACCCGATGACGGACATGGTGGATTGAGCCAGGGTGTAAACCTGCAGCGCACCGCGGGTGGTAAGGCTGAGCATCTGCTTGAAGATCCAGAACGTGTTGTCGGTGACATGCCCGCCCAGACCGGCTCCCGTTCCCGCAGCGAAGAGTACGAGGATTAGCGGTGCCCCCATGGAGGCGACGATCGGTCCGACGAGCGCGGCCGCTGTGATGGCCGAGACGGAGCCCGAACCTTGTGCGAGTCGGAAGAGAGCCGCGATTATCCAGGTGAGCAGGATGGGCAAAGAAGCATTGGCCGAGAACAACGAGCTGAGCATGTCGCCGACGCCGACTTCCGAGATGATCAGCCCCAGGGACCCGGCAACGCCGTTGAACAACAGGATCGAGCCCGAGATCTGGGCACCTCGAGTGAGGATTCCGTCGACTTCGTGCCGTCCCATCTGTGGCCACACCATCACGATGCCCACAAGGAGACCGATCATCAGCGCCACCACGGGTTCCCCGAGGAAGGTGACGGCGTTGTCCTCCATGCCGGTGGCGACGGCAATGGTGCGAGTGATGATCAGGACGAGGGGAATGATCACCGGAAGCAGGGCCATGACGAGCGGGTATCGATGCTCGACGTGGTGGGATGACGAGGCGTCGGTGGCCCCGGAATCCTCATGCACGGTGCTGTCGTCGCCGCCAGGTGTATCCACGGAGATGGCACCGGACCCGTTCTTCGTCTGCGGCTCGCGTGAGGCGTCATCCGCCAACCCCGACTCGGAGCGGGAGCCGGAGGCCGGGTGCACGGCACCGACCCCGGCGGATTCTGCCCCGACGTGCGCCTCCGCGAAGCTCTCCATGTCTCGCGCCGGATTCCAGGTGTACGTCATGATCGTCGAGTGCAGCGCCACGCTCGTGCAGATCAGGAAGATCCCGTACGGGACGCCGAGAGCGATCACCATGCCCACGTCCAGTGAGAGCGAGCTCGCCATGGCGAGCGCGACCGCACCGGGAACCACCATGTGGAGACCGACCTGCAGCCCGATCGCCAGGGCCCCGGCAAGCGGAGCGACTGACTTCCCGGTCCGCTTTGCGATCGTGTCTGCGATGGGCGCAAGGATCACCAGAGCGACATCGAAATAGATCGACGGGAAGATGATTCCCGAGGACAGGCCGAGGACATATTTGGAGCCTCGGGGGCCGACAACGCTCAGTAGGGCGTCCACGACGCGGACCATGGTGCCGTTCGCGGTAAGGATCGTACCGATGAAAACGCCGAAACCGATGATGAGCCCGATCTCGGCCATGAGGTTCCCGAAACCGGTGTTGACGGCCGCAACGGTCTCGGAGAACCCGAGTCCGCCCGCGATCCCCAGATAGAGGGCGCCGACGATGAGGGAGACGACGGGATTGATCTTGGCTTTGGCGATGAGGACGATGATGCCGACAACGGCGATTACCAGGTGTACGAGGATGATGGTGTCCATGGGACAGTCCTGTCTTCGGACGACGATGTTCGAAAAGACGTGCGCAGAGGTCACGGCCTGCCCGGCGTACGGGCGGCCGCCTCGGCGGATCTAGTATTGGTCGCGCTTCGTTGCGCGAACGAGCTCAGGCCCGGCCGCGGAAGAAGTCGGAGATGTGGGCAACGACCAGGGCGGACGCCCGCTGCCCATCGCGGTCGCGAATCGCAGCGAGAATCGCCCGGTGCTCCTGCCGTACGTCCTCCGCGCGGTGTCGCCAATCTGGCAGCGCGTTATACGCATCAATGATCTGCGAGTGCACGGCGTGACGGAGGATCTGCATGAAGTCGCGAGTTAGGGAGTTGCCGGCCGAGCGGGCGATGGTCGCGTGGAACTCGACGTCGAGACGGTTGAACTCTCGAACCGCGATGTCGGGGACATCCATGGCCTGAAGGATGGCATCGAGTTCTTCGATCGTCTGCTCGTCAGTGACAGATGCGGCTCGGAGGCAACTCCAGGATTCCAGCGCCATTCGGGTCTCGACGATGTCGTCGTAGGAGTACTGGCCAAGCGCGAGCTGCAACTCGAGGACATCGCCCATCGAGCTGCGGGGGCTGCCCGTGATCACGGCACCACTGCCTCGCCCCCCACCGACCCGTACGTCGATGATGCCCTGCGACTCGAGAATCCGCAGTGCTTCCCGCAAAGAGGCCCGAGAGCAGCCGAGCTGTTCGGCGAAGTCCCGCTCATTCGGCAAGTGCATCCCTGCGGTGAGCCGGCCATCGAGGATCCGTTGGCGGATCTGGTCGACGACCTGTTCATAGGTGCGCGTGCGGGTGACGGAGGACCATCCTTCAGTCTCAGACATGAGTCCTCCTTACGGCGTAGGGGCGTCCGGGCCAGCGGATGACCGGCAAGAGACGTCGATCTAGGCTGCCATCGTACGGAACTCCCCTTCCAGCTCCCTGCGCAGGGTCACGGCAGCTGTGTTCTCGTCGACTTCTACGTCATCCCATGTGACGATGTCGCCCTGCGCGACCGGGCGCACCACCCTTGCTCCGTGTGAGAGGCCGAGCGGGAGTGCGCCTACCGCAAGAGAGCGACGAGCAGGGGCAAGCTTCCCGAAGACGGTGTATCCGCCTTCACCGTCCAGGGTGTCGCCAGGGGACACCGGTTTCTTCGTCGTCGTCACGACGTCCCCGCGAAAACCGGTGGGGTGGCCGGTCGGCTCGCCGCGCAGAACGGCGGAGGCGATGCTGACACCGAGTTCGAGCCCGATCATGTGGTACGGGCGGTAGAGCGAGCCGTATCGGCCTGATTCGTCCGTGTGAAGCCCATATTCTGCGAAGCACTGGACTGCGTAGTCGGTTCGTGCCTCGAACGTGACGTAGACACCCCACCGCAGGTGCCGCTCGATCTCTGTGCCGTCCCGATTCATCGATGAGGCGATCTCGACTGTGCCACGCCGCGAGAGGCTGCCGCCCCGTGCCCGTTCACGAAACACCGTCGGCAAGTCGTCGATACCGGCCGGAGGGAAGAGTAGGCCCTCATTTTGCGGTTCGAGGCCCGTGCCGTTGGCGACAGCGGCCATCTCGATTGCAGACTTCGTGCCATCGAGGAAGGAGTTGAACATCTTGGGGTTATAGTCGCCGCTGGCGAGCTGCTCCTCGGTAAAGCCGTAGTAATTCCATACGGTGTCAGGTGTTGACGCGTTGTACTCCGGCAGATACTTCGTGCCTTTCCCGGCAGCCACGATGTCGAAGCCGACGGTCCGGCCCCAGTCGACCATCTCGGCGATCAGAGCAGGTTGATCACCGTAGGCCATGGAATACACGACGCCTGCCGCCTCGGCGCGGCGCTGGAGGAGCGGACCGAGCATGCTGTCCGCCTCCACGTTGACCATGATGACGTGCTTGCCGTGATCGATGGCCGTCAGTGCGTGATGGGTTCCCACGAGGGGATTGCCCGTGATCTCCAGGATCACCTCCACTGAAGGATGGGCAATGAGGGCTTCGCTGGATTCGAGCAAGCAGGTGTTTCCCGCCTTCGCCGCGGCATCGAGCGTCGGCGCCCCGAACCGCTCTTCGTGCCATCCGGTGCGCACCATCGCCGCGCGCGCTTTCTCGAGGTCCAGATCCGCGACCCCGACGACATGGAATCCGTCGGAGGTCGCGGCTTGGGTGAGGAACATCGAGGCGAACTTGCCGGCGCCGATGACCCCGACCCGTATCGGACCGTCAACTTCCCGGCGTTTCTGTAGCAGCGTATAGAGGTTCATGATCAGGGCCTCCTGGGCGTCGTTGGCGGGAGATCGGTGGTCATATGGTCTGACCATCAGTCCGAAGGTACGGGCAGGTCGCGATGGCGTCAAGTACGAGGAAGGTTTCTCGTCGGGGTCAGGACCGCTTTCAGTCCAGGAGGTGGCCGGGTCCCCTTCGCGCGGCGCGCAACGCCCTATGGGCGAGTGCTGAGCCGGCCTGCATCGCGCTGGTCGAGCTCGAAATCCTCGAGCACGTCGAGGATGTGCGCGTTCATGCGCTTCTCGAGGTCGTCTGGGTTCTCCGCGACCAGATCGATGACCTCCTGGTGACGTGGAGCGGCTACGTTCCTACGAGCCCTCTCAGCGCCGGCGAACATGATCGACATTCGGACCACGCCAGAGATCTGCTCCCAGGACTGCAGCAACGATTCGTTCCCGGAGACCCGGCACAGCGTGCGGTGGAACTCGACGTCGGCCTCGAGGCTCGCATGCAGCGACTCGCCCTCAGCTGCGCGCATTGCCTCGAGGGCGCGTTCCAGCTCGGACAGCGCGGTGACCTTTTCCGAGCGGGGCAACTCGGCAGCCGTCCGGGCGGCAAGGGTTTCCAGCGCGGCGCGGACTCGGAAGGCGTCGCGCACGGTTCGGGCATCGAGCGAGCGGACGTGGAGTCTGCCGCGCCCGTCCGTTACAGCCAGGCCTTCCTGCTCCAGCTGACGCAGCGCCTCCCGGAGGGTGCCGCGACTGATCCCCAACTCCTTCGCGAGGCGCACCTCGGCGAGGTGCATGCCGGGTTCGAAAGTGCCCATCACGATCGCCTCGCGCAGCGCTACCAGCGCCTGCGAGCGGAGGTTGCTGACCTGGAGCGGGGGGAGCCCGGTTGAGTGGGAAGTCATCTCCGCATTGAACCGCGATTCAAGCAGATGTGGCAACTGTTGACAGTAGAACAGTAGGACCGTACCGTCCTCGTCACGGCGGATCGCCGCCGACGCACCCCGGACAGTGGAGTCCCCAGAGGAGTCAGAGTTGCCCCTTCATCCGCACGTGGTCTGTTCGACCATCAGCTTTCGCCGGCAGCCCTTGGATCGCGCGCTGTCCGTCATTAGCGAGCTCGGATTCGCGGAGGTCGATCTCGGAGCGCTACCGGGCGTGTGCGACCACGTGCCCTACGACCTCACGGGCGAAGCCGTCGGGAGGGTCGCCGAGACCTTTCAGCGCTTCGGGTCGACAGTCCGCTCGATCAACGCCGACATCGGGGATCTCAATCGTGCGCTCGACGAGGGAGAGCGCGCGGGTCGCGAGGCGCACCTGTGTCGTCTGCTCGAACTCGCCGACTCCGTCGGCGCGCAGGCGATCGTGCTGCCGTGCGGCTCTCAGGGCCAGGAACCCCTCGATGGCCTGAGGGCAGATGTCTCGCGCGTCGCCAGTGCCCTGCGGTGGGCGGCACAGATCGCCTACGGCCGTGGCGTCCAGATCTGGGTCGAGGCCCAGCACTCAGGCCGGCTCTGCCACAGCCGCGAGCGCGCCGACCTCCTTCTGACCGAGCTCGAGGACAGCGACGTCCGCACCGTTCTCGATGTCAGCCATGTTGTCGCCGCTGGGGATGACATTCCCAGCTGGATCGAGCGCTGGGGACACCGCATCGCCCACGTCCACCTCCGTGATGCACGCCCTGGAGACATCCACCTGACACCCGGCAACGGCGATGTGGATTTCCCTGCCGCGATCGCAGCGCTCAAGAGCGCCGGATACGCGGGCGCCTACTCCCTCGAACTGGAGACCGCCGACGTGGCGGAAGAAGACCGACCGGCGGCGGCCCTGCGCGCCGGCACTTTCATCTCCTCCCTTCTCTGACCGCACCCGCACGAACGGAACTGACTCCATGGATCTCTCACCTGCCACTCCGCGCACCGCCGTCGTCACCGGCGCCGGCTCTCCGCGAGGCCTCGGGCGAGCCGCAGCCCGCCGGTATGCCCGCGAAGGGTGGGCGGTCGTCGTCGCCGACCTCGACGCCGAAGCTGCCGCGGGCACAGCTGCCGACATCTCCGAAGAGTTCGGGACGCCGGTTCTGGCGCACCAGGTGGATGTCGCTGCGGCCGACTCGGTCGATGCGCTGCACGCGGCAGTTCACGCTGCGGACCTGCCGCCTGTCGGCGCCGTGGCGACGATCGCCGGTGTCGCGTCCCCGACGCCCTTCCTCGAAGTCACTCCCGAACTGTGGGAACACGTCTTCGCTGTGAACTCGACCGGGACCTTCCTCACGGTGCGCGCATTCGTACCGGACATGATCGACGGTGGCTATGGCCGAGTGGTGACGATGTCCTCGGTCTCGGCTCAGCAGGGAGGCGGGGTCTTCTCGAAGACCCCGTACTCCGCTGCGAAAGCTGCGGTACTGGGCTTTACGCGGTCTCTCGCCCGCGAACTCGCTCCCTACGGGATCACCTGCAATGCCGTCTCACCCGGAGCAGCAGACACCGACATCCGCGCAGGAGCGACCGACGAGAACCGCGAAGCAGCGTTGTCCGCTTCGATCCCCCTGGGCCGGCAGGCCGCGCCCGACGACATCGCAGCCCTGATCGTCTTCCTCTCGAGCGAGGACGCCTCGTACATCACGGGCACCACCCAGAACATCAACGGCGGCGCGTACATCGCGTGAGTGCCCCCGCACGTCGTGCGTGGCGGAAACCGAAGGAGGTACCGGCATGGACCGCATCTTCAGGGTCGGGACGAAAACCCTCGACGTGGTCGAAAGGGTGGTGATGATCGCTGCCCTCGTCGCCCTGGGAGGGATCGTGCTCACGGTCTTCTGGCAGGTGGTCGCCCGATATCTGATCTCTCAGTCGACTGCCTGGGCGCCAGAGCTCGCCCAGACGGCCTTCGTCTGGACCGCGCTGCTCGCGATACCGCTGGGAGTGCGCCGTGGTCGGCACATGCTCGTGGACATCTGGCGCGGGCGCTCCGTACGAGTGCAGAAGATCGTCTCTGCCCTCGCGTCGGCGGTGGTGATCGGCATCTGCGCCACGCTCGTCCTCTACAGCCTGGAGATGCTCGCCACGTCGTTCCAGCGCGACCTGCCCAGCCTCGGCATCTCCTCGGGATGGCAGATGCTCGCCGTGCCCGTCGGCTTCGGTCTCTGCATCCCCTTCCAGCTCGAAGTCCTCCTACGCCAGCTCGTCACATCGGCCGCCAGCCCGGCGGACCGCCTCGAGCAGACTCTCTGAATCGGGAAGGAACAAAAGGCCATGGGTGGAATGCTTCTGGGCTCCTTCGGTACAGGAATCCTTGCCCGCGTACCAGTCGGCTTCGCATTGGCCGGAGCCTCACTGCTCACGCTGTACCTGATGACCGGTAACAACATGGCCATCGGTGCACAGCGCATCGTGGCCGGTATCACGCCATACCCTCTGTTGGCCGTGCCCCTGTTCATCCTCGCCGGCGGACTGATGAACGTGGGCGGGATCTCCAAGCGGCTGCTCGGACTCGCCGACGCCATCGTCGGTCGATTCACCGGCGGCCTGGCGCAGACGAACGTGCTGTCCTCCGTGTTCTTCGGCGGACTCTCCGGCTCATCGGTCGCCGACGTCTCCTCTCTGGGCCGGATCCTCATCCCGGCGATGAAGGAACGCAACTACACCGGCGCGTACGCCGCCGGAGTGACGGCGGCCTCCGCCATCGTCGCCCCGATCCTTCCGCCCAGCATCACTCTCATCCTCTACGGAGTCGTCACCGGCACGTCGATCGGGCAGCTCTTCTTCGCGGGTCTGATCCCGGCTGTCATATACATGGCGGTGCTCATGACCACGGTGTACGTGACGGTGAAGCGGCGAGGATTCGATCTGGAGTCGAGCCGGACCATTGACCCGACCGAGATCGGCCGAACCCCGAAAGAGGACATCCCCGCCTTCTTCCCGGCGCTCTTGCATGCCATCCCCGCTCTGATGCTGCCCGTGCTGATTCTCGTCGGGATCCGCGGTGGCATCTTCACCCCGACGGAGGCGGCAGCGGTCGCGGTGGCCTATGCCCTGATTGTCGGCGCCTTCGTCTACCGCGAACTGACCCCCTCGAAGATCGTCCAGGCGATGAAGGACTCCATCGGCCTCATCGGACTGATCCTGCTCGTGATGGCCTCCGCCCAGCTGTACTCGTGGGCGCTGACCTCGGGAGGGGTGCCGCAAGCGGTAGCGGGTGCACTGCTGGAGCTCTCTGACAGCCCCATCGTCTTTCTCCTCCTGATCAACGTGCTCCTACTGGTCGTCGGGATGTTCATCGAGGCCAACGCCGCCATCATCATCCTGATCCCGATCCTGTACCCGGTCGCGATGGAGCTCGGCATCGACCCGTTGCACCTGGGGATCGTGATCGTCGTGAACATGGGGCTCGGGCTGGTGACGCCTCCGGTGGGCCTCAATCTCATGCTCGCCTCCGAAATCGCCGAGGTCGACATCTTCCAGGGCGCCAAGGGTGTCTGGCCCTTCTTCGCCTCCGGCGTGGTGTTCCTACTGCTTCTGACCTATGTCCCCGTACTGAGCACCTGGTTGCCCAGCGTCACGTTCTGACCCAGCGGCGGGCAATCCCGCCCGTCGCACCGCCTCCTATTCGATGGAGTGTTCAACGATGATTACTCGCCGACAGACTCTCAACGGCATGGCAGCGCTCGGAGCGTCCTCGCTCGCCCTCGCGGGGTGCTCTGGACTGCGCCCCAGCAATAGCAACGGTGGATCCGACGGCAGTGGGGCCGGATCCCAGACCCTCGTGCTCGGGCACGCCGGATCGGAGACGGACCCCCGCCAACAGGGTTCGGAGCAGATCAAGGAGCTGATCGAGGAACGAACCGACGGTCGGCTGACGGTGGAGATCCACGCGAACTCCACCCTGGGCTCCTGGGAGGACATGATCGAGGGCCTTCAGCTGGGCACGACCCACATCGTGATCGAGTCGATCCTTGCCCTGGAGTCGTATACGGAGCTCGCCGCCGTCGAGACCACGCCGTTCCTCTACGAGTCCGACGAGCAGTTCTTCGAGGTCTGGAACGGGGCGCTCGGCGATGAGATCAAGACGGCGCTCACAGAAGAGACGGGCTTCGAGCTCCTCGGGAACATGTTCCGCGGTGCACGGAACCTCACCGTGAATCAAGAGGTCTCCACACTCGATGACCTCGCGGGCCTCACGATCCGCACCCCCTCGACCCAGACCATGGTGGAGACGTGGGAGCTGCTCGGCGCACGCGCCGAGGCGATGCCCTGGGACGAGGTGTACTCCGCCCTCGAGCAGGGCGTCATCGACGGCCAGGAGAACCCTTTGGACGTCGCGACCTTCAACTCCCTCTACGAAGTGCAGTCCCACCTCACGCTGACTGAGCACATGTACGCCAACTATCACTTCCTGATGTGGGGCGATACCCTCGCCGGCTTCTCCGAGGAGGATCAGCAGATCATCCGGGAAGCAGCCGATGAGGTCGGCACCACCTACACCGAGCGCACTGTCACCAACCTCGAGGAGTACCGCACCACGCTGGAGGAGGAGGGGATGACGATCGTCGAGCTCGAGGACCGGGAGGCGTGGGTCGCCCAGGTCGAGCCGCTCATCGAGGGGATGCCCGATCAGGTCACCACCTGGGTGGAGCAGATCCGGAGCGGCGCGTGAGCACGTCGATCGACACGGGCCCACGCGCCGGCACGGACACTGAGATGAGCGTCGTCGTCGTCGGGCTCGGCGCCATGGGCCTGCCCATGGCGCAGAACCTGGCACTGGCCGGATTCGACGTCACCGGTGTCGAACCGTCCCCGTCCAAGCGGGAGGCGGCCCGTGAGTTCCCGGTCGTCGACACGCTCGCGGACGCTCCGGCCGCAGAGGCCGTTCTGGTCATGGTCGCCACCGCGGAGCAGCTCACGGACGTGGTGGATGACGTGGCGGGTACTGCCCTGTCGAAGAGCACCTGGATCATCGCCGCGACCGTCGGCCCCGATGCCGCCCGCGCCGAGGCCGAACGTCTCCGGTGTGCCGGCGTGCGCGTTGTCGACGCTCCGGTAACCGGGGGTGTCGCCGGGGCGCGGACCGGCACGCTGATGATCTTCGTATCTGGTGCCGACGAGGACGTGCGCCGCGTCAGGTCCGTTCTGTGCGCTCTCGGCACCCCGGAGCCAGTAGGGGCCCAGGTCGGGGACGGGCAGGTGACGAAGATGGTCAACCAGCATCTGTGCACGATCCACCTCGCCGCCGCCGCGGAGGCACTGTCCCTCGCTGGGCGGCTAGGGCTCGACCGGGCCCGGACGCTCGACCTGCTCGGCCGCGGCGGTGCCGCCTCCTGGATGCTTGCCGATCGAGGCCCCCGGATGCTCTCGCCCGCGTCGATCGCCAACTCGACCGTGGACATTTTCGTCAAGGATGCCCGACTGGTCCAGGAGACGGCGGCACGTGCCGGCGCGCCGGTTCCCCTGCTCGACAGCGCCGGGAGCCGCTTCACGGTGGCGGCCGAGCGGGGGCTCGGGTCGGCGGATGACGCACAGATCATCACGCTCTACGACGGCGACGGCGATCACGGGGTCGAGGACTGATGAGCGCGAAAGGAGGAGTTCGGAGCATTCCAGAGGCGCACGTGCCTCCCAATATTTCCGTACCGCCTTAGCCCGGTCCTCCCGCTTGATCTCACGGGGCCTCTCGGGCGGCGCCGAACAACGACATCCACTACTGATACAGAGCGCGCTCCACCTGGCAAGGGCGGACGCCTCGATCTGAAAGGCACACCTATGAATCTGCACGAACTCCTGCGCGGACGGCAGGATGCGGGCGATCCCATCAAGATCGGCCTCATCGGAGCAGGCCGCTTCGGCACCATGTTCCTCTCCCAGGTACGCAACACCCCGGGCATGCACGTGGTCGGCATCGCCGACATCAACACCGAGCGCGCCCACGGGGCACTGGACCTGGTGGACTGGCCGAGCGATGCCGTGGCAGGCAGCGTCGAGGAGGCCCTGTCCGGCGGCGGCACCGCCGTGGTCGGCGACGCGGGGGCACTCCTCGATGTCGATCTCGATGTCATCGTCGAAGCGACCGGAAACCCGATCGTCGGCACCGACCACGCGTTGCGGGCGATCCGCGGCGGCAAGCACATCATCATGGTGACGGTCGAAGCTGACGCTCTGTGCGGCCCTGCGCTGGCCGCTGAGGCCAAGAAGGCCGGTGTCGTCTATTCCCTCGCCTATGGCGACCAGCCGGCGTTGATCTGGGAACTCGTGGACTGGGCACGCACCTCCGGCTTCACCGTGACCGCCGCGGGCAAGGGCGCCAAGTACCTTCCGCACTACCACCAGATGAATCCGGACAACGTCTGGGAGAACTGGGAGTTCTCGAAGGAGCTCACGGACTCGGGCCAGTTGAATCCCTATATGCACACCTCCTTCCGCGACGGCACCAAGGCCGCGATCGAGATGGCGGCCGTCGCCAACGCCGCCTCCCTCTTCCCCTCCGACGACGGTTTGACCTTCACGCCCGGAGATGTCGAGCAGATCGCCACGATCTGTCGCCCCGAGGCCGATGGCGGGGTGCTCCGACGCAATGGCTCCGTGGACGTGATGAGCTCGGTGACCCGGGACGGAGAATGGATCGAGCACAACACGCAGGAGGGCGTTTTCGTAGTGGTCGAAGCGACCAACGACTACGTCTCGAGCTGCTTCACCGAGTATCCGTGGCATCCGGACCCCTCCGGCCGCTACGCGGCGCTCTACCGTCCGTACCACTACGTGGGCCTGGAGCTCGGAATCTCGATCGCCAACGCCGTGCTCCGCGGTGTCGCTACCGGCAGCCCAGCAGGATTCTGCGCCGACGTCGTCGCGACCGCCAAGAAGGACCTCACCGCCGGCGATGTGCTGGACGGTGAGGGAGGATATTGCGTGTACGGGAAGCTGATCTCCGCGGAGACCTCGGTCGCTCGAGGGGCGCTTCCCGTCGCCCTCGCCCACCATGTCCCGCTGACTCGAGACGTAGCGGCCGGCGAGACCGTCACCTGGGACGATGTGGAGATGCCCGCCGGCATGGAGACGATTCTCGAGATGCGGAAAGCAACCGTTGACCTGTTGAAGAAGGCGAGCGACCCCGCGCTCGTCTGACCAGAGACCGCTGGTATCGGGGAAGCCCGCCGGTGGGGCGCAGCGGCCGATTCGGCGGCTGCGCCCCGACCGGGCGAGGCGCGACCAATCACTGCGAGCCGTGGGCAGGAGGCTCTGTGAGGCTCACGAACTCCGCGCATGAGCGGCCAGGCGACGTCTCCGAAGGAGGAACCATGGAGCATCCGGACGTGTCCGTGGTCGGTCTCGGCCCGATGGGGCATCCGATCGCGCACAATCTCTTGGCCGCACACAGAACGGTGGCGGTGTGGAACCGCACCCAGAGTCGCGGGGACGACCTCGTCGCGGCCGGCGCTCAGCGGGCCAAGACCCTTGAGGAGGCCGCTGCTCCGGTCATTCTGTCGGTCCTGCCGGATGTCCATCACCTGCGTGGGCTGCTCACGCCGTCGGTCAAAGCCGCGTGGGCGCGAGCGGGGGCTCGTCTGGTCGTGCTCTCGACCACTGGGCCGGACCAGCTCACGGCGCTGGCGGCGGAGCTCGACGTCGACGGGATCCGTGTCGTCGACGCGCCTGTCTCGGGCGGCGTCGCTGGCGCCAAGGCGGGTCGACTGTCGATCATGGTCGGCGGCGCCGCGGACGATGTGACCGCCGTGCGTGGTGCACTGGAGAGCATCGGGGAAACAGTCGTGCACCTCGGGCCACTGGGCAGCGGGGCCACGGCGAAGCTGTGCAATCAGGTGGTGGTCGCCGGCACTCTTGCCTCACTCGGCGAGGCACTCGGGTTGGCTCGGCGCAGCGGGCTGGACGTCGAAGCACTGCTTCCCCTGCTCGAGGGCGGGCTGGCGCGGAGTGAGGTCCTCGCCCAGAAGAAGCACAACCTCATCGCCCGCGACTATCCCTTGGGCGGATCGACCGCGAACCAGGTCAAGGATCTGCTGTACGCCGCGGAGGCTGCGGGCAGCGTGGAGCTGCGGGCGCGGTTGATCCCGGTGCTGATGGGGATGTTCGAGGATGCCGTGCAGGCGGGGCACGGCGAAGCGGACCATGCCGCGGTCCAGGAGGTGTTCCTCAACGCGGACGAGTGACAGGGTGTCGCGATGCAGGGGCGCCCCGAGCCCAGGCGCACCTCGGCGGGAGCGACGGCGCACGGGCGGTGGGCCGGGCGCCGCGGCGGACTATCCGGCGTGCTGCACTCAGGCTCGGGTTCGGGAGGACTGGACCCAGGTCCGCCTCGCCTCTGGTCGGGGAGCAGGATCCGCTCAGCGCTGTTGAACCTGCACACCTCGCATCGCACTGTGTGCACCCTGCACATCGCCCGGCTCCTCGAGAGTTCCTAACGTGTCCGGCAACCCCACTCGAGGAGAGCTGATGGCACGATCGGAACACGTCGACGATTACGCGCTCTCGCGCGTCCCCACTGCGGCGCGAAAGCACTGGTTCGGTATCGCGGTCCAGCGCTTCGGGCAGGTCTCGGCCCTCTCGCAGTTCCTGCTCGGCGCGACGCTGGGCTACTCGATGACGTTCATGGACGCCTTCTGGTCGATCCTCTTCGGCTCGCTCGTCGTCGAGGTGATCATGGCGATGGTGGGCATCGTCGCCATGAAGGAGGGCCTGAACACGGCACTGCTGGCACGGTGGACGGGCTTCGGCGAGGTCGGTGCTTCCCTCGTGGGCCTCGCGGTGGGAATCAGCCTGATCGGCTGGTTCGGCATCCAGTCGGCGATCTCGGCGGATTCGCTGAACACCTTGATGCCCGACCTGCTGCCCGTGTGGATCTGGAGCGTGGTCGTGGGTCTCGCCGTCACGGCCATCTGCGCATTCGGCTTCGTGGGTATGCAGTGGATCGCCAATGTCACCGTGCCGCTGTTTCTGCTGCTGGTGGGCTGGTCCGTGACCTCCCAGCTGTGGAAGCACGATCTCGGTGAGCTCGTGACCGGCGCTCCGGCCGGGCCTTCGATGTCGGTCGTCTCCGGATCTGCCCTCGTCGCTGGCGGCATCATGGTCGGCGCCATCATCACCGGCGACATGACCCGCTTCAACCGCTCCGGCGCGGACGTCATCAAACAGACCGTCGTGGGCACCAGCGCTGGTGAGTTCGGTATCGGACTGGCCGGCGTGCTGCTGGCGCATGCCGCGCGCACCGGCGACGTGGTCGCGATAATCACGACCTCGGTGGGTTTCGTGGGCCTGCTGATCGTCATCACCGGCACGCTGAAGATCAATGACTGGAATCTCTACTCCTCCGCCCTGGGCTTGGTGAACTTCGTATCGACCACGTTCCGGGTGAAGTTGAATCGGATGTGGACGACGATCGTGCTCGGCGTCGTCGGCACGATCCTCGGTGCCGCCGGAATCCTCGGTCAGTTCGAGTCGTTCCTCAGCTTGCTGGGCGTGGCCTTTCCGCCGATCGCCGGGATCATGGTGGCCGAGTACTTCGTCGTGAAGAAGTGGCGACCGGAACTGGAGGCATCCCGCTCCAGCGGCCTTCTGCCCGAGTTCGCGCCTCGCATAGTGCCCGCCACGCTCGTCATCTGGGCGGTCTCGGCGGTGATCGGCTACGTCGCCACCTGGGGAATCCCACCCGTGCTCAGCCTGCTGCTGGCGATGGTGCTGTACAGCATCGCGGGCAGGTTCGGCTGGGTACGCGGGGTCGGCACCGTCAAGACCCCTGGCACCCAGCCCCAGACCGTCGCGCCCTGACGCCTCTCTCACCGGACTACCCGAAGGACGAATCCTTATGCACATCGGAATCGACGTCGGCGGTACGAACACCGACGCCGTCCTCATGGACGGCACCACCACGCTGGTGGGCGTCAAGCACTCGACCACGGCAGATGTCACCACCGGCATCGTCCAGGCCATCGAGGCGATCCGCGCGCAGCACGCTTTCGACGGCGCCGACATCGACGCGGTCATGATCGGCACTACGCACTTCATCAACGCCCTGGTCGAGGCCAAGCGCCTGGCGCCCACGGCCGTCCTGCGCCTGGGCCTGCCCGCCACCCGCGCCCTGCCGCCGCTGGTGGACTGGCCCGAGGAGTTGACCGACGCGCTTCACGCCCGCCCCTATCTCGCTCACGGCGGCTACGAGTTCGACGGGCGCCCCATCTCCCCGCTGGACCCGGAGGAGCTCGCCGCTCACGCCCGCGACATGGCCGCCCACGGCATTCGCTCGGTGGCGATCTCCAGCGTGTTCAGCCCCGTCAACCACGACCTCGAGGAGCGGGCCGCCGGGATCATCCGCCAGGAGCTCGGCGAGGACGTCGCCATCTCCCTCAGCCACGAGATCGGCCGCATCGGTCTGCTGGAGCGCGAGAACGCCACGATCATCAACGCCGCCCTGCGGGAGCTCGCCGGCGAGATCGTCGACGGACTCACCGCAGCGGTGCGGGCCAACGGCATCCAAGCCCCGATCTACCTCAGCCAGAACGACGGCACGCTCATGGACGAGGATTTCGTACGCCGCTACCCGGTGGCGACGTTCGCCTCCGGCCCCACCAACTCGATGCGCGGCGCCGCGGCTACCAGCGGCCTGACCACGTGCGCGGTCATCGACGTCGGCGGCACCACGGCCGACGTCGGGCTGCTGATCGGCGGCTTCCCCCGCGAGACCGCCAACGAGGTCAAGGTCGCCGGCATCCGCACCAACTTCCGCATGCCCGACGTGCTCTCGATCGGTATCGGCGGCGGCAGCATCGTCGACGTCGAGACCGCCGAGGTGGGGCCCGAATCGGTGGGCTACCGCCTCACCACGGAAGCGCTGGTGTTCGGCGGCTCCACCCTGACCGCGACGGACATCGCCGTGGCCGCAGGACGCGCCGAGGTCGGCGACCCCGCCCTGGTCGCGCACCTCGACCCGGCACTGGTCGAGCGCGTCCTGGCACGGATCGCCGAGCGCGTCGCCGAGGCGATCGACCGCATGCGCACCTCGCCCGCACCGCTCCCGGTCGTCGTGGTGGGAGGCGGCTCGGTACTGCTGCCGGATGAGCTGCCGATCTTCGGCGCCGTCCACCGGCCCGAGAACTTCTCCGTGGCCAACGCGATCGGCGCCTCCATCGCACAGGTCGGCGGCGAGATCGACTCGGTCACCTCCATCGCCGCGGGCACCCGCGAGGAGACCATAGCGGCGGTGAAGCAGGAGGCCACGGAGAAGGCGGTCGCCGCCGGGGCCCGCCCCGAGACCGTCTCGATCGTCGACTTCGACGAGGTTCCGATCCCGTACCTGCCCGGCAACGCCACTCGGCTGCGCGTCAAAGCCGTCGGCGACCTCGAGATGAGGGCTCGATGACCGGCAGCATCGCAATCGCGGACATCGACGACCTCGCGCGCGGCGCCGCGGTCCTCGGCGCCGGCGGCGGGGGTGACCCCTACATCGGCGCCCTACTGGCCAAGCAGGCCATCACACGCAACGGACCGGTCACCATGATCGCGCCCACGGACCTGCCCGACGATGCCGTCGTCGCGACCGTGGCCATGATGGGCGCCCCCACCGTGATGGTCGAGAAGCTGCCCAGTCTCGATGAAGTCATGGGTCCGCTGCGCGCTATGTCCGACTATCTCGGCAAGACGGTCACGCACGTGGCCTGCGCCGAGGTGGGCGGGGTCAACTCCACGATCCCCATCGCCGCCGCGGCCGCGCTGGACCTGCCGCTGTTGGACGCCGACGGGATGGGCCGTGCCTTCCCGGAACTGCAGATGGTGCTGCCGACCCTCTATGGCGTGGCCGCCTCCCCGCTGGCCTTCGCCGACGAGAAGGGCAACGTGGGGGTGCTGCAGACGGTCGACAACATCTGGACCGAACGTCTGGCGCGCGTAGCCGCTGTGGAGATGGGCAGCTCCATCATGATCGCCGGGTTCCCGATGCCTGGGCACACGGCCCGTGAGGCCATGGTGGCCGGCTCGCTGTCTCAGTGCCGCTCCGTCGGCGCCGCCATCCGCATCGCTCGCGACGAGAAGGCCGACCCGGTCGCCCGTGCCGCGGGGGTCCTCGGCGGCCGCGAGCTGTTCGCCGGCAAGGTCATCGACGTCGAGCGCGCCACCACCGCCGGCTTCGCCCGCGGCACCGCTCGTCTGGAGGGCGAGGGCACCCTGACTCTGCGCTTCCAGAACGAGCACCTCATCGCCGAGCTCGACGGCACCACGCTGGCCACCACCCCGGATCTGCTGATCGTGCTCGAGCACGACACCGGTGAACCGGTGACCACCGAGGCGTTGCGCTACGGCCAGCGGGTACGGGTGATCGCCGCTCCGGCTGACGAACGCTGGCACTCCGCGGAGGGTCTGGGGATGGTGGGCCCGGCCTACTTCGGCTACGACCTACCCGCCCACCGCTTCGACGGCACCATCTCGGAAGGATCGGAGGCAGTGGCATGAGCTGGACCCTGACCGCAGCGGACCTGCCCGACCTCGCCCGCGGCGCGACACTGCTGGGCACCGGAGGCGGCGGCGACCCCTACATCGGCTCCAAGCTGGTCGAGCGGGTCCTCGGCCACGGCGAGATCACAGTGCTGGACCCCGAGGACCTCGACGACGACGCCTTCGTCATCCCCACCGCTCAGATGGGCGCGCCCACCGTGATGGTCGAGAAGATCCCCGCCGGGACCGAGCCCACGCTGGCCCTGCGCACCCTCGAATCGCATCTGGACCGGACAGCGGATGCGACCATGCCGATCGAGTGCGGCGGAATAAACTCGATGATCCCCTTCGTCGTCGCCGCCGAGACCAGTCTGCCCGTGGTCGACGCCGACGGCATGGGGCGCGCCTTCCCCGAGCTGTCGATGGAGACCTTCGCGGTCTACGGTGTGCACGGCTCGCCGCTGGCCCTCGCGGGGGAGCGCGGCGAGACGGTCGTGATCGATACGGCTGAAGACGACCGGCAGATGGAGTGGCTGGCGCGTGGCGTCACGATTCGCCTGGGCGGCGTCGGACACATCGCCGAATACGCCATGTCCGGAGCTGACGTGCGCCGCACCGCCGTGCCCCGCACGATCTCCATGGCTCTCGCCCTGGGGCGCGCGATCCGGCAGGCGCGGGAGCAGAAACGCTCTCCGTTCGACGCGATCGCCGACGTCCTCGCGTCCACCCTCTATTCGCACGTGCGTGAACTCTTCGTCGGCAAGGTCACCGACGTCGAGCGTCGTACCACGGAGGGCTTCGCCCGTGGTCGCGCCCACATCGAGACTCTCGATGGGGCCGGTGAGCCGCTCGAGATCGCCTTCCAGAACGAGAATCTCACCGCCCATCGGGGCGCGGAACTGCTGGCGATCGTGCCGGATCTGATCTGCGTGGTCGACCACGAGTCGGCCGAGCCGATCACTACCGAGGGGCTGCGCTACGGCCGGCGGGTGCGGGTGCTGGGCATTTCCACGCCCGAGCTGATGCGCACCCCGGAGGCGCTGGCCGCCTTCGGCCCGTCGGCATTCGGGCTCGAGGAGGACTTCGCGCCGGTCGAACGGCTCTGAGGCCACGAGCCCGGGCGCCCGGCGCTCATAGACTGACGGTCATGGTCAGGCAGCTCGCGCATGCGGATATCGAGGCGCTCGCCCACGGGAGCGCGCTGCTCGGCTCGGCAGGGGGCGGCGCCACCACCTATCTTGAGCTGCTGGTGCAGGGTCTGCCCCTTCCCGTCGACCTCCACGACCCCGACCAGCTCGATCCGGAGACGCCCTGCGTGGCCGCGGCCTTCGCCGGATCCACGATGGTCCTGGCCGAACGTCTGCCCGGCGACCACGCGTTCGCACCGCTGATGGACGCCGTCGACCGGTGGACGGGGCGCCCGGCCACCGCCATCTGCTCGCTGGAGATCGGTGGCATGAACGGACTGACTGCGCTGGTCGCCGCTGATGGCCGCACGCTGGTCGACGCCGACTGCATGGGCCGCGCCCTGCCCGGGATCGACCAGCTCAGCCTCGCCGTGGACCGTCTGCCGGGGCTGGTGTTCGCCGCCGCGACCCGTTCCGGCGTGGTGGTGACACAGACCGGCGAGCCGGCCGAGGCCGAGGCGATCGTGCGCTCCGCTCTGGCCGAGGCCGGCGGCACCGGGCCCATTCTCGCCGGCGGCTTCACCGTCGGTGACCTGATCGAGCACGCCGTCCCGGGCGCGATCAGCGGAGCCCTCGATCTGGGCCGCGCGGCGCTGGAGGCGGCCGAGGAGCCACTGACCGAATACGCGCGGGCGCTCGGTGGGCGCCTGGTGGCCAGCGGCCGCATCCGACAGGTCGAATCCACCGAGGACCCCCAGGTGCAGTGCTTCGCCATCGAGGGCGACGCAGGCGAGGTCCACCGGCTGATCACCCGTACCGAGACGCTCGCGGTGACGACGGACGGGCAGCTGGTCGCCGGAGCCCCGGACGTGCTGGCCGTGATCGATGCCCGCACCCGTGCCGTGCGGGAGGTACCCCAGCTGGGCCTGCTGCAGCAGGTCGCGGTGATCGAACTGCCGATCGCCTCCTGGTGGCGTCACGACCCGGCTCGCCTGGCCCACGTCCTGCCCTCCCGGTACGGCGTTCCCCGACTGGATCGCTACGACACGGCGGGCAGCGCCGAGGACACAGGCAGTGCCTCCGGTGCGGAGTGCTCGCACGGTGCAGACCGACGGAACGACTCGGACCACGCCGCATGAATGCCCTCGACCTCGCCGGTCTTCTGGCCGAACCCGATAACGGGGGAGCGGTCCACGTCGCCGGGCCTGCGGTGGCAGAATGGCAGCGCGCAGAGATCGCGCAAGCGGCCGACGAGCTACGGCCCGGTGGGGGCCGTCTGGCGATCATCACCCATCCTCTGCCGCGGGAATCCTGGCGCGTGGACGCGCTGCTGCGGCGCGTCTGCGACCGCGGGTACTCCGGCCTCGCACTGCCGGGGGCCGAGGAGATCGACGAGAGCTCGCGGCGGCTCGCGGACCGGCTGGATCTGGTGGTGCTCGCGGCCCGGGAGCCCTTTGTCCTGGCCGAGGCGACCTGGCGGATCTCAGAGGCGCGCGGAGCTCTGTCGTTGGATCGCGTCGGCCGGTTGGCCACTGCGTTCCGCTACCCGGCCCGCGACCTGCGTGATCTGCTGGCACACTTGAGCGCCTCCGCCGGGTGCGGGATCGCCCTTCTGGATGCAGACGGCGTGCTGGAGGAAGCCGGCGGCACCCTCGGCAGGGCGAGCGAGGCGATCGACTGGAAGCCGTGGACAGATGTGCAGGTTACCGACGGGATGGCGGTCGCCAGCGTGCGTGTGGACCGGGCCTCGCGCGCCGGGCTGCGGTTGGCGTTCTTCGCCCCCGGGGTGAACCAGGCCCAGCGCAGCGCGATGGCCGTCGCCGCTCAGGTGGCGATGCCCGCCGTGGCCGCCCGGATCCTCATCGACGAGATCGACGCGGTCAGCGACGCCTCGGCCTCGGCCGAACTGCTGCGGGACTTCCTCGACCGTGCCGAGGGTGATCCCGGGGACGTCGCGCGGCGCATGGCCGAACGGGGTTGGCGCACCAGCGGGTACCACTTGGGGTTCCGAGTCGTGGGGCGATCACGCGTGATCACCAGCGACCTGCTGCGTCGGTCGATCGCGGCCCTGGGCGAGCTCGAGATCGAGAGCCACGTGACCACGATGGGCCAGGGGGTCACGGGCTGGCTGCGCTTCCCGACCCGGCCCGCGCCGGCCGAGGTGGACCATCAGGTGCGCGCGCTGCGCGCCGTCCATGGCCAGCTGCGGTCGACGTTCAACGTTGCCACCGGCGTGGGCTCGCTGCGGGCCGAGGAACCAGGGCTGGAGCTGACGTTGCGGGACGCGACGGAGGCCGCGCTGCTGGCTGCGGACCGCGAAGCCTCGGAGTGGTTCGTGCGCTTCGACGCCTTCGGCATCGAGCAGTTGCTGCTGGCCCGCACCGAGAGCGACACCTTCGTGCCGGCGGCCGAGGCGCTCCTGGCCCCTCTGCGGGAGGGTGATGATCAGCTTGTCGATACCCTGCACGCCTACCTCGAGCATGAATCAAACATCGCCGCCACCGCGGCGGCCCTTGGCCTGCACCGCAATACCGTGACCTCGCGGATGCGCCGCATCGAATCATTGATCGGGGCAGATCTCCACGACCCCTCGAGCCGGCTGGCGCTGCACCTGGCATGCCGAGCGGTGGCGCGGTGAGGACGTACTCTCGTGCGGGCCCGGCACGCTAGAACGAGACGCACCGGCCCCCCGCGCGGAGGCGCCGTACGGGCACCCCGCGCTCAGGGCTCCGTGACCAGCCCCTGCTCGACCATGTACTCGAAGGCCACGTCGGCCGGGAGCTCGCCGCCCTCGTCGACCCGCAGGTTCAGCTCGCGCAGCGCCTCGTCGGTGATGAAGGGCGTGACCTGGGCGTAGACGTCGGCGAGCTGTGGGTAGGTCTCCAGGGTGGTGGAGTTCAGGACCGGGGCGACGTTGTAGGCGGGGAAGAAGCCGAGGTCGTCCTCGAGCACGGTGAGGTCGAGGCTGTCGAGGCGGCCGTCGGTCGTGAAGACCTCGCCGAAGTTGCATGAGCCCCGGTCGGTCGCGGTGTACACGGCGCCGGTGTCGTAGATGCTGATGTTGTCCGCAGGCACCCCGTCGGCGTCGCCGCGGGGGATGCCGTAGGTCTCCAGCATCGGCAGCAGCCCGTCGGCCCGGGAGTTGAACTCGGCCTCGACGCAGAGGGTGCGTTCCTCGACGGGAAGCTCCGCGAGGTCGCTGAGCGTGCGCACTCCGCCGAGCTCCTCGATGGCCTCGGTGCGCACGGCGAAGGCGTAGGTGTTGTTCAGCGGTGCGGGCTCGAGCCAGGTCAGGTCGTTCTCGGCGTCCGCCTCGCGCACGGCCTCCCATTGCTCCTGCTTGTCCGGGATGCCCTCGGTCTCCCCGAGGTAGGTCAGCCAGGCCGTGCCCGTGTACTCCCAGGTCATGTCGGCGCTGCCGGAGGTCATCAGCTCACGCGCCGGGACGCTGCCGGGCACGTTGGTGAGGTCGTTGACGGTGAATCCGGCGGCCTGGGCGGCGAGCACGCCGATCTTGCCGAGGATCAGCTGCTCGGTGAAGTTCTTCCCGGTCACGGTGATGGTGGCGTCGTCCGGCAGGCCGTCGATGGGCTGGATCGAGCCGGGGGCGACCTCGGGCGTGTAGGCGGTGGCCGGGCGCAAGCCGCAGCCGGCCAGGGGGAGCAGGGCGAGGGCACCGAACTCGCGGCGTCCCAGGCGGGAGCGGGCGGCGGAGGTGGCCTTGGAGGGCGCGGAGGTGGTGCGGGGCAGCATGCTCGATCACAGTCCCTTCGGTCGGGCGATGTGCTCGACGACGCGTCCGAGCCAGTCGATGAACAGGGCGAGCAGCGCGACCAGCAGGGCGCCGGCGCTGAGGACGTCGAAGAGGTAGAGGTTCACGCCGGTGGTGATCAGCAGGCCGAGGCCGCCGCCGTTGACGAAGGCGGCCAGCGAGGCGGTGCCCACCAGCAGCACCAGTGCGGTGCGCACGCCGGAGAGCATGACGGGCACGGCCAGCGGCAGCTCCACGCGCAGCAGCACCGCGAGGGAGGTCATCCCCATGCCGCGGCCGGCCTCGACCAGGCGCTGGTCGACGCCTTGGATGCCGATCATCGTGTTGCGCAGCACCGGGAGGACGGCGTAGAGCACCAGCGCGATCACCGCGGCCCGGAAGCCGTTGGGGATGAGCGCCGCCAGCAGCACGATGAGGCCGACGGCGGGGGCCGCCTGGCCGACGTTCGCGATCGCGAGCACGGGTTCGGCCACGGCCCGCATCGGGCCTCGGGTGAGCAGGATGCCCAGGGGGATGGCGATGACCAGCACGATCACCGTGGCCACGAACGTGAGCGCGAGGTGCTGCCCGGTCAGCTCCAGCAGCGAGGACGGGTTCAGGGTGGTTCGCTCGGATTCCGACAGCGGCGCGAACGCGAGCCAGATCCCGAAACCGACGAGGATGGCCAGGAGCACGGCGATCTGCACGCCGAGCGCCCGCCAGCCCCGGATGGACTCGTCCGTGGCCGTGGAGGTTTCTGCTGGGGTCCCGACCTCAGTCATCGGCGGAAGCCTCCGCGTCCTCGGCGGGAACGGCCGCGACCGTGCCGGTGTTGGTGCCCACCGGCGCATCGGTCGAGCGCTCGGCGGCGGCTTCGCGGGCTGCGGTGATCGCGTCCATCACGGTCTCGACGTCCACGACGCCCTCGAAGACGCTGTTGCGGCCGGTGACGAGGCAGGCGCCGGCGCTGGAGACGAGCATGGTGTCCAGCGCATCGTTGAGGGTGGCGCCGGAGCCCACGGCCGGCAGCGCCGGGTCCAGCTCCGTGGGCAGCTGCTGCATGCGGGACAGGGCCCGACGGGAGGGCCAGGCAATCGGCCGGTCGCGCTTGTCGGTGACCACGACGTGGTTGTGTCCGATCTGCTTCGCGCGCTCCAGGGCCTCGGCCGCGTTTCCGCCGGCGGGGGCGACGACGGCTTCGATCGTCTCGACCTCGCGCACGCGGCGCAGGGCGAGCTGCTTCAGCGCCGCGCCGGAGCCGATGAAGTCCTCGACGAACTCGTCGGCGGGCTCGGCGAGGATCCGCTCGGGGGTGTCGTACTGGACGATCTGGGCGCTGTCGCGGAAGACGACGATCCAGTCGCCGAGCTTCACGGCCTCGTCGAAGTCGTGCGTGACGATGACCATCGTCTTGCGCACCTCCTGCTGGATCCGGATCAGCTCGTCCTGCAGGCGCTGGCGGGTGATCGGGTCGACCGCCCCGAAGGGCTCGTCCATCAGCAGCACCGGGGGATCGGCGGCGAGGGCGCGGGCCACGCCGACGCGCTGCTGCTGGCCGCCGGAGAGCTCCTTGGGGTACCGGTGGCGGTACACGTCGGGGTCCAGGCCCACCAGCTCGAGCAGTTCGTCGATACGGGCGGTGATGCGGGCCTTGTCCCAGCCGAGCATCTTGGGCACCAGCGCGATGTTCTGGGAGACGCTCATGTGGGGGAAGAGCCCGCCGGCCTGGATGACGTAGCCGATGCGGCGGCGCAGCTGGTCGCCGTCGATCGAGGTGACGTCCTCATCGCCCAGCATGATGCGGCCCTCGCTGGGCTCGATCAGGCGGTTGATCATCTTCAGCGTGGTGGTCTTGCCGCAGCCCGAGGGGCCCACGAGCATGACGACCTGGCCCTCGGGGATCTCGAGGGTCACGCCGTCCACGGCGGGGCGCGCCTGCCCGGGGTAGCGCTTGGTGACGTCCTCGAGGCGGATCGAGCGTCCGCTGATCTCGTGGTCCGCGGGTGCGGTGGTCTGGTCGGTGTCGGTCAACGGATGCCCTTCGAGGTCGTGAGCCTGCCGATGCCCAGCAGGATGAGGTCGAGGATCAGTGCCAGCAGCACCACGCCGACGATGCCGGTGATGACGGATTCGATCGCTCCCGCACCGCCCAGGCGCGAGAGCCCCTGGAAGATGAATCCACCCAGTCCCGGTCCGAGCACGTAGGCGGCGATGGCGGCGACGCCCATCACCATCTGCGCCGAGACCCGCACCCCGCTGAGGATGACGGGCCAGGCCAGCGGCAGTTCGACGCGGAAGAACGTGCCCAGGCGGCTCATGCCGACGCCGCGGGCGGATTCGATGACGGCGGGGTCGACGCCGGCGAGGCCGACGATCGCGTTGCGCAGGATCGGCAGGGTCGCGAAGAAGACGATGACGATCACGGCAGGGGCCACGCCGAACCCGAACGGCGCGACCATCAGTCCGATGAGGGCGAAGGAGGGGATCGTCAGCCCGATCGCGCTGACCGCGTTCGCGACGCCGCGACCGGTGGGACTGCGGTGGACCAGCGCGGCGATCGCCACGGCGATCAGCGTCGCGATGGCGACCGATTGGACGACGAGGCTGAAATGCTGGAACGAGGCGAAGATGATCTCACCGGAGCGAGAGCGGACGAATTCGCCGATGTTCACAGAAGCGCCTCAGATGTCGTCTCGGATGCAGGCCGGAATCTTGCATGCGGAAGCTCCCCGATGGTGTTCATGGGGCGCCCCGCTGGTCGTCGACGCTAGAGGGCGGGGCGGGGGAGGGCAAGCGAGCGGCGTCGATTCGGGATGCGGAAGGGGTCTGGCGCGGCAGGTCGAGTGAGTGGCCGGCGGGTTATCAGGGGAGGTCGCGGCGGGGATGCCGGCTCGACGGAGCGACGCAGATCACGAAGGGGTAACGGGTGCGCTGCCTCGGCCGCCGGCGACCCTTGCCAGATCCGTGGGCGGCTCGTGTTCGTCGGCCCACGCGCTCTTGTGCCGGGGCGGACCTAGTGACCCGGACACATGTACGTGTCGGCCGCACGTGAGCGCGATGGCGGCCAACCCGTCGTTCCTCCCCAGACATGCACGATCCACAGCGATGCCCATGTCGTGGCGCTCGCTCAGCGGTGCCACCACGCTCGGGGAATGACCATCGACTATGCGCACGGCACCGGTCCCGACGACCTCAGTGACATTCCCGAACCGCGCGTCCGGCAGGTCCCATGGTTCCTCGGGGACGCTCCGACGTCGACCACAGAACCGGCCGACGCAGCCCGACCGGCCGCTATGGCGGTGGGGCTCGACCAGTTACCGTTCTTCCGGACGATGCGACATCTGGTCGACTTCATCGGGGAGGGCCGACGGCTCACCAAACGGGGCGACCTGTTCGCGGTGGACCGCCGGCAGGTCGAAAGGTCTATCTTCGGCGACGCCCCGATCGATACGTGGTGGCGGCACCGCGGCGACTCACTCACGCAGTTCGTATGGAGCGTCTTGATCCGGCACGGTGTGCTTCTTCGCGCGGACGGATCGGTGCGTGTCTCCGAGGGGCACCGAGCATCCTCGATGGCCGGCACGGTCCCCGGTCTGGACGTCGATGAGGCACAGTCCATGATCGAGATCGGGCTCGAGCATGCCGACGTCGGCACCGGCCTGTGGTTCGGCGGGACGGGGGGAGTTCTCAGCGAGGACAGTCTCGTTGCCCTTCTGGTGGCGAGCGGACCGGACGGGCTGGTGCTCCCGGACCACCCCGGGGACGCGGAGCTCATCCATTGCTCCGAGACTGTGCACTTCCTGGTCGGCCTTCTGCGCCATCCGCATATCCGTGACGTGCCGATCGACCGTCGCACCGGGCATGTCGTAGCCGCCGAGCTGTGGCGGCTCGTTCGCGTCTCCCTGAGCATGGACAATCTGGTCAGCAGGGGGCTGGTGCTCGGAGGGGGTTGCGACGATGAGGCAGAGCGAGATCTCGGGAGAACCTATCGTGCACCTGTCGAGGTGCGTGGAGCAGTCGCCAGGATGCGCGAGCGGCGCGCCGCGACGGATCTCGGTGACGGCTCGTGACGTAGGCAATCAGGACAGGCGTTGCTGCGTGAGTCTTAGGCGGGGCCCGTGAGGACTGCCAACGCGCGTGAGCAATGTGCGCCCACGTCTCTGCGGGTCCGTTCCAGCTGCGCCGCACCCTCGGGGTCGACGGGGACTTCATCGCAGGCGATCCGGAATGCATCCGGGATCGCTCGGGCCGTTTGTATCGCCATTTCAAGGACGTCATCAACCAGAGCCTCGCCGAGCAGATCCGCGGCGAACTTCTCCACGTGGTGGCGACGTATCCGCGAAAATTCCTTCTCGCCGCCGATGCCCATCGCCACCTTCGGCCAGTCGGCGCCGTATCCCAGACCTGTGGAGACGTCGTACAGGGGAGCGAGCGCCACGTCATCCGGCGTCAGCAGCACCGAGTAGTTCTTGGCGTGCCCGTCGGGAGCTCCGATTAACCAGTTCGCGAGCACTGACCGCACGAACGTGATGATGTCCATGCCCGAGGCGCCGTGCAGGGTCAGAAGTTCCACCACATCTTTCGCGGTCACGTTGTACTTGGCGCCGGGAAGGGTGGATGTCGCCTGGCAGAGATCTTCCTGATGGGCGCGCAGCAGCTGGCCGTCCGGCGTGGGGACGCGGTCGAAGCGCGCCACGACGATCGCAGGCTCGCCGTCGAAGAGCATGTACTGCGAGGGTGCGGTGGGCATGCCCAGAATCTGGAAGGTTCGCAGCGAGACGTGCTCGATCAGCGCCTGCTTGTTGAGTCCGCGAACCCCTGGCTTGACGATGTGAGTGGTCGGCTCGGCGCCGTGCGCCACGAACCACCTCTCGTCTTTCCGGCGAAGCGTGAACTTGGACTGTGCTCCGGCCAGGGACCAGTGTTCATGTCCTCCCAGCCACGGTTGGTCAGAGTTCTCTCTGAGGGCTCTGATGCGTTGGCCGATGTCTTGTTCTGACACAGGCTCCAGGCCACCGGCGCCCAGGTCAGCCATCACCTCGTCCGAGAGGAACTGGATCGCGCCGGGGCAGTCCCGGCCGATGACCGACAGCAGTGCGAAGGGGTTGTTGGCGGAGACGTGGAACTGGGTGGCGATGGCTCTGCGTGCATCTTCTGAATCTGGCAGCAGTCCCTCGATGTAGGCGCGCGCCTTGCGCCGCTGGACTGGCTTTGTGCTCGGCGCGAAGGCCAGAGAGACGCGCGCGGTGTCCTCCAGGGGCGGGGTGACGAGTTCGAGCGCTCCTCCGCGGATCTCGTCGAGATACCCGATCACTCTCCCGTTGGTGACCATGTGCAGACGTTTGATCACGCGTCAGCTTCGTTCTCGTGGTCGTCGTGCTGCGCTTCGCTGCGGGGCCCGCGCGCTAACGAGGCTGCCATGGAGGCTCGACTGGCTTCGATGGCTCTGAGCAGAGACTCCGTGGACCGGGGGGAGGCGGCCTTCATCGCTGCCGCGAGGGCGGGGGCAGTGTTCTTCTGCATGATCCTGGCGATCGCGTCCGGTCGCGTCTGTCGGATGGCGTCGATAGCCGCTTGCGTGATCGCGTTCGTGGAGACCTGAGGGATTACGGGCATCTGAACCTGTGGCATCGGCACCGTGATCTGCCGGGTCGTCGTCTCGTGGGGGCCGTCGTCGCTGGTGAGTTGGACGTCCAGAGTCTCGAGGACGGAGAGGATCTTGGTGAGTTCCGCGCGGGGCCGGGTTCCTTGTTCGACGCCGATCAACCAGTCGCGAGAGACCCCGGCTGCGCGGGCGAGGTCGGCCTGGGTGAGGTTCTGAGTAGTGCGGGCGTCTCGGATGGCGGCCCCGATGTCCTGGGGCGTGCGCAGTCGACGGCTGGTCATACAGCGATAGTAGGCGCGCCGACCGCTAATGTCGAGGTACTACGACAAGCGCAGTTGTCGACAAATGTCGACATTGCGCAGTCTGGAAGGAGTGCCTGCTTGTCACGCTGTGTCGACGTACGGCGACGTGGCGAAACGTCGACGTAGGACGACATAGGAGACTTCGTGCCCCGACCTGCACCCATGTCGCCCGCTTCGGTCGGCTCATGAGCAGCCAGACGACGACGGTACTGCTGGGAACCTCAGGTGGTGCGAATCAACTCGACGCCGACACCTCGACCGAGGCCGTCACAGGCTCATCCCGCGCCTCCTGCCGCCGGTGCACGAGATACGACCAACCGGCGATCCCCAGCCCCAGGACCGCGAGCACGACGCCCGTCCACGCCGGGGCGACCAGGCCCCAGCCCGCGGCGAGCACGGCGGCGCCGAGCGCGGCCCCGAGGGAGTTGCCGATGTTCAGCGCCGAGTGGTGCAGCGCGGCGGCGAGCGAGGGGGCGTCGGGAGAGGCGTCGAGCAGGAACAGCTGCAGCGAGGGGCCCATCAGCTGGGACGTCACGGCGATCGCGAGCAGCAGGACCATGCCGGCGATCGCCTGGTGGGCGACGAGGGCGAACACCGCGAGGCTGAGCATCATCCCGGCCAGGCCCAGGAAGATGGTGCCGTAGATGCTGCGGTCGGCGAGGCGACCGGCGAGCAGATTCCCCGCCGTCATGCCGATCCCGAACACGAACAGCGCGAGGGGCACCGCCCGCTCGCCGAGACCCATCACGCCCGGCACGATCTCGCCGATGTAGCTGTAGACGGCGAACATGCCGCCGAAGCCGATGGAGCCGATGCCGAGCCCGAACCACACCTGGGCGCGCCGCAGGGCCCGCAGCTCGCCGCGGATCGACGCAGCCGCACCGGTGCCCTCGGGCTCCGGCACCAGGCGCCAGACGGCGACCGTGCTGGCCGCGGCGATCACCACCACGATCACGTAGGCGGAGCGCCAGCCGATGCTCTGGCCGAGCGCCGTGGAGGCCGGGACGCCGAGCATCGTGGCGATGGTCAGGCCCAGCATCACCAGCGAGACGGAGCGGGCCCGTCGGCCGACGGGGGAGAGTCGCGCGGCCACCAGGGAGGCGACGCCGAAGTAGGCGCCGTGGGGGAGCCCGGCGAGGAAGCGCGCCGCGGCGAGGACCGCGAAGTCCGGCGCCAGGGCCGAGAGCAGGTTGCCCGCGCCGATCAGTCCGATCAGCAGCACCAGCAGGCGGGCGCGCGGGGTCCTCACGGCGGCGATCGTCACCAGCGGTGCGCCGACGACCACCCCGAGGGCGTAGAGGCTGATGGGCATGCCGGCCTGGGAGATGCTCACCTCGAGCGAGTCCGCGATCTGCGGCAGCAGCCCCATGCTGGCGAACTCGGTGGTGCCGATCGCGAAGGCGCCCAGGGACAGCGCCAGGATGACCAGCCGCAGGCGACCGGCGGGCAGCGGGGCGGGGGAGTGCGAGGGGTTCGAGGACACGGTGCTCCAGCACGGATCGGCGGGGATTCGCTGCCGACGCTGGAAGCGGTGAGTACCCATCGAGTCTATCGGCGCGGGCGGTGATGGTGGTGGCTGGAGGACGGCCGGCCGACAGGGCGGGCCGCGGCCCGCTGCACGACGAGGTGCGGACCGTTGCGTGCCCCGCGCGCGGACGGCGGTACTGTGCTGACGTGCCGGCCGCAGCCGCCCGGCAGCGCGCGCCCGAGGATGCCGCGCGCTGATCCTCGATTCGTTGGGACGCACCTTGGAACACATCACGATCGCCGGTTACTCCGAGCCCTTCCCGGCTTCCGAAGTCGCCGTCGCCCTGCTCCATGACCGGCTCGAGACCGCCCGCGAGAAGCGCGGCCCCGAGGCAGCCCAGAGACTGGAGAAACTGGTGGGGGAGCGGATCGGTCTGGAGCTCGCAGAGGGCAAGCCCAGCATCGACCTGGCGACCATGCGCTCGATCGTCGACTTCGTCGAGCTGCCCGAGGAGGAGGACAACGTCTCGGGCCTCGGGCGTGCGGTCCGGGGCATCCGGGAGAAGCTCGCCCAGCGGGGCGGGCCCGTGGAGGGCTGACGGTCCGCTCCCTACTCCTGAACGGGACCCGACTCTCCCAAGCTACTCCTGAACGGGACCCGACTCTCCCAAGCACGCCGCGAGCTGTTGGAAGTAGTTGTACTTCGACCACGCAGCCCTGTCGCCGATCACGTAGAGCCTACGCTTCGCGCGGCTCGCTGCGACGTTGACGAGGTTGACGGTCTCCGATGCCCACGACTTCGCGCCGGGGGCCGAAGGATCCCCGCCCAGCACGAGGAAGACTACGTCGGCTTCCCGGCCTTGGGCAGTGTGAATGGTTCCGGCTGTGAGATCCGGATGTCGGCTCGTGAGGTCGGCAAGCCGGTCCGCGATGGTGCGGAACGGGGAGATCGCGATGACCTCCGAGGCTTCGACGCCTTCGGCCCGGAGCTGTTCGAGCTCGCGCAGGAGACGGCTGATCTGGTTCTCCTGCAGGTGGGTCCCAGTGGTGCGTGCAGGCTCATCGAGCCAGCTGCTGGGCGTGATCCGCGGCCCGTCCGGAGTGTCGAAGAGGTCTGAATGCTTGAGACTATCGAGCGTACGAGGCACGCCGCTGACCATGATCCCGTCGTAGGCGATCTCGTTGCACAGGCGGAACATCGGGTCATCGCAGCGCCGGTGGACGGTGAGTGGCGCGCTCACCCACACCGCCTGATCCCCCCGCCCCAGCGTGGTGCCGTAGGGCGAGACGCGGTCGGCGAGAGTCTGCACCGATGCCTGCGGCGGAATCCACTCGGAGCTGATGCCGAATGCTGTAGCGATGTCCCGTTGCGCCTTCTGCGGCATGGTCACGACAGGTTGGAGCTGCAGGGGATCGCCCACAGCGACGACCCGTTGCGTGCGCCAGATCGCCCCCGCGGCGTATTGCGGGCTCGCTTGCCCTGCTTCGTCGATGAAGAGCCAACCCAGCGCCTCTCGGCCGAGACCGGCGAACATGCGCGCGTAGGACGCGAAGGTCGTCGAGACCATGGGCACTACGAGGAAGAACGTCTGCCAAGCGGCGAGGACCTTCTCCGGCTCGAGGTCGCGGGGAGCGCTCCCCGCGACGACGTCCATAGCTGCACGGAGCCCTTTCAGCATGTCGTCGGCGGCATTGGCCAGAAAATCCTCGTGCAGTCGAAGCGCCGCGAGGAACAGTTCAGAGCGAGCCCAATCCAGCTCCGCGTCGAGCCATGGGGCGTGGAGCTCGCGCTGCTCGCCCGTCCACCCTTCCCCCGGGTATCCGGGGCCGACGGCATCGCTGTCCGCAGCGATCTGCCGGCGCAGCTCGCTCACCTTCGCCTCGGCGCGCCGCCGGTTCATGCTCGCGTCGGCTGCGTCGGTCTGGAGAGTTCGTGCCTGATGATCGAGACGCTGTGCGAGCGCGCGAGCCTGCCCGAGGGAGTTCTCGGCAGTGTCTCGTCGTTCCTCGAGG
This sequence comes from Brachybacterium sp. GCM10030267, assembly GCF_042666875.1. Lineage (NCBI taxonomy): Bacteria > Bacillati > Actinomycetota > Actinomycetes > Micrococcales > Dermabacteraceae > Brachybacterium > Brachybacterium sp. GCM10030267. Next base: position 237,078 of record NZ_JBHTCX010000003.1, on the reverse strand, counting down.
GGTTCGAGCTTCGCTCGCCACGTCCGGGCCGCCCCGCCGAGTGAGAAGAGAGTCTCGAGCCAGCCGGGCTTGGTCGCCAGGTGACGGTCCCATGCTGCCGATACCTCCGCGAAGTCGGCCTCGGCCTGTTCAGTGACGCCCGCGTGGTCGCGAACGGCGTCGCGGGCGAGGCGAAGATCGTCACTGCGCTGCGCGGCGCGACGGGCGAGCTCCTCCGCGTGCGCGAGCGCCGAGCCCAAGCCCTTCCGTCGCTCTTGCGCTGCGCGGCGCTGCCCCATGATCGCGTCGACCCGCTTCTCGGCGGTGTGGAACGCGGTCCGGGCTTCCGCCCAGGTCCGGTGCGGCGCCTTTCCGTCCTTCCAGTCCTTGAGCCGAGATTGCATGCGCGGCTCTGTGCGTTGGGTGCGTTCTCGGGTGTCCCAGGTGGTCTTGTCGAACCAGAACTCGCTTCGGAATGCGCTGCGATTGTTCTTGTTCCCCAGTCGAGCTGCCACAAGACCCCAGGCACGGGGGATGTCGTCGCTTCCCTCCCCGCCCTGCCGGGTGGAGCCCAGCGTCGCCGAAGCGATGTCGGCGAAATACTCAGCCTTCCCTCGCCAGGGCTTCGCGATGGCGTCCTGCGCGGGGACCTCAGTGCTCACGTTTTCGACCGCCGCGTTGTTCGCCGAGGCGACGACCATCTCGAAACCTGTGAGCTCGGGACGGAGCTGACGGATCGTTCGAGGGAAATCGCCGGAGCGCCACGTGTGCGTGGTCGCCGTGAATGCCGCCTCAGGGCGAGAGAGTGCGGCCAATCGTCGCGCACGTTCAACCACGTTCCCGGCGAGGACGTCGCGCAGCATTGTCGTCTTCCCGGTGCCCGGGGGACCGTTGACGCCCATGAGGCCGGCTCCCTTCCCGAGGTCTTGGAGCGCGCGGTTGACGGCGAACTGCTGGCGGAGCGCGAGGGTGTGCTCGGGTGCTGACGGCCAGCGCCCCTTCGGCAGGCGGTCGACGCCGGCACCGTCATCGACGGTGGTGTGGGCGGTCATGACGTCGACCCTGCGATCAGCCTCGACGGCGGTGGGGCTGAGGTACTCGGCCAGTGCACGGGGGCAGCCCCCGCTCCGCGTCGCCGTCTGGACCGTCGCCAGATCCTCGAGGAAGAAGCTGTTGAGGAAATCGCTGTCGAACGCCTCGTCCCCGTCCCGGTCCTGGCGGACCACCGAGTCGATGACGATGCGCGAGGTGGCGAGGTCGTCGATCCCCGTGATCCCGGCGGCGGCGTGCGTCGTCCGAAGCAGAGCCTGCAGCGACTCCTGGTCCTGCGGGAGCTGGCGGTCCGCTGAGGAGAGATCACGACGCGCGCCTTCGACCTCGTCCACTTTGTCGACGAAGTCGCGGGCCGCGCGGGGGAACTCCGCCGTCCACCGGGGGCTGCGCGTCGTGGAGCCTGTGATGAGACGGGCCACGGCCCACAGCGCGGAGGATAGAACCGCGGAGTCAGGCACGAGCACACCGTGCTGGTCTAGCACGACGCCGGCGCATGCGCTGCGCCCGGCACGGCGCTCGTCGTACGCGTCGCGGTCCTCACCGAAAGCCCGATGAAGATGCTGATATGTGTCCTCGAGCTGATAGACGCCGAGGTAGACGGTATGACGCCAGGAATTCGGCTTCTTCCCCGATGGCGCGGGCGGGGCCAGCGTCTGCCACGGCAGCGGGTCTCCGAACCGCCATTCGACGGTTTGCCGGTCGCTCGGGCGTGTCGAGCGCTTGGTCAGCTTCGGCACCGGTTGCGGACTGAAGAGCTCCAGCATCGACCAGTACTGAAGGATTCGCTGACGTTCGTCTGTTTGGTTCCCCATCCCCATAGGTCGATTGTGCCGCCGATCGCAGATGTCTGCGGGCTGCGTCACAAACTGGTCGGGTGCAGTGATCCTCCGGCACCGCCGCATGCGTGGACCGCGATGGGACGAGCCAGGTGGCCCAGTGTGTCCCCACGTCCGCTGCTGCGAGAGGTGGTGCCCACCCATCCGCGTCCCGAGAGCGGGGTACGCCACCGTGACCTCGCGCCCCTAGACTCGATCGCCAGAGGCGGGAATCGTCCCTGATGACGCGCGACCGCATGGCCGCGCGATCCGAGTACGGGAGGCCATCGATGACGTCGATACCGCAGACGATGAGCGCGGTCCAGCTCGTGGGCCACGGCGGGCTCGAGCAGCTCGTCTATTCCAGTGATGTCCCCACGCCCAGCCCTGCCGCCGGCGAAGTGCTGATCGATGTGCACGCGTGCGGGATGAACAACACCGACGTGTGGGTGCGCGAGGGCGCCTACGGCAGCGACACGGAGCCGCAGGAGGTCTCCTCGTGGCGGCGCGGCCGCTCCACGCTGGAGTTCCCCCGCATCCAGGGCACCGATATCGTCGGCCGGATCGCCGCAGTGGGCGAGGCCGTCGACGAGGGCCGCATCGGCCAGCGCGTGATGGTCGACTTCAGCATCTACAACCGGCCCGAGGGCGATGAGTCCCTGGCCGATATCGACTACATCGGTCACGGCCGCGACGGCGGCTACGCCGAGTACGTCGCGGTCCCCTCGGAGAACGCCTACGAGATGAGCGCCCAGATCACCGACGCGGAGCTGGCCACCTTCTGCTGCGCCTACCTCACCGCCGAGCAGATGCTGGTGCGCAGCCGACTGGCCGAGGGAGAGCGGGTGCTGGTCACCGGCGCCTCCGGCGGCGTCGGCTCCGCCATCATCCAATTGGCGCGGGCGCGCGGCGCGATCCCCTACGCCGTCACCAGCCCCGGCAAGGAGGACGCGCTGCGCGAGATCGGCGCCGAGGACGTCATCCTCCGCGGCGCGGGAGACCTGGTCGCCGAGGTCGAGCACGTCGTCGACGCCCCCGTGGACGTGGTCGCCGACCTCGTCGCCGGCCCCATGTTCAATGACCTGCTGCGGATCCTGCGCCCCGAGGGTCGCTACTCCACCGCCGGCGCCATCGGCGGACCGGTGGTGGACCTGGACCTGCGCACGATGTACCTCAAGCAGCTCGAGCTGCACGGCTCCTCGCAGGGCACCCGCACCGCGTTCCGGCGCCTGGCGGGCTACATCAACGACGGTACGATCCGGCCGCTGCTGGATCGCACCTTCCGCCTCTCCGACTTCCACGACGCCCAGCGCACCTTCATGGGCAAGACGTACATCGGCAACCTGGTCGTCGTGCCCGACCGGCACTGGGAGAACGTGGGAGCACCGCATGCATCGTGAACGCGTGATCGAACTGATCGACACCCAGGCGGGCGGAGACGTCAGCCGCATCGTCACCTCCGGCATCGAGCCGTTGCCGGGACGCACCGCCCTGGAGAAGGCGCGCTTCCTCCAGCAGGAGGGCGACGGGCTGCGCCGGCTGCTGCTCTCGGAACCCTACGGTGACCCGGCGATGTCGGTCGACCTCATCGTCGAACCCGGCCACCCCGAGGCCCAGGCCGGCTACATCATCATGGAGGCCATGGGGTACCCGATGTACTCCGGCTCCAACACCCTCTGCGCCGCCACCGCTCTGCTCCAGAGCGGCATCATCCCGATGACCGAGGGCCTGCAGCAGGTGGTGCTGGAATCCCCCGCGGGGCTGGCCCGGATCACCGCCCGCAACGTCGACGGGCGCGTCGAGTCGGTCACCACCCAGGGCGAGCCCGCCTACGTCGCCGAACGCGGCCTGTCGGTCAACGTCCCCCACTACGGCCGGGTCGAGTTCGACCTGGTCTGGAGCGGCGCCTACTTCGCCATGGTCGACGCCGGCGCCCACGGCTTCGAGCTCACGGCCGACGAACAGATCGCGCTGGCCGCCTTCGGCGACGCGTTCGTGCGCAAGGCCCGCCCCGGCCTCCGCCAGGAGCATCCGACGCTGGGGGACGTGGGCCCGCTGCCGTTCGTCCACTTCATGGGGCGGGTGCGCACGCTGGAGAGCGGCAAGGTCGAGTCCCGCTCGGCGACGTACGTGCATCCGGGCGTGATCTGCCGCAGCCCGACGGGGACCGGCACCTCGGCGCGGCTGGCGCTCATGGCCGGGCAGGGAGACCTCGCCCCCGGGGACACGCTGGAGACGATCTCCCCGCGCGGCAACCGCTTCGTGGGCGCCGTGATGGGCGAGACCACCGTGGGCGATTTCCCGGCGTGGGACTCGACGATCACCGGGCGGGCTCGGCTCATGGCGCACTCGCGGATCACCGTGGACCTAGATGATCCGCTGGTGGACACGTCGGACTTGGAGAGCCTGCTGACGCCGTGAGCAGCGGGACGGAGAGGACCGGCCGACGGGACGGCGCGAACCGGCCGACGGGTGGAGAGCCGCCCGTCGGCGCGGTGGTGCCCTCGGTGGCGCGATGAATGAGCCTGAGGCGACGGTGCCGGTGGTGCACGGGCCCACGGCGGATGCGCAGACACGGTGCATTCATTACGGGACGGCGCTGGACGTGATCGCCATCCGCTTCGCGTGCTGCGGCGAGTACTACCCGTGCCATCTGTGTCACGAGGAGACCGCGGGCCACGCCTCCTTCCCGTGGCCCGCCGGGTCTCGGGGGGAACAGGCCATTCTGTGCGGGGTGTGCTGGAGCGAGCTGACGATCGATGAGTACGTCGAGTCGTCGAATCGGTGCCCGCGATGCGGAGCCGGTTCCAATCCGGGGTGCGCGCTGCACCATCACATGTACTTCGAGTAGCTCGCGGGGGCGGATCGCACGCAGGCACGCGCCGCTCCGTGGGGGCCAGCTCCGGCCCGCCACGTTCTGTCCACATCAGGTAAGTACTAGAAGTAGTAGCAACGGCTAGGATGGTCTCATGGCCGACGTGACGCGCACCGAACTGAACCAGCAGACCGCCCGGGTCCTCGCGCGCGTTCAGGCCGGTGAGGACGTCACCGTGACGGACCGGGGGGCCCCGATCGCGCGCATATCACCGGTCGAGTCCGACCGGCGTGCTCGACGAGCGGCAAGCGGCGCCCTCCGTCCTGCGGCTCAGCGGGGCGTTCCCGAGATCTCCTCCCCGATCCGTGGGTGGAGCGCGCAGCAGATGATCGAGGACATGCGCGGAGAGCGGCTGTGATCTACATGGACACCTCTGCGGCTTACACGCTGCTGAGTCGAGAGCCCGGGGTCGCGGAGGTCGAGGAGCTCTTCCGCGGCGGAACGGCCTTGATCTCCTCGCGGCTGCTCGAGGTCGAGCTGCACGTAGCTGTCGATCGCCGAGGCGGCTCCCACGCGGATGTCGAGGCGATCGTCAGCAGGGTCGACCTCGACGCCGTCGACGACGAGGTCATCGACCATGCCCTCTCGCTCCGCTCCGGCCTGCGGGCGATGGATGCTCTGCACCTGTCCACGGCACTGCTCTATGGGGAGGCGATGGCGGCGATGGCCACGTTCGACAGGGAGCTGGCGGCCGCGGCGCAGCAGTTCGGGTTGGAGTTGAGCCTCGAGCGGGGGTAGCGCGGGACGCGCGTCTGGCCAGAACTGAGGGCGCGGAAGGTGTCGTTCTGGGCGGTATGGAGCTGGCGCGGTTCTGGAATGCACGCTGACGGCGGTCCCCGAGGACCGGGGCGCGCTGCGCCGGCGCTCAGCTTGCCTTCGTCGTTCTCCTCGGGGATTTCACGGCCGGGGAGCCGCCCGGCTTGCCCTACGCAGGCAATTCGTCCCCCTTCTCCGGGTAGGACGGCTGCGCCCCGTGCCTGGTCACCGCGTAAGCACCCACGCGCGCCGCTCGCCGGCACGCCTGGGCTGCGCTCTCACCCCGGGCGAGCCCCACGGCCAGTGCGCCGACGAACGCATCGCCGGCGCCGGTTGTGTCGACGGCCCGCACCGCCGGTGAGCCGATCTCGGTGACCTTGTCGTCGGCCCCTGCCGCCAGGATCGCGCCGCGGGCTCCGCGGGTCATGACCACGCTGCGCACTCCTGCCTCGCGCAGCAGTCGCACCGTTGTTGCATCATCGTCCGGAGCGTCGGCGCCAGTCAGTGCCGTCAGCGCGAGACGTGCTTCCGATTCGTTGACGACCAGGGGATCGGCTGCGGCGAGCGTCGTCTCTTCGACGTCGATCACCGGCGCGAGGTTCAGCAGGAAGCGGGTCCCGAGTTCGGCGCAGAGCTGTCCCAGCTGATCGACGGCGGCGGCAGGGATCTCTCCCTGGGAGACGACGAGGTCGCTCGCTTCCACAGCAGCCCTCAGCCCGTGGACGTCCGGCGCGGTCCAGGAACCGTTCGCCCCGGGGATGATCACGATGTTGTTCTCGCCGGCGTCGTCGACGGTGACCACGGCCAGTCCGGTCTCGGACCCGGGCACCTGTGTGGTCGCACTGATGTCCGCACCGGCGCGGCGCAGCAGGCCCAGTGCCAGGTCGGCGTCCGCCCCGGTGCCGGTGCGGCCGGCGAAGCGGACGTCGCCGCCCAGGCGCGCTGCGGCGCAGGCCTGATTCGCGCCCTTGCCGCCCGGTGAACGGCGCGATCTGGTCCCCACCAGCGTCTCGCCCGGCGCCGGGTGGCGCGGCACCGCGAGGACGAGGTCGACATTGACGGACCCGACGACGAGGATCCGGCCCTCCCCGGTGCCGCTGTGCCCGGCGATCGTCGAGGTCACTGTCCAGACCCTCCGAGGTATCGCTGGGGGTTCGTGGTGATCAGCCGTTCGGCTCGCTCGGAGTCCACGCCCCGCGCGGCCAGCAGCTCCAGGAAGACGGTCGGTACGAGGACCAGACCGCTCCCTCCCAGATGGCTCCACATCTGTTTGAGGAACAGATCGTGACTGAGCAGGAGCTGGTCGCCGTACCCCAGCTCGATCAACCGGGCCACGGCGTCGGCCGTGTCCACGATCGAGGGGGAGACCCCCTCGCCGGGGAAGGAGATGTCCAGGCCGATCATGTCGAACTCGAGCCAGATGCCACGGTCCAGGAGGCGGCGCTGGTAGTCGAGGTCGATCCCGGAGGGGTCGCTGTGGGCGAGGGAGACCTGTGCGGGATCGGCGCCCATCTCGTCCAGGGCGATGTCCAGCACCTCGTCGCCGCGGCGCTGCCAACCGGGCATGTGGATGTTCATCGCCGTGCCGGGGCTCTCCCGCTGGGCGAGGGCCGCGGCACGGAGGCTGGTCCGCTCGCCATCGGTGAAGTCGGGGGAGACCCCGACCTCGCCGATCATGCCGGCTCGCACCCGCTCCTCGCCGACGCCGTCACGGAGCTCGCCGAGGATGTGGCCCGCGAGCTCGTCGACGCTGTGCCTGCTCAGGCGGTCCCCTTCGAACTTCTCCAGGTAGGCGCCGGTGGACATGACCACGTGCACCCCCGTCTCCTGGGAGATCCGCACGAGATCCGCGGGGGAGCGGCCGATGGCGTCGGACCCGGTGGCGTCGACGATCGTGCCTCCGCCGACGCCCTGGAAGGCGGCCGCCTCGGCCCGGACCCCGGCGGGGTCCTTCGGGGCGACGTTGTCGGCGCTGCAGTACGGATCCTGCTTGAGAGCCCACTGCAGGGAGGCGTCCACGGGACGATCGGCGAGGACCTGGCTGAAGGAGTATGTCGGCTCCACGAGGCACGAGCTCAAGTCGTTGAACAGATGCTCGTGAGGAAGGACCACGCCGAGCTCGGCGGGATCGACGGCACCCGCCACCGTCTGCACCGTTCGCGGAGACTGCGTCATGGGCGCGCCTCCTGCGACTGGGGTTCCTGCCCGTCGTGCGCGGCCAGCTGCCGAGCGCCGTCCTGCGTGCGCACCTGTTTCGAGGGGATCATGGCGATCGCGGAGGCGCACAGCGCCACCAGGGCACCGAGGATCGTCACGCCGTGCACGGTGCCCATCCCCGGGATCAGGGCGTCGATGAGGATGGAGCCCACCAGCTGGCCTGCCGTCGAGGCCAGCGCGAGCAGCAGCAGTCCCAGACGTCTCACCAGGATCGCCATCAGAGCGATCGAGGCCAGTCCCAGCGGGCCGCCCAGATACATCCACCAGGTGTCCGGCAGCGCGAAGCTCGCATGGCCTGTGCCCAGGCGGATGAGGTACGCCGCGGTGAGGAACACGAATCCGATCAGGAAGTTCCACGTGATCGCGACCAGCATCGACCCGGCCAGCTTGCCGACGTTCGAGTTACCTGCGGGCTGCCAGCCGGCGAGCAGGCCGCCGGCGAAGGGCAGCGCGACGAGTGCCAGGGCGTGGGGCGTCTCGAAGTTCGGGGAGACGACCAGCACGGTCGCGACGACGGCGAGAGCGGCACCGAGGATCCGGAAGAAGCTCACGGCCTGCTTGAACTGGACACCGATGGCGAGGCGGTCGCACACCACGCCGGAGATGACCATGCCGGAGATCAGCGCGGTCTGGAAGGTCGCGACGCCCAGTGGCCCTGCCGAGATCCCCTCGGACAGGACGATCACCGCCCCGCACAGCCCGGCGAAGAAGTTCGGCCACGGGATGGTGCCCCGACGCAGATGGTCGGGAAGGCTCGCGAAGGCGCGGCGGGTCGAGGCCCGCGGAAGAATGATCACGAACATCAGCAGCAGGCCGCTGCCGAAAGAGACGATCGAGGCGAGGTGACCGTCACCGAGATCGGCGCCGAGGCGCCCGTTGACGGCGGATTGCATCGGCCCCAGTGTCCCGGCGAGCACGGTGAACAGGACGAACAGGCTCAGGGAGGCGGTCTTCGCGACGGGCGGGCGATCGTGGACGACGTCGTCGGAGGTCGTGTTCATCTCATGCCACCTCGCCCGAGTCGTCGCCGGCCAGCCAGGTCATGGCCTGGCTGAACAGCGTCGCATAGCCGGCCCAGTCCATGAACTCCTCGGGGGCCCAGTGCGGGGAGATGTCCGAGGCGAAGGCCAGGGTGCGTCCGGCGCCGACGGTGCGGACCGCGAGCAGCGGGTGCCCCTCGATCTCGGCGAGCACGGTCGCGTCGTCCGTGGCGACCAGCTCCTGGTATCCGAGCAGGATCGGCCAGGTCGCGTCGAGGCCGGCGACGACGGGGTGGCCGGTGCCGGTCAGCGTGCCCTGCACGCCCTGCGGGGACTCCACGCGGTCATCCCAGCGGTGGATGCTCACCGGCAGGACCTCCTCGACGGCGGTGCCGGCATAGTTCGCCTTGGCGCCGAACCCCTGGAAGGAGAGATAGCCGCCGGCCATCATCAGCCCGCCGCCGTCACGGACCCAGTCACGCAGCAGATGCAGGCGGTTGGGGGCGGGGCGGCCCTGGTCGAAGACCTGCGGCGGGAGCAGCAGCGTGTTGGCGCCGATGTCCGAGAGCAGGACGACGTCGTAGGCATCGAGCTCCTCGCGGGTCTGGGGGAAGAACTCGGCCACGTCGTGGGAGCGCAGGTGGGTCACGTCGTGGCCCCGGGCACCCAGCACCTCGAGCAGCCGGGCGCAGCCGATCTGCACCTGGGTGTGGGGGAAGGGGTCGTAGCCCTTGTGGTCGATGGTCGCGCTGACCCACGACTCTCCTGCCAAAAGCACCTTCGCCATGTGTGATCTCTCCTCGGGGGCGTCCAGACCTGTGTTGCGCAACAATTGCGCAATCGTTGTGTGCTCTGACACTAGAGCGGTGGCGTTCGGATCGCAAGCCAGTCCCGCGTAGCCTGTCGAGGCAGCGCCACCGGAAGGGAACCCATGTCGATATCCGCCGTCGCCCGGGAAGCGGGTGTCTCCACCTCGACCGTCTCGCGCTTCCTCAAGGGTCAGCTCCGGCTCAGCGCGGAGACCGAGGCCCGCATCCGGACAGCGATGAAGAGCACCGGGTTCGCCGCGCCGAGCAGCACGGTCAGGCACCTCGCGCTGGTCATCCCGGAGTTGTCCAATCCCTACTTCGCGCAACTGACCCAGGCGCTCACCGACGCCGCCCACCACCGTGACCTCGAGGTCTCCGTGCTCGTCTCGGACGGGCTCGAGGCCCGGGAGCGCAAGATCGTGACCGCCTGCACCCAGGGCCGCGGCCTGGGAGCAGATGCCGTCCTGTTCGTGTCGATGACCGGCAGCGGGGCCCTGCTCGCCGAGGTGCCGGAGGACTTCCCCTTCGTCGTGGTCGACGAGAAGCTCGACGGGCCGCTGGCGGAGAACCGACCTTTCGTGGGTGCCGACAACTTCGAGGGCGCCTACCAGGCGACCACCTTCCTGCTCAGCAAAGGGCACCGCCGTATTGCGCACCTCGCCGGCCCCGGCCGCCTCGGCTCCGCCCGGGACCGGCTGCGAGGCCATCTGCGGGCATTGCGCGACGCCCACCTCGAGGTGGACCCTCATCTGGTGCTCGAGGGGACATACTCCGAGTCGTTCGGGGCCAGCGCCCTCTCCCGCGTCCTGCGCCTCGAGGACCCGCCCACGGCGGTCTTCGCCGCGAGTGACATCGTCGCGGTCGGTCTGGCCGCGGCCGCGCCCATGCACGGCCTGCGCATCCCCGAGGACCTCTCGCTGATCGGGTTCGACGGGATCGAGCAGGGCTCCTGGGTGACGCCCCGGCTCAGCACCGTCGTCCAGCCGCTCGCGGAGATCGCGCGGCAGGCACTGGACCTCGTCGAGGCCGCCGGCAACCACGGAGCGCCGACGGCCCACCTGCTGCCGATGGACCTGAAGATCGCCGAATCGGTCAGCGCGAACGCGACCTCACCCGCGTGAGAGCAGGACCTGGGTGAAAAGGTCCGTGGCCGCGGCGAGCTGAGCGAGCTCGACGCGCTCGTCCACGGAGTGCATCTGCGTCGGATCCCCCGGGCCCCAGATGACGATCGGGACATCCGGGCGGAAACCCTGCAGTACGGAACCGTCGGTGAAGTAGGTGACCGGGGTCGGGTCCACGGGCGCGGGCAGCGAGCGGACGAAGGGCGCCTGGAAATCGGTGCGCAGCGCGGCGAGATCGAGGATCGTCTCGACCTCGTCGATGCCATCGGTCCGGCGCCAATGCTCGAGCAGGGGAGCCGAGTCCGCGACGGTCCTTTGGTCCAGGGTCGCGATCGCCGTCGCCGGGACGATGTTCGTGGCGTCCCCGCCGTGGAACGTGCCGATGGAGGCGGTCTCCGCGCCGAGCACCTCGTCATGGCGCAGGGGAGCGGTGGCCAGGGCGGAGTTCAGGGCTCCGGCGAGGCGGAGCACGGCGTTGACCCCGCGCTCCGGGGCGGAGCCGTGCGCGGCGCGGCCCCGGGCGATCAACCGCAGCCAGCTGGCGCCGCGATGGGCACACCGCACGCCCAGGGCGGTCGCCTCGGGCACGATGATCCCCATCAGGTCCAGATCCGCGATCGCCTCCCCGGTGCGCTGCGCCCCGAGCGATCCGATCTCCTCATCGGCGGTCAGCAGCAGGTGCCCGCCAGCGCCCTGTGCTGCGGCGCGGACCAGGGCAGCGGTCACCGCGGCGAGCCCGCCTTTCATGTCCACGGCACCCCGGCCGTGCAGGTCGGTGCCCTCGATCTGGCCGCTGTGGGGATCGCGTGACCAGCTGCTCGGCTCGCCCACCGGCACCGTGTCGGTATGGCACGCGAAGAGCGGCGCGGAGCCGCTCGGCCCGAGAGAGATCAGGGTCCACGGTCGCTCGTCCCCGCCAGTGCTGATCCGGACGCCGGGGACGTGCTCGGAGAGGAGAGCTGAGACGTGCTGCTGGACCGCCCGCATGCCGTCGGTGTCGGTCGACGGGCTGGGGATGCGGACCAGATCCGCGGCGAGGTCGACGGGGTCGATCAACGGGGCCTCCGAGGTGCGGGCGTCAGGGGAGTGAGGCGGCGCAGGAACGTGCCTCCCGAAGGGAGCGTACCGAGGTGCTGGTCGGCGTCGCGACGGCCGCGACTGTGCCCGCTGGGGGCGTGTCACCTGACGGGATCTACAGCGGTCTCCCGTATCGGAGGATCGAAGTTCGAGAAGTCGACCACCAGTGCGGTGAAGTCCGCACATCGGCGTGCGCAGGACCAACAGGGCGGGGCAGGGAGAGGTGTCGGGTCGAAGCGGTGCGGGGTTGGACGCGTCACCCCTGGCGCAGTGCCTTCTGCGCGGTCTCGAGCACCGCATCCGTGAGCGCTTCGAGCAAGGCTGATGGGGTCTTCGCCACCTGCCAGAACAGGGTCGAGGTAACGGGCTCCCCGCCAAGCTCGACAAGCTCGTCGCGGGCGAGCAGGGGCTCGGCCTGCATGGTCAGGAGCATCCCCCAGCCGATCCCGGCGACGACTGCATCGGCGAGCTCGTGCGTGGAAGGCACCAAGTGACGCGGGGCGAGCGCCGGGTTGACACCTTGGCGGCGCAGCCAGGTCGCCTGGAGGTCATCGCTTGTGTCGTAGTCGATTCGCGGGGCCCGGGAGAGGACATCCGGGCCGACGGGTCCGGACGGCGTCTTGGCCCAGCGCTCCCGCCACACGGGAGAGGCGACCGCGATGTACACGATGTTGCCCAGCGGCAGAGAACGGTACCCGGGCGGGGCCGAGCGCGCGGACGTTACAGCGGCCAGGGCCGCACCGGTGGTGAGCAAGCGCGCGGTCTCGTCCTGGTCCTCGCGCTGCAGCTCCAGCTGCGCATCGTGCTCCCGGGCGAAACCGGCGAGGGCCGGCACGAACCAGGTCGCCAGTGAGTCCGAGTTCACCGCGATCCCGATCCGTGGCTGCTCACCCTGCGTCTCGAGTCCGAGTGCCGCGCTCGCCTCATGCTCGAGGAGCGACTGCCCGCGGGCGAAGCGCACCACCACCTCACCGGGGGCGGTGAGTCGCACCGGCTTCGCGCGCACCAGCAGGCGTTGCCCAAGCTGTTGCTCGAGCAGCTTGAGCCGTTGGCTCACGGCCGACGGCGTCATGTGTTGGCGGCGCGCCGCGGCTTCGAGGGTGCCCTCGTCGGCGACGAGGCGCAAGGTCTCCGCGAGGGCGGGATCGATGCGCATACGCGGAGTCTAGGTGAAGCAATGCTTCACGCGCTGCACGAATAGTTGCTGGCGCTTCAGTCTAGTTGGCTCTAGCGTCGACTCTCGTGACCACCGCTCTGAACGGCCTCCTTGCCGGACTCTCGCTCATCGTCGCCATCGGTTCTCAGAACGTGTTCGTGCTCCGTCAGGGCATCCGCCGTGAGCACGTGCTGGCGGTCGTCGTCGTGTGTATCGCCTCGGACGCGGTACTCATCACCGCCGGAGCCGGCGGCCTCGGCGCTCTGGTTCGGGCCGCGCCCGAGCTGGTCGCGATCGCCCGGTGGGCCGGCGTTGCCTTTTTGCTGGGATACGCGGCATTCGCCGCCCGGCGTGCACTGCGCGGCGGCGAATTCCTGCAGGCCGACGGGGCTGGGCAGCGGAAAGGGCTCGGCGCTGTGGTCACCACCGCGCTCGCGCTCACCTGGTTGAATCCGCACGTCTACCTCGACACCGTGCTGCTGCTCGGTTCCATCGCCACAACCCACGGCGCGCAGGCGTGGCAGTTCGCGGCGGGGGCCCTGGTGGGCAGCACGCTGTGGTTCTCGGCGCTGGGATTCGGAGCGCGGGGACTGGGACATGTGCTTTCCAGTGCCAGGTCATGGCGGGTGCTCGACGGAGTGGTGGCGGTGACGATGGTGGCGGTGGCGGGAATGCTGGCGGCGGGGTGAAGGGTTGTTGCTGCTCACCCGACATGGTCGGGCTCGGACCCACGGTCTGATGGTCGTATCCGTCGAGGCCCTGCCGCAGCGCCTGTTCGTCGGTATCGTGACGCGTGGCGAATGGGACCCGGCCGCGCCGAGCTCAATCTGAGGTCAGGCTCGTCGGCGGCAGCCAGTCCGCACCGAGCAGCTGCGCAATGTCAGTAAGCCCGTCCGTGTCGCCGCCCACGGTGTTGGAGGCAGCTGCGATCCTCTCGACCATCACCTTGCTGACCTGCTCCTCCACGGTGCCCTGGGCGTAGGCGATGTGCCAGGGGGAGACCTGCTGGTCGCGGTGCGTGCGGCCGGTGACCTGCCGGCCCGCGATGCCCGAGAAGCGGGCTTGGTGGAACACGCCCACCCGCGGCTCGGTGCTCGCCTGGCGGCCACCGTCGAGAGTCTCGCCGGCGTGCAGGCTGATCGAGGCGACCGTGGTGAACACGCAGACCTTCGCCTGCCCTGTCTGGAACCGGAGCCGTTCCGCCTCGACGTCGAACCGGTCGCGCCCGTAGATCGTCGCCACCTCCAGCCCGGAATCGCGCAACCGTTCGGCGATCGGGTCGGCAGCGGTGCCGACGAACTCGACCGAGCACGCCACCTGGCGCCCGGCCTCGACCTGCTGGGCGATCCAGGCGACCGTGGAGTCGACGCGGATCAGCCCGGCCTTCTGGCGGAAGCGCAGCAGGGCCGCGCGGCCCTTGGCGGTGTTGCGGCCGCGCCGGGCGATGTCCATCTCGCGGCAGAACTCGCCCCATTCGGCCTCGTACGCTTCCTGTTCCGCCGGGGTGAGCGTCACCGGCATCCCGGAGATCGGCACCGGCCCCCACGGCGCCGCGCGGTGCAGCATGGCCGGCGGCCGCTGATCCTCGAGCCAGCCGCGCACCCGCGCGAGGTCCGCGGCGCGGCGCTCCGCGTCGGTGGTCCACGTCGCGCCGTAGCGGCCTCGCTCCAGGCCGACCCCGTGGCGTTCGAGCGCGGCGGCGAACGTGGCGCCGGGCTGGGACGCCGAGGTCCACTCCTTCATGGTCTCGCCGTGCGCCTGCGCGTAGGCCGGGGCCAGGTAGGGCAGCTCGAGCGGTGTGTGACCGGGGGTCGCGGTGGTCGCGATGACGAACGGCGCCTTGTCGTGCGGCTTCCCGTGCCCCGAGATCCGTGCCCAGAGCTTCCACCGCTTAGTCGTGGTTCGACGCAGGGCGTGGGCCTCGTCCGCGATGATCACGTCCCATGTGTGGCCCGTGACCTTCTCCAGGCGGTCCCACGTGATCACCACCCACTCCAGGCCACCGTCGCCCAGCGCCGTGATGGTGCGGCACCAGTGGCCGATCGTGATCGCCGCGGGCCGGTCGGCGACGACGAGCACCCGCTCGGCGCCGCGCAGATCGCCCACTGCCGTTGCTCCGAGGACGGCAGAGATCGTCTTGCCGACGCCGGGCTCATCGGCCAGCAGGAACTGCCGGCCGCCAGCTGCGGCGCACTCCGCGATCGCGTCGGCCGCCTCGTACTGGTTCTGGCGAGGTTCGAGGTCCTCGGCCGGCTCGGCGGTAGGTGCGGGATCGTCAGGATTGAGCGTGTTCTCGAGGAACCGGCCGAGGGTGTGGGGGCCGGGAGCGTAGGGCGCGAGATGCTCGGGGAGTGCGCGGCCGACGTAGAGGTGCATCTTCACCGCGGGATGCCAGGCGGCATCGTCGACCTGGGTCCCGTAGGGGACATCGAGCACCCAGAGCCGCTCGCCCGGACCGACGAACGGCAGCGGCCGCTGCGACTGGCTCACCCCTTTCCGGCGCGGGGACCTGCTGCGTCTACGCGTACTGGATCGGCGAGAGATGGGCACCTCGCGACCCTACTGATCTCCTGGGCGGGATTCGGGCGGCTCGCCGGCATTCCATGTCCATGCACGACCGTGCGCGACGTCAGCATTGAAAACGTGTGGTTCTAGCGCAGCCTCGATGTTCCACAAGAACCCTTCTTGGTTCGCGCGCCCTTCGGTCGGCCTGCAGGTCGCGGCTTGCTCAGCGGCTCCGAGATGTCAGTGCCTCGTAGAGGATGGAGCACATGGCACCTCAGCGTGAGAATCATTCGGGTCAGGGTCACCATCCGAGCAGGTGCCCGGGGCCCTCCAAGACGAAGAAGCAGTTCTTCCGGGTCCAAGGCGAACGCGAAGTGCTGTGGATCCGCAACGCCAGTGATTGGGCACGAGTGCACCGCACAGGGCTGCACCTCGTGTGTCCGGATCGCGGGTGCACGCAACGGCTCGTCGCCCATCAGAACCAGTACGGAACAAGGTACCTCAGCAACCACAAGGACTCGGCTGGGTGTAACCACTTCGTTCCCACCGGCGGCGGCGGACGGATGACCGCCGAGCACCTATGGCTGCAGGGCAAGCTCCGCGAGCTCTGTTTCGAACTCGGCTACGAAGCTGAGCTCGAATCAGATGTCACAGGAGCACGGGTAGATCTGCGCGTCGAATGCACGCCATACCCCTACGCGCTGGAGGTTCAGCGGGTCTCCACTGACTTCACCGCGCGTCGCAAAGCGCGGGAGCAGAACGGGATGCGAACGTTGTGGCTCCTGCCGGAGTCGGATAGACAAAAGAACACCGCGCGAGGGAAGAGTCGAAGAGATCCGTTGTTCTCCGAACCGTGCGTGCGACTCGGATACCGGGACGGCCCTGGCGCAAATGCCAAGGTCATGACCGTCGCCCAACTGCGCGCGGACGTCTGGCCCAGCGACGGCAGTTCCGAGGTCTACCTGAAAGCGGGGGTGACCGTTGGGATGCTGAGTTCCGAGGCTCTGACCTTCTATTCGAGTTGGCTGCCGCTAAAGGAGTTCCTGCAACAAGTGCTAGACGGGTCGCGGCAGTGGTATCCGCAGCGGGTTATCCGTGGAAAGGGTGGACACGCTTGGGCGGGATGGTTGCTCGTCGACGACGTCACGAAGTACAAAGCAGCAGTTGCGGCCGCGAAGGAAGAGCGGAGACTCCGGGAAGAAGCGGCGACGGAGGCGGCTGACGCTGTGGTGAAAGACGAGGAGGATAAGGAGCGAGAGGCGCAGGAGCAGCAGGTAGTCGTCGAGTGCGCAGAGGAGAATTCTGAGAGAGAATGGATTGGGCGTGTCGAACAGGTCGAGCGCGCCTCACAGAGAGCTTCCGGTTCTCCTGGAGACGACGGACGCCGTCCGAATGCTGCCACCACGGAACTCCTCGCCCGAAAGTCCTGGTGGAGGCGGCTACTCGGGTTCCTCCTCGGCTGACGGTATCTAGATATTTCAGCACGAACGAACGATGCTGGTCCCGTATATGGCCTTTCTTGCTTTGCCGTGACAAGCCCCTCGCGGGGCCTACTTGCGCGCCTCGCCTAGTAGTAAGCCGGCCACCGGCAACCTCCGGTCAGAGCCAGGGCTCTCCAATGAGGTCAAGCATGTTGCCGTCTCGGATGGCGCGGCGCTCCATCCCGGAGGATGCCTGCCGGATCGTCATTCCGTTGGCACGTACGGCTCGGGCGGTCTCCAATCGTTCCCAGTTCGACTTTGGGTCGGCGTAGAACTTGCCATCACTCAGATAGGTCTTTGTCATCTCGGCGCTGACACCGAGGTCCTGAGCGACTTCTGCGCGCGAGGCGCCCGACTGTTGGAGATGGAACGCTCGCCGACATCGGGCGAGACGCTCACGCATGCGCGCCCGCGAGTAGTCGTTGAGCCCAGCTTCTGAACGCACCTCGAGGCCAGCAGCATGAGCGGCTGTCGTCACGGTGTGACTGGAGACGCCGAGTGTCTTCATGATCTCGCGTCGCGCTATGCCGTTTTCGAGCATTATGACGATGTTACTGCGGGTCCGCCGCTCGACTGGGTTCACTTGAGGGATGCTGGTGTCGACCCCGGCGCCGTCGAGTGCTCTCTTGACAACGGACGCGGAGATGTTGAGCTGGCGTGAGATGTCGGCCTGCCGCCAGCCTTCGCGGAAGGCAGCGATGATCTTCTCACCGCGCAGTTGCCTTTCGTGAGCTTCTGCTATCCGAGTTTCAAAGCGCTTGTGCTTCAGAAAGTGGTTCACCCCTCGGGGAACCGCGTTCGGCCGCAGTCGCGGAGGGATGCCAGCTTCTGGAGCGAGATGGCGCAGCTTGATCACCGCGGCTAAGGTCTCCTCGGTGAGATGGAAGCGGTCGCGAGCGATCTGAGCACGCGTCTCACTGCCGAGCGCTTCCCAGAGTGGAGCGAGGAGGCGGAGGTATTCTTCGTCGGACGGAAACAGCCGCTTGAACTCGTCCAGGGTCGGAAGGGCGACCAAGCCGCTGGCGATGAGCGTTTTGATGCCGCGAACGTAGTCACTGCGGTACCTCAGCGGAACCATCACTCGTGAGCCGCGGCCGTTGAGGGCGCTGACATAGGAATGTGCGTAGCGCGCATAGCGGGCAGGTGCGTATCCGAGGCGGATACCGTCAAGGTCCACTGCCAGAGCGTGGTCATCGTGTCGGTTGAACGGCTCGGGGACTAGCTCTCCCCATACATTGAACCATTTGCCCGGGGTGTAGAACCAGCGCACCGGATCGGAGTATGCAGATCCACGAACGCCTGCCCACATCAGGGGGAGCTCCTCGAACGGCCGTTCATCTCGACGGTCGATGGAACGGGCGACTTCCCATGTGGACATTCGCAGCTCGCCGATAGGTTGTTGGTACTCATCAGGATTGCGTTGGTGTGTGCTCGCTCGTGCCGTGAGGAGAGCGGATCGCTCCTCGCGCAGTCGCGCGATCCGCTTAGGCTTGTCACGGATCTGGGAGCGAACTTGCCGACGACGTTCGTGGGTCTCTGCGGAGTACCCGTACCAGGCGGGTTTGCGAATCACGTAGGCAGACTAGCGGAGGGGGCGGATAACTCGGTGTAACAGGAAGAATCGCCCAGGTTTCGTGCCGCCGCTCTTGGGCGAAGGGTCGTCTCCGCGGCATGGCTCGCGCTGGTCACCTTTGGATCTGATCGTATACTTTGGGGCAGGTCATTATTTCTACGGTCGTTTGATGGTCGTGATCGGGCAGAGCGCGGAGGTCCACCTGCGAGGGAGCCAGAGGCCTGATGTCTCGGTGGGTCGAAGGGCCTGGGCGCGAATGTTTCGGGCGCTCGGGCTCGCGGGCTTTCGTCGGTAGGTGTCTCGGAACGCTGTTAGATTGTGGCGGTGACCACGGACGCAACGCTCCAGGCCCTCCGCAAGTTCATGACCGAACGCGAGTGGGTGCAGTTCCACCGCCCAGAGAACCTCGCCAAGTCCATCGCGATCGAGGCCGGGGAGCTGCTTGAGTGTTATCAATGGAGAGGCGATGCGGACCGTGAACGCGTCGCTGACGAGCTCGCCGACGTGCTGACGTACGCCCTGTTGCTGGCCGACCGACTCGACCTGGACCCCGAGAGGATTGTCCTCGACAAGCTCGAGCGGACCCGCGCCAAGTACCCGGTGGAGAAGGCCAGAGGACGGAGCGCGAAGTATGACCAGCTTTGAGATCCAGCGGATCCCGTTCGATGCCGATGTCGTCGCAGGGATGACGGAGCTCCACCCGCGTTTTGATGACTGGCCACTGGTCTACACGATCGACAACGGCCGTTCCGTGTATGTGGGGGAGACGCAGCGCGTCGGCAGCCGCATGAAGCAACATCTCAAGAACCCTGCGAAGAGCTCCCTGCGCCAGATCCGCGTGATCGTGGACGAAACGTTCAACAAGTCCGTCTGTCTGGACCTGGAGTCCACACTCATCCGATGGTTCTCTGGCGACCAGCGGTTCAGGGTGCTGAACCGTAACGATGGCTTGGTGAACGCCGACTACTACGGTCGCTCCGAGTACCGCGCGAACTTCGAGGATATCTTCGAAGCCCTCCGCGCCGAGGGCCTGTTCAGTCGGTCCATTGCCGAGATCGAGAACGACGACCTGTTCAAGCTCTCACCGTTCAAGGCGCTCAACCGTGATCAGGCGGTCGCGGTGGAAGCGATCGTCGAGGCGCTTCGTGACGACCTTGAGAAGGGCCAGCGCAGTCTCTCCGTGGTGCAGGGCGACCCGGGCACCGGGAAGACGATCGTCGGTGTCTATCTGATGAAGCTCCTTCGCGACATCGGCGAGTACGAGCCGGCCGAGGACGTGGACCCCGATTCGATGTTCTCCGAGTTCTTCCTTGAGGGGTCCCGCGAGTGGTTCCGCGGCCTTCGGATAGGCCTGGTGATCCCGCAGCAGTCACTGCGGAAGTCTGTCCGCAGCGTCTTCAAGAAGACCCCTGCCTTGGAAAAAGCCGAGGTTCTCACGGCGTTCGACGTCGGTAGCCCGGAGGGGGAGTGGGACGTTCTCGTTGTCGATGAGGCGCATCGCCTCAGCCAGTATGCCGCTCAGTCTCACGGCACGCTCACCAAGCGCTTCCGAGAGACTACGGCGGCGCTGTTCGGTGCGATGGACGAGGGCATCACGCAACTTGACTGGGTGCGGAAGAAGGCCAAGCACACGATCATCCTGCTCGATACTGCAGCAACGTGTGAGGCCGGCGGACATCGGAACGGCCGGTTTCGACGACGTGATCGCAGAGGCGCAGCAGGACCACCGCTGGTTTCCATTGCAGTCTCAGATGCGAGTCGCTGGCGGCAATGACTACATCGATTTCGTCCGTCAGTTCCTCTCCGACGAGCCGCCCGCGGATGTGCCCGACTTCGGCAACTATGACTTCCGCATTTTCGACCACTTCCCATCGATGGTGCGGGCCATCCACGAGCGGGAGGAGGAGGCTGGGCTCTCCCGCCTCGTCGCCGGTTACGCCTGGGAGTGGGTCAGCAAGAACGACTCCTCAGCCACGGACATCGAAATCGACGGCGTCGCGCTCCAGTGGAATCAAACCCCGGTTGACTGGATCAATTCACGGACCTCGGCCCAGGAGGTCGGATCCATCCACACGGTCCAGGGATACGACCTCAACTACGCCGGAGTGATCATCGGCAAGGATCTCCAGCGGGATCCCGCGACCGGGCGTCTCGTCGTGGACCGTGGCAACTACTTCGACAGGATCGGCAAGCGCAACAACACCATGCGCGGCCAGGTCACGACCGATGACGACCTGCTCGAGTACATTCGCAACATCTACAAGGTGCTCATGACCCGGGGCATGCGGGGGACGTACGTGTATGCGCCGCATCTGCGTTGAGACGCTGAAGATGCTCGGGCCACCTTGTACTCCACACGGTGCCAGAAACTCCACGGTAGCGACGAGCTGGCTTTGCACCTACAGCCAGTGCATGGTGCGGAGTTTCGTCCCTCCGTTTTGCCCTGAGACGGCCGTGGGCACGGAACTCGCCCAATACGTCCAGGCCTCACGTCGCAGCGCATATCCAACTGTGAGCCACCCGGCGACAGGGTGCAAGGAGCGTGAACGCGCTCCGTCTCGCGGACTAGGTCGCGACGCGAGAATCGTAGAAGGGGGGCGGGGAGATTCCGGAAGCTGGTTAGCTAGTAGCAACGGCCTCAATGCCGTCCGAAAGGCGAATGCAAGCCGCACCCTGCTTTACAAAAGTGACGATTGCTGCTCTGGAGTCTCACGCCGCAGCGTATTAGGTGCCAACTGGCACGTAGGCGTTACACCGCCTCATGTTGTCTTCGAGCGACAGCGAAGCAACGCGAATGAGCGCCGCGGCAGCCACCGTGTTGGACAGTCGATGCATGCCGCGCACTGCGACTCGCTGGCGCCCAGTTCCGGCGCCCAGCTCCAATTCTCTTTTCCGCAACAAACGAAAGGGAACCCGTCCGCTACTTGTCCGCTACAATCGGGCGGGGGCTCCGGGTAGCCCGACTGTCCGGAACCGTCATGGCCCCCAGCCATCGGCGCCAACTCTTAAACAACGATCTCCTAGGAGTGCGAGGCAATGAGCGAGAAGCGATCTTGGCAAGTAGAAAATTTCAAGGGCGTCGAGAAGGCCGAACTGCCATTAAGTGGCCTCAGTCTACTTTCGGGTGCCAACTCCGCAGGAAAATCCTCATTGACTCAAACCCTGCTATTGTTGTCTCAGAGCCAAGGCAACGACGTGGTGCTGAACGGGCCTCTCGTCAGATTTGGATCAGCGAGTGACGTGATTAACGAGCACAGTGAAGCAATAGAGTTCTCTTGGGATTTACCCGGGTTTCATGGCATTGCTCCCACGAAGCACGTCGACAATAATGTGACCGCAAAAATAACGTTGACTGGGCCACGGCGTACCACAACTACAGACCAGACGTCACTTGTAGTAGCTAGTGTATCCATAACCAGGGATGGCGTCGAAATCTTTGAGGCCAGCAATGAGCGTGTAAAATCCAAAACGCTGGCCGCAAGAAATCCGGGCCAGATCTGGGGCGACAGTCTGCTACGCGTCAGAAGTATTGAAGGGGCCGCCGCGCCAAACAGGACATACGTTGCGTTCTCGGGGCTGTTTCCAAGCTACGTTCTCTATAAGGCCACCTCGGCACAAATTGCTCGCACTATTAGGGATCAGTATGAGCGTTACTCCGCTTCATCTGAGGAATACAGTCGTTGGCTTGCCCAGGACCTACTCCTCTCATATGCGGCACTACTGAAGCCACCCGGAGCATCCGAAGTACAGCATTTCGCTGGTACCGGTGCTTGGCGGCGCCGCATATTGCGGTTGGTCGAGGAAGAGCCGCCAGACCCGGGGCTACTCGATGAGATTATTGAAGAACTAGCGACGGCTGTCGCGTCAGATGACTACGTTGCGATGAATCTTGGCCTAACGTCATCGTTTAGATCTTCCATGTCTTTCATCGATCGCGGTATGGATTCGGTGATACCGGAATCTCACAAAGCCGCGTGGTCCGAAGTCTTAGCTGCCTTCCGGGATCTGCGGGAAGTTGCTACCCGGGTCCGATATATCGGTCCGCTTAGAGAAGAGCCCCAGGTTCTTTCCACAACTGGCGGCCGCAACGACAGCATCCCCGCCGGGCTCCGTGGCGAGTATACAGCTGACCTTTTATTTAGAAGCCGAAACGCGAAGGTCAACTATCATAGCCCTGCAGGCAGGGAAAAGACTGCTCCGTTGCAAGAGGCAGTTGGCGAATGGGCGGCTTGGCTTGGAGTCGGGGAATCCGTACGAGTCTCGGACCAAGGGAAGTTGGGGCGAGGCATCCTGGTTGTGGTGGACGGGAGAGAGCGCGATCTCACAACAATCGGCGTAGGGGTCAGCCAGCTACTACCTGTTATCACTGTCCTCTTGGCCGCCCCGCCTGGCTCTATATTGGTACTTGAGCAGCCGGAGCTCCACCTTCATCCGGCTATTCAGAGCCGGCTAGCGAACTTTTTTGCGAGTGCGCGAAAGGATATATCATTGGTGATTGAGACTCACAGTGAGTACCTCATCACTCGGCTGCGACGATTGAATGTTTCGTCAGAAGGGTCTATTGATGACCTAAGCTTCCTATTTGCCACTCCGGGAGAGCGGGGGGCGGTAATTCGGCCGCTTGAGATTGGGAGCCTCGGAGATATTAATGAATGGCCGCAAGGCTTCTTTGATACGCAAGGAGAGGAGGAGCGCAGGCTCCTTGTAGCTCTCGGTAAACGTGCCAAGGGCCAGGCGTGATTACGCAATTGGACCCCCGTATCCTCCTGCACTCGGTTTGCGACGCGACGTCTGTCTCTACCGATTTCGAGTACCTTGACCGCCTCATTTCATGGTTGGATTCGGATCGCGAGTTCGTTATCGGCAATGCCGGCCGCGACCTCCTTCTCCGTGAATTTGGTGCGTTCGGATACCCGGAAAACACTGTGAAGTTTGGTGTCGATGTGGATACGTCGCTAATCATTGGGTTCATTAACCGGCTAGTACAGCGATCCTATCGAAGCGAGCATGTATCGACTGTCCCGATTCGGAATCCCGAATACCTTTCCGGGGAGGCGGTCACTGAGAGTATCGCAAATGAGCTTACGTTGGCCAGCCGGGACGCGGGGCGAGCCTTTGCGACGGATCGGGGACATTGGTCAGACGAACCCCGCCTGATCGAACTCGTCGACGGCAGCATGGTCTCGGGAATTACCAGCGGCGAAGAGCGCACTGCCGCTGAATGTCGAGCTACTGTTGAAATCTTCTTCTCGAATTTGACGGTTTTCGTTGTGGGGGGCAAGGTTGTGCCACCTTTCCTGAGGGAGCTTGAACAACTTGGCATTGATGCGTCTCGGGTGCGGTGGGTGGAGCTGCAGAAGGGAACCTCGGTCAAGGTTATCGACCAAAAGTTGGCCGGCGTGCGAGCCGGAAGTCACGTGGTGGCTTGTTTGACGGGAAAATTGGGTCACGATGGTTCCGGCAAAGCGAAAGCGATCTCCGTTAAGCGGGGCGCCCGGTATGTGTACGGGGAGACGCTTCGCGAGTTGCGGGATTCGCTTGTCAGTCTTGCCGTGTCGTCTCCAGATCCAGCCCACCATCCGAAGTGAATGCTCTATGGCAAGCGTGAGTTGAATTGGCGGAGGGGTGGCCCGTGGTTTGCTTTTCTATTCTGGCGCCGACGAGCATTGAATTTCGCCAGGCCCTTACTGTCGACTGTTCCGAGGTAGGGGTGGTGTCCATATTGGGTCGGATGAAGCTGGGGTGCGGCCGGACGCAGGGACGCCTCGTTTTGAGGAACCGATCCCGGATGACAGAGTCCCGCAATTTCTCTAGCCACGGCGCCGCGTATGGGCGGCAGCGGGCGACCAGAGCGCACGCTATCGGGTACTAGCTCGTAGATCCCCGTGGGGAGAGCCACGCCGCGCTGGATCCGAACCTTCGGGTGACGTCCCGTCGGCGATCACCGTGTATCCCCGCGACATGTAGATGTAGTTGGTCATGACGTTGTCGACGCCGGTGTGGAGGCGTGAGGCCGGGGGCTGATCGCTGCAGGCGGTGTGGGGCCGATGGTAGTTGTAGTGGTGGTTCCAGACCCCGATCGCGTTTCTCCGCTCGGTCGCGGAGTCGTAGGCGCGGGCGTAGAGGCATTCATCGGCTATCAGCCGCTGGTAGCGCTCGATCTTCCCGTTGTGCCGGGGCGTATAGATCCGGGTCCGGTGGTGCCGACCGATGAACGCGCAGGTCGAGCGTCGGAATGCCGTCGCGGTGTAGTTGCTGGCGTTGTCCGTGACCAGACGAGAGATCCGCGTGATGCCGTGCTCGGCGAAGAACACCATCGCGCGATGGAAGAACGCGATGGTCATCGTGCCGGTCTCGTCCTCGAGCGCCTCGGTGTAGGCCAGACGGGAGAACCCGTCCTGGATCGAGTGGAGGTAGGTGTAGCCGACCTTCTGCTTGTGAGCCCGCTTGCCCGAAAGAGCCTGCTCGCTGCCGCGGCCGTGGGCCCACCAGCCGCCGCCGTCGGGGATCTTCCCGACCTTCTTCACGTCCATGTGGACCATGTGCCCCGCATAGCGGGCAATGATCTTCCCCGGACGGCGCAGGTCCTCCCCGTCCGGGGTGATGTCACGGATCCGGTTCAGGCCCAGCCGGTCCAGCCACCGCGTCACCGTACGGACGCTGCAGCCCACGTGGCGACGGTCGGCGAGCTCGCGGGCGATCCGACGGGCGGACCACTTCCGCTTCCGTCGCCAGTGCTCGATCAGCTCGACCACCCAGGCAGCCAGCCGCGACGGTCGCTCGGCGGGGGCGCTCGAGCGGTCTTCGAGACCGGCGGCGCCATAGTCGCGATAGTGGCAGACCCACTTCGACAACGTGGCCCGAGCGATGTGGAACTCGGCAGCGACGTGAGCAATCGGCCGGCCCCGGATGAGCACCTGGTCGACCGCGCGCTGCCTTCCGAGCGTCGTCAGCGGAGCATTACCGTGGGTCATGGAACGGGTCTCCTCCCAGCAGATGAATGGCTTCAGCACCACCCATCGTGCCGGTCAGGGGCCCGTTCCTCCATGCCCACCCCGCTGACTACAACGACATGACCCGCAACAGCTAGGGCGGCTGGCTCGGGCGCGGGAACGACGGCGGGACGCTGGCAGGAGGTGCCCTCGCGGAGCATCGCCAACGGGACGTTGCAACGGCGACCGGCCATGCAGAACACGGCGCCGTTGTGGCGTTAGCCCTCGGCCCGTTTTGAGACCATAGTTGGACTTGGAGGCCGGGTCGCGGTTCGAGGTGAACCAAGGAGAGCAGGGCGCTCTTCAGCCGCTTGTTCCTGGATCTCGCTGGGACCTCACCCCGGCTCAAGGTCCTGGATCTTCGCGTGACCGGTGCGAATGCGCGGGTGCAGTAGAAGAATCCGATGGACATCACCGCTTTCCCGCCGTCCAGCGCGTCGGTTCAGGACAGACGCGAGAAGCTGTTCTCAATCGAGCGGAAATAGGTGTCGTCGACCTTGCCCTGCTTGCGCGGACGCCTGTCAGCGAGGACCTGCTCGATGCGCAACCCGCCCCCCCCCCGTCGGAAACTTGTCCGCCCTCTTTGACGTCCATGCGGACCAGGTGGCTTGGATACGAGACGGCGATCCTGCCTGGTGCGCGTCGCCTCTCGCCCTCGGGAGGATGTTGCTCGGCTGTTTAATTCTCACTCGGCCTAACCACCGTGCCACCTCCCCACGCAGCAGGCCGAGCCGAGAGCGTCTGCGAGTTCGCGGGGAATCCTCCGCGCGGAGCACTTGGGGCGACGCCGCCAGGACTCGATCAGCTCGGACACCCATGTCGGCGATTTGGTGGGATGGTTTCCGGGCGCGCTGGAGTGGTCCAGGCCCTAGTCGCGGTGGTCGCGGTAACGATCGACCCATCTCGACAGAGGCTCGCGAGAGATGCGGCGTAGGCGACACCTCCGCTCTTCGATACAACTATGCTGGCGGCGACAGCTCGATCGGATGACCCTGGAGGCTCAATGCCGTACCTGCCCGCGACAACGATCGGCGCAACACTGCAGCAGATCGAGCGCAAAGAACTCATCTTGCCTGCGATCCAGAGAGAGTACGTCTGGAAGCCGCGGCAGGTCGTGGCACTCTTCGACAGCATTATGCGGGGGTATCCGATTGGAAACTTCCTCGCGTGGAAAGTGCAGCCATCAACGATTCAGACGTTCCGCTTCTACGACTTTCTTCGTAGTTACAGTGAGCTCGACCAGCGACATAATCCTGAGCTTTCTCTGCAGTCGGACCAATCTGTTATCGCTATCCTCGATGGGCAGCAGCGCCTCACCTCGCTCAATATCGGGCTTCGTGGCACGTATGCCTGGAAGAACAAGTACGCGTGGAGTGGGTATCGTGAGAATTATCCGCCCCGCATCCTGCACCTCAATGTGCGCGGCGAGGCCCCGGAGAACCCTGCCGGCCTGCAGTTCGACTTCCGCTTTCTTTCATCACGGCAACTCGATGAGATGGGGACCGACGAAGCGCGCTACTGGCTTCCAGTCACTGCTGTGTACGAGGCAGGAGGCGTGATGGGGCTCTGGGAAATCCTCTCGTCCCGCGAGCTCGCGAACGACCGTACAGCCAGCGGGATCGCGTCCCGGCTCGCGGAGAAGATTCACTCGGACAATTCGGTCCACATGTATGAGGAGACCGATCAGGACATCGAGCGGGTGCTGGACATCTTCATCCGCGTGAACTCGGGTGGAACCGTACTGTCTTACAGTGATCTTCTGCTGAGTATCGCTACCGCACAGTGGAAGGACCGTGACGCCCGAAAGGAAATTCACGGGCTAGTCGATGAGCTCAACGCGACCGGTGTCGGCTTTCGACTGTCGAAGGACCTCGTTCTGAAGACTGCACTCGTTTTGAGCGGAGTTCCTGATGTCGCCTTCAAGGTCAAGAACTTCACCTCTGCAAATATGGCCACTCTGAATGAGCGGTGGGATGACATCGCCAATGCGCTCCGTCTCGCTGTCGCCCTCCTCAGCGACTTCGGGCTCTCCGGCAAGTCGCTGACTGCCCACAGCATCGTGATCCCGTTGGCGATGTACATCCAGCGCCGCCAGTTGACGCAGAGCTACCGGGAGAGCGCCGGCGAGGCCCCCGACCGCGACTTGCTCAAGTCCTGGGTGATGCGGGCGCTCATTGTGCCGGGCATCTGGGGATCCGGTCTTGACCAGCTCCTGCGCGCACTCCGGGAGACGATTGCTGAGCACGGTGCGAGGAGCTTCCCGGTCTCGGAGATTGACCGGATGATGGCCAGCCGAGGGAAATCCCTCCTTGCTTCTGACGAACTCATTGACAGCATCCTGGAATACTCCTTCGGGGATGGCGAGACCTTTGGAATTCTAGCGATCGCCTTTCCGCATGTAAATACCCGAAACATCCACCATGTTGACCATATCTTCCCGCGTGCCCGGCTCAGTAGGAGTGCGCTGCATCGCGCGGGACTCGATGAGGAAGTGATCGACGAGATTCTACGAAAGCGCGACAAACTACCCAACCTCGAGCTGCTCGAAGGGCCTGAGAACGCGGCGAAGAACGCGAAGATGCCTTTGGCGTGGTCGCGGAGCGTCTACGGATCCGAGCAGGCATATAGCGCCTACCTCGATCGCAACGCCTTGCCAGACCTCTCGGACGAGGTGACAGATTTTCTTGCGTTTTACGACGCTCGACGTGCACTACTAAAAGAACGTGTCCGTCGCGCGTTTGGCCTCGACGCTTCGGCTGATTCCTTGGACGCAGGGGTCGAAGACGCGCAGGGAAGAACAGTGCCGCCTCTGGAGGAGAGCATCGAGGCGGAGGGGGTCGAGGAGTCCTTGCTCTGACTCTCGGCCCTGGCTGGCCATGACGGTGTCGAGGCCGGCGTAGATACGAGAGGCTCTGGCCGTGTTCACGGGCCTGCGCGCCCGATGACGGCAGCGGCGCGGGGCCGCTTGCCCTTGTCGAGATCCAGGGCTGCCTTCTCACGCACCTCAATACGCATAGTCCTCCCCAGCCACCCAATCCGGGAACTCCCAATCCGTCCGGTCCACCGACGCGCCCTCCTCCTTGGCAGCCTCGATGGCTCCGTCGAGCTCCTCGGAGTTCGCGTCGCTGAGGTCCGTGAGCGCGGCCTTCAGGTCGTCGATCTCCCCACCCAGGTACCCCTGCACCACGTTCCCCAGCTCCGGGGTGACCGTGGCCCGCTTCGCCTCGGCGGCGGAGACCTCGATGTTGCGGACGATCGCCTGCGGGGCGCGGAAGATGCGCTTGGCGTAGTCCTCGACCAGCCAGGCGTAAGGCTCGATGACGTCGGCGCCGGGGACGACGTCCAGGAGGATGGGCGGCTGGTCCATCGCCGTGGCGAGCTCGGTCTGATAATCCTCCTGGGTGAAGGATTCGATGAGCTGCGAGGCCTGCTCAGCCATCTGGGTGCTGCCGCCGATCACCCAGTCACTGGCACGGGCGCCGCGCGCGGCGACGATGTCCTCACCGTTGGGGGTGGGCATGCCGGCCACGGCCATCTTGGGCAGCATGTCCGGGTTCAGGGAGCGCACGGCGCCGGGGGAGTAGGGGCCGTCCATGTGGAAGCCGATGTTGCCGGCTGCCCAGCGGCCGCGGGCGTCGGGGATCTGGAAGCCGGAGCTGCCGGGCAGCAGGTACCCCTTGTCGTTGATCTCCTTGTACAGCTCGATCGCGGTGATGTACGCGTCGTGGTGGTACTCGAAGGCGCCCGTGTCGTACCGCTGTCCCTGGTAGCCAGGGAAGCCGGCTGCCTGGGCGAGGTCGTCGATCTGCTCGGTCATGCGGCCGGGGACGCCGAGCGCCATGGTCATCGGATCGAGCTCGCCGTGGGAGGCGATCGCCGCGAGCGCCGCGAGCAGGTCGTCGTAGCTCTTCGGCGGCTCGAAACCGACGGCCTCGGCGATCTCCGTGTTGTACCAGGCGCAGGCCACGTACTGCTTGTCGGTGAAGGCCGGCAGGCCGTAGATCTTCCCGTCCAGCTGGGTCAGGCCCTCGACGAAGGAGCCTTCGGGCAGGCGGCCCTTCGCCTCGTCGGACAGGGTGATCTCGTGGACCCAGCCGGCCTCCACCAGGGCCGGCAGCGGCAGGCCCACCAGGGCGGTGTACACATCGGGCAGCTGCTCGGCCTGGTTGGCGAGCTGGAGCGCCTCGGTGGCGGCGGAGGGTTCGTTGTACGTGTGCTCGATCGTGGCACCGATCTTCTCGCCGAGGTCGCTGGCCCACTGGTCGTGGAGATCCTGGAGGCCACCGAAGTGGTCCCACCAGCGCAGTGCTCCCGGTGCGGCCCCGTCGCCGCCACCGGTGGCGGGAGGTGCGCTGGGGCCGCCGCAGGCTGCGGCGAGAGAGGCGAGGCCGGTCGCGCCGAGACCGGCCAGTGCGTGACGACGGGTGAGGTGATGCATGGGGACTCCTCATTGAGTGCTGGATGCTTCGAGACGGACAGGACAGCTAGGGCAGACGGGGCGACTGGGACGACGGGGACGACGGTCAGGACTTCACAGACCCGGCGATGCCTTCGACGAAGTAGCGCTGCATGAAGGCGAACAGGGCCACGATGGGGATCAGCGAGATGACGCCGGCGGCGGCCATGCCGGGCCAGTCCGTCGAGTTCTCGCCGACGAACGCCTGCATGCCGACGCTCACGGTGCGCAGGGCCGGATTGCTGAACGAGAACACCAGCGGCAGGAAGAACGCGTTCCAGGTGAACAGGAAGGTCAGCACCGACACGGTCGCGGTGACGGGCATGGACAGCGGGAGCATGATCCGGGTGAACGTGCGCAGGAACCCGGCCCCGTCGACCACGGCGGCTTCCTCGAGCTCCATCGGCAGGCGGCGGAAGTACCCGGCGTAGATGAGGATCGCTGCCACGTTCGCCCCGCCGGACAGGGCGAAGATCATGCCTGAGAGCTGGTCGAGCAGGCCCAGTTGCATGGAGAGCTTGACGATCGGGATGATCGTGTAGCCGGTGGGGACGAACAGCGTCGCCACCAGGATCCCCAGGATCAGCCGGGAACCGGGGAACCGGTACCGCCCCAGCACGTACCCGGCCAGGGCGCAGCGCACCACCACGATCACCACGGTGCCGACGGTGACGATCGCCGTGTTCAGCAGGTAGCGGCGGAAGTTCCCGTCGGTCCACGCCCGGGCGTAGTTCTCCCAGCGCAGCTTCTCGGGGATGAGGTCGAGCCCGCCGGAGAAGATCTCGCCCGAGGACTTCAGCGAGGCGGAGACCATCCAGATGAACGGGTAGATCCACAGCAGCGCGGTCAGCCCCAGCGCTGCCACGAGCAGCCACCACGGCAGCCGGCGTCGCCAGCGGGCGGTGCGCGCCGGGCGCGGCGAAGCGGCAGGAACCGCGGTGGAGGTCGGTGAGGGGCGGGTATCGGTGCTCATGCGCGTGCTCCTGAGCGTCGGGCGATCATCGTGACCCACAGCTGAATCCCGACCACCACCAGCACGAGCAGCCCGAACAGGACGGCGGCCGCGGAGGCGAAGCCGAGCTGGGGGATCGTCGCCGCGAAGGCGTAGCGGTAGATGTAGATCTCGATGATCTCGGTGCTGTAGAAGGGGCCGCCGGCCGTCATGGTCTGCATGAGGTCGAAGGCGTGGAAGCAGTCCTCGACCGTGAGCACCGAGATGATCAGCAGGAAGGGCACCAGCAGCGGCAGGGTGATGTGGCGGAACGTCTGGATCGCCCCGGCCCCGTCGATGCGCGCCGCCTCGTAGAGGTCCCGCGGGACGGTCTGCAGGGCGGCCAGCCAGTAGATCAGGGTGATCCCGAAGAACTTCCACACGTAGATCAGGGCCGACGTCGCCAGCGCCGTGGTCGAGGATTCCAGCAGATCGATCGAGCCGAGCCCCAGCATCTCGGAGAGCAGCGAGAGCGGCCCGCTGGCCGGGTCCAGCACGAAGCGCATGACCACACCGACGATCGCGGTCGTGGTGACCACGGGCAGGAAGTACATCGTGCGGAAGAACGCCGACAGCGGCAGCTTCGGCGAGTTCAGCAGGATCGCCAGGAAGAACGCCCCGAACACGCGCAGCGGCGCCACGATCAGCATGAACACCAGCGTGATCCGCACGGCCGACCAGAACATCGGGTCCGCGAGCACAGCGCGGTAGTTCTCGATCCCCACGAAGCGCTGATCGGCGGTGAACCCGTTCCACTCCACCAGCGAGTACCAGTAGCTGGCGACCATCGGATACAGGGTGTACATCCCGTACAGCACGAACGTCGGCAGCAGGAAGGCGTAGATCCACAGGTTGCGCCGCCGCTGCCGGGCGCGCTGAGCCGGGCGCCGGGGTCGACGGGAGGCCTCCGGGGCGCCGGACTTACGAGGGGTCGAGGGTTGTGCGAGAACCGAGGAGCCGGTCATCGGGTACCTCCTTCCGGAGCGTGATCGCAATGCACAGGGGCCGCGGCGGCCTGATCAGCGGATCTGGCTGATCGAGAAGGTCGCGGGGTCGTTGCCGATGCGGTGGCCCTGATCGAGGGAGTCGATCAGTGCCATCTGCTCGGAGGTCAGGGTGAAGCCGTCGACGTCGAGGTTCTCCACCAGTCGCGCACGGGAGGTGGTCTTGGGGATGACCACGTAGCCGTGCTGGAGGTGCCAGCGCAGCACCACCTGCGCCGCGGTCGCCTCGTGGCTGCGGGCGATCTCCGTCATCTCTGGCAGCTCGAGGTCGGCGCCCTGGCCCAGCGGGGAATAGCTCTCCACGGTGATGCCGAGCCGCTGCTGGAGGGCGACGAGCTCGGCGCCGGCGTGCGTGGGGTGCAGCTCGATCTGGTTCACCGCGGGCATGACCTGCGCGAACTGTTCCAGCTCGCGCAGGTGCTCGGGCAGGAAGTTCGAGACGCCGATCGCGCGCACGGCCCCTTCGGCGTGCAGCCGCTCGAAGGCGCGCCACGTCTCCTGCCAGAGCTCGGCTGCCGGGTTCGGCCAGTGGATGAGGTAGAGATCCAGCTGATCGAGCCCGAGACGGTCGAGGGTCTCGGCGAACGCGCGCAGGGTGCTGTCGTACCCCTGCTCACCGTTGCGCAGCTTGGAGGTCACGAAGACTTCCTCGCGCGGGACGCCTGAGGCTGCGAGGGCGGCGCCGACGCCGGCCTCGTTGTTGTATGCGGCGGCGGTGTCGACGTGGCGGTACCCGACCTCCAGGGCCTGCTCGACGACGGGCTGGACCTGGTCCGGAACGATCTGGAAGACGCCCAGACCCAGCTGGGGGATCTCGATCCCCGGGGCGATCGGGACGCGGGTGGTGACGGGCGTGGTGGGGGAGAGGCTCATCGGATCGGCTCCAGGACGAGCAGCGAGACGGCCGGCAGCGGCAGCTCGAGAATCAGTTCGAGCGCTCCCTCCGCGGTCGCGTCCACGGTGGCCGGCTCGGCCAGGTCCTCGAGGCCCTCGCGGGCGTGGATCTGCGCGAGCTGCTCCGGGGTGGGGACCTGCGGGGATCCCAGGCGCTGCCACACGGTGTGGCTGTTGGAGTGCTCGGCATCGATGCGCCGGTGGCTCAGACGGTACGAGCCCTGCTCGAGGCCGCGCACGGTGAGGTTCACGGGTGTGGGTTCCTCTGCCGTGCGGTACTGGTCATCGGTGTGGCGCCACAGCGCAGCGGCGATACGACCGTCGCCGTCCCGGGAGGCCAGCACGTCGACCTCCTCGGGCATGGACCGGCCCTCGGCCTGATCCAGCAGTTCCACGCCGTGGGCTGCGCTGCTGCGTGCCTCCAGGCGCGTCTGGCCCATCTGCGCGAGGAGCCGGTACGCGTTCAGCAGCGGCTTCTCCAGCCGGTCGGCGGTGAGGAAGGCGCGGGTGCCCTCGAAAAACCGCTCGCCCTCGAAGTAGAAGCTCCACGACATCGCCTGCTGGATGTTTGCGCCCTCCTGGGCGCTGAGGTCGAGCAGCTTCTTCATGAGCTTGACCTGGAACACCGGGAAGTACTCGGTGTTCTGGAACCGGAAGTTCGCGTTGTCGTAGAAGGAGAAGTGGGCGGGAACGCCCGCATCGCATTCGTCGATGATCGCGGGGAGGCTCCGGTAGGCGGGGTACTTCGCCATGACGCGCAGCATGGAGCGCACCTCGTGGAGCATCTTGTGGGCCGAGGGGTTCTGCTTCTCGGGCGCCTCGCCGCCGGTGGGTCCGTATACGCGCCAGGGGGTGAAGGAGGAGCCCTTGGTGTGGAAGGAGACGAAGTCCAGCGGCAGCTCGCGCTCGTTGGTGTAGGCCAGGAATCCGTCCAGGAACTCGGCGCCGCCGCCGGTGACGGCCGGGCCGCCCACCTTCGCTGAGGGCAGCACGCTGCGCACTCCCTCGACGGTGGCCGCGTAGAGCTCGTGGAACTGCTCCGGGGTGCCGCGCCAGTAGAAGATGTCCGGTTCGTTCCACAGCTCCCAGAGCCAGGTGTCGACCTCCTCGGCCCCGTAGCGCTCCAGGCAGTGCGCGGCGACCGCGGCGATCAGGTCCCGCCAGCGGTCGTAGTCGCGCGGCGGGTAGGCCCACTGGCCCGCTTCGTAGGCCGAGTAGACGGTGGGGCTGGAGGTCACGGTGAGCTCCGCGGCCTCCGGCGGGAGCAGGTCACGCGGGGTGAAGCCGATCTCGACGAGCACGTGGTGACCTGCCGAGACGATGGCGTCATAGGCCTGGTCGAGGATCGTGAAGTCGTAGTACGGGGTGCCGTCGGCGTCCTCGTGGTAGACGTTCCCGTTGCCCCAGTGGGGGATGCCGAACCCCGAGCCCGAGCAGAGCGCGTAGTGGGGCCGGATGTGATACCCGGTGCTGGTCAGCTCACCGAAGGTGCTCAGCAGGTGCCGGCCCGTCGGCGTGTAGGTCCAGTTGATCTCGTCGTACCCGACGCTCTCCCACAGCCGCGTGAGGCTGCCGGTCTCGTGGCCCGCATCGATCTCCACCTGCGCCGACGTCACGTGCGGGGCGGTGGGATCGCTCGGTGCATGGGGCGGGAAGGCGCGGGAGCTGGTGAGGTTCACGTGGGTGTTCTGGGCCGTCGTGGACACGCGGTCACTGCCTTTCAGGGCTCACGGTGGAGCTGGAACTGGAGGATCGGCTGTCGCCGAGCAGCAATGCTCGGCTGAGGGTGGAAGCAGGGGTGGTGATGGTGCTGCGCTTCGGCGGGGAGCGGATCGGCTCGGCGCCAGTGGTCGCTGCATGCAGGCAGTGGCTGCTGTGCCACCGCGCGGTGAGGGGAGCCGGGTGGGCTTCTCACTGTGCCGCCACACTAGAATTGCAGATTGCAAGTTGTCAACAATCTACGCCGACTACTTTGGCCATTCTTCGACCCGGTGGAGTGTTCGGTGAGGGCCGGCCCAGTGTTGGGCCTGGTCAGAGCCCGGTCTTGCCTTCCGGGCCGGGACCCGACAGAGGGCCGGCCTTGTCCGGCCCGTTCTCGAGCGCGCGCACCTTGCGGATCTGGCGGAGCGTCCAGCCGATGTGCTTCTCGATCGAGCGCACCGCTGCGGCCTGGTCTCCCGAGGCGAGATCGTCGCGCATCTCCTGGTGCTCCTGATGGAGCTTGGAGCGAAACTCGGATCGGTCGGTGCGGGCGTTGAGGAACATCGCGACTTGGCTGCGCAACGTGTTCCAGGTCCACTGCAGCCGCGAGTGGTCGGCCGTCTCGTAGACCAGGTCGTGGAACTCGAGGTCCAGACGAACGTGCTCATCGCCCGGCTCGTCCAGCGAGATCTTGCGCATCTGGGCGATCACCTCGTCGAACCGGGCCAGGACGTGCTCGTCGATCCGTTCGGCGCAGCGCTCCATCGCCAGTCGCTCGATCGCCAGGCGCATCGAATAGATCTCTTCGATGTCGTCGTAACCCAGCGTGATCACCCGGGCCCCGCGGTGGCGCTGCGACTCGACCAGACCTTCACGGTCCAGCAACGAGATCGCCTCACGCACCGGGCCACGGCTGACGGACATCGACTCCGCCAGCTCCGTCTCCTTCAGGCGTTCACCCGGGGCCAGGTGGCCGCTGGTGATCATCTCGCGGAGGCGATCAGCAATCAGCGTGGACAGGGCAGGGGGCGTGGTCACGCCCGTGAGCAACTTCGATGTCGCCATGGGCGCGGCCTCCTGCCGAGGGAGAGGGATGGGGGCGGAACTTTGGATGAGTGTAGTGGCGCGGTGGTGCGGGGACGCGGCCGGTATGTGCTCCGGGTGAGTAGTTGTAGGCCACTCTTTCAATATTTGCAGTCGTTCGTGCCCTGCCGTCGCCAACAGCTCTAGCCAAAGCTGGGAATAACGCGCGAGATAGCTTTCCGATACGTGCGGCGCCACTAAATATTGGCGGATGGACATGGGCTTACCCTTCTGATGTTGACGCCTGAGATAGCGGGTCGTGCTGGCCTGCGGGATGGTTGTCGTGATGAGCAAGCGGAAGAGGTACACGCCGGAGTACCGCCGAGAGGCAGCAGCTCTGGTGCTGGATACGGACCGGCCGATCGCGCATGTGGCCGAGGAGATCGACGTGGGTGCGCAGTTGCTGGGTCGCTGGGTCCAGCAAGAACGCGAGCGCCGGGGCCCGGCTCCGGGCCCGGAAGTGCCGTTGGCGGCCGGCGAGCGGGAAGAGTTGAAGCGTCTGCGGCGGCGGGTCCATGAGCTGGAGACGGACAATGAGTTCCTGGGAAAAGCAGCCGCCTTCTTCGCGTCGAAGCCACCTCGGCGGAACGGTTCGAGCTGATGGACGCGGAGAAGGCGAACTTCGAGATCACCCGCATGGCGCGGCTTCTGGGTGTGACTCGGCAGGGCTACTACGCCTGGCAGCGCCGTCGCCAGCATGACCCCGGGTCGAGGGCTCAGCGGCGGACGGTGATCGATCAGGCCGTGCGCGCGCAGTTCCGGGCCTCCGACGATGTCTACGGGGCCCCGCGGATCACCCGTGAGCTCGCCGCCAAGGGCGTGGTGGTCGACCGGAAGACGGTCGCCGCGTCCATGCGTCGTCAGGGAACGGAGGGCATCAGCCCGAGCATGTTCACCCCGGTGACGACGATCCAAGATCCCGCCGCCCGAGGCTTCGCGGATCACGCCCAGCGGCGATGGGACCAGGGACGCCTCGATGCCATCTGGATCAGCGACATCACGTATCTGCGAACCGGCGAGGGCTGGCTCTACCTCGCCGCGGTCCGTGACGGGCACTCCCGGCGCGTGCTGGGCTGGGCAATGGACGAGTGTCAGGACGCCGGTCTCGTTGACCGCGCGCTGCGGATGGCACGAACCCTGCGTAGGGATGTCCCAGATGACCTTGTGTTTCACGCTGATCGCGGCACCCAGTACACGTCAAAGACCCTGTTCGAGACCCGCGAGGAGCTGGGGATCCGCCAGTCCATGGGACGGACCGGGGTGTGCTGGGATAACGCGATGGCCGAGTCGTTCTGGGCCACGCTGAAGACTGAGTTCTACGACCGGCGCTCTTGGCCGACCCGGGCCGAAGCGCGTCGCGAGGTCGCTCGCTGGATCGAGATCGTCTTCAACCGTCGCCGGCTGCACTCCAGCCTCGACTACACCAGCCCGGTCGCGTTCGAGAATGCCATCAAGCGCGACCAGGCCGAGACCGAAGTACACGCAGATCAGGCTCAAGCAGCTTGATCAACTGTCAACGACTTGCGGGCAGGCCCAACAGGCGATTCACACAGCGTGTTTACGCTGGTTGCAGTCTTGCTGACGAAGTTGAGGGCGGCCGAATGCTGGAGGAATGGTCCCGGGTCCCAGGCCGACGGTGAGCGCCGCTTCGGTCAATAGTCGTTGGCTTGTGAATTCACTTCGGGTATAGGACTGCGCTTCTTTGACGTGTCATGAGAGGTCCAGAGCGAGGCGGCTGACCCCGTTCACGGGACACGGACACGGTCTACCGTGAGGGCTGCACGCTCGCTTCGAGCGGAAGGGGTCATGGCCGTGACAACCCGACGGGGTTTCTGCGTGATGAGCGGCGCGGTCGCCGCCGGCACTTTGCTGAACGGGTGCGCCGAACCGACTGGCAACTCGAGGCCGCAACGCGCCACCGCGTCGCAAAGTCTGTCACTCGACACCCGTGAAGGGTGGTCGCCGGCTTCGAAGCCTCATGGTCCATCGCCTTCGCCGGCGAGACTGCCCTCGAATGCGCCGGCGAGCTGTACATGTAGTTCTTCGCCTCGGACGGGAATCGCATCGGGCGTCGGCCGCTGACCGGCCAGCCCGTTGGTCGCGGTGCTGGTCTGTCGGAGGCAGACCATGCAGCGCCGCTCACGCGGCTCGGTAGGCGCCGATGCGCACCCCAAGCCCGCTCATAGGTGCACTCCAGTGCTACTGTGAGCATCCCCGAGGACCGTCGTACCTCGCGAATACTCGGGGTCGAAGGAGACGATCGTGGACATCGGGCCGCTCTCGAACGTGCAGCTGGCGCACGCCGCGCGGGAGCACTACGTCCAGGGGAAGTCCCGGGTGAAGATCGCCGAGGAGACCGGGCTGAGCCGCTTCAAGGTCGGGAGGATGCTCGAGGAGGCCGTCGCCCGCGGGATCATCCGCTTCGAGATCGTCAGCACCCCGGGTGTGGACCTCGATCTGTCGATGCAGCTCAAGCAGCGGTACGGCCTTCAGCACGCGATTGCCGTCGAGCTCCCGGTGGATACCGACGCGGAGGCCCAGATGTCACTCGGCACGTTCGCAGCCGATCTGATCGACGATCTCGTCGGTCCGGAGGACATCCTCGGGCTCACCTCGGGCCGCACCCTGAACGTCATGGCGCGCCAGGTGAGCAGCCTGCCCTGCCGGGCGGTGGTCCAGCTCGCCGGCGTCGCCGGCCCCATCCAGGAGAGCGGGCTGGAAGTGATCCGCCGTCTGGCGAACCTTCCCGATGTCCAGCCCTGGCCGATCTACGCCTCCATGGTCATGAGCGATGCCCAGACCGCCCGCGGCGTGCTGCGCCAGCCGGGGATCCGCTCGGCCGTGGAGATGTTCGACGAGGTGACCGTGGCGCTGTGCGCCATCGGCTCGTGGGCCCCGCCGAACTCCCTGATGATGGTCAACCCGGCGATCGCCGACGAGGATCGAGCGCGGTTGCTGCGCCAGGGGGTCGTCGCCGAGATCGCAGCGACCGCGCTCACCGACAAGGGGCAGGCGGTCCACGATCTCGATGACCGCTGCATCGCGATCCGCGAGGACCAGCTGCGGGCGGTCCGCTCCCGGATCGGCGTGGCCGGCGGACCGTCGAAGACGAGGGCCATCCGCGCCGTGCTTGCCTCGGGGCTGCTCACGGGGATCGTGACAGACGCCTTCACGGCAGGCCGCCTGCTGGCGGGGTGAGTATGGGCTCCCGTCGCGTCGCCGGAGTGGACTCCTCGACCCAGAGCACCAAGGTGGTGGTCGTGGATGCGGGCAGCGGCGAGCTCGTCCATTCCGCCGCGGCGCGTCACCCGGAGGTCTCCGAGGTGTGGCCGCAGCGGTGGTGGGAAGCGCTCGGGGAGGCAGGGGGCCGTTCGATCACCGGGGCGCGCGCCCTCAGCATCACGTCCCAGCAGCACACCACTATCCTCCTCGACCGCCGGAACGAGGTGCTGCGGCCGGCGATCTTGTGGAACGACCTGCGCGCCATGGCCTCCGGCGCCGATCTCGTCCGGGAGCTGGGTCCGGACCGCTGGCTGCGCTCGCCCGGTCTGCTGCCGGACTCCGCGCATCCGGTGAGCAAGCTGCGCTGGTTGCGCGAGCACGAGCCGGAGACCGCCGCGCAGGTGGAGACCGTGCTGCTCCCGCACGACTGGCTGACCTGGTCGTTGCTCGGCAGGGTGGCGCAGCCCTCGACGGACCGCTCGGACGCTTCCTCCACCGGATACTGGTCCATTGCCGGCGGCGACTATGACGACGACCTCCTCCGGCACAGCTTCGGCAGGGCGGTGCTCACCCCGGAAGTGCTTCCCCCGGACGCCCCCGCCGGGGCGAGCGCCCAGGGGCTGCTCATCGGGGCCGGATGCGGCGACAACGCCGCAACGCACCTGGCGCTGGCGACCGATGTCGGGGACATGGTCATCTCCGTGGGGACGAGCGCGACCGTCTCGATGCGCACCACCGGCCCGGTCCTCGACCCGACCGGCCGGGTCGACACCATGGCCGATGCGCGCTCCGGCGCCATCCCCATCATCGCGATGCTCAACGGTGCCCGGGTCCTGGTCGCGACGGCGAGCATGCTCGGTATCACCCCGGTCCGGCTGGACAAGTTGGCAGCTCGCGCCGAGCCGACGGCCGGGGGTGCCGTGATGTTGCCCTACCTCGATGGCGAGCGAAACCCTCCGCGGGAGGAAAGGCACGGCGCGCTGCTCGGACTCTCCCGCCCGGCTCTCACACCGGAGATGATCGCCCGAGCCGCCGTGCTCGGCCTGGCCTGCGCGATCGCCGATGCCGCCGACGCCCTCTCGCGGGTTGCCGGCGAGCCGCGGCGGATCCTCCTTGTCGGCGGCGGGGCGAAATCGCGGGCTCTGCGACAGGCGCTCGTCGACCTGACAGGGCGGACGATCCATACGGCTCCCGAGCGAGAGCATGCCGCGTTCGGAGCGGCCCGGCAGGCGGCGTGGGTGCTGACCGGCACGCTGCCGCGCTGGCCCCTCGGTCTCTCGCCGCATCACCCCAGCGAGAGCAGCGGGGCCTGGGCCGTCGACGTCCGGGCCGCGCACCGAGCCGCCGGGCTCGGGCGCCCGGCCGGGCCCGCCGCGAACTCCAGCTGAGCCAGACGGACCCTCCGACGGCCGTCCGAACAGGGCGCGCTGCGGACCCTGCCTGAGCCCGGCGGCGATCCGAACAGGGTTCCTGCGGTTCCCGCCGCAGCCGGGCACGGCCCGGGGCGGCGACCACCTCCTGCTCGCTTGAGCGCCCTCGGGTACGTCCGTCCATTCTGCTCATGTGAGCAGAGGTGCTTGCAGGCTGTGATCGGCCGGTCCTACGGTGAACTCGTCGCAACCGGTGCGGCCTCGAGCGAAGGAGCTGAGCGTGTCGCAGACGCAGACGCAGACGGATACCGAGGCAGGCGTCGCGATGCTGCGATGCGAGGAGATCGAGATGTCCTTCGGTGGCATCCCGGTCCTGAAGGGGATCGATCTGCACCTTGAGCCGGGCAGCGTGACCGCGCTGGCCGGGGAGAACGGGGCGGGCAAATCCACGCTCATGAAGATCGCCTCCGGTCAGTACACGCCTGACGCAGGATCCGTGACGGTGCGCGGCCGGGCGCTGACCCCGGGCAGTACCCGAGCCGCCAACGACCTCGGGGTGGCGATCGTTCCGCAGGAGCTCGCCTCGATCCCTGAGCTGACGGTCTACGAGAACCTCTACATCGGCCGCGAGGAGCGCAACGCACTCGGTCTGCTGGACCGTCGCGCTATGATCGCCGGTGCCCAGGAGGCGCTCGCAGATTTCGGGATCGAGCTCGACCCCACCGTCCGGATGGGCCCGCTGCCCGTCGGCGTGCGTCAGATCGTCGAGATCATCAAGGCCAGCAGCCGCGGCGCCCGCGTGCTGCTGCTGGACGAGCCCACCAGTGCGATCGCCGAGCGTGAGGTCGCGCAACTGGAGATGGTCGTGCGCAGCTGCCGCGATCGCGGCGTGGCCATCCTATTCACCACCCACAAGATGGAGGAGATGCGCAGCATGGCCGATCGCGTGATCGTGCTGCGCGACGGCCGACTCATCGCCGATTCCCCGATCGGGCGGATCACCGACGACGAAATCGTCACCGCCATGATCGGGCGCGAGCTGGAGAACCTCTTCCCCACTCGCCCGGAGCACACGCCCGAGCCCGTCCTCGAGGTCCGTGACCTTGCGGTGGAGCCCGACACCGCTCCGATTTCCGTGACGGTCCGTCGCGGGGAGATCCTGGGCCTGGCCGGGCTCGTCGGGGCCGGCCGGACCGAGCTGATCGAATGCCTCTACGGGTCGCGTCGGCCCGCCGGCGGCCAGGTGAGCATCGCCGGGCGTGTGCTGCGCCCCGGCAGTCCGCGCCACTCCATCGCCCGGAACGTGGCGATCGTCCCTGAGGACAGGAAGGGTGCCGGCGCGGTGCTCTCTATGAGCGTTGTCGACAGCGCCACCCTCCCCCGCATCGCCGCGTTCTCCAGGTTCGGCGTGCTCTCCGAGAGCCGCCGGCGCACCACGATCGAATCCGCGATGCAGTCGGTGCGGCTGAAGTCCGCGGGCCTCGGCCAGAGCATGGAGCACCTCTCCGGCGGCAATCAGCAGAAGGTCGTCCTCGGCCGATGGTTGACGGGCACGGTCGATGTGCTCCTGCTGGATGAGCCGACGCGCGGAGTCGACGTCGGAGCGCGCAGCGAGATCTACCGCATCATCGTCGATCTCGCCTCGCAGGGCATGGCGGTCGTCATGGCATCCAGCGACATGCCCGAGATCCTCGCGCTCTCGCACCGCGCACTGGTCATGCGCGGCTTGGCCGTGGCCGGCGAGCTCTCCCGGGAGCAGCTGGACGCCCCCGGCGTGCAGGAGACCATCTTCCGCCTCGCCTCCGGTCTCGAGGACTCCTCGGACTCGGGCGCACCCTCCACCGATCTCACCTCCCACCAGGAGAACCTCCAGTGACTCACGACAGCGCGGCCACGACCTCAGTCTCTCCGTCCGGCAGGTGGGCGACCATCGTGCGCGACTTCCTCATCCGCCACATCATGATCGTGGTGATGCTGGGGATCGTGGCGTTCTTCGCTTATCGCAGTGCGCGGTTCGCCACCCCGGACAACCTGCTGACGATCCTCGTCGCAGCGGCCCCGTTCGCTCTCATCGCCCTCGGGCAGACCTTGGTGATCCTCACCGGCGGCATCGACCTGTCCGTCGGCAGCGTCATCGCCGCCAGCGCCATGGCCGCCGCCTGGACCGCGAAAGCTTTCGGTGACAACCCGGTCCTCCCGCTGCTGGCGGCCGTGTTCGCGGGGCTGCTGGCCGGTGCCGCCAACGGGGTGGTCGTCGCCTGGTTGAACGTCCCGCCCTTTATCGTCACCCTCGGCATGCTCACCCTCGCCTCCGGCGTCGCCTACGTCATCGGCGGCGGTGCCCCGATCAACGGACTCCCGGCCTCGTTCGGCATGTGGGCGAACACGGGCATCGGCGGGCTGACCATCCCCGTGATCCTGATGATCGCAGCGATCATCGGCTTCGCCCTGCTCATGCGTCGCACCACCTATGGCCTGCGGGTCTACGCGATCGGCGGCAACCGGCTGGCCGCCGAGATCGCCGGGGTGCGCTCGCGCGGGATCCTCTTCAGCGTCTACGCGATCAGCGGTCTGCTCGCCGGGATCTCCGGGCTCATGCTCTCCTCCCGTGTCATCTCCGGTTCGCCCAACCTCGGGCAGGGCTACGAGCTCGACGCGATCGCCGCGGTGGTGATCGGCGGGGCCAGCCTCATGGGCGGTCGCGGCACCATCTGGGGCACTGCGATCGGGCTGCTGCTCATCCAGACCATCAACAACGGCCTGGACCTCCTGCTGGTCCCGGCCTACTGGCAGGACGTCATCAAGGGCGTGATCATCGTCGCCGCCGTCGCCGCCGACGTCTGGGCCAACACTCGCAACCGCTCATAGCCTCCCGACCCGCCCCGTGCACGCCGCCGCCGGCGGTCCAGGGGGCACCCGGTCCCACCGCCACTCACGACCCCCGACCCCGATCCCACCACCCGCCAGCCTTCTCTCAAGGAGAATCCGATGAAGCGCAGAAATTTCACCACCCTCATGCTCGCCGCGGTGCCCGTCGGCGCGACCCTCGCCGCCACCGGCTGCGGCGCAGGCGATCCCAGTAGCGCCGGCGCGGACTCCGTCACCGTCGGCGTGACGGTGTACGACATGTCCTCGTTCATCACGCAGGGCAGGGAGGGCATGGAGGCATTCGCCGCGGCCCGAGACATCCAGCTGCAGTGGAACTCGGCCGGGGGAGACGTCTCCTCCCAGGCCAGCCAGGTCGACCAGTACGTCAGCGCGGGCCTGGACGCGATCATCATCGTCCCCGTCCAGGCGGATTCCCTGGGCCCCCAGGTCCAGGCCGCCAATGCGGCCGAGATCCCGGTCATCGCGGTGAACACCGCGCTATCCGGGGTGGAGGTCGATGCGAGCGTCCAGCCCGATGATGTCGCCGCCGGGGAACAGGAGGCCACCCAGATGATAAAGGCGCTCGGTGGGGAGGGCGCCGTGGTGATCCTCGAGGGCCCCCTGGGCTCGTCCCCGCAGCTCGACCGCGGCCAGGGGATCGAGAACGTCCTGGCGGAGAACCCGGACGTCACGGTGCTCGCCCAGGACACCGCGAACTGGAGCCGCGACGAGGCGGTCAATCAGATGAAGAACTGGATCTCCGCCTTCGGCGACGAGATCACCGGCGTGATCTCCCAGAACGACGACATGGCCCTCGGCGCCATCCAGGCGCTGCGGGAGGCCGGGATGGACGGCATTCCCGTGGTGGGCATCGACGGCATCGAGGACGGACTCGAAGCGGTCAGGGCCGGCGACATGATCGGCACCTCCCTGCAGCACGGAACCGTCGAGCTGGCCGCAGGGCTCGCCGTCGCCGCCGGGATCGCCCGCGGCGAGGACGTCCCCACCGCGCCCGTCTACACGATGCCCGCCGTGACCTCCGAGAACGTCGATGCCGTCATGGAGAACGTCGTCACCGAGCGGGAGTCCTTCATGGAGGAGCTGCCGGACCTCATCGACGAGAATCTCGCCTCCGGGGACATCGCCTACGAGGGCCTGCCCGGGCAGGAGCGCTGAGCCGGCGATGACCAGGGTGCACAACGAGCCCGCCGACTTCGTCGATCAG
Source organism: Brachybacterium sp. GCM10030267 (assembly GCF_042666875.1). Taxonomy (NCBI): domain Bacteria; kingdom Bacillati; phylum Actinomycetota; class Actinomycetes; order Micrococcales; family Dermabacteraceae; genus Brachybacterium; species Brachybacterium sp. GCM10030267. Next base: position 192,875 of record NZ_JBHTCX010000003.1, on the reverse strand, counting down.
CAGCTCGAGGGCTTCGCCTCCCTCTACGCCGACCGGCTGCGCGCCGTCCCCGGCGGCGTCGTGAGCCATCGCGGCCCGGATCCCGTGGTCGCCGTCGTCGCCGGTGGCGGCTCCGGCCACTACCCGGCCTTCGCAGGCCTGGTGGGCCCCGGCTTCGCCGCCGGAGCCGTGGTGGGCAACATCTTCACCTCACCCTCGGCCGCACAGGTCTACTCGGTCGCCAAGGCCGCCGACCAGGGGCGCGGCGTGATCCTCACCTTCGGCAACTACGCCGGGGACGTGATGAACTTCGGTATCGCCGCCGAGCGGCTGCGCCGCGAGGGCATCGATGCCCGGATCGTGCTGGTCACCGACGACGTCGCCTCCTCGGCCGTGGAGGTGGAGCGGCGCGGGATCGCCGGCGACTTCGTCGTGTTCAAGGCACTCGGAGCCGCCGCCGACACCGGGGCGCACATCGACGCCGTCGAGCAGGCGGGACGCGCCGCGAATGCCGCCACCCGCACCTTCGGCGTCGCCTTCTCCGGGTGCACCATGCCGGGGGCCGAGGAGCCCTTGTTCACCGTGCCGCGCAGGACGATGGGCGTGGGCCTCGGCATCCACGGCGAGCCGGGTATCCGCGACGCCCCGATCGCCCCCGCCTCCGAGCTCGCCGCGATGATGGTCGACGGGGTGCTCGCCGCGCGGCCCCGTACGGAGTCCACTCGCGTCGCCGTGATCGTCAACGGCCTGGGCACGACGAAACACGAGGAACTGTTCCTGCTGTGGGGCGAGGTGCGCCGGCTGCTGGAGGCACGCGAGCTCACCCCCGTCCAGCCCGAGGTCGGGGAGCTGGTGACAAGTCTCGACATGGGCGGCTGCTCCCTGACCCTCACGTGGCTCGACGGGGACCTTGAGCGCTGGTGGGGCGCGGATGCCTACACCCCCGCCTACCGGAAGCAGGCCTCCCCGCTCGCGGCCCTGCGACCGGTCGAGATCGGCGCCGCTCCCGATTCGGCAGCCCAGGCGCCGCAGCCGTCCGTGGCCGGTGCCCGGCTCTCCGCGCACGTCGCGTCAGGACTCTCCCGGATGCTGGAGGTGCTGCGCCGGAACGAGGACGAGCTGGGCCGGATCGACGCCGTGGCCGGCGACGGCGATCACGGTCGCGGGATGGTCAAGGGAGCCGGCGCCGCCGTGCAGGCAGCGAACTCGCTGACAGACGCCGGCCCGGCCTGGACGCTGAGGGCAGCCGGCAGGGCATGGGCCGCCGAGGCGGGCGGCACCTCGGGCGTGCTCTGGGGAGCCGGGCTCGAGGCGGCCGGCCAGTCTCTCGGCGATGCGCGCGAGGCCTACACCGGTCAGGACATCGCCGAGGCCGTCGGCGCCTTCGTGCAGGCCCTGCAGGAACTCGGCCGCGCGGAGGTCGGCGACAAGACCCTGATCGACGCGGCCGTGCCGTTTCACCGGAGCCTGCATGACTCCGTCTGGTCGGGCATGAGCCTTCCCGCGGCGTGGAGCGCGGCCGGCCGGGCCGCGCGCTTCGCGGCCGATGCGACCGAGGGCCTTCTGCCTCGCAAGGGCCGGGCCCGTCCCCTCGCCGAGAAGAGCCTCGGCACGCCGGACGCCGGGGCGCAGTCCTTCGCGCTCCTCGTCGAGGCGCTCGCCGAGGACATGGCGCAGCACGAGCACCCCCGCGAGGCGAAGGAGCTCTCCGCTCCCGTGCCCGAAGGGGACGAAACCGAGGCCGGGACCTCCCCGGTGCACCGCTGAACGATCGATCCGAAGACATCGAGAGAACGAGAGAAGGAGCGACCATGGAGCGCACATTCGAGGGCAGGATCGCCGTCATCACCGGAGCTGCTAGCGGAATCGGCCACACCGTCGCCGGGCACCTCGCCGAGCGCGGTGCCCGAATCGTGGGGGTCGACCTGAACCCCGACATCGGCGAGATGCTCGCCGACATGCCGGGCGGACGGCATCACGGGATCGTCGCCGACCTCACCGATGCTGCGGCGGCCGGCCGGGTGATCGAGGAGACGGTCCGCGAGGTCGGCACACCGTACATCCTGGTCAACTCCGCCGGGGTCGCGCTATTGGACCCAGCCGTGGGTGTCCCGGCGGAGCGCTGGCAGCTGACTCTGGACGTCAACCTCAGCGGCACCTTCTACATGGCGCAGGCCGCCGGCAAGGTGATGATCGAAGCGGGAAAGGGCCGCATCATCAACTTGGCCTCGCAGGCCGCCGTGATTGGACTGGACCAGCACGCCGCATACTCCGCGAGCAAGGCTGCGGTGGTCGGGCTGACCCACACCCTCTCCCTCGAATGGGCGCGCCACGGCGTGACCGTCAACGCCGTCTCCCCGACGGTCGTCGAGACACCGCTCGGCAAGGCGGCGTGGGCCGGGGAGCGTGGCGAGAAGGCGAAGGCCGCGATCCCGGTGGGGCGCTTCGCCCAGCCCGAGGAGGTCGCGGCGCTGATCGCGTTCATCGCCGGGGACGACGCCGCCATGATCAGCGGCAGCAACTACCTCATGGACGGGGGCTTCACGACCGTGTGACCCCCTGCTGCTCGGGGTCGGAGTCGAGTTCGACGCTGCGGGACGGACCGTCGTGCCGCCGAGTGGCAAGCCTGCGCACACGGCGCTGACATTGCCGCCACCGGGAGTCTCGTACACAGCGCCCTGAAGGCCGCGGGCGCTGCCTTGCCGTGATGAGGGAGCGCCGACCGGCGCATGCAGCCGACCTCGGATGTGAGCACGATCTACCGTGGGAGATGCATGACCTCGTCCACCGGGAGGGGCCGTTGTGACCACACGACGCCAGATCGGTGTGCTCGGCGGTGTGTTCGCCGTCGGTGCACTGGTGGGAGCATGCACTGGGACCGCTGACGGGCCGGGTGTGGGCAGCAGCACTGCGTCCCGAGAGAAATCCCCCGGACCCGCCGAGCTCGTCACCACCGGCCTCGAGGCCCCGTGGTCTATCACCTTCGCCGGCGAGACCGCTCTCGTCAGCGAACGCGACTCCGGCCGCATCCTCGAGCTCGCCACGGACGGCACCCCGCGCGAGGTCGGTGTCATCGACCCCGTCGTCGCCGTAGGGGAGGGCGGGCTGCTCGGCCTTGCGGCGCACGAGGGCGAGCTGTACATGTACTTCACCGCCTCGGACGGGAACCGCATCGAGCGCCGCCCGCTGGCCGGAGAGCCCGGCGGTCTCGGGCTCGGAGAGGCATCGACCGTGCTCGGCGGCATCCCGTCGGCCCAGGTCCACAACGGCGGCCGGCTCGCGTTCGGGCCCGACGGGATGCTGTACGCGACCACTGGCGACGCCTCGGACCGCGACAGCGCCCAGGACGTCGACGCCCTCAGCGGGAAGATCCTGCGGATGACGCCCGACGGAGGAGTGCCGGAGGACAACCCGCTGCCCGGTTCCCTCGTCTACAGCTACGGGCACCGCAACCCGCAGGGGATCGCCTGGGCCGAGGACGGCACGATGTACGCCAGCGAGTTCGGCCAGGACACCTGGGACGAGCTGAACATCATCGAGCCCGGCGGGAACTACGGCTGGCCTGCGACCGAAGGGATAGCTGAGCAAGAGGGCTACCGCGACCCGATCCAGCAGTGGTCGCCGGACGAGGCGAGCCCCAGCGGCATCGCGATCAGCGGTGGAAACCTGTACCTTGCCAATCTCCGCGGTCAGCGCCTGCGCGTGGTCCCGCTGGCCGCCCCCGAGGATTCCCGCGAGCTGCTGACTGAGGGCGCTGGCCGGTTGCGTGACGTGGTGGTGGCCCCTGATGACTCGCTGTGGGTGCTGACCAATAACACCGACGGGCGGGGCGATCCCGGCGAGAGAGACGACCGCATCCTGCGCCTGACGCCTGACGCCTGACGCCTGACGCCTGACGCCTGATGCCTGACGCCTGACCCGGGTGCCACGCGCCGCGCAGGGCGCCCCTTCCACACCCGTGCAGATCGCACGGGGTTGTCATATTCCTATATAGGAATATGATGGGAGTCATGGCACGAGCAGCGACCACGTCGGACGTCTTCAATGCGATCGCTGAACCTCGGCGTCGCCAGATCCTCGTGCTTCTACGGGGAGGTGAGCGGCCGGTCTCCGAACTGTCGCACGAACTGGACCTGCCGCAGCCGGGGACCTCGAAGCACCTTCGCGTGCTCCGAGACGTCGGGCTGGTCCGCGATCGCCGGGACGGCAAGCAGCGCGTGTACGGCCTGGATGCCCATGGGTTGAAGGCAGTCCATGAATGGACCGGGGGCTTCGAGCAGTTCTGGAGCGAGAGCTTCGAGCGGCTCGATGCGTACGTGCAGGAACTCAAACACGAGAGGCAGGATGAGTAGCTCATGAACTCCATGGGATCCGGAAGGTCGGAACGGGACGAGACGGCGAACCGCGAGATTGTCGTCTCGCGGGTCATCGATGCCCCGCGAGAGCTGGTCTACGAGGCATTCACCGAGACGCGCCACTTGGCGCAGTGGTGGGGGCCGGAAGGGTTCACCACGACCACGCGGGCTTTCGAGTTCCGTGTCGGTGGTGTGTGGGACTTCGTGATGCACGGTCCGGACGGGACGGACTACCAGGAATGGATCCAGTGGACGGAGATCGTCCCGTCGGAGCGGATCACGATGCTCCACGGCGAGCACCGCGACGACCCGAATGTGTTCGAATCGGTCCTCACGTTCGAGACCGACGGGTCAGCGACCCGGGTCGAGATGCTCGCGGTGTTCCCGACCGAGGAGCTGCGCGACGAGGCGATCGAGAAGCACGGCGCGGTCGAGGCTGGTCAGCAGACGTTGGGCAACCTCGCTGCCTACGCCGCCGAGCTCGTCCGCAAGGGGGCTGAGGGCTGATGGCCGGGAAGGTGTTCTTCAGTGTGTCGATGTCGCTGGACGGATTCATCGCCCCCGACTCGCCCGAGGAGTTGATGGGCACGCAGTGGATGGAGCTGCAGCAGTGGGTCTTTCGCCAGCGCCACTTCCGAGAGAATCTCGGGCTCGGAAAGGGCGGCGAGGAGGGGCGCGACAACGACATCGTGACCGAGACGTTCGAGCGCACCGGTGCGAGCGTGATGGGCAAGCGCATGTTCGACGCCGGCGAGCAGATGTGGCCGGAACAGGCGCCGTTCCATACGCCGGTATTCGTGGTGACGCACGAAGAGCGCGAGCCGTGGGAACGACCGGGCGGGACGACATTCCACTTCGTGGGCGACGGGATCGAATCCGCCCTGGATCATGCCCGCCTGGCGGCGGGCAGTCGAGACGTCCGCGTCGCGGGTGGCGGCACGACGATCGTGGAGTATCTGAATGCCGGATTGATCGACAAGTTCCACGTAGCGATCTCGCCCGTGCTGTTCGGGTCGGGGGTTCGTCTGTTCGAGGGCGTGGAGGACAGTCGTGTGCGTCTGGAGCAGACCGGGACCGAATCCTCGACCCGGACCACGCATCTCTACTATGACGTGCACGTGAGGTGACGCGGAGTCAGCCACTCACTCCCACCGGAAGGTGCGCACGGCGACGATGGACAGAACGAGCGTCCACCCCGCCACCACCAGCAGATACAGGGCATCGGGAAAGGCACCCATCGTCGCCTGGTTGAGCGCCTCGGTCGCGGCGCCCATCGGCGTCCAGTGCACGATCGTCTGCAGCGTCTGCGGCATCGTCTGGACGGGGAACCACACCCCGGTGGTGAACATCGTGGGCAGCATGACCATCATGCTGACCACATTGCCCACGGAGGCGTTGGGCGTCAGCGCCGTGATCACGCCGCCGGTGGCCAGCATCGCCGCCAGCGCCAATATGAACGTCACCAGCCAGCCCAGCAGGTGCTGCGGCAGCGGAGCGCCATAGGCGAGCCGGCCCACTGTCAGGCACAGCGCGGCCGCGATCGCCACGGAGACGCCGAACACGACAGCCTGCGCACCGAGGATCGTGAGGGGGCTGACCGGTGTGGTGCGCAGCCGGCGCAGGATCCTGCTGGAGCGGTACTCGATCAGCGTCATCGGCATGGCGGTGGCTCCGACCATGACCATCGACAGCAGGATGCAGATGGAGACGTAGAGCCCGATGACCGTCTGCCCGCCGAGATCCGCATCGGCTTCCCGGAACGTGGGGATGAAGCCCAGGACGATGAGCAGGAGAGTGGGGAAGGCGATCACCCAGAACCAGGCCATGGGCTCACGCAGATACAGGCGTGCCTCGTTGCGGATCAGGGCGGCGGATGCGGACGTCATGCGGGCTCCTCGGCGCGATGCGGCTGTTCGTCGGTCAGGTCGAGGTAGGCCGAATCCAGCGATCCGTCGACCACTCGCAGCTGCCGCGGGGTGACGCCGGCCTGCTCGAGGTGGCGCACCACCGACAGGGCCACGCCTTCTTGACCGTGGACGAGGATGCGTCCGGCGTCGGTCTGGACGGCGGCGACGTCGGGCAGATCCCGCAGTGCCTCCAGGTCCACGGGATCGTCGGCCCGGAAGGAGGTGACCGTGGCCGCCGCGGTCGCGCTGATCAGGCCGTCGGGCGTGTCCAGTGCGGCCAGGCGCCCGTGCTGGAAGATGGCGATCCGGTCGCACAGCTGTTGGGCCTCGTCCATGGCGTGGGTGACCAGGAGGATGGTCACGCCGCTGTCGCGCAGGCCGCGCACCATGTCCCACACCTCCCGTCGGGCCCGCGGGTCCAGGCCGGTGCTGAGCTCATCCAGGATCGCCACCTCCGGCCGGCCGACCAGCGCCAGCGCCACGGACAGGCGCTGCTGTTGGCCGCCGCTGAGCGTGGCGAAACGCCGGTCCAGGTGCTCGCTCATGCCCACTCGCTCGGCCAGGTCCTGCCACGGCGCGGGATCGTCGTAGAAGGTGGACCACAGCCGCAGGGCTTCGCGCACGGTGATCTTGGGCTGGAGCTTGCTCTCCTGCAGCTGGATGCCCAGCACCCGGGCGAGGCGATCATGCTGCGTCCACGGATCGATGCCCAGCACCCGGATGCTGCCGGCGTCGCTGCTGCGCAGCCCGGCGATGGCCTCGACGGTGGTGGTCTTGCCGGCGCCGTTGGGGCCGAGGATGCCGAAGATCTCGCCCTGGGCCACCGTGAAGCTGACGTCCTCGACGGCGACCTTGTCGCCGTAGGTCTTGCGGAGTCCCTCGACGACGACTGCCGGCCCGTCGACGACGGCCGGCTCGCGCGGGGTCGGTTCTGCGTGCATGTCCTCAGCGTGGAGGCTGCGAGGCGCTCGCGGATCCGGCAACCGGCGGCGACGGGGTCAACCGATCAGTGGATGCGACAGCGGTTCAGGGCGGATGCTGGTCCCCGTGCCGGCGGTCAATCATCCCGCCGATATCCCTTGACCCCCGGGGCGGCCCAGGTGTCGTATGTCCGGACACCTCGGCCGCGATCGGCAAGGATGCGGTGGTCCTCCGCGGGCGAGGGCGGGCGAGGGCACCGAGGAGGATGCGCCATGACCGTGATCCCATTGGCCGACCTCGACCCCGGCGACACGGAGCGGATCGGGGGCAAGGCCGCCGGGCTGGCCATGCTGATCGCCGCCGGTCAGCGCGTCCCGGACGGGTTCTGCCTGACCACGCAGGCCTATCAGGCCGGCACCGTTCCGCGGGAGGAGGTCGCGGCCGCCTACGCCGAGCTCGGCGGCGAGGTGCCCGTCGCGGTGCGCTCCAGCGCCACCGCCGAGGATCTCCCGTGGGCCAGCTTCGCCGGGCAGCAGGACACGATCCTCGGCGTGCGCGGGCTGGATGACCTGGTTGCCGCGATCGAGACCTGCTGGGAATCGCTGGAGACCGCCAGGGCCCGCGCCTACCGGGAGGCGAACGACGTCGCCGAGGCGCAGATGGCTGTCGTCGTCCAGACCATGGTCGAACCGCGGGCCGCGGGAGTGCTGTTCACCGCCAACCCGATCACCGGCGCCCGCGGCGAGATGGTGATCGATGCGGCCCCCGGTCGCGGATCCGGCGTGGTCGACGGCAGCATCGAGGCCGACCACTACGTGCTGGGCGAGCAGATCCCGCTGCACCCGGGCGGGTGCCTCGACCGCGCCCAGCTCACCGAGCTGCAGTCCGTCGGCCGCCGCATCCAGGAGCATGCCGGATCGCCGCAGGACATCGAGTGGGCGCTCGACGACGGCGGCACCCTCTGGCTGCTCCAGTCCCGCGCCGTCACCAGCCTCTTCCCCGTGCCGGAGACTGCCGGCGGCGAGCTGCGGGTGTACATGGAGACCGGGCACATGCAGGGCATGCTGCAGCCGATGACCCCGATGGGCGCCTCGGTGATGCTCCAGGTCTCCCGGCAATGGTTCGAGATGTTCGGGGCGAAGGGCGCGGATGTCTCCTCCCTGCTGACCATCATCGGCGGCCGGCTGTTCGTGGACCTGACCGGCTTCGTCCGCGCCCCGGGCATCCGCCGGCAGCTGCCCGAGTCGATGGCCCTCTACGGGCCGCGGGTCGTCGCCGCCGTCGAGAAGGTCCTCGAGGATCCCCGGTTCACCCCGCGGCGTCTGCGGATCCCGGTCGGCACTCTCGCGCGGGTGGTGGCACGCACCGGGCCGCCGATGCTGCGCGGCATCATCAGCGCTCTGCGTCGGCCCGAGGCTGAACGCCGGCGAGTCCTGGCCTCCGCTCCGGCGGTGCGTGCCTCATGCCGGGCCCCGTCCGACGTGACGACGGCGCAGGAGCACCTCGCCGTTGCCGAGGAGGTCCACTTCGACGTGCTGTCCGGCCCCATGCTCGATGCTCTGAACCCTCTGTGGGCGGCGATGGGCTGCCAGGGCCTTGCGACGGTGCTGCTGCACGGCCTCGCCACCGAGAGCGAGGTCTCCGCGGTCGTCCGCGGCGCCCCGCACAACGTCACCACCGAGATGGATCTGAGGCTGTGGCAGATCGCGGCCGAGGCGACGGAGCATCGGCAGCTGCTGACCGAGACCCCTGTCGCGCAGTTGGTCTCGCGGTACCGCGAGGGCTCCTTGCCGGACATCGGGCTGGAGGGATTCCTGGCCGCGTACGGTCACCGCTCCGCCGCCGAGATCGACGTCGGCGTGCCCCGCTGGGCCGAGAACCCCGCCCCCGTCTTCGACGCCCTGACCAACTACCTGCGCCAGAGCGATCCCCATCAGGCGCCCGACGTGCGCTTCCGCCGAGCCGCCACCGAGGGCGAGGCCGCGATCGAGGAGCTGGTTGCGCGGGCCCGCCGGCGGCGCGCACCGCTGGCGCCGCTGATCGCATTCCTGCTGCGGCGGACCCGAGCGCTCATCGGGCTGCGCGAACTGCCCAAGTTCCTGTGGCTGTACGCCCTGGACCGGGTGCGCCAGGAACTGCTCGCGGCAGGCGAGATCCTCGCCGGGCAGGGGCTGTTGACCGAGGCGGGGGACATCATGTTCCTCGACCGGGAGGAGGTCCGCGCCGCCGCGGAGACCGGCACCGACCAGCGGGAGCTGGCCGCCGCCCGCCGCGCCACCCACCGGCGGGAGCTGCGACGGCGCCACGTGCCCGTGGTGCTCCTGTCCGACGGCACCGATGTCGAGGCCACCCTCCCCGTGCCCGAGAACGCCGAGGGACTGACCGGCATCGGCGCCGCCGCGGGGACCGCGACGGGCCGGGCCCGCGTGATCCGCGACCCGCACGGGGCGCGGGTCGAGCCCGGGGAGATCCTCGTCGCGCCCACCACGGACCCGGGCTGGACCCCGCTGTTCCTCACGGCCGCGGGCCTGGTCACCGAGACCGGTGCCACCATGGCCCACGGCCCCACCGTCGCCCGCGAATACGGCATCCCCGCCGTGATCTGCGTGAAGGACGCGACGTCGGCGATCCGCACCGGGCAGCTGATCACGATCGACGGGGCGAGCGGGCTGGTGAGGGTCGAGGATGAGGAGACCGGCGGCGACGAGAGCAGGTGATCTCCGGACGAGAGCACCCGACCTGGCGGCGTCAGTCCAGCGACCCCTTCCGATCCGCCATCGCCTGCTCGAGCTCGTCGCGGATCTGGTCCCCGCCCTCGGCCTTCCAGGTCTTCACGCCGTCAGGCCAGGCGTCGACGGGTTTACGGCCCTGCAGGATGTCGCTGGTGAGGTCGTCGATGCGGCCTGTAATGGCTCCACCGCGCTCGGTGTCGGTCTCCGAATAGAGTCCCAGCGTCGGGTTTGCGGAGCCATACCCCACGGCGACCTTCTGGCCGTCGTACCAGTTCTGCGTGGACTGCGGATTGCCGGGCACGTAGATCGGCCACGGCGCATCGGTGAGATAGCGGAAGCCGAGCGGGGTCTCACTGGTCCCGCGCTGGGTGAGGACCGGGTCGGTCCCGTCGAGGTCATAGTGCACGCCCGCGCTGCCGTACACCCGGAACAGGTACTCCTCCGTCCCGAACGGGGCCGCCAGCCAGTTCAGCACGCTGAGCAATGTCTCGACCCGGTCCTCGGCGTCCTTCCGGATCGCCGAGATCCCGTAGGTGGGATTGGACAGCCAGGAACAGGCGGTCCCGCCCGTGCCGTCGTAGTCGGGCGTGCGCATCGCCGCCATCGCGAAGTCCTCGCCGGAGGTCTGCTCGCGGTGGAACTGCGGCCACGCCGAGAAGGTGTCCCAGGTGAAGTAGCTGCGCCCCGAACCGAACCAGTTCTTCACATCGTTGCCCTGCGCGGCGAACGTGTCCGGGTTCAGCACACCGGCTTCGACCAGGCGCCGCGCGGCCTCCAGGGCTTCCCGCTGCGCCTCGTGCTCGAAGTTCCTGATCAGCGAACCGTCCTGCTCCATCCAGGTGTTCGGAATGCCGAGCATCTGACGGATGAGATCCAGCGGCACGGAACCCAGCGCCCACACGTTCTCCTGCGGTGCGGTGAGCTCCTTGCACAGATCCAGGAACTCCTCGAAGTCGTTGGGGTCCTCGGTGATCCCCTTGGCCTCCAGCAGGTCCTGGCGCTTGTAGAGGATAAACGTGCTCATCACCCCACGAGGGATCGGCACGCCCATGATCTTCCCGTTCAGCGCCGTCGGCCTCCACGTCTCAGTGGGGATGTTCGCCAGGAACGGGTAGTCGGCGATCTTGGTGCCGGACAGGTGCGGGGTGAGATCCACGGCCGAGGCGTCGATGAACTGGGGCAGCTGCGGGGTGCCGCTGTCGACGCAGAACAGGTCGGGGAGCGAATCTCCGGCGACGATCGTGGCGAACTTCTGCTCCCAGTCCGGGCCCGGAACGATGTTCAGTCGCAGATCCGAGCCGAGTCTCGAATTCAACTCCTGCCAGAACGCGTTGCGGGAGACCGACGGCGGGACCGGGGAGTCGGTGCGCACCAGTGACGCGATCTCCTTGCCATCACCGGGAGTTCCGGACGTCGCGACCCGTGGCTCGGCCGGGTATTCGAAGTACCCGTCCATCAGGCCGGACTCCGCGTCACCGGGAAGATCCGGCGTGGCGCCCTCGAACGGGATGTGGTCGGGCAGCTCGACCGGCGCATTGGCGAATTCTGCGGGAATGCCCCCGCGGCCCTCGTTGCTGCAGGCTGCGAGGACGCCGGCCCCTCCGAGGGTGCCGGCCGTGAGAAGAGAGCGTCGGGTGGGTGCGGTCATCGCAGGGCCTCCGGGTCGGTCAGCGGCCGACGGGCCGGCGCGAGGACGGTGCGGCCCGAATGGGAACGGTAGCGGTCGGGGAGTGTGCGCGCTGCGGGGGCGCCGGGCGGCATCGACGAGTCGGTCATCCCTTCACCGCCCCGGTCAGCACGCCCTTGGCGAAATGGCGCTGCAGGAACGGGTACACGCACAGGATCGGCACGATGGAGATCACCAGGATCGCCATCTGGATCGTGGTCTGCGGAGGTGCAGCCTCCATCACGGTGCCCATCTCGGTGGTACCCATCTCGGTGCCGTTGACCACGTAGGTGCGCAGCACCATCTGCAGCGGCCACTTCGCGGCGTCGTTGAGGTAGAGCAGGGCGCTGAAGAAGGCGTTCCAGTAGTTCACGCCGTAGAACAGCCCGATTACGGCCAGCGCCGCACGGGAGAGCGGCAGGCCGATCCGGCGGAAGATCTGCCACTCCGAGGCGCCATCGATCTTCGCGGCGTCGATCAACTCCTGGGGCAGGCTCGCGAAGAACGAGCGCACCACGATCACGTTGAACGCGCTGACGGCCGTCGGCAGGATCAGCGCCCAATAGGAATCGATCAGCCCGAACTGGCGGACGGCCAGGTAGGTCGGGATCAGGCCGGGGGAGAACAGCAGGCTGATCAGAACCAGCAGCAGCATCGGGCGATTGCCCACGGTGCCGCGGCGGGACAGGGCCCAGGCCAGCATGGCGGTCAGCGCGAGGCTGATGAAGGTGCCGACGGCGGTGATACCGATGGAGATCACCAGGGAGCGCGCCACCACGCCGCCGGAGAGGATCGAACGGTATGCCGTCAGGTCGATCTCGCGCGGCAGCAGCACGAAGCCGCCGGATTCAGTGACCTGATCGGCCGGGGCCACCGAAGTGGAGACGATCCCGATGAAGGGGATGATCACCAGGGCGCAGATGACCGTGAGTACGACGGCCTTGAGCGCCTTCTCGAGCGGGCTCGCGGTGTCCTGCAGGCTGCGGCGTCGCACCTGGGCGCGAGCGGGGGTGCGCGGGGGCGCACCGGAGGTATCGGGGCTGTCAGGGATGCGGGTATCGGCGGTCATGCCTTGTAGACCCCTTCCTCGCCGAAGGCGTGGGCGACCTTGTTGGCGGCCAGGACCAGACACAGGCCCAGCGCGCTCTTGACCAGGCCCACGGCGGCAGCAGGACCCCACTGGCCGCCGGCGATGCCTTCGTTGTAGACGTAGGTATCGAGCACTTCGCTGGCGTCGATCCCCACCGCCTGCTGCTGCAGGATGATCTGTTCGAACCCGACGGTCAGGGAGTTGCCCAGCTGGAGGATGAACAGCAGGATCACGATGGGGCGCAGGCCCGGCAGCGTCACGTGCCACATCTGCCGGAAGCGCGAGGCCCCATCGACCGCCGCGGCCTCGTACAGCGCCTTGTCGATGCCCGAGAGCACGGCCAGGAAGAGAATCGTGGCCCAGCCGGTGTCCTTCCAGATCACCTGTGAAGTCAGCAGCACCTTGAAGATGTCGGCGTTGCCGATGATGTCCAGCGTCGCCAGCCCGTGCGAACGCAGCACGTTGTTGATCAGGCCGGAACCGCCCAGCATCTGCTGGAAGATCGCGACCACGATCACCCAGGACAAGAAGTGAGGCAGGTACAGGATCGACTGCACGATCTGGCGCATCTTGTTGGACATCAGGCTGTTCAGCAGCAGGGCGAGGACCACCGGCAGCGGGAAGATCAGCACCGACTGGATCAGCGTGAGAATCAAGGTGTTGCGTAGCGCATTCAGGAACGCGGGGTCGCCCGAGACCAGGATCTCGAAGTTCTGGAATCCCACCCAGAGGCTCTCGCGGATTCCTAGGTAGGGCTGGTAGTCCTGGAAGGCGATGACGTTGCCCAATAGCGGGTAGTACTGGAAACCGATCAGCAGCAGCATGCCGGGTACGGCGAGCACCAGCACCATGCGGTCGCGCAGGATGCGGCGCCACAGGGTGGGTTTGGATCTTCGCTCCAGCGGAGGTGATGAGGCCTCGCGGGGCGGGGCCTGGTTCTCGATGACGGCCATGGCGGACGTTCTCCTCGATGAGATGTCGTCGTGGGAGGCGCGTGCACCCTGCTGTCGTCTCGGGTGATCGTGCCGAAGGTGCCTCCCGTGAGCGGCTCCTTTGCGCTCCGGGGCGGTGCTGTGATGTGAAGCACGGCATTTCCTACGTGAGAAGAGCATGGTGTTCGACGGGTTGCCAGAAGTTGCCTCACGGGCGTCTGGCGGGGTCGCGGATAGCACGGAGAGGCGCTCGACGGGTGCGTCGGCAGGTCATCGATGGAATCTCTGGGGGCTTGCTGAGCTGGGAATTCGCTTACCCGGCGAGAATATTCGTGTCTTCGGATCGTGCGCATGTGGCGGAGGTGGCGGCCTGCCGGGAGTCATCGGCTGGCGAGTTCCGGGTCGCGGCACGACGGCCCCCGCGTTCCCGTCGCCGTGATCCATGCTCGCCCTGCCGGGCACCGTCGCGCCGAGCCGCCCCGTTGCCACCACCCCAAGTGGGCTATACCATTTCCGGATCAAGTGGCGGCATCGCCTGCCGCCCCGTCGTCCAGGAGCGAGCGCGCCCATGAACACCTTCGAAGACGTCATACGCGTCATCACCGACAATCTCTTCGCCCAGGTCTCCATCCTCATCGGGCTCATCGCGCTGGTCGGCCTGATCCTGCAGCGCAAGCCGTTCGACGAGGTCGTCGCCGGGGCGCTGCGCGCCACCATCGGCGTGGTCATCCTCAACATCGGCGTGGAGATCTTCACCGGGGGACTGTCAAGCTTCCAGGCCATCGTCTCCAGCGCCATGGGCCTGGACCCGCCGGAGGCCACCTCCACCCTCGCCGACTTCACCGCCGGCGCCGGCTCGGTCGTGCCGCTGATCATCGCCGGCGGCTTCGTGGTCCACCTGGCACTGGTGCGGATCTTCCCCGCCGCTCGGTTCGTCTACCTCACCGGACACCTCATGTACTGGATGTCCGTGGTGATCTCCGCGTCGCTGGTGGAGGCCTTCGGCGACGTCAACCGCTGGGTGCTGGCCGGAGTCGGCTCGATCCTCATCGGCTGCTACTGGGTCCTCCAGCCGCTGTGGACCCGCCCGCTGATGCGCAAGGTGATGGGCGATGACGAGGTGGGCCTGGGCCACACCGACTCCCTGATCGCCGTGGCCTCCGGGTACGGGGCGCGCGCCCTGAGGCTCGGCGACCCTGAGCAGCATGACTCCGAGCGGGTGCGCCTGCCCAAGCCGGTCTCGTTCTTCAAGGACATCAACGTCTCCACCGCCACGATCATCGGCGTGATCATGCTGGTGGCGATCCTGTTCGCCGATTCCGGCGTGGTCGCGGAACAGATGGGCGATGAGACCCTGCTGCCGTGGGTCTGGGCCGTGCTGCAGGCGCTGCGCTTCGCCGCGGGCATCGCGATCCTGCTGTTCGGCGTGCGCATGTTCCTCGCCGAGATCGTCCCCGCCTTCAAGGGGCTCTCGGAGAAGGCACTGCCGGGCACGAAGCCCGCCCTGGACCTGCCGGTGGCCTTCACCCGCGCCCCCACCGCCGTGATGATCGGTTTCCTCGTCTCGACCGTGGTGTTCCTGGCACTGATGCTGATCTTCGCCGCCACCGGCTGGTTCGTCCTCGTCCCGCCGATGATCATGCTGTTCTTCGGTGGCGGCGCCGGCGGCGTGTTCGGCAACGCGGTCGCCGGCTGGCGCGGCGCCATCTTCGGCGGCGTCCTCAACGGCATCGTGCTCGCGATCGGCCAGGCCATCGGCTGGGGCCTGTACGCGGGCACCGCGCCGGAAATCGCCACGCTGGCCGACGCCGACTGGTACGCGGTGGGCTGGGCACTGATCGGCCTCGGCGCCTTGCTCTCGCCACTGGGAACCTGGGCGATCTGGGTGCTGGCCGCCGTCACACTCCTGGTGACCATCGCGATCCTCGTCGCCCTGGGCCGCCGCGCCCCGGCCGAGGCCACCGCTTCCACCGGTGCCGACCCGACCGGCACCGATTCGACCGGCACCGACGCCCCGCAGAGCCACCGCGGCGAGCCCGCCACGGTCGGTGCGACCGCCGCGGCGGAGGGGCGGACCGCGACGGCCGACGGTGGCGCCGCCCCGACGGCCGACGGTGACGCCGCTCCGAGGGCCGACGCCGCGACCAGCCCGTCGGCCTCCGCGCCCACACCCACCGCGCCCTCCGGCCCGCTGGACGTCCTCGCCGTGTGCGGGGCGGGCATGGGCTCGAGCCTCATCCTGCGCACCACGGCCGAGAAAGCGCTGGACCGCATGGGGATCGAGGCGACGATGCGCCACACCGACGTCGGCTCCGCCCGCGGTGAGCACCCCGACATCGTCGTCGCCCAGCAGAGCTACCTCCAGGAGCTCGGCGACATCGCCCCGGTGATGGTCCCGATCGAGAACTTCGTCGACGTCGACCACGTCGAGAGCCGCATCTCCGAGGCGCTGCAGAAAGAAGGATGGCGATGAGCGAGGACCCGATGATCGACGACCTCACGAGCATGCTCACCCGCGTGGTCGAGGACAACCGGGACGGGATCGAGGCATCTGCGCAGGCCGTCGCCGCCTCGGGCCGGGACGGCGGCTTGCTGTACGCCGCCGGGGCGGGGCATTCCCTCGCCGCGGTCATGGAGACGTTCTTCCGGGCCGGGGGCCTTGCTTTCGTCCGGCCCCTGTGGGATCAGCGAGTGCTGCCGCTGGCCGGGGCCCGCGCCTCGACCGCCGCCGAACGGGAGGCGGGGCTCGGTCAGGCCGTGGCCGAACGCGCCGGGGTTGGCTCGCAGGACACCGTGCTGATCTTCTCCAACTCCGGCGTGAACCCCTATCCGGTGGAGATCGCGCAGCAGGGCCGACGGGCCGGCGCCACCGTCATCGCCATGACCTCCGTCCAGGCGAGCCGCACCGCGCCCCAGCGCGCCGAGGGCCGGCTGTTCGAGCTCTCCGACATCGTCCTGGACACGCAGGTGCCGGCGGGGGATGTGACCTGGCCGCCGTCGGAGCCCGTCACTGCGCCCGCCTCGACCCTGGTGACGGCTTCGCTGTGGACGGCGATCCTGCGGCGGATCGACACCATCGCCCCGGAGGTGCCGCGGTGGAAGAGCGCGAACGTGGCCGGGACCGATGAGTTCAACGCCGCACTCGTAGAGCGCTTCGCCCCCCGGATTCCTGAGCTGTGACCGGCGCGATCTGCGCGGAGAGCTCGAAACGGTCGCCGGGGTAGGTCGAGACGGTGCGCTCGATCGCCTGCCCGCCGCGGCCGGAGACACGCACGAACTCGAGCGCCGCCGAGCCCCGCTCGACCCCGAGCTCGTCGGCGTCCTCGGGGCGGATGATCGCCGCGCGGATCGTCTGCTCGCCGGCGTCGAACCGCACGCCGTAGCGGGACTCCAGCACGCTGTACAGCGACTGGGTCGAGAAGTCGACCTCGGCCAATCCCGGGACGACGCTCGCATCCAGCGCGGTGCGCTCGATGGCCATCGGCCGCTCGTCGGCCAGGCGCACGCGGTCCAGCCGCACCACCGGGGCGCCGTCGCCGAGGCCGAGGGCCTCCGCCGTGAAGGGGTCGGCAGGCGCCTCGACAAGGCTGAGCACCCGCGAGCCCGCGCGGATGCCGCGGGCGGCCATGTCCTCGGTGAACCCCGTCAGATGCAGGGGCAGATTCACCGCGGGGCGTGCGACGAACGAGCCCCGGCCCACCTCACGCACCAGCCGGCCTTCCCGCGTCAGCTCATCCAGCGCGCGGCGTGCCGTCATCCGCGAGACGCCGCTCTCGGCCGCGAGCGCCCGCTCGCTGGGCACGGAGGTGCCGACGGGCAGCGCCTCGATCTGAGCGCGCAGCTCCTCCACCAGGGCGCGGAACTTGGATCGGTCGGTCATGGGCCGATCTTCGCACGGTGCGGGCCGCGGCCCTGCACACGGGGTCGGTAGCTGCGTACGGGCGACTGCTCAGTGCCGGTTCCTGAAGCGCGCTTTCTTCTGCCGGTTCCCGCACGTGTTCATGTCGCACCAGCGGCGGGTGCGACTGCGGCTGGTGTCGAAGAAGATGGCACGGCAGGTCGGTGACGCGCAGATGGCCAGGCGTCCGTCCCGCTCGCCGGAGAGGATCTCGATGGCATCGGCGGCAACCACCCCCAGGGCGTCCCGGGCGGGGGAGAGGGAGCCCAGCTGCCAGCGCCGGGTGCCGTCGGCGGTCAGGACGGCCGCGGCATGCCCGCCGGCGCTGCAGTCGTTGATCACCTCGAGACGGTCGGCGGGGAGAGTCTCTCCCTGTGCGACCGCCGTCCCGGCGACGTGGATGGACTCCCTCAGCTCCAGTGCTTGCTCGAGATCGGCGCCGTCGCAGGAGTCCACGGGCAGGCCGCTGACGGCGAACCAGTCGAGGAGCCGCTTCGGCGTGGGGATGCGCTCGACGGGCTCACCGTGACGCTCCGACAGGGTCGCCGTGAAGCTGGTCGCGAGCACCGTGCCGAGGCGGAATTCGGGGTGCGCCGTGGACATGGAACCACCTTAGCTGGTTGCCCCTGTCACACGCAGCGTGATAGAACCAGCAATGCCGGTTCCAGTGATGCCGGTTCCAGCATTGCCGGTCCCGCAATGCCGCTTCCAGTGAGTCCCGGAGAGGACAGCCCATGACCAACGCGCCCTGCGACATCGACGCCATCGAGACCAGAGCACGTCACGCCGACCTCGCTGACCTGCGTGCGCGGCTCTCCGCGGCACGCCTGCCCGAGACCGAGACGGTCCATCGCCCCGCGCCCGATCCGCGCCGCTGGGACCAGGGCGTCCCGCGCGCGGACCTCGTCGAGCTCGTCGGCTACTGGATCCACGAGTACGACTGGCGACGCTTCGAAGCACGTCTGCAGCGGATCGGTCAGTACCGCACGAGCATCGACGGCCTGGGCATCCACTTCCTGCACCGGCGTTCCTCCCGGGCCGATGCGACGCCGCTGATCCTGACCCACGGGTGGCCGGGCAGCATCGCCGAGTTCGTGGACATCATCGACGAGCTCGCCGAGCCCGACTCGGCCGAGACGCCCGCCTTCCACGTCGTGGTCCCGTCGCTGCCCGGCTTCGGCTACAGCGACAAACCGACCACCACCGGCTGGGGCATCGAGGCAATCGCGGCCGCCTGGGCGGAGCTGATGGAGCGACTGGGCTACGACCGGTTCCTCGCCCATGGCGGCGACTGGGGAGGGGTGATCACCACAGTCCTCGGCGGCCGGTACCCCGAGCACGTCATCGGCCTGCACACCACCGTCGCCCAGCCGCCCCCGGGCCTCACCACGCAGGGCCTGACGGAGGCCGAGCGCGCCTGGGTGACCGAGTCCCGCGATTTCTGGAGTCACCGCGCCGCGTATGCGAAGCAGCAGGCCGCCAGGCCGCAGACCATCGGCTACTCGCTCGTGGACTCACCCGTGGGATTGCTCGCCTGGATCCTCGACAAGTTCGCCGAGTGGACGGATACCGAGGACAGCCCGTTCGAGACCATCAGCCGGGACCACGTGCTCGACAACGTGACTCTGTACTGGCTGACTGCCACCGGCGCCTCGTCCGCGCGGATCTACTTCGAGAGCCACGCCGCGCTGGATCCCGTCCTTCGGGTCGACGTCCCGTCGGCCATCACCGTCTATCCCCGCGACATCGAGAAGTGGCCGCGGGTGTGGGCCGAGGAGCGGTTCCGGCGAATCGTCCGGTGGCGGACACCGGACGCCGGTGGGCACTTCCCCTCGCTCGAGGCCCCCGAGTTCTTCGTCGAGGATTTGCGAGAGGGGCTCGTGGCTGTACGGGCTGCGCGGGCCGACGACGACGTCGCGGCCGCCCACGAGGCCAGCGGCTCGGCCGGCGGGAGTGAGCGCCCGGAGGAGGCGTGAGCAGCCCTGTTCGACTCACGTCCGCAAGTGCGACGCCCCGTTCAGATCGAGCACAGCCCCGGAGGCCCACTGCGCCTCGGGTGAGGTGAGGTAGAGGATCGCCGCGGCGACCTCGTCGGCGGTTCCCACCCGCCCGAAGGGGCTCTGGGCCCGCAGGCCATCACCGTTCTCGCCGTCGAGCTTGGGCTGCTGGCGCTCGGTGTCGACGAAGCCGGGGGCGACCGATGCGACGGCGATGCCGTGCGGCGCGAGGGCCAGGGCCATGGACTGCCCGAACGCGTGGAGTCCGGCCTTCGCCGCCCCGTAGGCCGGGGCGTCGGGCTCGCCGCGGAAGGCGCCGCGGGAGCCGACGTTGACGACCACTCCCTGGGTGCCGCGGGCGATCAGCGAACTGGCCACGAGATAGGTCAGGTTCGCCGGCGCGCTCAGATCGACGTCGATCATCCGCCTCCAGCGCTGCTGCCACGTCTCGTAGTCGACCTCGTCGACGCGGTGGGAGGTGGCCTCCCCGGGCGCGATGCCGGCGTTGTTGACGAGGATGTCGATCTGCCCCATCCCGGCCTCGGCCTCCTCGACGACGCGGCGAGCGGTCTCGGGGTCGGAGAGGTCGCCGCCGACGAGAATGTGGCCCTCGCCGTGCAACTGCGCGAGGGTCTCCTCCGCCGACGCCCTGTCGGCGCCGTAGTGGACGGCCACCCGGTCGGCGCGCTCACTGAGGGCGATCGCGGTCGCGCGTCCGATCCCGCGGGAGGCTCCAGTGACCAGTGTGCATCTCATGCTCGGCTGCCTCGTTCCGTGGTCGCTCGGGGGTGGTCGATCTTGGCGGGTGGTCGATCGCAGTGTCATCCTCGCGCATGGGGCGGCCGTGCGGTGTCCGCATCCGGGCCCGGCTGGTCCGTGCCGTGGAGGGGGCCACCCAGGCTCGGATGCCGTCGCTCACCCGGGACCGGCAGACGCGACCCGGCGTCTCGGCCGCGCCAGCGCAGAGCGGACGAAGAACCCGGCGAAGCGCCCGGCTGCTGTCAGCCGTCGGGCCCGCGTGAAGCCCTGCCCCCGGATCGAGGTCAGGAGCCGGACGAGGTCCGGTGCGCTGATCCTCAGGACCGTCCGGACGGATTGCCCGTCGGCCCCGTCGGCCACACCCTCGGCCCCGTCGGCCCCGTCGGCGGGGGAGACCTCGATGTGCAGCGTCGTCAGCCCCGCCAGCAGCGCGAGCGGGCGGCGGCCGGACGTGTGCTTGACGCCGATGAGCCGGCGGGGCCTGCCGTCGTCGTCGGCGAACTCCAGCGAGTACCGCATGGCCTCGTCGCCCCCGCGCGGGAACAGCGAGAGCGTGCCGGCGGTCTCCGCGCCGGTGGCGATGCCCTCGAGATCGATCGAGCCGTGCACGGCGATCGGATGAGCGTGGTCGGTGAGGAAGCCGTCCATGCTGCGCACCTCCGCGCGCAGGCGCAGCTCCGCTCGCGGTCTCGTGCCCGACGGTGTCGCCATGTGTTCGGCGAAGACCACCCCGTCGCCCCTGGTCGCCTCGCGCGCGGCCGCCGCATGGGCGAAGGCGCCGTCCTCCGGCACGGGAGTCGCCTGCACTGCGTCCCATTCAGGGGCGCGCCACTCGGGCCGTCCGGCGGCCCGGATCACGGCCTCGATGGCGCGCTCGGCGCCGGCCAGGATCGTCGCCGACGGGTTCACGCCCGTCGCGGCGGGCACCACGGACCCGTCCATCACGTAGAGGCCGGGATAGCCGTGCACCTGGCCGATGTCGTCGACCACGCCGGATGCCGCGTCGGCCCCGGGGCGCACCCCGCCGAGGGGGTGGACGGTGATGGTGCGGCGCAGCAGCGACCACGTCGGCGGGTTGTACTGTCGCCCGCCCAGCAGCCGCCGCACCAGCGGCCCCACCCGACGCTGCGAGCGGTACAGGTGAGCCTGCCAGCGATTGCTCCAGCTCAGCGCCGCCTCGCCCTTGTCATCTAACCGCAGCGTGCCCCGGGCCGAGTCCCGGCCCATGGCCAGCAGCGCGAAGGTGCGCGTGGGGTCGCTGCCGCGCAGGTGCTTCCACCAGCGCCGGACGGTGCGCCCCGGCAGCAGCGCGTCGTAGAGTTCCTGCAGGGGAGGCGGGATCGCACCGTCCTGCACCTGGAACCACACCGACCGCCCGCCCTCGGGCACGGACAGCACAGTCGTGGTGGTGATCGTCGGGCCCGTGGTCATGTCCGCGGCATCCCGCGGCATTTCGGCGAGAGTCAGGAAATCGCCGTTGCCGGAGAATCCCCGGCCCAGCTGCGGCGAGAGGTCGGGCAGGGTTCCGTGGACATCGCGGGCGCGCAGCAGCAGCTCGTTGGTCGCCACCGCCCCGGCGGCCAGCACGACCCGCGGCGCCGTCCAGGTCCGGGGCGGGGCCGACGGGTCCGTCGGGGACGTGGTGGTCACCGCATAGCCGGATCGGCCGGAGGAGTCGCGATGAGTCTCGATCCGGCGGACCTCGGCGTCGGTGACCGCGCGGGCCCCGTGCTGCTCGGCCACCGCGAGATAGGTGACATCCAGGGTGTTCTTCGCGCCGTGGTTGCAGCCGATGATGCACTCGCCCACGAAAGCGCATCCGCGCCGCGGCACCCCGTGGACGTTGGGATGCCACGTCTCAGGATCCCCGAAGGTCACGGCGAGACTCGGGCGCACCGTGGCCGGGATGTCCATGCCCTGGACCATCTGCTCGATCAGTGAGGTGCGCGGGGCGGGCCTGCCGGTCGCCGGATCGTCCCCGGCCGGGGCGATGCCCATCATGTGCCCGGCCAGCTCGTAGTACGGGTCGAGGCTCTCGCGCCGCAGGTGCGATGGCCAGCGCTCGTCCATGACGCCTTCATAGGGGCGGGAGAAGACGTTGGCATAGACCAGGGAGCCGCCGCCCCAACCCGCCGCCTGCACACTGCCCATCGTGTCCAGCCAGCGGATGTCGTACAGGCCCTGGCCGGCCCGCCACAGCCAGCGGTCCTCCAGCTCGGGCCGACGCGGGAACTCGCCGAGGGCCCACCGGCGACCGCGCTCGAGCACGATCACGGACAGTCCCGCCTGCGCGAGGCGGGCCGCGGCGACCGCCCCGCCGAATCCGCTGCCGACGACGATCGCGTCCGCGTCGTAGTGCTGAGCCATGATCAGTGTCCTCGCTGCCGCACGGGGCCCGACTGCTCGCCGTCCTCCCGTGTCCTGGATCGTAGAGCCGCCGGATCGGCAGACGCTGAGGTGTGCCCGTCGCGGGGCAGCGGGCAGTGTCCGCAGACGTGCTCCGGTGCTCGGTCGTCAGTCTTCCTCCCCGGTGCGGGCCCGTCCACACATCGCGCGAACCGGCGCTCTATGCGTAACCGCAGTGTTACGCTTTCGGCATGGACGTGTTCGACGCGCTGGCGGACGAGACGCGCCGCCGCCTGCTCCTGCAGCTCTCCGACGGTGCACACACGGCCGGGGACCTGGCTCGGACGGAGACCATCTCGCGGCCCGCGATCAGCCGCCACCTGAAGGTGCTCCGCGAGGCGGGCGTGCTGGATGTGCAGCAGAACGGACGGCAGCGCTTCTACGCGCTGCGAGCCCAGGGACTGGAACCGGTTCGCGACCTGGTCGAACGGATCGCCTCGCCCCCGGAACCAGCGCCGCCGGTCTCCGAGCATCATCTGGACGCGCTCGAGCTGGAAGTGCGCCGAACCGTGCGTGACCGCCCCGCGAGACAGGATCACCGACAGGAGAACTCCGCATGAACGCCACGCCGCAACCGAACGGACAGCTGGGGGAGGGGCCCCACGGACGTGAGGTCCGCATCGAGCGCCGCTTTCGAGCCCCTATCGACGACGTCTGGGCCGCGATGACCGAGCCCGAGCGACTCCAGCGGTGGATCGGCAGATGGGAGGGCGACCCGGCCACGGGCAGAGTCACGTTCTACATGACCGCCGAGGGCGATGACGTCGAGCCTGAAGAATTCGCCATCACGGAGTGCAGCCCGCCTCACCGCTTCGCCGCGGACACCAGCGTCGGCGACGGCGCCTGGCATCTGCGGTTCGAGCTGAGCCACGAGGACGGCATCACCACCGTGGTCTTCGCCCAGGCGCTCGGCGACGACCCCCTCGGCAGCGTCGGGCCGGGCTGGGAGTACTACCTCGACCGCCTCGCCCGCACCCTCGAGGGGGAGGACGCCGACGACGTCGACTGGCACAGCTATTACCCGTCCATGAGCGAGTACTACGAGTCCCTCGCGCGATGACCGCGCGGCGGCCGGGAGCCACCCCGTCGGCCGCCATCGAGCACGATCATGGACGACCCATCCGGACGCGGTTGTCCATGCGCGGGATGCCTATCGCATCTGCCCTGCGTATGGCGCGGCAGGTGCGATAGGCGTCCCGCCGACGGTCGCGGTCGGAGGCGTCCCGCGGACGGTCACGGCCGGAGGCGGTCGCACGATTCGCTGGCTGTGACCGCGCGGTGATGCGCCTGACGTTGTCGCCGGCCACCAGGCGTGCGATCTTGACAGTGAGCCCGGAGAATCGGGCTCCCGGACGAGGGGTGCCGTACCCGGAGTGCGACAAGACGGCCCGCAGGAGGCTGTGATGTCGTGGTTCGTTCTGGTGCTCTCCGGGATGCTCGAAGCGGTGTGGGCCACCGCGCTGGGGAAGTCCGAGGGCTTCAGCCGGCTCGCCCCCACCCTGGTGTTCTTCGTCGCCCTGGCCGCGAGCATGACCGGCCTGACCTATGCGATGAAGGACCTGCCCACCGGCACCGCCTACGCCGTATGGGTGGGCATCGGGGCGGTGCTCACCGTCGTCTATGCGATGGCCACCGGGGAAGAGCTGATCTCGGTGACGAAGGTTCTGTTCCTGCTGATGATCATCGGCGGGGTCGTGGGGCTCAAGCTCGCCCACTGAGGACCGCCCCCGCTCTCGGCAGGCTGCGGGCTAGCTGACCTGCCCCCGCGGTCCGCAGGCCCCGGCTAGCTGAGCTGCCCCGTGAACACGGCCGGCCCCACCAGCAGGGCGAAGCCGACGGCGAGCAGCAGCCAGCCCAGGCAGGCGGCCGGCATGTTCGTCGTGGCGTACTGGTCGCCCCAAGACTTCACCCAGCGGCTGGACAGTGCCAGGAGGATCACGCCGATCGCGGCGATCACGATTCCGGTCCACATCAGCACGGTGATCATGGGCGACCAGCCTCTCTCTCGTGTCGGGATGTCCCCGACTCGTGTAGGAACGCAACCATTGTCCGTCGGCGGGGGAGCCCGGCGCATCCATCGCCCTCAGCCGGCCTGCATGACCTCCTGCAGGCGGCCGACGGAGGAGGCGTACGGCCACAGCCACACGTCGTCCACGGCCATGTACTCCCGATCCTCCGGCGTGAAGAGATCGGCGGCTTCTCCGAGCGCCATGAGGTCGAGATGCTTGCCCATGCCCTCCACGGGAATCTCGTGCTCCGTCCCGTCGACCGTGATGAGGAGGTGGCCGTCCCCGTCCTCATCCAGGCGCGTCTCGACCTCGGGCTCACCGGCGTGGCGGAGCACCTCGGCGAGGGTCTTGACCACGTCCGGCCAGTCGGAGCTCGGATCATCGAGCGGAGAATCCGGGACGGCATAGACGTACCAGAAAGCGCCGACGTCGTAGCGGTCATCGGCCGGGTCCGGGCCCTCGGCGCCCAGGAAGTACCCCCAGGAATCGTCCATGAGGGGATCGTCGAAGACGGAGATGTCGACGCCCTCGCGCCGCGGGATCCCGGCCTCCTCGAGCAGCCGCAGCTTCTCCTCGACACTCAAGGACTGTGCGGCGCCCGGCGACGCACCCGCGTCGCCGCGCTCTGTGCGTCGTCCCCGCAGCCAATCGAACAGGCCCATGCGTTCTCTC
Source organism: Brachybacterium sp. GCM10030267 (assembly GCF_042666875.1). Lineage (NCBI taxonomy): Bacteria > Bacillati > Actinomycetota > Actinomycetes > Micrococcales > Dermabacteraceae > Brachybacterium > Brachybacterium sp. GCM10030267. The sequence continues at coordinate 167,552 of NZ_JBHTCX010000003.1, read as the reverse complement.
CTCGTCGGTTCCACCGGTACCGGCCGGAGCGCCCGTGCGGCGTCCCCCATCGCGCGGCCACGCTAGCGCGACGGCTCGTCCCCGCCGCAGTCGCGGGGGCTCATCTCGGGATCCGGGCAGTCGGTCGAGATCGATCGGCGCGCGCCATGCCAGGTCGAAACGCCTCCGATCCGGCAGCCGCGCACATAGGGTCGGGACATGAGCGCATCCCCTTCTTCCCCTCATAGACCCGGCTTCCTCGAGCTGGTCCGCGCCGAAGAGCTGCCCACCACCGCCCACTGGGCCCTGCGCGACTGGATCGCGATCGCGGCCGTCCCCCTGATCTTCCTGGGCGGCTGGCTGGTCGAGGCGGCGACCGAGAGCACCACCGTCCTCGCCATCTCCGACACCAGCATCCGGATCCTGCTGTTCATCGTGCTGGTGATCGCCAACCGCGAGCTGCTGGCCCGGCACTGGCGGGCCATGTGGCGGGCCAAGTGGCGCTCGCTGGGGCTCATCCTCGTCGGCATGGTCGTCATCCAGATCGTGATCTCCCTGCTGGGAGCGATCTTGCGACCGCTGTCCGGGGCGGACCTCACCGAGGAGAGCGTTGTGCCCGAGCAGGCGTCGATCGCCTTCGGGGTGGTGCTGTTCGCCTCCCTCGGGCCGACGGTGACCGCGCTGGTCGAGGACTTCACCTTCCGCCACACCCTGCTGATGAAGTTCCCGGTGTGGAACAAGGCCGCCCTGGCCGCGCTGCTGGTGGTGGGCAACGCCCTCGTCTTCGGCCTGATCCACGTCAACAACTTCGACGGGCACTGGCTGCTGACTCTCGCCTACGCCGGAGCGGGCCTGGTCATGAACCTGGTCTACCTGTGGACGCGCAACATCTGGCACGTGCTGCTGATGCACGCCCTGAACAACTTCCTGCTCGGCGGGCCGGTCATCGTGCTGTTCGTCCACCTGATGGAGGGCGCGATCGGGGCGTGAGGCCCCGTCAGTTCACTCGACCATCCCGTTGACCTCGGAGATGGTCGCCTCCGCGGCCTCGCGGGGAGTGGCGCTCCCGAAGCGCACGTCGGTCAGCAGCCGGGTGAAGGTGTTCTGCGCATCCGCGGTGCCGGTGGGCTGGATGGCCGGGGCCTCGGCCAGCTCCGGCGTCACCGCCTCGAGGAACTCCACGACGTCGCGGTCGGCCTGCGTCAACGCATCACCCATCGCCTCGATCGCTGCCGGATTCGACGGGACACCGCGGTTCAGCAGCTGGATCGCCTGCGCCTCGGGAGCGTTGACCAGGAAGTCGACGAGCTCGGCCGCCTGCTCGGAACTCTGCGAGCCCTCTCCGATCGACCAGTACATCGAGGCCTTCTTGAACAGGCCGTTCTCTGTCGCCGAGCCCGTCTGCGACGGCGGGCGCAGCATCACCACGTCCTCGGAGCCGACGGCATCGCGCACCGACTGCAGTTGGTTCGTCCAGGTCCAGCTCATCGCGGACCGGCCCACCGAGAACGCCTGCTGCTCGAGAGTCACCGTGCCGTCCTCCACCGCGGCGTCGGCAGGCAGCGTCGCCCCGGATTCCTGCAGGTCGAGATACAGCTGGTACCACTCCGTCAGCGACTCGGGCGTGCACCCCATGCCATCGGCGCCCCACAGGTCTTCGCCCTTCTGGCGCAGGAAGATCGTCAGGTCCGCGTAGCTCGCGCCACCGGTAACGCCTGTGGCCACTCCGGAATCGCTGATGCGGCGGGCGATGTCATGGAAGTCCTCCCATGTCCACGAAGTGTCGTCGGGCAGTTCGACGCCGGCCTGCTCGAAAAGCTCGGGATTGGCGACGACCACCCAGGCGTTGGAGCCGGTGGACAGACCGGCCAGGACGCCATCGACCCGGCCCGCGTCGAGGTCGGCGTCATCGACGCCGGAGAGGTCGAGGCCGGGCAAGGACTCGAGGTCAGCGAGGACCCCGCGACCGGCGTACTCAGCGATGTACTTGCCGTCCATGTTGATGACGTCGGGCACGTCTCCACCGGCCACCTGCGTGGCGAGCTTGTCCCAGTAGCCGTCCCACTCCGAAGGCTGCAGCTCGACCTCGATATCAGGATTGGCCTCGCGGAACGCATCGACCATCTCGGCAGTGAACTCCTGGTAGAAGCCGGGGCCCCAGAATACGAAGCTCACCCCCGTCGATGTCTCGGCCTCTCGGGCCGAGGGGCCGCAAGCGGCCAGCATCATCGAGGAGGTGAGCCCGCCGGCCAAGACGGTGCGGCGGCGCGGGGTACGGGGCCGCCGTCGCCCGGCTCCGGTGCCTGCGACGTGTAGGGCCGAGCAGGCAGGATGCAGCGGAATTGCTGATGGGCAGCCTCTGCGAGCGGTGCCGTCGTGCTGCGAGAGGGTGCGGGGGAGCGAGGTGGTGAGCATGATGGGCCCCTTCGAGCGTCGTCGATCTCTGGGTTGCACAGCGAGAACGTGAACATACAACCGCTCGGACAGCGCTGTCCAGACTTTCGGGGGCGGACCCCGCCGAGCTCACCAACCTCGCCGACGCTCCGGCGTACGCCGAGGTGCGCCGGCGGCTGGAGGCGGAGCTGGCCCGGCTGCAGGAGCACTATGGCGACCGGCCCTACCAGGGGCCGGAAACGACGCGGCTGGACTGGGCGGTCTGAGTCGGCATCCCCAGGGATCCCGCGGATCGTGCACCTGTCCGCGGCGGCGTCTCCGCGGATCCTGCCCCTGTCCGCGTCGGCGTCGCTCTCGGCCTCTCAGCGCCGCCAGAAGAAGCAGTGGGTGATGCCGCTGGGCGGGGTGACCTTCTCGAGGTGGAAGCGATCGGTGAGATCCTCGGGCCGGTCCCACAGCCGCAGCCCGGTTCCCAGCTCCGTCGGGGAGACGGCCACGTGCATCTCGTCGATGAGGTCCGCATCGAGGAACTCCCGGAGCGTGGTGACGCCGCCGCCGATGCGCACGTCCTTCCCGTCGGCCGCTTCCTTGGCGCGCTCGAGCGCTTCGTGCGGGGTGGCCTCGAGGAAGTGGAAGGTCGTCTCGCCGAGGGTGAGGTCCGGCCGCGGGTGGTGGGTGAGGACGAAGACCGGGGTGTGGAACGGGGGCTCCTCGCCCCACCAGCCCTCCCACTCCAGGTCCGGCCAGGGCCCGCGGATGGGGCCGAACTTGTTGCGGCCCATGATCTCGGCGCCGATGTTCCGGGCGAAGTCGCGGGTGATGTAGTCCTCCATGCCGCGGGTGCCGCCGGGGTCGGTGCGGTTGACCCAGCTTGCGGTGGCGCCGGCCCAGCCGAACAGGTCACCGGGGTCCACCTCGCCGAAGGGCCGCTCCAGGGTCTGGTTCTCGCCGGCGCCGATGCCATCGCGAGAGACGTTGAAGTTCTGGACTCGGACTCGCTGGGTCATCGCGTGCTTCCTTCGGGCGTCGTCGCGGCAGGGTATGCGTCAACTCAGACTAGAGCTTCGCAGGCGCCTGGCGTTGTCCGTTCCTGCGACGATGCCGATCGGCCGTTGCCGCGCCATGTCGGCCGGCCGCACATCAGCGGCCACCGTGGAAGGGGCCGGACACACCGGTGGCGGCCCCACCGAGGTGGAGCCGCCACCGTGGCGCCCAACGCGCGTCGTCCGGGAGCGCGCGGGAGGGGGCGCCGGTCGTGGGCGCTGGTCAGCGGGAGCCGTCGCCCTTGTCGTCGCGGAGCCCGTCGAGGGCGCCCTTGACGGCGTCCCGGGCATCCTGCGCCTTGTCCTTGGCGGCGGCCTTGGTCTGCTGCGCCTGGCCCTCGGACTCTGCTTCCTTGTCACCGGTGGCCTTGCCGAAGCCTTCCTTCGCCTGGCCGGTCACCTTGTCCTTCGCGTTCTCGAACTTCTCGTCTGCACTCATCGGTGCCTCCTGGTGTCGACGCGAGCATGCATTCCGTTCTGGGCGCCCACTATACGAACCACACCGAAGCACTCTCGACCGGGTGGTCGCGCGGGGCCTCACGCCTCGAGGGTCGCTCCGCAGATGGGGCACTGCTCGTACTCTCTCCGCCCCCAGCGCGCCACGGGGAGGACGAAGAAGAGGGTGAACTGCTGGAAGGATTTCCGGCGCATCCACTGAGCCGTGTTGTGGCAGCGCGGGCAGGTGCGCGTCGCTCCCGGGCCGAGGTCCCGCTCCTTCGGAGCGATGGAGAAGATGAAGAACATGGCGTGCTCCTAGTGGCTGTGTCGACGTGCTCAGTTCGAGGTGCTCAGTGCGGCGCCCCGTCAGCTGCCCCGGGCGAACGATTCTGGTCGCCATACCGCCGCAGTGGTCGGAATAAGGGTCGCAGACCGGCAACTACGGCGGTATGGCCACGAGGTGCGGGACGCGCTGATGCGAGGCGGTCCGCGGTGCACGGCGGCCCCGGCCGGCTTCCGGGGGAGCACCCCCTCGTAGAGGCCGCTTGGACCCCACGTAAACGGCCTCAACGAGGGGGTGCTCGCGGTGCGCCAGCTGCCCCGCGCCCCTTCACGTAGTCGCGGGGGATGGGGTGCTCGCGGTGGGTCCGCGGCCCCGCGCCCCTACACGTAGTCGCGGGGGATCGTGGTGCTCCAGGTCTGGGAGTGGATGCGTTCGACCCCCTCCCAGGCATCGAGCTCGGCGTAGACGTGGAAGTCGGTGGGCGTGGAGGTCAGCACGGTGCGCGTCGTGGTGTGCGCTGCCCACTCGCCGCGGGAGAACCCGATGTCCCACAGGGTCTCGCCGCGCACGGAGTTCACGTCGGTCCCCACGAAGCTGTAGGTCTCGTGGGCGTCGCGGCTGACGGTGAGGTCGATGTCGTCGAAGCGCACGGTGCCCAGCCCCTTGACCACGTCCAGCCGGCCGGCGAGCTCGACCAGGTCGCGGCTGACCTTCCACTCGTGGTTGCCCGGCTCCAGCCGGGTCGTGGCCAGCGGTTCGGCCCCCTCGGGCTCCCCGAACGTCGGGCTGACCTCGTCCTCCGGGCGGGGACGCACGGGCAGCACCAGTTCGCTGGCTTCGGGGTGGATCGTCAGCCGCACGGGCTCGGGCGGCGGCCACACCACCGGCCAGTACGACGTGGAGATCGAGACCCGCAGCCGGTGCCCGGCCGGGAAGGACTGCGCCATGCCGTTCAGCCACACCTGCACGGTCTGCCGCTCGCCCGGGACCAGCTCGCTGGGGTCGTCGGAGCCGGTGTGGTGGGTGAGGTTGTGGACCCCGTAGCTGACGCGGGTGGAGGCGCCGTCGGGCGCGATGTCCGAGAGCCGCACGATGACCTGCGCGATCGGCTGGTCCACGGCCACGTCCAGCGAGACCATCGGCGAGCCCAGCACCTCGAGCCGCTCGGTGAGCTCGTCGGAGGTGAAGACCAGGCAACCGCCGTCCTCCTCGCGCTGGTCGTAGGGCATGTCCGGCGGGGCGTTGTACGAGCACCACTTGCCGGCGAACTGCCCCACCGACAGCGGCGAGCGCACCGATCGCGGCGGGCTGGAGGGGTCGGAGCCGGGCGGATGGATCCGGTAGTAGCCCAGCGGGTAGTGCGTCGGCTCGATGCGGTCGCTGGGCCAGGAGCTCTCGCCCACCCAGCGGCCCGGCCGCTCCTCGTAGGTGGTGGCCGGCGGGGCGTGGTCCTGCATCCAGATCGTCAGCGCCGGCCGGTCCATCGCGCCGTTGTCCCGCCGGTCCTTCAGCCAGTGATCCCACCAGTCGACCATCTCCTGCAGGAACCCGATGGCCGGTCCGGGCTCGCCGAGGTGGGGGTACTTGTGGCTCCACGGGCCGATCAGGCCGCGCACCGGGGAGTCCAGGCCGGCCAGCAGGCGGAAGACGGCGTTGGAGTATCCGTCGGCCCAGCCGCTGACGGCGAGCACCGGCACCTCGATCGCCGAGTAGTCCTCGATCACGGAGCCGTGGCGCCAGTAGTCGTCGCGCCGCTGGTGGCGCAGCCACGTATCCAGCCACAGTCCGCTGTTCTCCAGCCGCTCCAGCCACATCTCGCGCCAGCTCTCGCCCACCACAGCCGGGTCGGGCGGGCAGCCGTTGTAGGCGAACATGGTCGAGGCCCAGGAGAGGTTGTCCGTGAGCAGGCAGCCGCCCATGTAGTGGACGTCGTCGGTGTAGCGGTCATCGGTGGAGCACACGGTGACGATCGCGCCGAGGCTCGGGGGCCGACGGGCCGCGACCTGCAGGGCGTTGAACCCGCCCCAGGAGATGCCCATCATCGCGGTGCGGCCCGAGCACCACGGCTGCTCGGCCATCCACGCCAGGATCTCCTCGGCGTCGCGCAGCTCCTGCTCGAGGTACTCGTCGGTCAGCACCCCCTCGGAGTCGCCGCTGCCGCGCAGATCCACCCGCAGGCAGGCGTAGCCGTGCCCGGCCATGTAGGGATGGTGGATGGAGTCGCGCTGGGCGGTGAGGTCGCGTTTGCGATAGGGGATCAGCTCCAGGATCCCGGGCACCGGTTCGGTGTCCGAGGAGACCGGCCGCCACATCCGCGCCGCCAGGCGCGTCCCGTCGGACATCTCGATCCACAGGTGCTCGGTCTCGGTGACCTCGTGCGGAAAGCTCGTCACGGTCCTCATCCGGTCTCCACGTCTCCTCTCGTCACGGTTCTGGTCCGTTCGTCACAGCTCCGGGCCTTGGTCACAGCCTGAGCGCTCGTCCCGGCTCGAGGGCGCTCGTCACAGCTCCAGCCCGGAGTCCGAGATCGTCGTCCCGTCGGCGGCGACCTCGTCGATCCGGAAGTCCAGCGCCTCCACGCAGCGCTGGAAGGCACGGGTGATGGTGGCCTCGTCGTCCCCGCCCGTGAAGATCGTGGCCATCACGTAGCTGTAGGCGTCCTCCGAGACCCGCTGCGAGAGGCGCTCGCCGACCACCGCCGTCACCTCGATGGTGGTGCCGGGCAGCTCGCGCTCCAGCTCGGCGATCTGCTCGCCGGAGGGGACTGCGCGCACGATCCCGTCCTCGCGGAAGACGCGCAGGAACCACTTCGCGGCCATCCCGTAGGGGCCGGTGCGGTGGGGCAGCTGCGGCGTGCGTCCGAAGGCCACATCCAGCATGGCCTGGTGGTTCGAGACGCCGTCGACCATCTCGAACAGCAGCGCGTGGGACTGGGAGTGGCGGGCGTTGACCTCGAGCACGTTGATCGCGCCGGTGCGCTCGTCCCAGAAGAACTCGACGTTGAAGGTGGAGTCGGTCAGCCCCGTCGCGGTGATCACCTTCCGCGCGATGTCGCTGAGGCGCTCCTGGATCTCCCACGGAGCCGAGGACGGGTACTGATAGCGCAGGAAGCTCGAGCTGTCCGGGTAGTCGAAGGAGTCGATCACGCCGTAGACGACGACCTCGCCGCCGTGGCTGAACCCCTCCAGTGTCATCTGCCGCCCGCCCACGGCGGCCTCGACCAGGCAGGCCTGCCCGCCGATGCGCTCGATCTCCGGGGGCAGCGGGACCATGTCCAGCACGTCCTGGAACGGGGATCCGAGGCGGTCGATGACGGCGCGCACGTCCGGCAGGTGGCGGCGCAGATCCGCGTCGTCCTCGAGCCGGTAGGCGCCCTCGGACGACGCGGAGTTGACCGGTTTGATCCACACCGGATAGCTCATGCCCTCGGGCAGCACCGGCTCGGGGATGTCGAGGTCGAGCAGGCCGAACGCGGGTACCTCCTCGATCGCGTCGGCCTGGACCAGCCGCGCCCAGTACTTGTGCTCGCAGCGCAGCACCGCCCGGAGATCGGCCGACGGCAGCCCGTAGCGGGAGCACAGGATCGGCACCATCTCCACCATCGGGAAGTCCCAGAAGCTGACGATCGCGTCGATCGGATCGGCGGCGTCGCGCAGTTCCTCCTCCGCCCGGTGCAGCAGCTCGTGGATGTCGATGTGGGTCGATTGCAGGTCCCGGCGCGCCAGCAGGCGGTGGAACTCGAGGTCCGCGGCGCCGGGCAGGCGGCGAAGGATCTCCAGGTTGTGCTGGTCCAGCCCGAGGACGAAGACGTGGCGCGTCATGTTCGATCTCCTTCGACCGTGGTGCGGGGTGCTCGCGTCAGCAGAGCCCGGTGCCCTCATAGTGCGGGAGAGGGCAGGCCGCGTAAAGGCGCTATGACCGGCCGGTCAGGGCGCGGGGCGCGTGAGCACGCGGGACCCGGTCGCCTCAGCTGACCTCGCGCGCCGCCAGCGGGATGCGTCCGCCGGCCAGGATCATCTCCACCTGCCGGTCCGAGAGCCGGTGGCGCAGGCGCACCTCGCGGCCGCCGATGGTGGCGGTGAGGTCGTGGCCGGCCTGCAGTGCGTCGTGGATGCCCTCGAGCACCGCCTGGTCCCCGACGCTGATCTGCTCGCGGTCGGAGGGGTCGACGAACTCCAGGGCGAGGATCCCGAAGTTGGCGAGGTTCTGCCAGTGGATCCGTGCGAAGGACTCCGCGATCACCACGCGCAGCCCCAGGTACTGCGGAGCGATCACCGCGTGCTCGCGGGAGGAGCCCTGCCCGTAGTTCTTGCCCGCCACCACCACGTGCCCGCCGGGGGTCTGCTGGGCCTTGGCGGGGTAGTCGGGATCGATGCGGGTGAAGGCGAACTCGGAGATCTTGGGGATGTTGCTGCGGTAGGGGAGGGCCTTGGACCCGGCCGGCATGATCTCGTCGGTCGAGACGTCGTCCCCCATCGCCAGCAGCACCGGCACGTCGAGGTGGTCCTCGATGGGCTCGGCGTCCGGCAGCGCGGAGATGTTGGGGCCCTTGACCAGCTCCACCTTCGCCGCCTCCTCGGGCGGCAGCGGCGGGGTGAGCATGTCGTCGATGACGCTGTAGCGCTCGGGCATCGTCGGCCGCGGGTAGACGATCGTGTGGGAGTCGACCAGCGTGCGCGGATCGGTGATCTTCCCGGTCAGCGCGGCGGCCGCGGCGGTCTCCGGCGAGCACAGCCACACTGCGTCCTCCTCCGTGCCCGAGCGGCCCGGGAAGTTGCGCGGCATCGTGCGCAGCGAGTTGCGGCCGCTGGCGGGCGCCTGGCCCATGCCGATGCAGCCCATGCAGCCGGACTGGTGGATGCGAGCGCCGGCCGAGACCAGCGCGGCCAGCCAGCCTCCGGAGATGAGGTCGGCGAGGACCTCGCGGGAGGTGGGGTTGATGTCGACCGAGACGCCCGGGTGCGCCTGGCGGCCATCGAGGATCTGGGCGACCACGGCGAAGTCGCGCAGCCCCGGGTTGGCCGACGAGCCGACCACGACCTGCGAGACGTCCTCTCCGGCGACCTCGGCGACCGGCACCACGTTGCCGGGGGAGGAGGGTTTGGCGATCAGCGGCTCGAGGGTGGCCAGGTCGATGTGCTCTGTGTGGTCGTAGCTCGCGCCCTCGTCTGCCTCGATGCGCTGGAACTCGTTCTCGCGGCCGACGGCCCGCAGGTAGTCGCGCACGGCGTCGTCGGCGGGGAAGACGGTCGCGGTGGCGCCGAGCTCGGCGCCCATGTTCGCGATCACGTGGCGGTCCATGGCGCTCAGCTGCGCGAGCCCGGAGCCGTGGTACTCGATGATCCGGCCGACGCCGCCGCTGACCCCGTGGCGGCGCAGCATCTCCAGCACCACATCCTTGGCCGAGACCCAGTCCGGCAGGGTCCCGGTCAGCTCCACGCCCCAGATCTCCGGGACGCCGACGTACAGCGGCTGGCCGGCCATCGCCATCGCCGCCTCCAGGCCGCCCACGCCGATGGCGAGCATGCCCAGGGCGCCCGCGGCGCAGGTGTGGGAGTCCGAGCCGATGAGGATGGTGCCGGGCCGGCCGAAGTGGGCCTGGTGGACGGGGTGGGAGACGCCGTTGCCGGGCTTGGAGAACCACAGCCCGAAGCGCTGCGCGGCGGACTGCAGGAAGAGGTGGTCGTCGGGGTTCTTCTCGTCGGTCTGCAGCAGGTTGTGGTCGACGTACTGGACCGACAGCTCCGTGCGCACCCGATCGAGGCCCATCGCCTCCAACTCCATCATCACCATGGTGCCGGTGGCGTCCTGGGTGAGGGTCTGGTCGACCTTGAGGCCGACCTCGGAGCCGGGCGCCAGGTCCCCTTCGAGCAGGTGAGAGTCGATGAGCTTCTGTGCGACGTTCAGTGCCATGGCGCTGTTCCTCCTGGGATCGCGGCCCGCCCCGGTCCGTCGGCGGACCTTCTTCCAGCCTAGGCCGGATCCGGGCGGGCTGCCCAGGGTTCGACCGGGCGGGCGGCAGCGGCTCCCGACGGGCGCGATGCGAGGGGAACGGTCAGACGCGTGGGAGCGGTCACCGGGGAATCGCAGTCAGCCTGACTGGTGGCGCCGGGGCTCGCAGCGCCACTGCCCGAGCGCCCGGGGTACAGGGCAGTGCCGGATTCGTGCGGCGGTAATCTGGCCGCAGGCAGGCAAACTCCTGCCGATCTGCGCTGGAGGTGTCGGGGTATCACCGCTCGTCGGACAGTGAACGGTCGGAGAGCGGACCGTCGGGAAGCGAGCGATCGGGATGCGCTCCGTCGGACAACGAGCCGTCAGGAGCACCAGTTCACGGTCCCGGGACCCCTACTGACTACTGCTCCCCGGGATATCGAGAGCGCACCACGGGGCTTTGCCCGGCTTGAGCGCGACGTACGCGTGCGCAGCATCAGCTTCGAGCAGGCCGCTGCGGACCTGCTCGCCTGGCGCGTCCACGAGCGCGCCGGCCTGCGCGTCACAGCATCGGACGTCCCGGCGCGCGAGGGCACCCTGGTGGAGCTGCGCCTCGGCATCGGGCCGTTCGCGATCTCGGCCCCGTGCACGGTGCTCACGGTGATCGACGAGCCGGACCGCCGCGGATTCCGCTACGGGACGCTCGAGGGCCACCCCGAATCCGGGATCGAGGAGTTCACCGTCTGCCGGGCGCACGACGGCACCGTCACCTTCCGCATCGAAGCGGTCTCACGGCCGGCTCGATGGTATTCGCGGATCTGTGCGCCGCTGGCCCGGCTCGTCCAGGAACGCATCACCAGCCGTTACCTTCGCGCGCTGTCCGGCAGGTGACGGTGTGCCCGGGAGGGGACAGATGACGTCCTATCCCGCGAGGAATCAGGCGACGTCTTCTCGCGCCAGGGAATGAGGCACGCTTCCGCCACGTTGAGGTGCTTGCGGCCGACGTGCCCTCGTCACGCCGCGCACCACACCATCCCGGCACTGCCGCCCCTGCCCGAGGAGACGCCATCACGCAGCCCGACGCCGCCCTGCCGACGAACGCCGCCCCCACCGCCGCGTCCCTGCCGAGCCTCGCCGACCAGGCCCAGCGCCTGATCGACCTCGACGTCCATGCCCGCGCCGGACTCACCGAGCATGTCCTGCACAAGGCAGCTGAGGCCTGGGGGAGCGCCCGCACCGATGCGCTGCTGGCGATCCGCCCCGACCTGGCGCCGCCGTCGGCCCTGGCCCCGCTGATGCGACGGGCCGACAAGCCCGGCTTCGTCGTCGAGGACATGACCGATGTGGACGAGTTCGCACCCGTCGGCATCGACGTCCCGTCGACCCCGGTGTACGTCGTCGAGGGGATCGACCGCGGCGACACTTTCGCCAACCGCACCCCCGAGGAGAGCCTCCCGGAGATCACGGGTCCCGGTCGCAGCCCGCTGCTGCTGACGGAGGGCCTGCACTGGGTCCTCCAGCAGCCGGGCGTCCTGGAGCGCAACCACTGCTTCATGACCATCGGATCCCGGCTGACGACGAAGAGCGGAAAGTTCGCCTCCCGCACCCCGGCGCTGTGGATCAGCAACGGGACCGGACGCGACGGGCGCGAGCGGAAGGACGCTCCGAAGCTCGGCTGGTGCTGGTGGGGCAACCGCCACACGTGGCTCGGAATCGCCTCCGCCGCCGGTCGTGCCGCCGTGCGCTGAGCGTCGCACCGCCAGGCTCTGACAGCCGGGCCCTGAGAAACGGGTGCTGAGAAACCTGTAGAGGGGCGGAACCGGGCGCTGTACGTTCGGGCGCATGCTCACCGGTCTCAGCGCCTTTCCCCTCACCCCGTTCCGGCACGACGACGTGGACATGGGCGCGTATGCACGCCTGGTCGCTCGCATGGTCGAGGCGGGCGTGGACTCGATCGGCGCGCTGGGGTCGACAGGTTCCTACGCCTACCTCGACCGCAGCGAGCGGCGAGCGGTCGCCGCTGCCACCGTCGAGCACGCCGGCGAGGTGCCGGTGATCGTCGGCATCGGAGCGCTGCGCACCTCATGGGTCAGGGCTCTCGCCGCCGACGCCCAGGAGGCGGGGGCATCCGCCGTGCTGCTGGCCCCGATGAGCTACCAGCCGCTTACCGAGGACGACGTGGCCGGGCTCTACGAGGACGTGACCGCCGAGCTCTCGGTCCCGCTGGTCGTCTATGACAACCCCGGCACCACGCACTTCACCTTCTCCCTCGAGCTCTACGCCCACATCGCCCGGCTGCCCCAGGTGGAGGCGATCAAGATCCCACCGACGGCGGGGACCGTCGCCGAGGTGCGTGAGCGCGTGCAGGCGATCCGTGCCGTCGTTCCCGGCCACGTGAAGCTCGGGATCTCCGGTGACGGGTTCGCGGCAACGGGATTGCTGGCCGGATGCGACGCCTGGTTCTCGTCCCTCGGCGGCACCCTCCCTCGCACCATGGCCGGCGTCGCTCGCAGCGCACTCGCGGCCCGAGCCGACGGCACGTCCCGGGCAGAGCGCTCGCTGGCCGACTCGGAGCGACTGCGCCCTCTGTGGGACCTGATCGCCGACTTCGGGAGCCTGCGCGTCGCGGCCGCGATCGCCGAGCACCTCGGACTGGTCGCCGCACCCTCCCTGCCGCGCCCGCTGCGCGGCCTCACCGAGGAGCACCGTTCTCGCGTGCGAGAGGCCGTCGACACGCTTGATCTGAGGGAGTGACAGCCGCATGGGCACGAAGAACTACCTGATCGAAGGGCTCTCGGGCACCGGCAAGACCACCGTCGCCGAGGAGCTCCAGCGACGCGGCCACCACGTGATCCACGGGGATCGGGAGCTGGCCTACCAGGGTGACCCCGAGACTGGTGAGCCGACCGAGACCCAGCTCCACGAGCACCACATATGGGACGCCCGGAAGGTCAGGCAGCTCGCGGGCGATCAGTCGGCGCCCGCCACCTTCTTCTGCGGCGGCTCGAGGAATCTCCCGCAGTTCCAGGACCTCTTCGACGAGGTGTTCGTGCTGCGGGTCGACCTCGCCACGCTCACCCGGCGGCTGGATGCGCGGCCGGATGAGGAGTGGGGCGGAGGAAAGCCGACCGAGCGATCCCGCATCGAGCAATGGCACCGCAACCACGAGGACGTACCGGCCGGCGCCATCCCGATCGACGCCACCGCGCCAGTGGCAGACGTCGTGGACGACATCCTCCGGCGGTGCGGAACCCGCACAGTGCGGTAGCCGGCTCGCGGTGGACGCCACCGCGGACCGGAGCCGTCACGTCGTTGAACCGACCTCGCCCCGCGTCTACCGTGTTTCGCGGTCGCGCAGCGGCGTCCACCGTGCCCTGCGCAGCGAACCGAGCATTCCGGAACGAACCGAGCGTCCCGAGTGGACGAGCGAAGGGGCAGAGCGACATGGTGACCCGACGGACCGTATTCCGCGCCGTGGGCGGCGGACTCCTCGCAGCAGGAGCGGCCCCGACCGTGATGACCTCCCCGGCAGGCGCCGAGAACACCCCCAGCGGCGGAGACCTCGAGGGCACTCTGGTCGTGGTCGAGAAGAGCGGCCATGCCGTCGCCTTCCACGACGCCGCCGACGGGACCCTGCTCGAGCGGATCGAGCTGGGGGAGTACCCGCACGAGATGGTCATCGACAGCGCCTCGAAGTACGCCTACGTCGGCCACTACGGGGTGCGGATGTCCGGTGATGTCGGCAGCGGCGGTACCAGCGTGTTCGTCATCGATCTCGACGCCCGCGAGCTGGTGCGGACGATCGACCTCAGCCCGTTCAACCGCCTCCACGGCATCGCGATCGACGAGCAGGACCGGCTCTACGTCCTCAGCGAGGAGAAGGCCGTGCTGGTACGGATCGACGATCCCGCGGAGGCCGAGGCCCCGTCGGCCGCCGTGCACACCGGCGGCATCAAGACCCACATGGTCACGCTCAACCGCGAGGGCACCCGCGCCTACGTCACCGGGCTGCTGTCGCACACCGTGAGTCTGGTCGACCCGCACGACGCCTCCGTCGCCCCGGTGATCGCCTCCCCGGGGCTGCTCCCGGAGAGCTGCGCCCTCAGCCAGGACGAGAAGCACCTCTACGTCGGCGCCCGCGAGGACAAGGCACTCGTGCGGCTCGATGCGCGGACGATGAAGGAGAAGCAGCGGGCCGACGTCCCCGGCGACCCGCTGCGCGTCTACGTGATCCCCGGCCAGGACAAGCTGCTGACCACGGACATCGAGAACCGCACCGTCACCCGCTACGACGCGGATCTCGCCGAGGAGACCTCCATCGGTTTCGACGGGACGCCGGCCGGGATCTCCTTCCACCCCTCGGAGCCGACGGCGTTCGTGACCCTGCTGGATGCCGACACGGTCGCGATCCTCGACCTCGACGCCTTCACCGTCACCGGCACCATCTCCACCGGCTCCGAGCCCGACGTGACCGCGTTGATCTGACGTCCGGCGCGACCGTCCGGATGCGCAGCGGGGCGACGGCGAGATCGGATCGCAGCGGACCGCGACGACATCGCCGCCGGACGGCACCGGGAATGCCGCCGTGCGGCGGCGAGAGCGCACCCGGAGCGGTGCCGACAGCGCCCCCGTCGTCGGCTACCGTGTGTGCCAACGCGCGCGATGGGGACGCGGACGGAGCCACGCCGCCCACGGCGGCCGTCGGCCCCTGATCGTGGACGCCCACCGGCGCGCGTACCGCACATGACAGGAAGGCTTCCCCCAGTGAACTCGCTGATCCTCGCCGTCGTCGGCATCGCCATGATGGTCGCGGGGTACGTGCTGTACTCCCGCTTCCTCTCCGGTCGCGTCTACAAGCTCGACGCGGCCTTCCGCACCCCCGCCCATGAGCTGCGCGACGGCGTGGACTTCGTGCCCACCAACAAGTTCGTGCTCTGGGGGCACCACTTCACCTCCGTCGCCGGGGCCGCGCCCATCGTCGGCCCCGCGGTCGCCGTGATCTGGGGCTGGCTGCCCGCGTTCCTGTGGGTCACGCTCGGCACCGTCTTCTTCGCCGGCATGCACGACCTCGGCGCGCTGTGGGCCTCGGTGCGCAACCGCGGCCAGTCCATCGGCACGCTCTCGGCCCGCTACATCGGCGCCCGCGGCAGCCGGCTGTTCCTGGTGGTCATCTTCCTGCTGCTGCTCATGGTCAACGCCGCCTTCGCCGTGGTGATCTCCGGGCTGTTCGTCTCGACCCCGACGGCGGTGATCCCCGTCTGGGGCGCGCTGGTGGTCGCGGTGCTGATCGGTCAGGCCATCTACCGGCTGAAGTGGAGCCTGCCGGTGGTCTCCGTGGTGGGCGTGGCCGCCCTGTACGCCCTGATCCTGGTCGGCGACCGGTTCCCCGTCGCCCTGCCGGAGACGGTGCTGGGAATGTCCGCCGAGGCGTTCTGGATCCTGGTGCTGTTCGTCTACGCCGCCATCGCGTCGACCCTGCCGGTGTGGGTGCTGCTGCAGCCGCGCGACTACATCAACGGCCTGCAGCTGTTCATCGGACTGGGACTGCTGTACGGCTCGGTGCTGATCTTCCGGCCCGAGATCGTCGCGCCCTCGTTCAACACCAGCGTGCCCGAGGGCACGCCCGGGGTGATGCCGCTGCTGTTCGTGACCATCGCCTGCGGCGCCATCTCCGGCTTCCACGGCATCGTCTCCTCCGGCACCTCCTCCAAGCAGCTGGACAAGGAGACCGACGCCCGCTTCGTCGGCTACTTCGGCGCCGTCGGCGAGGGGCTGCTGGCGCTCGGCGCGATCATCGCCACCACTGCGGGCTTCCGCACGCTCGCCGACTGGGAATCGGTCTACTCGGCGTTCAACGAGGGCGGCGTCGTCGCGTTCGTCGACGGCGGCGGCGCGATCCTCAACGCCGGCCTGGGCCTGCCGACGTCGCTGTCGGCCACGATCCTGGCCACCATGGCCGTGCTGTTCGCGGCGACCACCATGGATACGGGCGTGCGACTGCAGCGCTTCGTGGTCCAGGAGATGGGCCAGATCGTCGGCCTCAAACTCGGCACGCTCTCGGCGACCCTCGTCGTGCTCGTGGTGTGCCTGGCACTCGCCTTCGGCGCGGGGGCCGACGGGTCCGGCGGCATGCTGATCTGGCCGCTGTTCGGCACCACCAACCAGCTGCTGGCCGGGCTGACCCTGGCGATCCTGGCCGTGATGCTCACCCGCAAGCGCCGCCCCGTGCTGCCGGTGATGATCCCGCTGCTGTTCGTCCTCTTCGTCAGCGTCTACGCCCTGCTGATCCAGCTCGGCGGGTTCCTCGCCGAGGGCAACTGGCTGCTGCTGATCATGGACATCGTCATCCTGATCGCGGCGGTGTGGGTGATCGTCGAATCCGCCATCGCCCTGAACCGTGCGCGCCGGCAGGAGCCGGAACTGGACGAGCCGGCCGCGACGACCGCCGACGAGGGCCGCGCACGCTGATGGCGCGCTCCCGCTGGCGGGCATTCAGCGACGGACTGCGCGAGTTCTACGTCGCCCCGTACCGCCGCACCTTCGCCCGTGCCCGGCGCGACCAGGACGACCTGTTCCGCATGCTGGTGATGAGCGAGATGCTGGGGGTGCCGAACCCCGTCTCGTATTACACCGCGGAGCTGCTGCCGGTGCTCTACGACAGCTTCCACGACTGGCACCGCCGCATGGGCATGGAGCGCTCCCCGCTGGAGGATTTCCGATGCTGCTGAGCCTTGCCGCCCAGCGGCGCGTGCTGTTCCTGGGCGGCAAGGGCGGCGTCGGCAAGACCACCGTCGCCTCCGCGCTCGCGCTCGCCGCCGCGCGGGAGGGCCGGCGGGTGCTGGTGGTCTCCACCGACCCGGCCCACAACCTCGGCCACCTCTGGGATCAGAGGATCGGCGATCGCATCACCCCGCTGGACGGGGACGGAGGTGCCGCGGCTGCGATGGATGGCGACGGTGGCCCGCGTGTCGGCGCCGGTCCCGCCGCTGGAGATGGCACCAGCGGCGGCTTGCTCGCCGGCATCGAGATCGACCCCGACGCCACCACGGATCAGCACCTGGCCGAGGTGGGCAGCACCCTGAAGCGGCTGATGCCCGAGCACCTCGCCGGCGAGGTCGACAAGCACATGGGCCTCTCCCGCCGCTCCCCGGGCACCCACGAGGCCGCTGTGCTGGAGCGGATCACCGAGCTGGTCGAGACCGGGATGCAGGACTTCGACCTGGTCGTCGTCGACACCGCCCCCTCCGGTCATACCGCCCGACTGATGACGCTGCCGGAGGTCATGACGGCCTGGACCGACGGGCTGCTGAGCCGCCGGGAGAAGTCCGAGAAGCTGGGCGCGGCGCTGCGGGGCCTGGACGGGCACGGCTCGAAGATCCTCGGCAGTGCCGCCCCGCGCGACCCCGTCGCGGAGCGCGACGAGGAGATCCGCTCCATCCTGCTGCGCCGCCGCGATCGCCTCGCTGGCCTCCGGGAGGTTCTCACCGACGCCGAGACCACCTCCTTCGCGATCGTGCTGGCCGCCGAGCGTCTGCCGGTGCTCGAGACCATCGAGCTGCACGAGGAGCTGACCCGCACCGGCGTCGACGTCGGCGCACTCGTGGTCAACAAGCGCTCCCCGGCAGGCCGCGGGGACTTCCTGGAGCGCCGCCGGGCACTGGAGGAGGAGCATCTGGCCACCCTCCGCTCCGCGCTGCCGGAGGTGCCGCTGCAGGAGATCCCGCTGGGGGAGGAGGACGTCGTCGGCGTCGCCGCGCTGGAGCGGTTCGCGCGGCTGCTGTGATGTGCTGACGGCCCTGTGCCTGACCTTCCCGGCACCCGAACAGGCCCGCCGGGGCTCGTCGCCGTCTCGCCATACTGGTGCGGTGCACATCCCCACGCGTCGCGCTGCGCTCCTCACCGGCGGGACCCTCGGGGTCCTCGCGCTGTCGGCCTGTTCCGCCGTCCCCGGCCTCCCTGGTACCGGGGGTCGTGGCTCCCAGGCCGGTCAGGACGGGCTGGACCTGGCCGCGGCCCTCGACGTCGTGGACCCCGCCTCGCTGCGTGTGGAGACTCCGGTGGAGCAGGGCGTGGACTTCGTCGTCCAGATCGTGCGGCCGGCGGCGACCGTCGACGCACTCGCCTCCGCCGAGGAGAACATGCAACTGGCCATGCTGTCCCTCGCCAACCCCGTGGTCCTCCAGCAGCTGGACGAGGAGAGCGACAGCTACGAGCACGCCCGGCTGATGAGCGTGGAGCGGGCCCGAGAGGTGCCCGTGTCGATCCGGACGTTCCTCACCGAGGTCAGCGCCATGGAGGCCTCCGACGGCGGGGGCGTCCTGGCGGGCGGGCCCGAGGACACCCTGCGCGAGCTGACCATCTGGACCGATGCAGAGGGCGTGACCGAGGGGATCACTGCCCAGCTCGAGGACGAGCAGGACGCCGAGCCCGAGGGCGAGGCGCTGACCGTTCCGCCTCCGGAGGGATGGCTCTCCTCGGTGCGGCGGGTCGTCCCGACCGACGACGGGGATCTCGTGTTCACCACGCTGGACGAGGCGCCGGAGCTCCGCACGGGCACCGGCTTGACCGGTGAGATCGAGAAGCTCGACGCGCTGATCGACGCCCTCGAGACCGACGAGCTCAGCCTCCCTGACGCGCACATCGTCTCGGTGCCGCTGGGAGCCCGGCCGATCCGCGGGGCGGACGCGGCCGAGATGACTTCGTTGCTGTGCGCCTCGTGGCTGACCGGCGACCGCGAGAATCCGCAGCGGACGCGGGTCGCGGTCCACGCCTCGACGGGCGCGCACCTGGTCGTCGAGGCCCTCCAGGAGGCGGCGGAGCGCACGGAACGGGAAGGGCTGCTCCCTGCCCCCGACAGCATCGAGCGTGAGGGCAGCGTCGTGACCTGCGACTTCGTGCCGACGGCTGTCGGCGGTGAGTCGGCAGCGGCACCGGATGCGCTCTCAGCCGTCCTCACTCTGCATCAGGGGTTCGCGCAGAACGGTGCGCCCGGGGGCGTCATCTACTAGCTCGAGTCCCGCTCGAAGCCGAGGAACTCCCAGCGCGAGAGATCGGCATCGAGCGGATCCGGGGTGCGCTGCGGCGGGATCTCGTCGGTCTTCTCGATCCGCGCGATGCAGTCGGTGCGGAAGCCGCGCACTGCCTCGCGCAGCCGGCACCAGCCCACCAGGATCCAGGCGCCGCGCACGGTGATCAGTCCCAGCGGCTCGACGTGCCGCTGGGTGCGCTCGCCGCTGAGGTGCGAGACGTACTCGAGCTCGAGCACGCGCGGCCGGACCAGCACGTCACGGATCGCCGCGTCGACGTTCTCGGCGGCCCTGCCCTCCGGGGCCATGCTCGCCACCCGGCCGGCGAGGTCCCGGACCATCTCCCGACGCTCGGGCGGCAGAGCGGCCAGGACCTTGTCCATCGCCCGGCGCGAATCTCCTGCGAAGGGCGAGCCCATCATGACGCTGAGCCCGGCGACGACCGCCGTCGCCTCCTGCGGCGTGAAGGCCAGCGGCGGCAGGGAGTAGTCCCGCCGGATCGCGCACCCGCCGCGCCGCCCGGGCTCGGCGTAGATCGGGACGCCGGCCTCCTGCAGTGCGCGGACATCCCGCTCGATCGTCCGGGTGCTCACCCCGAATCTCGCGGCCAGCCGCGGCACCGAGACGGGGCGTTCGGCGTTGGCCCGCAGCACGTCGAGCAGGGCGTGGTGGCGTTCACTGCGGCGCATCCTCACAGAGTAGGGAGCGCGGCCGGGCCCACGGAGAAAGTTCGCGTCGAAACACCGACACACGGCTGTCGCGCGGCCGCCCGATCCTGGAGGCACCAAGCCCCGATCCGAGAGGAGAACATCACCATGACCAGCCCGAACATGTTCATCGTCTTCGTCGGCGACGTCGCCCGGACCGTCGACTTCTACCGACAGCTCTTCGACCTCGAGCCGAGCTTCTTCCCCAGCCCCGGCTTCGCCACCTTCTCCCTGGCCGACGGGGTGGACCTGGCCCTGTGGAGTGGCCACGGCGACGCGCTGGACGGAGATCCGGTGCGCACCAGCGAGGTGACCCTGTGCCTGCCCGGCGGGCCCGCGGTCATCGAGGAGCAGTACCGGGCATGGACCGGTCTCGGCGTCACCGTGCTCGAGCCCCCGCACGAGGCCGTCTTCGGCCGTACCTTCGTCGTCGCCGACCCCGACGGGAACCGCATCCGCGTCGCGCCGGTGGACTGACGGGCCCGCCGGCCCGGCACCGATGTCCCGTTGTCCCGGCCCGGCCCGGCCCGGCCCGGCCCGGCCCGGCCCGGCCCGGCCCGGCCCGTCCCGTCGCCTCCCGTCGACACCGGACGTCGCCCGCGAGCGACCCGGGCCGCGACGGGAGGCCGACGACGGACCGGTACCCGGCTCCGTAGCGTCCGACGGTATGCAGACAGGAACGTCACCACAGCGACCCTCGCGCCGCGACGCCCTGCGCCTCGGCGCTCTGACCAGCACCGGCCTCGCCCTTCCTGCCCTCGCCGGCTGCTCGGGAGGCGGGCTGCTGCCGGGCGGGCTCCTCGCCGGCAACCAGAGCGCCCAGGGCAGCGCCGGCGTCGTGATCGAGAGCGCAGCCCGGTTGCCGGAGCCCTTCACCGCACCCCTGCCGATCCCGCCCGTGCTGGAACCGGTCAGCACCGACGGCGACGCGGACCGCTACGAGCTCACCCAGAAGGTGGGCCAGGCGCAGATCCTGCCGGAGGTCACCACCGAGGTGTGGGGCTATGACGGCATCTTCCCGGGCCCCACCCTGGAGACCCGGCGGGGCCGGGAGACCGTCGTGACCCACCACAACGAGCTGGACGTGCCGACCGTCGTGCACCTGCATGGCGGCGTCACGCCGGCCGAGCACGACGGCTACCCCACCGACTTCGTCGAGCCCGGGTCGAGCCGCGAGTACGTCTACCCGCTCCGGCAGCGCGCGATGACGCTGTGGTACCACGACCACCGGATGGACTTCACCGGGCCGCAGGTCCACCGCGGCCTGGCCGGCTTCCACCTGATCCGCGACGACGAGGAGGACGCGCTCGGTCTGCCGGCGGGGGAGCGGGAGATCCCGCTGATGATCGTCGACCGCAGCTTCGCCGAGGACGGCTCGTTCCTCTACCCCTCGATCGACCCCACGCTGCAGGAGCATCCCGGGGTCGAGGAGGAATACCTCAGCGGCGTGCTCGGCGACTGCATCCTGGTCAACGGCGCCGCGTGGCCCATCCTGGAAGTCACGAACACGATGTACCGCTTCCGGCTGCTGAACGCCTCGAACGCCCGACGGTACGAGCTCGCCCTGGATCCGCCGCCGGCCGACGGGGCATCGTTCGTCCAGATCGGCAGCGACGGAGGCCTGCTGGCCGCGCCCGTCGCGCACGAGTCGATCGAGATCGCGCAGGCCGAACGGTTCGACGTGGTGGTCGACTTCTCCGCATACTCGGTGGGGGACGAGGTGACGCTCGTGAACCGGCTGGGTCAGGACGGCACCGGCCAGGTGATGCGCTTCGTCGTCGCCCGCGAAGGCCCGGAGGAGGCGCGGATCCCCGAGACGCTCTCCGAGATCACGCCGCTCTCCCGCGACGAGGTCACCGTCGAGCGGGAGTTCGTCTTCCAGCGCGGCGGCGCCGAGCACGAGGGCATGACCCTGTGGACCATCAACGGCGAACCCTTCGACCCCGACCGCATCGAGGCGGCCCCGCAGCTGGGCGAGGTGGAGCTGTGGCGGATCCGCGCGCTGAACCTCGCCCACCCCTTCCACGTCCACCTCTCACCGTTCCAGGTGCTCAGCACGGGCGGCGGGGACGATCCGGGCCCTTACAACAGCGGGTGGAAGGACACCGTCAATCTCGGCAGCGGCGGGGAGGCAGAGATCCTGGTGCGCTTCGAGCAGTTCACCGGGAAGTTCGTCGTCCACTGCCACAACCTCGAGCACGAGGACATGATGATGATGGCCAACTTCGAGGTGTCCTGACCTGCGGTCATTGCTTCTCGTCGGTCGTCAGGCCTCGTCCTCGGAGTAGAGCCCGGAGCGGTGCGCGATGACGGCCAGCTCGGTGCGGTCGCGGGCGTCGAGCTTGGTGAGAATACGGCTGACGTAGGTGCGGGCCGTGGCGGGGGAGACGAACAGGCGGCGAGCGATCTCTGCGTTCGTCTCGCCATGGGCGATACGGCGCAGCACGGCGAGCTCACGCTCGGTCAGGCGCGCCAGGCGCGGATCCGGTGCCTGTGGGACGGCCGAGGATGCCAGCTGCGCCATGACCTGTCGGGTGATGCGCGGCGAGAGCAGGTTCTCCCCGGCCGCGACCGTCCGCACGCCGTCACGCAGGTCGCCGGCGGGGGTGTCCTTGAGCAGGTATCCGGCCGCGCCCGCCCGGACGGCGGCGAGGATCTCGGCCTCGTCGTCGAACGTCGTGAGGATCAGCACCCGCACTGCATCCAGGTCCCCGTCGGCCGTGATCTCGGCGGTGGCGGCGATGCCGTCGGTATCGGGCATCCGGATATCCATGAGCACCACGTCGGGATGGTGCCGTCGGGTCAGCTCGACGGCCTCTCGGCCGGAGCGGGCCTCAGCCACCACACTGAGGCCAGTGGCCCCCTCGAGAAGGGCGCGCAGACCTGCGCGCACCAGATCCTGGTCGTCAGCCAGCAGCACGCGGATCATCGCGTCTCCTCGTCGCGAGCGAGCGGCAGCACCGCGCGGACGGCGAATCCGCCGTTCTCGGCGCCCGCGGTGAGGTGCCCGCCGAGGGCTTCGGCGCGCTCGCGCATGCCCACGATGCCCGACCCGTGCGATGCCGGCGTCCCCGTGGGCGCCGTCTGGGAGACGGCCGACGCCTTCGCCCCTGCGTCGCCGTTGTCGACCACCGACAGCTCAAGCACGCCCTCGACGACGCGCGCCGTCACCTCCACCCTGCTTGCGCGAGAATGACGGACGACGTTGACAGCCGACTCCTGCACGATCCGGGCGGCCGCCGCGTCGACCGGTCCGGGCAGTGGGGCATCGAGCTGGACCGCCGTCGACAGCTCCGTGCCGGGCACGAGCAGCGTCGGCAGGCTCTCGAGCACGGCGGAGAGAGACTCTGCCGGCGCGTGCGCCTCGTCCGGGGCCCGCAACAGTCGCACAGTGCGTCGCAGCTCCGAGAGCACCGCCTGGGAGGAGTCGGTGATGATCCCCAGCGCCGCGTCGGCGGCGGCCCGGTCTCCTCGATCGAGCGCCTCGCGGGCCACGTCGGCGTGCAACGAGATGACGGTCGTGCGGTGACCGAGCGCGTCGTGCAGGTCGCGGGCGATCGCCTCGCGTTCGATGCGGGCACTCTCGGCGGTGCGTCGGCGTTCGTCCTCGGCGGTCAGGGCGATGATGCGGCGGGCATCGGCCACCAGGCGGCGGCGCGAGCGGAGCCCGTCACCGAGGGCGATCGCGGCCGCCATCAGCAGCACGTGGCCGGCCAGCTCGTACCCGATCACCAGGGAGGCGGCCTCGCCCTCGGCGAGGCGGAAGAACACGCTGGCGCCGACCACGAGCAGCGCGGCGCCGACCGCCCAGCGCAGGCGGCCGGCCTCGGCGGCGGAGAACAGGGCCGCGGCGACCGGCACCGCGACCCCGATGGCCGGGTAGCCGAAGGAGTAGTAGGCGAACAGGCCCAGCACCGAGACGGCGAGGACGAGGACCGGGTAGCGGCGACGCACCAGCATCACCGCGCCCAGGCCGGCGGCCCACAGGTAGGTGACGGCATCGGACTCGGTGTCCCCGCCGACGCCCGCGGAGATGATCGCGACCAGCACCCCGGTCACCGCGAGCGCCAGGATGATGTCCAGCGGCCGGCCGCCCAGTCCGCGCGCCGGCCCCGTCGGGGCGTTCAGGCGGGAGGTGGAGGGCGTGGTCACGGTGACAGCGTAAGCCGGGCCTGGCGACGTCGGCGTCGGCCGCGAGGCGACATCGCGGTGTCGGCGGGCGGCGTACCCGGCTCGCGACGGCCGACGGATGTGGAGATGGCCAGCCGATTCCTAGTGTTCCGGGCATGACGAACCAGACCGCGTCCTCCGCTCCTGTCCGCACCTCTCGGGGCCCGCTGGGACTGTCGATCCTCGCGATCCTCGGCCTCGCCCTGCTCGGTGTTCCGCGCGTGATCCTGCACGACCTCGGCGTGCTCCACCCCGGCACGCTGGCGAACATGCTGCTGGTGTTCGTGCCCGTGATCGTGTGGATCGCCGTCGCGATCGCCGCGAGGGTGCCCCGCCCGTTCCTGACGCTGCTGGCGATCGGCGCCTGCTACGGCGTGCTCCTCGCGATCGGACACCAGATCTTCTGGGGCGCCTCGTTCCCCGACGGCGGCCCGTCGCTGGGCGGGAACCTCTCCGGTCTCGATCCGACGGCCCAGGCCATCGTGTTCCGCCTGGTCGCGGTCTTCTCGAGCCTGTTCACCGGGCTCATCGTCGGCGTGCTCTCGGGCCTCGTCGCTGAGCTGGTCCGGCTCATCCTGCGCGGGGTCCGCCGCGCCGCGTGAGGTCGCGTGCCGGGTGAGAGCGCGACGCGACGCAGTGCCCTCAGCCGCGGTTCTGCTGCCACCACAGTGCCGCCTGGACCCGCGAGTCCAGCTGCAGCTTGGCCAGCGCGTGGGACAGGTGGGACTTCACGGTGGTGATCTCGACGAACAGGTCGCTGGCGATCTGCTGGTTGGACATGCCCTGGGCGACGAGCGCGAGGACGTCCTCCTCGCGGCGGGTCAGCGGCGGGGTGGGAGCGGCCTGTGCGGTCGCATCTGCGATCCCCGAGCGGGAGCCGGGCCCGGGTCCGGGTGCCTCGGCGGCCCCGGCATCGGTGGTGCCCCGGTCCATGGCTACGCGGCCCGCACCGGCGGCCGGCGTGGCTGTCGCCTCGTGCCGGGACGGCAGTGCGCGCCCCCGCAGCGCCCCCACCACCGCCTTGGTCGCCGCCGCGGACAGCACGGCGTCACCCCGGTGGACGTCGCGCACCGCGGCGAGGATCCGCTCCGGGTCCTCGGTCTTGACCAGATAGCCGTCGGCCCCCGCGGCGAGCGCACCGAGCACGTACTCATCGAGGTCGAATCCCGAGATCACCAGCACGTTCGCACCCGTCTCCCGGAGGCGCGGCGTGATCTCGATACCGGTCGCGCCGGGCATGCGGACATCGGTCAGCACGACGTCGGGCCGGTGCTCGCGGGCCGCGGCCAGCGCCCCGGTGCCGTCGGAGGCCTCGGCGACCACGGTGACGTCGGGCGCCGAGTTCAGCAGCGCGACCAGCCCGGAGCGCACCGCGGGGTGGTCGTCGGCGACGAGCAGACGGATGGGTTCACTCATGAGGTGCGCTCCTGATCCTCGAGGGAGACGGTGGGCCGGTGCGGACCGGCGTGGGCGGGCTGGGCGGCTCGCGAGGAGACCTCGGTGCGGCCGACGGGCAGACACGCATGGACCCGCCACGTCTCCGGCTCGCCGGCATCGGAGGCCATCGGCTCGGACACGGCGGTGCCGCCCACGGCAGTGGCACGGTGGGTGATCGCTCCGCGCCCCACGCCGGCACCGGGCTCCGACTGCACCGCGAGGCCGTTGACCAGCTCGAGCGTCACGGCGTCGGCTTCCGCGCGGACCACCAACGAGCTCGGCGCCCGACCGTGCTGGACCGCATTGGTGACGGCCTCTGCGGCGATGCGCAGCAGAGCGGCCTGCACCGACGGGTCCACGCGCGCCGGGTCCGTGGCGGCGGGGTCGATCTCCACGCGCGCCGCGGGGTCCCGGCCTCGCAGCCGCGCTTCGAGCGAGGGCCAGTCCAGCGTGGCGGTGGGCAGGGCGCCGGATTCCTCGCTCGAGAGCACCCCAATGATCGAGCGCAGATCGCGCAGCGCCGCGTGCGCCGATTCCCGGGCCGTGACCAGCGAGCGTCCACGCGCCTGCTCGTCCTCGAGGGAGGCGGCCAGATTCGTGTGCAGAGAGACCGCGCTGAGATGCCCCGCGATGACGTCGTGCAGGTCGTGGGCGATCTGGCGGCGCTCCGTCTCGACGGCATGGACGGCGCGGGTGGCTGCGAGCTCGCGTTCGAGCCCGGCGAGACTCTCTGCCGCCTCCCGGGCCCCGCGATGGTGGCGCACCTCCCAGCCCCACAGCAGCGGAGTGGTCACCACGAGCACCGTCACCATCAGCACCACCAGCAGGATCGGCCCGACGCCGTTGATCACGACGGTGGTGATCAGCGCGATCGCGCCGGCCGCGACCGCGAGGGCGGTGGTCGCGCGAGCCAGGCGGCGGCTGCCGTGCATCACCGGGTCGAACAGCGCCTCGAACAGCAGGAAGTACGCCGAGATCTGCCCACCGACGACGATCTCCAGCACCGCGAGCGGGCCGGCCACGGCCAGGGTCACCACCGGACGGCGACGCCGCCAGATCATGCTCGCGCAGCCGGCCAGCATCAGCGTCACCGAGAGCCACAGCGGCCACCGTCCGTCGGCCTCGACGAAACCGGAGTTGCTCGCCCCGGAGGCCGCCAGCAGCAGCACCAGCGCCGCATACCCGCCGGCGATCAGCAGGTCCCGGCGCTCCGAGCCGAGGCGACCGAGGTCCTCGGGCGAGGGGTCGGCCGCCACCGGCGCCGGGGGAGTGGACATGTTCCGAGGTTACGACGCCGTGGCGCACGCCACCTCCCCTGCGCGCGCGGTCGGCACCTTCGGAGGAGGACCGCAGCGGCACCGCCCGGCAGGATCGACGGCATGGAATCGCTCGTCGACACTGCCGGACCGCTCGGCCTGCTCCTGCTCGCCCTCGTGGACTCCACCTCGATGGGCACCCTGGTGATCCCGGTGATCCTGCTGGTCGTCGCGGAGGGCGGGGCGCTCCGCGTAGCCGGCCGCACCCTGCTCTACCTCGTGGTGATCGCCGTGTTCTACCTGCTCCTCGGCATCGCACTGCTAGCCGGGCTGCTGCCGCTGATGGAGACCTTCGGGCACCTGCTGGCCGCGCCACCGGTGACCGTGCTGCTCGCCGCGCTCGGCGTGGCGCTGGTGATCTGGTCCTTCCGCCTGGACCCCAAGTCCATCGCCAAGCGCGGCGGGGATCCGGAGGCCTCGGCGCGGAAGTGGACCGAGCGCGCGCGCCGTGCCTCGGGCCGGCCCGCGACGCTGGTCGGCCTGGCTCTTCTGGCCGGAGTCATCGAAGCGGCCTCGATGATCCCGTACCTCGCGGCGATGGGCATCATCGCCGACATGGGCATCGGCCTGGGCACCGGCTCGCTGGTGCTGGTCGGCTACTGCGCGGTAATGATCGTGCCCGGCATCCTCTTGAGCGGAGTGCGCGCGGCCCTCGGGGCGCGCGGGGACGCCGTGCTCGAGCGGGTCCACAGCTGGTCGGTCAAGAGCGCGGCCGGCGCCTTCTCGTGGACCGTCGGCATCGTCGGCGCCATCATCGCGCTGAACACCCTCGGTCCGGCGCTGGAGCTGCTGACCGGCGGGCAGATCTCCTGACACCGGCACCGGCACCGGCACCGGCACTGCCAGCACGGCACCAGCAGCGGCGCCGCCGTGGCGGTACCACCGGCGCCGACACTGCGCTCGCCGATACTCTGGGCAGATGCCGAGACCGCTGTTGACGACCGACGACATGAGCACCACCTGGACCCTGCCCGGTCTGGAGCTGCGCGACATCACCCTGCCGGTCCCGCTGGACCACGCCGAGACCGGCTCGCCGCGCCTGGAGCTGTTCGCGCGGATCATCTCGGAGCCCGACGGGCAGAAGAAGCCCTATCTCGTCTTCCTCCAGGGCGGCCCGGGCGCCGAGGCCCCGCGCCCGCTCGGCGCCGAGAACCCGCCCTGGCTGGCCCGCGCCCTGCGCGAGCACCGCGTGGTCATGCTCGACCAGCGCGGCACCGGCCGTTCCACCCCCGTCGGGCTCGACACCGCTCTGCCTGAGGGTGCCATCGCGGGCGCCGCCACCCTGCGCGAGGCCACCGCCTCCCAGCAGGCCGCCTACCTCACCCACTTCCGGGCCGACGCGATCGCCCGCGACGCCGAGCTGCTGCGCGAGCATCTGGGCGCCGAGAAATGGTCGCTGCTGGGCCAGTCCTTCGGCGGGTTCACCACCCTGCGCTACCTCAGCGCCCATGCCGGCTCCGTCGACAAGGCCCTGTTCACCGGCGGCCTGCCCTCTGTCGGGCCGGACATGGACGCCGCCTACGCCACCACCTGGCAGGGCATGAACGCCCGCAGCGAGCGGTACTGGGCCCGCTTCCCCGGCGACCGGGACCGCTTCCGCCGCCTCGCCGATCTCGCCGCCGACGGGCATCTGCGCCTTCCCGACGGGCAGCGCGTCGGCATCGAGCGCCTGCGCCGGCTCGGCCACCTGCTGGGCGCCTCCCAGGGCCAGGAGAAGCTGCACTATCTCCTCGACCTCGATCCGGCCTCGCCCGCCTTCGCGCACGACCTCGCCTCGGCGCTGCCCTTCGGCGGCCGCAATCCGCTGTACGCCGTGATCCACGAATCCTGCTGGGCCGACGGCACCGCCACCCGCTGGGCCGGGGACCGCATGATGCCCCAGGAGGTGCGGGAGGATGCGACGCTGCTGGCCGGCGAGCACATCCACCGCGACCTGTTCGACGAGGATCCCGAGCTCGCCCCCTGGGCGGAGGCCGCCGACCTGCTGGCCGAGCACGAATGGCCCCGGCTCTACGACGAGGCCGCCCTGCGGGCGGCCGACGTGCCGGGCGCCGCGGCGATCTACTTCGAGGACGCCTACGTGCCCCGCCGGTACTCCCTGGCCACGGCCGAGCTGCTGCCCGGCCTGCGCACCTGGGTCACCAGCGAGTACGAGCACAACGGCCTGCGCGCCGGCGGCGACCGGGTGCTCGACCACCTGCTCGACCTCGCCGACGGACGCCGCGCCGCCTGAGGAGGGCGGTCAGTACCTCGAGGCGTGGAACATCGCCGGCGCATCCGGTGCGATCGACCGCTCCAGAATGCACTCTGCGAGCAGATCGCCGATCGCCGGGCCCAGTGTGATGCCGCTGTGCATCACGGCCTCGTAGTACCCGGGCAGCTCGGCCATGCCACCCAGGATCGGCATCCCGTCGCGGGGGAGGGGGCGCACACCGACGCGGGCCGCCACCAGGTCCGCCCCGTCGAACCCGGAGTGGAAGGCTGAAGCCCGCCCCAGCAGCTCCTCCACCGCGTCAGCTGGTGGGGCGGCGGTGCCGTCGGCCTGGCCAAGGTGGGCATCGACCGCATCGCTGTGGAGGAGGTACGTCGTGCCGCCGGTCGGTCGGATGTCGAGCAGTTCATGCATCACCACCAACGGGGTGACCGGGTCGCCGGTGCGTACTCGGACCACCAGCCCGGGCCGTGAGGTGAGCGGGAGCGTCCTGCCCAGCATCGCGGCCACCGCCGGCGCGCCGAGTCCGGCGGCATTGACGACCGCGTCGGCGTGCAGGCGCTCGCGGTCGGTGACCACGGTGTATCCGTCGGCCTCGTGCGCGATGGAGCGCACGGGCGAGCTCGTCCGGACCGTGCCGGCCCCGAGCCCGGAGAGGCAATGGCGCACATAGAGCGCGGGGTCGAGCCATCCTTCCTCGGGGTAGAGGACGGCTTCCTCATCGGCGACGTGCGGAAGGGCCAGGCCCCGGTCACGGAACACCTCGTGCAGCCGGGTCCGGTGCAACGGGTATCCCCACTGCTCGAGGTGCCGCGTTCTCTCGGCGAATCCCTGCCGGTAGTGCCCCGTCGTCAGGGTGCCGCTCTCGGTGAACCACGGGCTCGGGGACCGGGCGGAGCGGTCACGGTGCGCGCGCAGACCTGCGGCGTTCAGCGCGAAGTACTCCCGCGGCGTCTTGTTGCTGGCATTGACCCAGCCCAGCCCTCGTCCGCTGGCCGCCTCGAACGGGTGATCCCCGGCCTCGAGCACCACCAAGTCCCGTACGCCGCGGCGCGCGAGGGCGTCGGCGATCGACAGGCCGATCACCCCCGCACCGATGACGACGATGCGCATCAGACCGCCGTTGCCTGCGAACCGGCGGTCCGCACTGCGCCCGCGGGAGCGCGCCACAGCCCGGTCAGCTTCGCGACCAACAGCAGCGCGGCGCACAGCGCCACGCATCCCAGCCCCACGGCCAGGTTCCCGAACTGCACGATCACCACGGGGACCAGCGCCGTGACCAGGCCGCCGCCCACGAATGGGCTCGAGAAGGGTGCGCGCAGGGCGAACCCTTCACCGGCCTTGGTGCGCAGCCCGGGATCAGCTGCCCGCAGCAGCATGAGGCCGACGGAGGAGACGCCGGTCATGGCGCCGAAATTGACGATGCTGTTCTCGACCCAGTCGGTGCGGAAGAGGCGGGGCCCGACGACGTAGAACATGACGACGCTGATCACGATCGCCACCACCGTCAGCACCACGATCGCGGCGAGGTTCTCGAGCAGGACGGGCAGCTGGATGGAGGCCACGGCCGCCACGACCAGGAAGTCCAACGCGATCCCGGCGATCTGGTTGAACGTGCGCCGGTCGACGATCCGCGACAGCGCCGTGCGCTGGATGACCAGCTGCACCAGCAGCCCGCCGATCATCGCCAGGGGGAACAGCGGCACCCCGGTGAACACCAGGTCGATGAGCGCCTTGAGCGCCCACCCGATCAGGATCGCGACCATGATCAGGCTGAAGTGGAAGGCCAGATTGTCCAGGGAGGCCTTGTGCAGACGGCTGACCGACTGCACCTCGCCGTCGCCGTCGACCAGGAGGTCCTCCCGGCCCGCCTGGTCACCGCCCGGCGCCGAGGTGCGCAGCTGCCCCCGGCGGGAGGCGATGTTCAGCAGCACCATGCCTCCGAAGATCCCGAAGATGAGACCGAACGTGGCAAGGCCCAGCGCCAGCGAGCTGCCGTCCTGCCATCCGAACTGCTCGAAGACGGGAGCCATGCCCGCGGCCGTGCCATGACCGCCGGGCCAGCTGATCTCCAGCAGCGATGCCGCCAGCGGATGGGTGCCGAACACGGGCGTGAGCAGCAGGACGCACATCAGGGCGGAGGCGCCCACCAGCGCCAGCGTGCTGAGGTAGCTGTAGAGCACGTGGGGTGCGGCGACGCCCGCTGCCTCCTTGATGCTGGGCAGCTTGGAGCCCATCAGCATCGGCGCGAACACGAAGGCGATCAGGATGCCGCCCATGGCCGACCAGGTCTCGTTCATTGCCTCGGAGACGAGGCCGAGCGCGAACGGGCCCGCGGCGATGCCGATCAGCCCACCGATCAGCGCAGCGGGGATGAAGAACCGTCGCAGCGCCGGGATCAGCAGCCGCAGGAGGACGCCGACCAGGAGCAGGACCCCGAGGAAGCCGATCGAGAGCATCAGCGATTCGAGCTGCTCCGAGCTCAGAGGGACGACATCAAACATGGGTGGGTTCCTTCCGGGAGAACCGTGTCCAGCTGAACGGGGAGAGCTCGGCCGGCTTCTGCCCGCTGTCCAGCCACTGGTCGAGCAGGGCTGCGACGGCGGGCACCAGCGCCCATCCGTGCCCGCTCCACCCGGCAGCGATGAACAGATTCGGGGCCTCCGGGGCGGTGTCGATGACGGGGATGCCGTCCAGCGAGGCCGTCTCGGCACGGGAGGCGTCGGCCTCGAGCAGAGAGAGCTCGCCGAGTCCCGGGAAGGTGCGGGCCAGCTGCGCGAGGTTGCCCTCGACGTTGGCCGGGACCACGGTGCCGCGACCCGTCTCCTCGGAGCGGACTCCGCGCCATCCACCGCTGAGCATGACCACGTCATCCTCGAGGATCTTCACCGAGAGCGGCCGCCCGTCGTGTGCCACCAGGTAGCGGATCTGCGTGGGGTGGGCGGCCTTGGCCAGCACGGCCTGGGGATAGACCGGCCAGAGAGGGAGCTCGTCGAGCTGAGAGCGGGAGAGGAGGCCGTTCGTCCCGGCGTTCGCGGCCAGCGTGACCGAGCTGCCGGCGGTGACAGTTGTCCCGTCCTCCAGGAGGAGGCCGACGGCTCGGCCGGCCTCATCCCGTCGGACCGAGTGCACGGGGGAGGCCTCGAGGATCTCGGCGCCGTGGCGGATCGCGTCCTGGGCATAGAGGTGGGTGGTTGCCTCGTGGCTCGCAACACCGTCGTGCGGGCAGTAGCTCGCCCCGAGCACGTCCTCGGTGACGGTCGGGAGCTGCGAGCGAGTGGTCTGCTGGTCCCAGAGCTCGGTGGCGATCCCCGCGGAGTTCTGGTGGGCGGCGCGCACGGTCGAGGCGCCCAGGCTCGAGGCGAACCCGGAGGACTCGGCCTCGCGCAGGTACAGGCCGCCGCTGCGGACGTACCCGGTGTCCCCGCCGAGATCCTCGGCGAGGCCCGGCCAGATCTCCTGGGCGAGCCGCGCGAGCTCGAGCTCGCGGATGTCCCGGCGATTGGCGCGCACCCCGCGCTTGCCCAGGCCACCCGAGGCGCCCGCCGCGATCGTGGCGGCCTCGAGGACGAGGACCGACTCGCCGCGGCGAGCAAGACGCGAGGCGAGCGCGAGCCCGTGGGCCCCGGCGCCGACGATGACGTGCTGTGCTTCTCTCAACGGACCCTCTTCCTCGGAGATCAATGTGGTGCAGGTAACCATAGTTTCACTTGGCTGTCACTATGAAGGAAATGTTTCACCACATGGTGGACGACGATGGGGCGAGCCGGAGAGCGCAGGAGAGAGGCAGGACAATGGATGAGGCGAGGGATGACGCCGGAACGTCGGGCACGGCCGAGGGGGTCCGCCCGGGCACGGAGCGCCCCCTGAGCGCAGCTCAGCAGAAGGTCGCACTGCTCGCCCGGCACGACCCGCTGGGATTCGCGACCAGCTCGGTCCAGGTCATCGCCCAGCGCGCGCAGGTCAGCGAGGCGACGGTCGTCAGAACCGCCCGACGATTGGGATACGCCGGTCTGCCCGAGCTCAAGGCCGCCTGCCTGGCCTCACATCGGACCGCTGCGGCGCTGCCCGAAGTGATCAAAGGGCGGTTCGACGCGCTGGGCGAGGACGTCGAGGCCTCCATCCTCCGCAGCCACTCGGAGGTTGAGCAGGGATTCTCCGAGACCTTCACCGCTCCCGGCTATGCCGCCCTGCTCCAGGGGTGCCTGTCCGCCTCGCGGCTGGTCTTCTTCGGGCTCGGCACCGCCTATTCCGTGGCGACCTACGCAGCCTTGGAGTGCCGCCGCAACGGGGTCGAGGCCGTAGCGCTGACCGGAGGCGGGCACAGCCTCGCCGATGCGGTCTTCGCCCTGCGGCCTGGCGACTGCGTCCTCACTCTGGCGCCCATCAACGTCGGCCCCGACCTGCGCCGCTTCGCCCGAGCGGCCGCCCGGGGCGCGCACCGCTCGGTGATGATCAGCCAGCTCGACGAGCCCGACGGCGCCGCACCGGGCATCGACTGGGTGCGGTTGCCGGGCACGAGCGATACCCCCACCTCGGAGACGTTCGTGCTGTGGACGCTCATCGACGTCCTCATCGCCCGCCTCTCGGTCGAGGACCGGGATCGCGCGATCGGGGCACGCGAACGCCTGCAGGCGATCCGCGACGACCTCGCGTCCGGCGACGGGGACGATTTCCCGGCCGCCGACGGCGAAGTGTCTGCCTTCCGCACGGATCCCGACGGCAGCTGAACCGGCCCGGGCAGGTCCGCCACCTCTCTCAGCGTCGCGCCAGCAGGTCCGTGACCTCGCTGTCAGCGGGGATGCTGGGGGAGGCCCCGCGTCGGGTGACCGCCAGCGCCCCGGCCGCCCCCGCCCGGTCCGCGGCCGTGGCCAGGTCTTGGCCTGCAGCGAGCGAGGTCGCGAGGTAGCCGGCGAAGGCGTCGCCCGCCGCCGTGGTGTCGAGGACGTCGACCGGGCGCGCTTCGAGGTCGGTGGTGCCGTCTCGATCGACGAGGACGCTGCCCGCGCCCGCCATCGTGATCACCGCGTGGCCCGTCCCGCGCTCGAGGAACCAGTGGCCCGCACGCTGGGCGGTCTCGCGGGAGTCGACCTCGATGCCGGTCAGCAAGGACGCCTCCGTCTCGTTCGGTGTCACGACGTCCACCAGGGGCCAGATCGACTCGTCGAGGCCGCCCGGCGGGGCGGGGGCGGGATCCAGGATCACCGTGAGGCCGTGCTCGCGGGCGCTGCGGATGATGTGCGCTGTCAGCTCGAGTGGAGTCTCCAGCTGGGTCAGCAGCACGCTGCTGCTCGCGGCGAACTCCTCCAGGGCCGCGTCCACAAGCGTGGCGCCGAGGCGGCCGTTCGCGCCGGGCACCACCACGATGTCGTTCTCCCCGGCGCCGTCCACACGGATGTGCGCCACGCCCGTCTGGCCGGGGACCTCATGCAGGTGCGAGATGTCCACGCCGGCCTCGCGCAGGCCCTCCTGCACCAGCGGGGCGAACACGTCATCGCCCACGCAGCCGACGAAGCGGACGGGTGCCCCGGCGCGCCCCGCGGCAACGGCCTGGTTCGCCCCTTTGCCTCCCAGCACGACGGAGAAGGACTCGCCCAGCAGCGTCTCGCCCGGTCGCGGCATCCGGCTGGCGAACGCGGTCACGTCGACCGACGCGGATCCGATCACCAGGACGCCGTCCGCGCCGGCGGAGGACGGGGGCTGTGCGGGCATCTGCGCTCCTCTGCTCGGCCGGTGGGGCGGCGCGATTCGGCCGGTGGGACGGCGTCATGCGACGAGCTCCACGGTAGCCGGGCCGGCGCATGGCTCCACCGCGCCCACTCTGTGTGACGGTTGTCACGGCACGCCATCGTTGCTAGCGTCGTCAGTCGCGCGCGATGGAGCCGCACGGCGTCGGCGCAGTGTCCGCGCCGGACGGTACGCAGAGCTGACCAGCACGAGCGTTCGCGCGGCGGACCCGACGACGGAGGAATTCTCATCGTGAACAACCCGGCGCTCCAGCCTGCCCAGCCCCCGCGTACGCCCTCCACGGGCGACCACCGAGACTCCGAGGCAGGAGCAGAGCGCCCAGGGCGCCGGCGCGTCCTCGCCTCCCTCCCGGCCGGTGCCGTGCTGGCCACCGCCGGCGCCGCGAGCGCCCTCCCGGCGGACAACGGCGGCGGCACCAACGGCAAGGGCAACGGACACGGCAAGGGCAACGGCGGCGGCCACGGAAAAGGTCACGGCAAGGGGCGCTTCGCCCTCGGCGTCGAGAATCTCCTCGAGGCCGACCAGCTGTCCACGCTGGACGGCGCGACCGTCGGCCTGATCACGAACCCCACCGGCACCGACCGGGAGCTGACCTCCACCATCGACCTGCTCATCGGTGCCGAGGATGAGGGCGGCTTCAGCCTGGTCGCGCTGTTCGGCCCCGAGCACGGTGTGCGGGGTGCAGAGCCGGCCGGCGGCGAGGTCGGCGACTACATCGATGAGAAGACGGGCCTGCCGGTGCGCTCCCTGTACGGAGAGACGCAGAAGCCCACGCCCGAGATGATCGCCGACGTCGACACCCTGATCTTCGACATCCAGGACATCGGCGCCCGCTTCTACACGTACATCTGGACCCTCTACTACGCGATGGAGGCCGCCGCCGAGAATGAGAAGCGGTTCCTCGTCCTGGACCGCCCGAACCCCCTGGGCGCCGAGGCCGAGGGCTTCATCCTCGAACCGGCGCTGTCCTCCTTCGTGGGCCTGAAGGAGATCCCGCAGCGCCACGGCCTGACCGTCGGCGAGCTCGCCCGCCTGTTCAACGGCGAGTTCCTCGGCGATGCAGTGGATCTCGAGGTCATCGAGATGAGTGGCTACGATCCCGAGGAGCCGGCCGACGCGGGCCTGCCGTGGGTGCTGCCCTCGCCGAACATCCCCACCGCCGAGACCGCGATCGTCTACGCGGGCACCGGCCTCATCGAGTCGCTGAACGTCTCCGAGGGTCGCGGCACCACCACCCCGTTCCTGTGGTTCGGCGCCCCGTTCATCACCGAGTCCCAGATCGACGCGATCATCACCGACCTCGCCGACCTACCCGGTGTGCTGGCCCGGCCCATGTTCGCCACTCCCACCACCAGCAAGCACGCCGGGGAGTTCTGCGGCGGGCTGCAGCTGCACGTGACGGATCCGGAGGAGTACGAACCGGTGCGCACCGGCATCCACGTGCTCGCCGCCCTTTTCAGGCAGGTCCCGGAGGTCGACTGGCGCGAGGGCGAGGACTGCCGCACCGAGTCCGACGTCTGCTGGATCGACAGCCTCTCCGGCACCAAGCGCACCCGCTCGATGCTCGAGGCCGGCGACCCGGCCGACGAGATCGTCGCCGCCTGGCAGGACGAGCTCGACGAGTTCGTCGCCACCGCTCGCCGCTACCGCCTCTACTGAGCAGGAGCCCCCGATGACCCCCAGCATCCCCACCCCCTCCGGCCCCGACGACGCCACTTCCGGCAACCACGCCGCCTCCAGCAACCACGCCGCCTCCAGCAGCCGCCGACGGCCCGGCCACCTGCTGGACCGGCGCAGCTTCGGTGCCCTGGCCCTCGCCGGCACGGCCACCGCACTGCCCGCGACCGCGCACGCCGCCGGGACCCGGAGCGCCCCCGCCCGCGGCGGCGACAAGCACGACGCCCGTCTCGACGAGCTGCTGGCCGGCATGAGCCTCGAGCAGAAGATCGGCCAGCTCTTCGTCGCCGTCGGCTACGGCTCTGCGGCCGACGAGCCCCACCCCTCGAACACCTCCAGCACCGGGGTGGACACCATCGCCGAGATCATCTCCACCCACCACGTCGGCGGGCTGATCTACTTCGTCTGGAGCGAGAATCTCGAGAGCATCGAGCAGATCGCGACCCTCTCGAACGAGGCCCAGGACGCGGCGCTCGCGGCCGGCGGCATCCCCCTGGTGATCAGCACCGACGAGGAGCGCGGCGTCGTCTACCGGCTGCCGGCCCCGGCCACCCCGCTGCCCGGGGCGATGGCCCTGGGCGCCACGGGCTCCGGCTCCCACGCCCGCAAGGCCGGCGACATCATCGGCTCCGAGCTGCGCGCGGCCGGCATCGGCCAGGCCTTCGCCCCGGTGGCCGACGTCAACGTCGCGGCGCAGAACCCGGTGATCGGGGTGCGCTCCCTCGGCGCGGACCCGGAGGCCGTCGCGGACCTCGCCGCCCGCCACATCAAGGGACTGCAGAAGGCGAACTGCTCCGCGGCCGCGAAGCACTTCCCCGGCCACGGGGACACCGCCACCGATTCCCACGTCGGCCTGCCGGTCATCGACCACACCCGCGAGGAGATCGACGAGATCGATCTGCCACCCTTCATCGCCGCGATCGAGCAGGGCGTGGACGCCATCATGACCGCACACATCGTGGTCCCGGCGCTGGATGACTCCGGCCGGCCCGCGACCCTGTCCCAGCCGATCCTCACCGGTCTGCTGCGCGAGGAGCTCGGCTACGACGGGGTCATCGTCACCGACTCGCTGGCCATGGAGGGTGTGCGCACCATGTTCGGGGACGACCGGGTGCCGGTCGAGGCCATCCTCGCCGGCGCCGACCAGATGCTCATGCCACCGGATCTGGCCGTCGCCATCGGCGGCGTCCAGGAGGCGGTGGCCAGCGGCGAGATCACCGAGGAGCGGCTGGATCAGTCCGTGCGGCGCATCCTCGCCCAGAAGCTGCGCCGGGGCCTGTTCGAGGACGCTCACGTCGACGTCGCCGATGCCGTCGCCGCCGTGGGTACGGAGCGCTCGGCGCGCACCGCGCAGAAGATCGCCGACGACGCCGTCACCGTCATCACCGATGACGAGACCCTGCCCCTCGCGGGAGGCACGAGCGTGCTGGTCACCGGCGTCGGCACGCAGGAGAAGCTGGAGGTGACCGTCCAGGCGCTGGACGAGCACGGCCTCGAGGCGACGGCTCTGGTGCTGGACCCGCTCGACGAGACCACCGCCGAGGAAGCCGCCACCGCCGCTGCGGACCATGACGCGGTGCTGGTGTTCACCTCGTCGTCGGCATTCGAGACCCCGGCCGCTCAGGTCGCCCTCGTCGGTGCCCTGGCCGGAACCGAGGTGCCCGTGATCCACGCGTCGCTGCGCAACCCCTACGACGTGGTCCACGTCGGCGAGGTCGCCGCGTCACTGGCCGCCTACGGCAACTCCGCCTGCAACCTCCGCGCGGTCGCCGGTGTGGTCGCGGGCGCGGTCGAGCCGCGCGGCACCCTCCCGGTCGCGATCCCCGCGGCCGACGGCAGCGGGGAGGCCTACCCGATCGGCCACGGACTGCAGCTGGGCTGAGCGGGACGCCGACAGCCGGCCCGAGCGAGCCGCACGGGCCGGCGTCCGGTAGGCCGGCAGGGTCAGTCCCCGCAGTGCCGTCCCAGCGGATCCTCGATGCGGAACTGCTCGACGTGGTACGGCCAGTCGGGCCCGGTGCGCCACTGGGAGCACAGCAGATGCATCACCTCGAGCGTGGAGCCGGGCACGATGTAGGGCCCGTACAGCTGGGCGACGACGTTGTGCTCCTCGGCGCCCCAGTCACCGCCGTGCAGCAGCGTCGAGGCGGTGGCGTCACGGACCTCCAGTGGCGAGTCGGCGGCGAGGATGTCGACGCGGTAGTTGCCGGCGTCGAAGTAGGTCAGCACCCACTCGCCGTCGACGATCCGCAGGCACATCTCGCCGATGGCGCCGTCGATGACCGGCGCCGGCTCCTCGCCCCAGCCCCAGCTCTCCTCGCCCGGCCCGTAGGTCTCGTAGGCGCCGGGATCCAGCACGGAATCGACCGGGACGCGGTGGAGCAGCACGCCCTTGTCGCGCTGGAATCCCGTCGTCAGCAGGTAGACGTAGTGCTCGGCGGGGGCGCGGAACCAGGTGCACTGCTGCATGAACCCGCCCAGGTGGTCGCCGGGGAACATCTCCGCGGTGCGATCCCACGTCTCCCCGGAATCGGTGGAGGTCCAGATCTCGGTGCTGCCGACGGTCGGGAAGCCGTGGTTGACCATCATCCACAGGTACATGGTGTCGCCGATGGTGATGATGTCCCCGGGCAGGATCGTGGAGACCGGATCGTCGTCGTGCTCGTAGGGGACCAGTTGCTCGGCGGTCTCGCCGCCGACCGCGCTGGTCCAGCGGATGCCCCCGTCCAGCGGGACGTCGGGGTCGGCGTACAGGCCGACGGGAGAGCGCCAGAACCCGCCACCGACCACGGCGTCCTCGAAGGTGTCGCCGAAGATGAACAGCGAGCGGCCGTCGGGCGTGACCGCCGGGGCACCGAGATCGGTGGCCTCCATCCGAAACCGGGTGGTGACGCCCGGGCCGGTCACCGGGGCCATCCGCTCGATCCGGGGACAGGTGTCGGGGACGGGGCCGAAGCCCGGGGACTCGGCGGGCGAGGTGCCGGCCGGGCCGTCACCCAGGGGCTTGGATGGCGAACTCGCGCCGCCGCCGGGATGGGCGCCGGCGGCTACGGGGGTCAGCGCACTGGCGCCGGCCGCAGCGACTGCGCCGCGCAAGAAGGTGGAACGAGTGATCACAGCGGGACCTCCTCCAGGTCCGGATGCCCCCGCGCATCCACGGGCGGGGTCGCGGCGGGCGCCGGCCAGCTCTGCCGCGGTCCCGCTCGCACGTTTCCGTTCCCACCGTACGGAGTCGCTCCCCGCTGGGCAATCGTTTACTCGTGAAACTCCGGGATCCGTGCACCCTCGGAGGGCGAGGTGCCTCCCGGCCGCGTGCCGCTCGCGGCCGGGACCGAGCTGGCCGCCGCCGGAGCGGAGCCGACCGTGGCCGGCACGGCGTGCCCCTCGGCGGGCGCGTCGTCCTGGCCCGTCGGCGCCTCGACCCGCGCGAGCCGCCGGTCCTCGCTCTCCCGCGCTGCGCGGGCACGACGCCCGTGCAGCCAGGCTGCGGTGAATACGCCGCCGGCCATCAGCATCACGCCCGTCATCACCGTGATGACGACGGTGAACGTCGCCTGCAGCGAGACCAGCGAGATCAGGCCGCTGGACGTGATGATCCCGAGCGCATTGGCCGTGCGCAGCTGCGCGAAGACCTCGGCGCGGTGCTCGGCCGGGACCAGCCGGTCCAGGATCAGCGAGTAGTACGTCGCCAGCGGGGCGAGGACCGCCCCGACCAGCAGCGCGCCCACGAGAGTGGCTGTCACCGAGTGGCCGAGCCCCACGCAGGCGACGCCGAGGGCGGTCGTGGCCAGCCAAGCGAGCACCGTGCGACGGCGCGGCACCCGGTTGTGGATGCTGACCCAGACCCCACCGGCGACGGAGGTGACGCAGAGAGCGAGGGGGAAGATGACGCCCCACGCTGCAGGCATGCCGAACGAGACCGCCATCGACACGGCCCCGATCTCGATCGCGGAGATGGAGGCCGCGCTCGCGCCTCCGCACACCAGCCACAGCATGATCATCGGCCTCAGGGTGAGGCGATCGCGGCGCTGTTCCGGCCCCGGAGCGGTCGCGGTGGGGATCCGCGGCAGCAGCAGCATCGGCCCCATCCCGAGGATCACCATCGCCCACGCGGCGGCCTGCGGGGAGACGCTCCCCAGGGCGGCGGCCACCAGCGGCGCGGCCGCGAACGTGACCTCGTTCAGGGTGGCGGCGACGCCGAGTGCCCGCGGCAGCCGGCCCGAGGGCACCAGGTGGTTCAGCACCGCGCGCAGATGTCCGTAGGCGGCGCCGTTGACCAGGCCCGCCAGTGCGGCCCCGGCCACGACGAAGGCGAAGGGTGCGCCCAGCCCGGCGCACACGGCGATCGCCGCGAGCGCCACGGTCCGCAACCCGATCAGCACTCGCAGGAAGGGCAGCGGGGAGAAGCGGCGCCCGAGGCGCGTGATCGGGACGGCGCCGAGTACCTGCGCGATCGTCATCGCGAGCATCATCGCCGCGCCGCTGCCGGGATCCCCGGTCAGGGGCAGCGCGATCAGTGCGAAGGCGATCGGGGCGGCGGCCTGCGGCACCGCGAAGGAGCCGTAGGACATGAACCAGCGCAGCAGACGGCCATCCGGGCGGGAGGCCGGCGCGGGTTGCGTGGTGGACGCGGGGGCGTGGCTGGTCACGGGGACGACCTCCTTCGACGGGATGGAACTTTGCGGTGGCGGGTGAGCGCAGGCGGGGCCACAACGGGGCCCTGGGCAACATAATGCCCACCCGCGCCGATGCGCAATATAGTTCCCGTCACGTCCGTTCCGGGTGAGCCTCCCGATACGCTTCTGGTCACGTCTCAGTCTTTCGAGCGTGCGTGCATCACCGAGAGGAGGTCCGACATGCCCGGTGGTATGCGTCCCGCGGTCGTCGCCCAGCTCGGCGAGCGCATCCGCGCCGCGCGCCAGGACCAGGACCTCAGCGTCGGCGCGCTCGCGGACCTCAGTGACGTCAGTCGCCGCATGCTCACCCAGATCGAGCTCGGCCAGGCCAACCCCAGCGTCTTCATCCTCGACCGCATCGCCGCCGGCCTCGGCACCACCTTCGCGGCGCTGATGGGGGTGGGCTCCGACGCCCCGCCGGACGGGGTCGAGGTGTGGTCGACCGACGGGGGCAGCTGGTCGGTGCTGCTGGACGCGATCGACACCGAAGGGCTGTCGGTGGAGACGTGGAAGTGGAAGCTGACCGGCGATGACGTCTACCAGGGCGGCTCCGGCGTGCCCTCGCCGGGCACGATGATCCACGTCATCGAGGGCGCTCTCGAGATCGTCGACGGA
Source organism: Brachybacterium sp. GCM10030267 (assembly GCF_042666875.1). Classification (NCBI taxonomy): domain Bacteria; kingdom Bacillati; phylum Actinomycetota; class Actinomycetes; order Micrococcales; family Dermabacteraceae; genus Brachybacterium; species Brachybacterium sp. GCM10030267. Next base: position 125,900 of record NZ_JBHTCX010000003.1, on the reverse strand, counting down.
GATGATGTCCAGCTCATCGAGGCCGGGGGCTCGGGCCGCGTGGTCACCGAGGACGACTACCTCTACCGTGCCCGGGATGCGCAGGGGGCCGTGTTCACCTGCGTCTCCCTGCAATCTCGTGGGGGCCCGGCGGCCCCCTGAGCAGCCGGGGCGTCAGTTGCCGGTCGTGCGGCCGATGTACTCGTCCGCCGCAGCGGCGATGCGGGGCCCCATCTCGTAGAGCAGCGCGAGGTCGGCCTCTGTCCCGGCGGCCGCGCGCACGTGGGCATCGAAATCCTCGATCGCCGTGCGCAGCGTGGTGAACAGCTCCGTGCCGCGCTCGGTCAGCGCGATCTGCTGTGTGCGCTGGTTCTCGGGTGGGCGGTATCGGGTGATCAGGTCCCGCTCGGCCATCACGCGCAGGTGCTCGCTCAGGGTGGCTTCGCGCAGGTCGACCACCGCGGCCAGCTCGCGCTGAGTGGTGCGGTCCTTCTCGTGGAGCGCGAGGAGGATGAAGTAGATCGGCCGACTGCCGCCGTGGCGGGCGAAGAGGGTCTCCGCCGCCTGGCTGGTGTGCTGATCCATGTGCCGGATCAGCGCCGCCACCGGTTTCCTCGTCCAGTCGATCATGCCGGACAGCTTAGAGGCCACTCGCCGTCACCCGAGCCCTTGACGCAGATCACTTCGGGCCCTAACGTTCAGGGAGCGAAGTGAACTCTGCACTCGTCTGCCGAACCCCGCAGGAGCCACCATGACCGCCGTGCCCGCTCTGGCCCGCTCACTCGGCCGCAGCTTCCTCCGGCCGGGTTCGCCCGGCTATGACCTCGCCACCGACATCCCCTTCGCCACCCCCGGACGTTCCCCGCTCGCCGCCGCTCGACCCACCAGCACGCGGGAGGTCGCCACGATCGTGCGCGGCGCCCGCGAGGCCGGGGCGCCCCTGGCCGTGCGCAGCGGCGGCCACTCCCGCCGTGGCATCGTCGACGGGGCCCTCACCCTCGACATGCGGGGACTCGATCAGCTGTCCATGGACCCCGACTCCCGTATCGCGACCGTCGGCGGCGGGGTGCTGGCCGCCGACTATCTCGCCGCCGCACACGAGCACGGCCTGACCACCGGCTTCGGCGACGCCCCCACGGTCGGCATCGCCGGCATCACCCTGGGCGGCGGTGTGGGTTTCCTGACCCGGCGCGACGGGCTGAGCATCGACAACCTGCGCTCGGCCGAGGTGGTGCTGGCCGACGGCAGCGTGATCATGGCGGGCCCCGACGAGCACCCCGAGCTGTTCTGGGCACTGCGCGGCGGGGGCGGGAACTTCGGAGTGGTCACGCAGCTGAGTTTCGACCTGCACCCGGCAGGCACCGTCGCCGGCGGGATGCTCGCCGTGCCCGCCACCGCCGAGGTGCTCGCCGGCGCGATCCGGGCCGTGCGCACCGGGCCCCGGGAACTCGGGGCGATGCTGAATCTCATGGCCGCCCCTCCCGTGCCGTGGCTGCCCGAACGGCTCCACGGCGCCCCCGTGCTGGTGATGGCCCTGTGTTACTCCGGGGCCCCCGAGGATGCGCCGTCCGTGCTGGATCCGCTGAGGCAGCTGGGCGAGCCCGCGCTGGATACGGTCGGCCCCACGCCCTACCCCGAACTGATCAAGGGCCCTCCTCCGGCGCCGGCGAAGCTGCATCCGGTGGTGCGCTCCGGGTTCGTCGACGGCGCCGACGCGTCCTGGGCGGCCGCCGCGCTCGAGGCCCTCGGCCGGCGCGCTACAGATATGGCCGCCGTACAGATTCGCTTCCTCGGCGGCGCCGTGGCGGAGGTGGCCGAGGACGCGACCGCCTTCGCCCACCGGCAGCGCGAGGCCACCGTGGCCGTCGTCGCCGCCACCGCGGATCCCGGGCAGCTGGAGCCCGCGAGGCAGTGGGCCGACGCCACCGAGCAGGCACTGGGCCTGACGGGGCGCTACCCCAACTTCCTCTCCGACCCCACCACCGAGGAGGATGTGGCGGCTGCGTATCCGGGCGAGACGCTGACGCGACTGCGCGAAGTCAAGCGCGCCTACGACCCCGACAACACGTTCTTCTCCGCCCTCAACATCGCCCCGCTCTGAGGTGGGCGGCCATGTACGCCGGGCGAGGGTGACGCTAGGGTCGACGGGACGAGTACACGATTGCTGTCGTACTCCCCGCCGCCACCTGCTCGACGAGGAGCATCCGTGCCCCCAGCACCAGTCCGCCTCATCCCCGGCGCCAAGCGTCGCCTGCTCGACGCCTCGCCGTCGGCGGAGGACCCCTGGTACATCAACGACCACACCCTCATCCGGGACGCGGACGGCACCTGGCATGTCTTCGGGATCTGGCATCCCGAACCCGCCGATCCGCTGGGGGAGAACCTCTTCCTCCACGCCACCGCCCCGGACCTGACCGGCAGTGAGTGGACGATCCACGACCCGGTGCTCCACGCCCGCACGGAGATCGGCGAGACGCACGTCTGGGCACCCCACGTGATCCACCACGACGGCCGCTCCTGGATGTTCTACTGCGGCGGCCGCGCAGACCACGCCGACTACCGCATCGAGCTCGCCATCAGCACCGATCTCTTCACCTGGACCCATCACGAGGGCGGGTCGCTCTTCGCCGACGGCTACGACGCCCGCGACCCGATGGTCCTCCGCGACGGCGAGCGCTGGCTGCTCTACTGCACCCGCACCTCGGAGCCGACCGGCGGCTTCCACGAGGTCGGTGTGCGCACCAGCACTGATCTGGTGACCTGGTCGGAGCCCTCGGTCGCCTACCGCTCGACCGTCTCCGGCACCGTCGGCGGGCCGACGGAGTCGCCCTTCGTCATCCGCGCCGGCGACGGCTGGCTGCTGTTCGTCTGCGAATCGGGGGAGTACGACCGCACCCTGGCCTACTACTCGCGCGACCCGTTGCACTTCGAGGACGCCGGGCAGGTCGACGTCGACCTCGACGAGCACTGCGCCGAGATCGTCACCGACCCCGAGAACCCTGCCCGCACCTGGATCACCGGCGGCGGCTGGGACCGTGGCGGGCTGACCATCCGAGACCTGGAGATCCGCGCATGAACCCCACCGATCTGACCGGCCGCCGCCTCTCCGCCGTCGAGACCCGGCCGATCCGCAGCCGTTATCCGCGCCCCATCGGCCGCAATGCCCGCCTCGGCGCGCACGGTGAGGGGCCGACGGCGCTCGCCGTCGTGGCACGCACCGACTCCGGGCACGTCGGCTGGGGCATGTACGAGGGGCCGGAGGCGGACTTCACCGCGTGCGTCGGCGCGCCCATCGAGGAGATCTTCGACCCGGCCATCGGCGTGCTGGACCCGGCGGCACTGCCGCTGGACGTGGCGCTGCACGACCTCGCCGCCACCATCCTCGACGTGCCCGTCCACCAGATGCTCGGCGGGCTCGGCACCGCGCCCGTGCCCTGCTACTCCGGCGCGATCTACTTCGATGATCTCGACCCCGACGACTCCCCGCGCGGCGTAAGCGGCGTGCTGGCCTCCTGCGCCGCCGACTGGGACGCCGGATACCGCGCCTTCAAGCTCAAGATCGGCCGGGGCAACCGCTGGATGCCCTCCGAGGCGGGGCTGGCCCGGGACCTCGAGGTCGTCCGCGCGGTGTGCGAGGCGTACCCGGACGCCCGCCTGCTGGTCGACATGAACGACGGCTATACCCCCGAGCAGACCCTGCGGTTTCTCGAACAGGTCGAGGACTGCGACCTGTACTGGATCGAGGAGCCCTTCGCCGAGCACGCCGAGGGTCTGCAGCAGGTTCGAGCGCACCGGGACCGCAGCGGCTCGAACGTCATGGTGGCCGATGGGGAGTACGACCCCGACGTCGACCACGTGCTCGATCTCGCCCGGGACGGGCTGCTGGACGTACTGCTGATGGACGTGCTCTCCTTTGGATTCACCGCCTGGCGGCGCCTCATGCCCACCGTCCGCGAGATCGGCGTCGTCGCCTCGCCCCACGCGTGGGGGCACCCGCTGAAGACGCTGTACGCCGCGCACCTGGCGGCCGGACTCGGCAGCGTGCCCGTGGTCGAGGCGGTTCCCGGCACCACCGAGGGCGTCGACGCCTCGGCGTACTCGCTGCAGGACGGGCAGATCGTGCTCCCGCAGACCCCGGGCTTCGGGCTGATGCTCGAGAACTGAGGCCTCCCATCGCTGCGTTCCGTGTGTACACAGTGACCGGTAGCGCTACAGTGGCTGCATGTCGAGCGGTGAGAACAGCATGAGCAGTGAAGTGTCCACACGAGAGCTCCGGCGCCAGCTTGCCGACGTGCTCGGCCGCACGATGTACGGAGGGGAACGAATCGGCGTGACGCGCAATGGAAAGCTCGCAGCAGTCCTGGTGAGCCCTGCAGATTTCCAGGTGCTCGAGGAGTACGAGATGGCTCAGGATGTCGCTGCGTATCGAGAAGCCAAGGCGGCTGATGACGGGGAGCGCATCGACCTCGACGACCTGCGCCGCGACATCGCCTTGTGAGGTACCGAGTCGTCTTCACGAGCGCTGCCGCGCGCCAGGTGAAAAAGCTGCCGAGGCCGGCGCGGGAACGTGTCCTCGCGGCCGTGGAGGACCTCGCTGCGAATCCACGGCCCCACGGGGCCACGAAGTTGGTCGGTGAGCGGACGGCGTGGCGGATCAGGGCCGGTGATTATCGGGTCATCTACGACGTGCTCGACGAAGAGCTCACGGTGACGATCGTCCGGGCAGCGCACCGCCGAGATGCCTACGACCGATAGCAGACTGCCGTCGGGCCGAAGAACGGAGAGGGACTGACTGATGGCAGAGACCGACGGTATGTCGCTGGTGCTCGACACCGACATCGGTACCGACGTCGACGACCTCCTGGCGCTCGCGGTCATCCTGGGTTCCCCGAGCTGAACGCCACTGCGGTCACGACGGTCTACGGCGACGTGGAGCTGCGGGCCCGCCTGGTGGCGAAGGTCTTCGCCTCCGCCGGGCGGGCCGTCCCGATCATCGCGGCCGGCCTCGCCGAGACCCGGTCCGGCAAGCCCGCGTGGTGGGCCGGGCACGAGGGCTCCACCATCGAGGACCTGGACGAGCAGGAGTTCGCGGAGAACGTCAGCGCGGTGGATGTGCTGGCAGCCGGCGGCCACGTCGTCCCGATCGGCCCTCTCACGAACGTGGCCGCGGCTCTCGAGCATCCTCGGTGCGCGATCAGAGAGATCACCATGATGGGCGGCGCCTTCGACGGGCGCACGGACCACAACATCCGCTCCGACGTCGACGCCGCCCGCGTGGTGTTCGATGCCGGTGTCGAGCTCACCGCCGTCGGCCTCGAGATCACCGAGCAGGTCCGGCTGACGGAGGCCGACCTGACCGGTCTCGACGGTGAACCTGGACAGCTGCTTCTCGGTGAGGTGCACCGGTACTGGTCCGTGATCGGGCACGACTGGAACACGCCGCACGACCCGATTGCAGTGCTGACGATGGTCGCGCCCGAGCTGTTCCGGTTCGAGCGCGGCCGGATCCGCATCGACGGCGCGGACGGTTGCACCGACTTCGACCCGGATCCCGACGGGCCGCACCGGATCGTGCGGGCGCTGGATATCGAGGGAGTCCGCCACGAGCTGGTGACACGACTCGGACGGGCATGCACCCGGTGAGACGCGGGACGGGGGCGGAGACGGTCCGAGTCGGCGACCATGGGCCCATGGTTCGCATTGCAGTGGCGCAAGGACTGGGGACCCAGAGGTTCGACGCGGCCTCGATCGCCGCGCAGGGGCGCGAGGTCCGGGAGCTGATGCGCGTCGCGGCAGCCGGCTCGGCGCGCCTGGTCCTGTTCACTGAAGGGGCGCTGTCCGGGTATCCCCACAAGCGGCTCATCTCCAGCGATCGCGCGCAGGTTGCGGACGCCGACTGGGCACTCGTGGCGTGGGACGTCCTCGCGCGCGAACTCGAACTGACCGCGCAGCTGGCCGGCGAACTCGAGCTGTGGACGGTCGTCGGATCTGTTCACCCGTCGTCTGAGGGCGGGCGTCCCTCCAACAGCCTGCACGTGATCAGTGACGCCGGGGTGATCGTGGACCGCTACGACAAGCGGTACCTCTCGACCACGGAGAGCTCGTTCCTCTATGCCGCGGGCACTCGGCCGACGACGTTCGAGGTCGAGGGGCTCAGATTCGGGTGCGCGCTGTGCATCGAGGCCGGGCTCCCGGAGGTCTTCATCGAGTACGAAGCGATGGGTGCTGACTGCGTGCTCCTGGCCAGCTACAGCACGGACCCGGACTCGCTGGACGAACAGCGCCCGCTCGCGCACGCCCTGCTCACCCAGATGTGGATCGCCTTCGCCGCGCCCGGCCTCGAACCCGGCCACCCTCGCTCGGGCGTCGCCTCCGCCGACGCCCGGTGGCTGGCTCGCGGCGCGGAGGACGGGGCGCCCCAGGTCGTCCTCGCTGATCTCGATCCGTCGCACGAGGCAGCACAGACCGGTTACCGGTACGGCCGTCCCTGGCGCGCACGCCACCGCGCAGCATCCGCCGTTGCCCCTGATTCGGTATGCCCGCCGGGCGCCGAACATCGAGGGGCCCACAGGTCGCGGGGCCGGCCTGCGGAACACTGATCGCCATGGGAACGATGGAGCCGCTCAACTACGCCTGGCGTGACGACGTCTCCGATCAGGAGGTCGCCTCCCTGCACGCCGCAGCCTTCGCGCACGCCGAGGAGATGGAGCCGTGGGTCGAACGGCTGCAACGGCACTCGCTGGGGTGGGTGACGGCGCGCAGAGGCTCGGACCTGGTGGGCTTCTGCAATGTCGTCACCGATGGGGGCCGGCACGCGTTCCTGCTCGACACCTCCGTGCACCCTGACCATCAGGGCTCAGGCATCGGGCGCGAACTGGTCCGTCGGGCGATCGAAGAATGCCGAGCCGGCCCCGTCAAATGGCTCCACGTCGACTTCGAGGTTGCTGCGGGGCCGTTCTACCTGGCTGACGGGTTTTTCCGGCCCACCGCCGCCGGCATCGTCGACGTCTGACGCGGTCCGCCGAAAAGACGGTGCGGTCTTCGCCGGCCCGTGGAAAGGTGGGCCGATGACCCCGAGACTGACCTGGACGGACCTCGATACCTCGCTGCGCCGGCGCCTCGAGGAGCTGCTCGGTGAACCCGTGGTCCACACCCACTCGTGTCGCGGCGGGTTCTCCCCGAGCAGCGCCGAGATCCTGAGCGGAGCCTCCGGCCGCAGCATGTTCGTCAAAGCCGTCCGCGAGCAGGACAACCCCGACTCACCGGCCCTGAACCGCGCCGAAACCACGGTGCTCGAGCAGATGCCGACGCAGGCCCCGGTGCCCCGCCTCGTGGACGCCTTCGACCACGGCGACTGGTTCGTGCTGGTGACCGAGGCGGCGCCCGGCGCCCTGCCGCAGCAGCCGTGGACAGCCCGGCAGCTGGACCAGGTGCTCGCGGCGCTCGAGGCACTGCAGGCAGCCACCACGCCGTGCCCGGTGGCCGGCCTGCCCACGGTGCCGGAGCATCTCGGGCCGGACATGCTCGGCTTCGAGCGCGTCGCCGAGAACCTTCCGGACGATCTGGATCCGTGGCTCGCCGAGCGTCTCGACGCCCTGCGCGCCGCAGCACTCCGCGGCATCGACGCCCTGGCGGGAGACACGCTCTCCCACTCCGACGTGCGCGCCGACAACATGCTGATCACCGACGACGGCGACGTGAGCCTGGTGGACTGGGCCCACGCTTCCCGCGGCAGCCGTGTCTCCGACGCCCTCCAGCTGCTCTCCAGCATCGACGACGTCGACGGCACCCTGCGGGTCAACGATCGTGTCGATGAGGTGCTCGCTCGCCACGGACACCCCCGGAGGATGGGCACCGATGTCCTCGTCGGGATCCTCGGGTTCTTCGTCGACGCGGCGCGGTTGCCGCACAATCCGACTCTGCCCCTGCTGGGGGAGCACCGCCGGCGCCGTCGCGATTCGCTCTTCGCGATCGTCCGGGAACGGTGGGGCGGCGGTTGAGCGACGGCTGACGTGTCGATGCCGAATGCGCGACTTGTGTCCGGTCCGTATGACAGGCTCACCGTGTTATCCGGTGTGAGGCAGCGGGCTCGCAGCACACCGTCCGGCTGGTGATCGACGGAGATTCACATGGACGACTGGACACAGACATTGGGAGCAGGTCCGCTGCTCGGCATCGCCGCCGCGGCGGTCGCCCTGATCCTCATCCTCATCATGCGCTTCCGCGTACATGCGTTCATCACCCTGGTGGTGGTCTCGGCGCTCACCGCGATCGCCGCCGGCGTACCGATGGCGGCGGTCTACGAGACCATGTCCGAGGGATTCGGGTCCACGCTGGCCTCGGTCGCCATCCTCGTCGCCCTGGGCGCGATGCTCGGCCGCCTCGTCGAGCACTCCGGGGGCGCCAAGGCTCTGGCCGACCGCATGATCGACACCTTCGGCGAGAAGCGCGCCCCCTTCGCGCTGGGTATCTCGGCACTGATCCTCGGGTTCCCGATGTTCTTCGACGCCGGCCTGGTCATGATGCTGCCGATCGTCTTCGCCGTTGCTCGCAGGCTCTCCAGCCGCTCCGTGCTGCTCTATGCCATCCCCACCGCGGCGGCGTTCTCGGTGATGCACGTCTTCCTGCCCCCGCACCCCGGCCCGGTCACCGCCACCGAGCTCTACGAGGCCAACCTGGGCCTGGTGCTGCTGATCGGCGCCCTCATCGCCTTCCCGCTCTGGTACGCCGCAGGCGCCGTATGGGGCCGCATCGTCGCCGCCCGCGTCCCGCTCCCGGTGCCGACCATCTTCGGCACCGTCGACGACGACCAGCCCGCCGCCCCGCCGGCCGTCGGCACCGTCATCGCCCTCCTGCTGCTGCCGATGCTGCTGATCCTCATGAACACCGGCCTGGACGCCCTGGGCTCGGTGGGCGCGGTGGATGCCGACGCGACGTGGGTCGCCGTGCTGTCCTTCCTCGGCACCTCGGCGATGGCGCTGCTGATCACCGTGATCGTGGCGACGTTCGTGCTCGGCCACCGGCGCGGCGAGAGCGGCTCCGCCCTGGAGAAGGTGCTGGACTCTGCGCTCGGCCCCATCTGCTCGGTCGTGCTGATCACGGGCGCGGGCGGGATGTTCGGCGGCGTGCTGCAGGCCTCCGGCATCGGAGATGCCCTGGCCGACTCCCTGGGCGGCATCGGGCTACCGGTCTTCATCGCCGCCTACCTGATCGCGGTGATCATGCGACTGGCCCAGGGCTCCGCGACCGTCGCCCTGGTCACCGCTGCCGGTCTCGCATCCCCGGCGGTCATCGCGGGCGACTTCAATTCGCTGCAGGTCGCCTGCATCGTGCTGGTCACCGCGGCGGGCTCGGTCTTCGCCGGCCACGTCAACGACTCCGGCTTCTGGCTGGTGGGCCGGCTGCTGGACATGGACGTGAAGACGACGCTGAAGACCTGGACCGTCCAGCAGGCGCTGCAGTCCGTGATCGCCTTCGCGCTCGTCGGCATCATCTACCTCATCGTCTCGGCCTTCTGACGCGATCGCCGGGGCCCGAGCCGCGCCAGGCTCACTTGAACCCGGAGGACTTGATCGACTCCACGATCTGGCGCTGGAAGAAGAAGAAGATCAGCAGCGTCGGCATCGCCGCCACCGTCGAGGCGGCCAGCACGTAGTTCCAGTCCGAGGCGTATTGCTGCTGGAAGGTGGCGATGCCGAGCTGGACCACGCGCAGGTCCGGATCCGAGGTGATCGTCAGCGGCCATACGAACGAGTTCCAGTTGGTGAGGAAGAAGAACACGGTCAGGGCCGAGAGGATCGGGCGGGACAGCGGCAGGATCACGCTGCGGTAGATCCGCCAGTAGCTGGCGCCGTCCACCAGCGCCGCCTCCTCGAGCTCGGCGGGCAGGGAGACGTAGAACTGGCGCAGCAGGAAGATGCCGAAGGCGTTGAAGATCGCCGGGATGATCAGGCCGGCATAGGAGTCGACCATGCCGAGGGTGCGGACGACCACGAACGTCGGGATCAGGATCACCGGCAGGCTCACCAGCAGGGTCGAGAAGATCAGCAGGAAGATCGTCTCGCGACCGGGGAAGCGCAGCCGGGCCAGGGCGTAGGCCGCCATCGAGTGGAACCACAGCGCCAGCACCGTCACCGCGGCCGAGACGATGAAGCTGTTGAACATGTACCGCAGGAACGGCACCTGGGTGAACACGTAGGTGAAGTTCTCCAGCGTCGGCTCCGAGGGCAGCAGCGCGGAGCCGTTGACCTCGGCGGCGGGCTTGAAGGCACCGGTGACCATCCAGACCAGCGGGAAGATCGTCATCAGCGCCAGCAGCACGCCGAGGATGAACAGGAGCGTCGTCGTCGGCGTCCAGCGTCGCCGGCGGCTCGGGCTCATCGCGGGCCGGTCGGATACGGATCCTGCCCGGTGCGGCTCGGCCCGGTGGGCGGGGGAGGGGTGCGGGGTGGAGACTGCGTCGCTCATTCGAAACGACCTCCCTTGGTCAGAGCGAACATGACGGCGGACCAGGCGAGCATGGCGACCACCAGCACGGAGCCGATGGCGGCCGCATAGCCGAGCTCACCGAACAGGAAGGCCTGCTCGTAGATGTAGAAGATCAGCAGGGACGTGGCACCGGCGGGGCCGCCGCCGGTGAGGACGAAGATGAGGTCGAGCCCGCCGGTCATCACGGCCACGGTCGACGTGATCAGCACGAAGAAGCTCGTCGGCCGCAGCAGCGGCAGGGTGACGCGGCGGAAGCGCTGCCAGGCGCTCGCGCCGTCGATGCGTGCCGCCTCGTAGTACTCGCCGGGGATGTCCTGCAGCCCGGCCAGGAAGATGATCATGTAGTAGCCCATCTGGAACCACACGGTCACCACCACCACCGTGCCGAGCGCCAGGTTGGGCTGTCCCAGCGGGGAGATGTTCTCGAAGCCGAGCAGGCCCAGCATCCGGCTGAGCACGCCGACCCGGTCGGCGAGCATGAACTGCCAGACCATCGCGACCACCACGAGGCTGACCACGTAGGGCACGAACAGGGCGCTGCGGATGAGGCCGACGAAGGGCAGCTTCTGCTGGACCAGCAGCGCCAGCCCCAGGCCGAACACGAAGATCAGGGGGACCACGGCGACCAGGTACAGCAGCGTCACGCGCACGCTGGACCAGAACTGCGGGTCGCCGATCATGCGCACGTAGTTGTCCACACCGATGAAGTCGAAGGACCCGAAGCCGTCGACCCGGAAGAAACCCAGGACGATGGCGAGCACCATCGGCACCGCGACGAAGACCAGCAGGCCGAGGGTGTCGGGCAGGAGGAACCAGAAGGCGGCGCGGCGTTCCCGGCGCGCCCGGGTGTTGCCCAGGGTGGAGGGCCGGGAGGTCCCCGTCCCGGTGGCGGTGCCCGCGGTGCGGGCGAGGCGGACGGTGTTCACAGCAGGGGCCCTCCCTCGTAGGTCTCGAGGTAGCTCTCGATCGCGTCCTGTGCGGTCGCGGCCTCCTCGGCAGGGTCGGCGCCGCCCAGCTGGGTGGCCTGGATGGCGTTGGAGACGGCTTTGTAGATGACCGGTGGGAAGCGCGGCTCGGCGCGGCCGGTGGGGAGGATCTCGTCGCGGAACTGCTGGAGGATCAGCTCCTCGAAGGCGCCGGTATCCCCGATCGCCTCGGTGACCGAGGTGCGGGCGGGGATGTTGCCCTTGGCGACGCCATTCCACTGGACGCCGGCGTCGATCGAGTCCTGGCTCATCGAGCCCATCACCTCGACCGTGAGCTGGGCGGCGGCCTCGGGGTCGCGGCCACGGGCATTGACGCACCAGGCCCAGCCGCCCAGCGTGGTCACGGGTTCGCCGCCGGGTGGGGCGGGCAGCGAGAAGACGCCGTACTCGTAGTCCGGCGCGTTCTGGCGCAGCGCCTCCACGTCGAAGATGCCGCCCTGCCACATGGCGGCATAGCCGCCGGTCAGAGCGCTGACGATGTCGCCGTTGGCCGGGCGTGTGCGGGGAGCGGCACCGCTGGTGATGGCGTCCTGGAACAGCTGGAGAGCCTGGATGCCGGCTTCGCTGTCGAAGACGGGGCGCTGGCTCTCGACGTCGATGACGTCCCCGCCGGCCTGCCACAGCCAGGGGTAGAAGGTGAAGTTCTGGTAGTAGCCCGGCAGGGTCTCCAGCACCAGGCCGGCGCGTTCGCCGCCGGTCATGCGTTTGCCGAGCTCGAGCATCTCGTCCCAGGTCGTCGGCAGGTCGCCCTCGGAGAGCCCGTGCTCCTCGAAGGTGGCGACGTCGTAGAAGATCGCCAGCGGCTCCTGCTCCATGGGCAGCCCGTAGATGCCGTCGCCGACGGTGCGGGTGGCCAGCGCCTGGGGGTAGAAGTCGTCGATCGCCTCCTGGCTCATGTACGGAGCGAGGTCCACCAGTACGCCGCCGTTGTAGTAGCGCAGGAAATCGCCGGGGGAGATGAGGAAGATGTCCGGTCCGGCCCCGGAGGCGAAGGCAGTCACCAACCGGGTGTTGGTCGGATCCGTGTAGCCGGGGATGTAGACCGGTTCGACGGGTCGGCCGCCGGCGTCCTCCCAGGTCTTCAGCACGTTCAGGAACCAGTCGTTCTGGGCGACGAGGTTCGGATCCTGTTGATCGATGGGCGCGTAGAACTGCCAGAACTGCATCGGGTCGGACGCGCCTGCACCGCCGGCGGAGCCGCAGCCGCCGATGGTCAGCGCGCCGCCGGCGCCCGCGGCCGTCGCGGCCCCGCCGCGCAGCAGGTTCCGCCGGCTGAGGAGAGGTTCTCTGCTCGCAGGGTGGGTTCTCATGGTCGCCTTCCGTGGCGTGGGGAGGTCTGCACGTGGCCTTCCTCGGAACACGTCGTCGTGGCGCAGCCGCGGTGCGGTGGCGAAGCTGCGGAGGTCTCGACTCGGCCGTCTGGAGGAGGGAGCATGGGCGTCCGCTCCGGCGTCTATGCCCGGCCGTCGTCAGTAATCGATTTATCGCTACGGTAGAGGCAGGGGCGATCGGCGTCAACCACGGCTCGTGGACCACTGTCGGGCTCCACCCCCCCGCACCCGGGCCCGGGTGGATTGACGGTGCGCGCCGCCTCTCGTATCGTGCCAGTAATCGTTTCCCACCCGCCGTCCTCTGCTCCGGTTCCTCCCTGCGATATGGCGGGGTGGGGCCCCGACGACGAATCACCGTTGATCCGACTCCCAGGGAGTACCCGCGTGACCCACCTTCCCAGCCCCGTCGCCCGCCTGCGTCCCGTGCAGACCCGCTCCATCAGTCCCGAGAACTTCGACGGCTCCCCGGGCGGCGGAGGCCGCGCCACCGACGGCACCGGCGCGGAGGCCGCGCGCGATCTCGGGCAGGGCTGGAAGGTCTCGCCGAGCGTCGACGTGAAGGCGGGGGAGACCTTCACCCTCGCCGACATCGACTCCGCCGGCGTCATCACCCACATCTGGATCACCACCCACACCGACCACTGGCGCCACCTGGTGGTGCGCGCCTACTGGGACGGCAGCGACGAGCCCGCGGTCGAAGTCCCCTACGGCGACTTCTTCTGCAACGGCTGGGGCGTGTTCTCGCAGGTCGACTCGCAGATGGTCGCCGCCAATCCGCACGGCGGCTTCAACTCGTACTGGCCGATGCCCTTCTGCGAGGGCGCGCGCCTGACCCTCGAGAACACGGCCGACGCCGACGCCCGCGTCTACTACCAGGTGACCTACGAGCTGGGCGGTGACCACAGCGAGGACGCCTACTTCCACGCCCAATGGCGGCGCTCCAACCCCCTCGATGAGGCCACCGAGCACGTGCTGCTCGAGGACGTCGAGGGTCACGGACAGTACGTGGGCACCTACATCGCCTGGGGCGTGAACTCCAACGGCTGGTGGGGCGAGGGCGAGATCAAGTTCTACATGGACGACGACCTCGCCAGCGGCCGGGACGGTGGCTTCCCGACGATCGCCGGCACCGGCACCGAGGACTACTTCGGCGGCGCCTGGAACTTCGACATCCCCGGCCAGGGGTACACCGCCTTCTCCACCCCGTACCTGGGCATGCCGCAGGTGATCCGGCCCGACGGTCTCTACATCGCCCAGCAGCGCTTCGGCATGTACCGCTGGCACATCGCCGACCCGATCCACTTCTCCACCGGCCTGCCGCGCGTGGACATCCAGGCGCTGGGGTGGAAGTCCGCCGGGCGCTACCTGCCGCTGCGCGACGACATCGCCTCCACCGCCGTGTTCTACCTCGACCGGCCCGCCACGGCCCGCCCGTCGGCCCCGACGTTCGAGGACATGGAGATCCACCTGGGATCCGGCGCCGCTCCCCACAGCCCCGCCGGTCCCGCCCGCACCGACCACAACTCGGGAGAGCGCTCATGACCACCACCACCGCCGCCCAGCGCAACTACGACCTCCCGGCGCCCCGCGAGGTCGCCCCCGCCCCGGAGAACACCGTCTACCTCATCCCCAGCGGTGACTCGCGCGAGAGCGCGAACCTCCCCGCCTGGCCGTTCCAGCAGGAGCTCGAGCGTCTCGTCTCCGACGCCGTCGGCGCCGCCGGAGGGCAGGTGCGGCGCGGCTTCGAACCGGACCCGGAGGCGGGCCACGGCTTCATCCGCTCCCAGCGCATGGGCATCGAGGTGTTCAAGCACATCCCGCCCGAGGCGCCGCTGATCGTGGCCACCGCCAACTGGCAGTACAGCCACCACGTCCTCGCCGGGCTGCGCAGCCACCGCGGCCCGATCCTGACGGTGGCGAACTTCGCGCCCGAGTGGCCGGGCCTGGTGGGCCTGCTGAACCTCAACGGCGGCCTGACCAAGATGGGCCGCGAGTACTCCACCCTCTGGACGGTCGACGGCACCGACGACTGGTTCCGCGAGGGCGTGGCCACCTGGCTCTCCACCGGCCGCCTCGAGCACGACGAGCGCCACGTGCGTCCGCTGCCGCCCCTGCCCGCCAATGCCGAGGTCGAGCTGGGCCGGGCCCTGGCCGATCAGCTCCGCGCCGACAAGGCCATCATCGGCATATTCGACGAGGGCTGCATGGGCATGTACAACGCGATCATCGACGACGAGATGCTCAACCCGCTGGGCATCTACAAGGAGCGGCTCTCGCAGTCCGCCCTGTGGGCCGAGATGCAGACGGTCACCGACGAGGAGGCCGACGCCGTCGGCGCCTGGCTGCAGGAGGCCGGGATGACGTTCCGACTCGGCACCGACGAGGCCACCGAGCTCACCGAGAACCAGCTGCGCGGGCAGTACAAGATGTACATCGCGGCGCTGCGGATCAGCGACGACTTCGGCCTGGACGCCGTGGGCATCCAGTACCAGCAGGGACTCAAGGACGTCACCCCGGCCTCGGACCTCGTCGAAGGTCTGCTCAACAACGTCCAGCGCCCCCCGGTGACCAGCCGTGACGGCTCCCGCGTGCTGTGGGAGGGCCAGGCCCTGCCGAACTTCAACGAGGTCGACGAGGGCGTGGCCGTCGATGCGCTGGTCACTAATCGCCTGTGGACCGCGATGGGCATGGACCCCGCCACCACGCTGCACGACGTCCGCTGGGGCGAGGAGTACGACGGGCAGTACGTGTGGGTCTACGAGATCTCCGGCTCCGTCCCGCCCAGTCACTTCCCTCGCGGCTACGCCGACGCGGAAGGCTGCCGGCAGGGCCCGGCGTTCTTCCCTGCCGGCGGCTCGACCATCAACGGCGTCTCCAAGCCCGGCGAGATCGTCTGGTCCCGCGTCTACATCCAGGACGGCGGCCTGCACGTCGACCTCGGCCGCGGCAGCGTCGTCGAGCTGCCCGAGGAGGAGGTGCGCCGCCGCAAGGAGCTCACCAACCCCGAGTGGCCGATCGCGAACGTGGTGCTGCACGGCGTGAGCCGTGACCAGTTCATGGGCCGGCACAAGGCCAACCATGCCCAGCTCGTCTACGCTGATGACCAGGGCGCGGCCGACCGCGCCTTGACCGCGAAGGCAGCTTTCTTCGAGCGTCTCGGGGTCATCGTGCACCTGTGCGGCGATGCCGAGATCGTCCAGGACTGAGCGACGTCCGGGACCGAGCGACGGGCACGGGCTCTCCCGTCGCCGCCCGAAGAGGGCATGAACCGACCGGACCACCGGAACGACCCAGGAGAAGCACATGGTGACGCCACGGCCGACGATCATGGACGTGGCGCGCGCAGCGGGGGTGTCCTCGGCGACGGTCTCGCGGGTGATGAACGGTGCCTCCACGGTCGACAAGGAGCTCACCCGGAGAGTGCGGGCGGCGGTCCGCTCGACCGGGTACGTGCCCAACGCCATGGGCCGGTCCCTGCGCCGCGGCGGCACCTCGCAGATCGCCGTGGTCGCGCCGGATGCGGAGAACCCCTACTTCACCCAGATCATCAGTGAGGTGGAGCGGATCGCCCGCGGCCGGAACCACTCGGTGACGGTCGCCCACACCGAGGACGACCTCGAGGTCGAGCGCGAATGCTTCGCCCAGCTGGTGGGTCGGCACGTCTCCGGGGTGCTGCTGGTCCCGGTCCACAGCACCCTGACCGATCTGACGCCGCTGGCCGATGCCGGCATCCCGGTGGTGCTCGTGGATCGCTGGATCGAGGGGGCGAACACGGACCTGGTCGCCACCGACAACCTCGACGCCGGCCGCCAGGCCGCCCGCCATCTGCACGAGCGCGGTTTCCGCCGCCCGGCCGTGATCGCAGGGCCGACGGACCTGCGCACCACCGAGGACCGCGTGGCCGGGTACCTCACGGCATGGCGCGAGGCCGGCGTCGACGTGGACGACTCCGCCGTGCTGCGCGGTGACCTCCACGTTGAATCCGGCACCGCGATGATGGAGCAGATCCTCGAGGGCGCCGCGGCGGACTGCGTCTACGTCACCAACAACCGCATGTCCGCCGGGGCCTTCGAGGCGGTGCGCGGCAAGAGCGAGGTGCCGGCGCTGCTGGCCACCGACGACGATCTGTGGACTCGCCTGGTCACCCCGTCGATCTCCGTCGTCCACCAGCCGGTGCGCGCCACCAGCCGGGCCGCGGCTCGCATGCTCGGACAGCGCATGGCCAACCCCGACGAGGACCCCTCCACCACGCTGCTGCGCTCACGGATCATCGAGCGCGAGTCCACGCAGCCGCGCAGTTGAGTCCCCGCGCTGTGAGCTGAGACATAGGATCCTCCCATGACTGCACCCACGCGCCGCATCGGATCCCTGACCGTCTCCGCCCTCGGACTGGGCGCCATGCCCGTCTCCTTCGGCCGCTCCGAGCCCGTCCCGCACGAGCAGGCGATCGCGACCATCCACGCCGCCCTCGACGCCGGGATCACCCTCATCGACACCGCGGACATCTACGCCCCCAGCTGGGACACGATGGGCCACAACGAGAAGCTGGTCGCCGAGGCCCTGGGCTCCTGGAGCGGGGACAGCTCCGCGATCACCCTTGCCACCAAGGGCGGCATCACCCGCAGCGAGGGCGAGGTCAGCGGCCGCGACGGTTCCGCCGCCTACCTCCGCTCCGCGCTGGAGAAGTCGCTGAACGCTCTGGGCACCGACAGCGTCGACCTCTACTACTGGCACCGGCCCGACCGCAGCATCCGCTACGCCGAGGGCGTCGAGGCCCTGGCCGCCCTGCGCGAGGAGGGCCTGATCCGCGAGATCGGTATCTCCAACGCCAACGTCGAGGAGATCGACGTGGCCCGCGAGGTGCTCGGCGACGGCGGTCTCGCCGCCGTGCAGAACCAGTTCTCGCCCACGTTCTTCCATACCAGCGCCGGCGAGCTGCGCCACTGCGGTGAGCACGGGATCGCCTTCGTCCCGTGGTCGCCGCTGGGCGGCACCGGCGGCGGCGCCCGCGCCGTGGGGGAGCGGTTCCCGCAGATCCAGCGCATCGCCGAGGCCCACGCCGTCAGCCCGCAGCAGGTCGTCCTCGCCTGGGAGCTCTCCCTCGGCGAGCACGTGGTCCCGATCCCTGGCGCGGGCCGCCCGGAGTCCATCGTCGATTCCGCGCGCGCCATGACGCTCGAGCTCACCGACACCGATCTCGCCGAGCTCGGCGAGATCATCGCCTGACCCCGGGCAGCGTCCGTCTGATCCCCAGGGATGCTTGCCTGATCCCGGGGGATGTCCGTCTGATCCCGGCGAGATCATCGCCTGGTCCCGGGGATTGTCCGTGTGATCCTGGCGCCGACACCGCCGTAGTGGTCGCTATGCGTACGCCATAACGACAACGACGGCGGTGTCGACCCGTGGCGGGCAGCAGCAACGGAACCTTCGGGCCCTGGCGGGGCGATGCGCGCCTCAATCGGGTTGCCGGCTGTCCACGCCGGGCGTAGCGTGTCCGCGTCCATGACGGGAGAGGAGCACAGCATGCCCACGACGCATGCAGGAAGCGGGGCGGCCCACGCGGCCTGCTCGGTGTGACCTCGGCGTGCCCGCACGCCACCACGACGCTCACCTGAACACTCTCCCGCGCGCAGGGACACCCGTCCGAGTACGGGGCGGTCCCGCGCGCCCGTCGTGAGGACACACCCATGAACCCCCTGACCGAGTCCCAGATCCGCAGCTCCTTCGTCAACGCCAGCAAGGGCGACGCCAAGCGGGCGAGCCTGCCCGACCTCGCCCAGGTCCGGTGGGACCAGCTGGACTACCTCGGCTGGCAGGACGCCAAGCGTCCCCGTCTGCACTACGTCGCCCTCGAGGTCGACGGCTTCGTGGCCTGCCTGTTGCTGCGCGGCAACGACACCTCTCCCACCCGCAAGATGCTGTGCGCGTGGTGCGAGGACGTCATCGACGGCCTCCACGCCGCGTCCTTCGTGGCCCCGCTCGCCGGGGACTCCGGCCGGCGCGGCAACTCCATCGGCACCGCGATCTGCGCGGACTTCCGCTGCTCGAAGAACGTGCGACGGGCGCCGACCCCGGTCGAGATCCGCACCGAGGACCCGGCACTGCTGGAGTACTACCGCGAGCAGAAGATCGCGGGGCTGCAGGAGCGCTCGGCAGCGTTCGTGCGCTCCGTGCGCACCCGCTGACCGGCGTCAGCCGCAGCGCACGCCGCGGAGCCATTGCCAGGGCCGGCACCGACGTGCCCCCATGCCGAGCATCCTCGTTGTGGGGCCGCTCCACGTCGAGCATCCTCGTTGTGAGGCCGCTCCACGTCGAGCACCCCCGCAGTGAGGCCGCTTTGAGGTGCCCTTAACGGCCACTCAGAGGGGGTGCTCCGGCGGGCGTGGGGAGACCGACCGGAACGTGCTGGACAACTGGCTCGGGCAGGACCGGGCTCGTGGCTCGGCGAGCGCTGGCGGGCGCTGATCGGCAGGCCCGGTCAGCCGCAGCGCACGACGGCATCGGCCCGGTCCCGCGTGGCGGCGACCAGGCGGGCATTGGCCTCGTCCGGCCCCAGCGCCCAGTCGCGGGCCCGGGCGGGGCTCTTGCCGAACCGTTCGTGGCGGGCGATCAGGCGCTCGTGACGTACCTCGTCGGGCGTCTCCACGAACCAGCGGGCATCGAGCATCGTGCGCACATGGGCGAAGGCATCGTCGGCCAGGAGGTAGTTGCCCTCGGTGATCACCAGCGGCACGTGGCCGGCAACCTCGATCGCTCCGGCCAGGGGCTGCTCGAGGTCGCGTTCGAACATCGGCGCCCACACCGGCGGATCCTGCCGACGCGCGGTGCGCAGCCGCTGCAGCAGCGCCACGTAGCCGGCGGCGTCGAAGGTGTCCGGGGCGCCCTTGCGCTCCAGCCTGCCCAGTCGCTCGAGCGCGACGTCCGCCAGATGGAAGCCGTCCATGGGGACGACGATGCAGGACCCGGCGGGCAGCTGCTCGATCAGCACATCCGTGAGCGTGGACTTCCCGGCGCCGGGTGCCCCGGCGATGCCGAGCAGACGGCGCGTCCCGGACCGCATCGCCTCATCGAGCAGGGTCAGCGCGCGGGCCGTCGCCTCCTCCATCGACAGCACGGGCGGCCCTCCGCCGCCTTCTGCTGGTCTGGCGCGGGTAGTTGGCTCGCTGCGGACGGCGGGCTTGCCACGGTCAGCGGACCTGCCGCGGTCAGCGGGCGTGCTCATGCAACATCACCTCCACGACCTCTCCGCGCAGGGGCAGGTGGATGAGGATGCGCTGGGGCCGGGTGCCGGCTGCGGTGAGGGCGCGGGAGTAGGTGGACATCTGGCCGAGGTACTGCTCGCGCACGTGGGTGACGGGGTCCGTGCCGGGGTAGCTCTTGTGGTCGACGAGGACGACGTCACCGTCGGGAAGTCGCAGCAGGGTGTCGATCCAGCCCTCCATCACCTGCGCGTCCTCGTTCCACCAGGTGATGGGCTGCTCGGTGAGCTGCACGGCGCCGGGGAACTCGGCAGCGAGGAACGAAGCCCAGGAGGCACCGGCCTCGAGCAGCACCGATGGGCCGACGGTGCGGGTCACGGACCAGCGCTCCAGCAGCCGCTCGGCGGCCGCCTCGCGCTGCTCGGCAGAGAGCGCCGCGAGCGGCAGTGCCAGGTACGCGTGGACCGCCTCGCCGACCCGTTCCCACTGCGGGCCGCCGCCGGAGACCAGAGCGGGGCCGATGGACCGGGGTGGGGCCACCTCGCCGAGGGTGTCGGCCGAGTCTGTGGCCGAGGCCTGGAAGCGCGCGGCGGAGTGCACGACACCTGCTGCGGCGGTCTGCTCGGGCCGCAGGGGCACATCGGTCGCGGCCAGCGGGTCCTCCCCGGGCGGCAGTTTCGTGGGCACGGTATCCATGAGCTCGTCGATGTCGACCCGGGTCACACGAGCGGGCAGCGGGTCCGCCGTGCCGAGGACCGTGATGGCGTCGTCGGACCAGCGCACCAGCTGCGCCGGCTCGCCGACGGTGGCTGTCCCGGCTACCCCAGCTTCCCCAGTTGCGCCGGTTGCGTCTGCGCCGGAGCCTCCTGCTGCGCCGCCGGAGGCGGCAGCAGAGGGTGAGGCTGCCGCCGCGGCCTGCGGCGGCACGAGCCCGTCCAGCACCGTCGCCGGACCGGGGACGGCCAGCACCGCGGTACGGGCGGCGCGGGTGAGGGCGACGTAGTGCAGGCGGCCCGCCTCCTCGGCCTCCGCCCTCGCGCGGCGGGTGGCGAACTCGGAGGCCGCCAGATTCTCGGCGATCTCCTGCGGAGCGGGGACCTCGGGCCAGAAGCGCAAGGTGCGGCCGGCCAGCGGGGAGGTCACGTCGATGTCGCCCGGGGTCGAGACCAGCACGCCGTGGGCGTGGTCGCGCTCCTTCTCGGAAGCGGCCAGGTAGGTGACGACGTGGTCCCATTCCAGGCCCTTCGCGCCGTGGATGGTGCCCACCCAGACCGCGTCGGGCAGCCCGGAGAGATCGGGGCCCTCCTCCCAGGCGTCCAGATCTGCCCGCAGGCCCGTCAGGGTCACCGGAGAGCCCTCGGCGCGGCGCCGGGCCGTGGTCTCCTCGGCCAGCGACCGCAGGGCATCCAGGGTGCGGCGGCGCGAGCCCTGCTCGCTCCAGCTCTTGAGTCGCTGGGGCAGGTCGAGGGCGTCGATCAGGGCGCTGATCATCTCGGCGGGAGTGAAGCCGATGCAGGCCCGCCGCACCTCGCGCAGACCGGCGAGGGAGTCGTCGTTCCACCAGGTGGCGAAGACCGCCCGGCGCGCCTCCGCGTCGGGAGCGGCCATCAGGTCGCGGAACCAGCTGTCATGGGCAGCGTGATCCTCGAGCAGGGTGACCAGCTCGGTCAGGGCGAGCGTGTCGCTGCCGTCGAGCGTGACGGCCAGGGCCGCGCGCACCAGCTGCGCCTCGCGGGTGGCCAGCAGGGGATGGGCGGCACCGGCGGTGGGCACACCGCGTCTCTGCAGGGCGGCGACGACGGCACTGCGCTGAGCGTTGCTGCGCACCAGGACAGCTGTGCTGGCGGGGGTGAAGGTGCCGTCCTCGATCCGGCGGCGGATCTGTTCGGCGATCATCGCGGCATGCTTGTCGGCCCCGAGCACACCTCGACGCTGCTTCCTGGCCTCCCACACCTCGAGGGCGCCGTCGCCGGCGCTGGCCGCGCGGGCCGGCGGGATCGACAGGGTGATGCGCGAGGTGTCCCCGCCGTCGGGTGCGAACACGGGGGTGAACACGGCGTTGGTCAGCCGCACCAGCAGCTCCTGGGAACGCCAGGAGTGGGACAGGTTCTCGACCGTGCCCTGCCCGAACACGGTGCCACCGCCCTCGAGCGCGGCGATGATGTCGCCCATCAGACGCGGGTCGGCGTCGCGGAACCCGTAGATGGCCTGCTTGGGATCACCCACCCAGATCTTCTCCTCGATCAGCTGGGAGAGCTCGAGGAACAGGGCGAGCTGGATGGGGGAGGTGTCCTGGAACTCGTCGACCGCGAGCAGGCGGAACCTCGAGGCGACGGAGGCGCGCACGCGCGGGGACTCCTGGAGCAGGCGCAGGGCGCGCACCTCCTGGTCGATGAAGTCGATCAGGCCCAGCTCGCGCTTGTAGTCCTCGTAGGCCTCCAGGGACTCCGCCGCGGTCTCCAGGATCAGCGTGATCAGATCCCGGAGGTCCTGCTGCCAGGCAGGGTTCTGGGCGAAGGTCTCCGAGATCTCGATCGACAGCGGCATCAGCGCCTGGTTCGCCGGCGCGCGGAAGGCTCCGCGGGACTTCCCCTTCGCATCGGTCTCGGCGCCGCGGGCGAGCTTCAGCCAGCTCGACCACGGGGCCCGGCCCTGATCGGCGAGCCGGCGCTGCAGCGTCCGCAGCGCCTCGAGGTCGCTGCGGGCCCCGGGGACGCTGCGCGCTGCGATGGGCCCGCCGCGCACGGGCTCGCCGTCGGGGCCGACGGAGGCGGTCAGGTCCGCCTCGAGGTCCTCCAGGCACTGCCCCAGCCGGTGCAGCCAGCGAGAGCGCAGGTCCTCGCCGGGCTCCGGCAGCCCGGCCGAGGCCCGGAACTCCTCCCACGAGGCCGGGGCGGCGGCGCGCAGCTCCTCGGCGCCGAGGAGGTTGGTGCGGGCGGCGTCGGCGACGTCCTTCACCCGGCCGCGCCAGGCCTGCTTGCGCACCCCGAACCCGGTGTCGTTCTCGTCGCCGTCGTGCTCGGTGCGCGCGAGCATCGCCGCCCAGCGGGCCCCGGCCACGGCGGCCGTGCGGGCGATGGCGGCGGAGAACGCGGCCTTCTGCGTGGTCTGGTCCAGGACCTCGACGTCCGGGGAGATCCCGGCGTCCAGCGCGTACTCCGTCACGAGGCGGCCGGCCACCGAGTTCACCGTGCCCAGCAGGGCGCTGTCGATGCCGCGCGCCGCCTCGATCTGGCCCCGGTCCAGCAGGGTGGAGCGCACGCGCTGGGCGAGCTCGTCGGCCGCCTTGACGGTGAAGGTGGTCGCGATGATCTGGGAGGGATCCAGGCCCGCGGCGATCCGCTGGGCGAGCTCGCGGGTCAGCGTGTACGTCTTGCCGGAGCCGGCGGAGGCATTGATCAGGGTGAAGCTCATGAGTCGTCGCCTCTCAGCCCGCACAGCAGGGCGAAATCGCAGAAGTCGCAGCGGGCGTCGACCACGATCCCACCGTCGGCGCGGGCCGCCTCCCGGGCCTTCTCGTAGGTCTTCTTGGCGGTCGTGCGCGCGGTGGCGAGATCCTGGCCGGCATCGAGCAGGATCTGTCCGGAGGCGGCGTCGACCTCGCCATCGCGGATCGCGTCCAGCGCCTCGGTGATGCCGGTCGTCGTCGTGGACCAGGCGGCGTCGATGTCGAGCGTCGGCCGGCCGTGGGGATCCAGCGCCGGGTTGGCGGAGACGAACTCGCCCTGCTTGAGCAGGTAGTAGCCGACCTCGGCGTCCTGGCGGTGCAGCGACCAGGCGTAGGAGGCCAGCTGCAGCGCTTCGCCGGTCTCGAACAGGTCGGGGTACTTGGTGGCGGCGGCCGTCCACTTCAGGTCGATCACCGTGGGCCGGCCCGCGGAGTCCTCGGCGACCACGTCGCGGAAGCCCGTGAACGGGACGTCCACGTCACCGCTGCGCAGATGCAGGGTGAGGGTCTCCTCGAATCTCGACTCGACCGACGTGATGGTCAGCCCCGCCTCGACCAGCCGGGCGAAGAACTCCTGCAGGGAGGTGACGGCGTTCTCGCGGGTGGTGGTCAGCTCGACCTCGCGGCCGGGCAGCAGCAGCTCCGAGGCGAGCTGGGGGACCTTGGCGTCGAATGCGGCGCCGATCTCCTCGCCGGTGGGCGGGCCCATCCGGCCCGCGGCTCGGGCGGTGTCCACGAGATCCTCGACCACCGCGTGCACCAGGGTGCCGATCATCTGGTTGCCGGTGGGCACGCTGGAGACCGAGGCGGGGCGGATCCCCAGCCCGGAGCGGTAGGTCCATTTCTGCCGGCAGCCCAGCAGGTTCTCCGCCTGGGAGTACGACAGGGAGCGCGGCAGCAGGTGCGGCGCGGGGCCGGCGTGCTTGGTCAGCGTCCCGGGCAGCTGCGGGGGCCGGGTCCGGGCGGGCATGCTGAGCTCGCGGCGCGCCCCGGCGAGTTCCCAGACCCCGTGGCCGATGGCATCGGCGGGCGCGTGGGTGTGGCGGGACAGCACCGCGGCGACATCCTCGCCGACCCCGGCCCGCTCCGCCGCGAGGTGGGCGAGGAGGGAGGCCGGGGCGGTGGCCTTCTGCGCGCGGGTACGGGTGCGCACGACGATGAGGCGGTCGGCGCCGGAGAGCCCGCGCAGGCCGGCCTCGGTCTCCAGGGCGGCCACGTGGGCCGGGTCCAGGATGCGCGCCCCCAGCTCCACCAGCGCGCCTACCTCGGCGTCGTCCCAGGTCACGCCGGTGGCGGCATCGTGGCGGTCGGCTCCCCACCACAGCACGTCCCCGCCGCGCGGGAGCAGCTGGGAGGGCCGGGTGCAGGTGCGCCACGCGGCGGTGGCCTCCGGCCGGGCGAAGGGGGAGGCGGCGCGGCCGCCGGCGGCCTCGAGGATCTGGGCGAGTTCCCGGCGGCCCAGGACGTGGCCGGCGGGGAGCGTGTCTAGCACGTCGTGGAAGACCGCGAGATGCGCCGAGGCACGCAGCAGTCCGGCATCGCCCTGGCCGAGGCTGCGCAGCCGCGTCTGAAGCCACGCAGTCGCCTCGCGCAGCCGGGCCGGGGTCAGCGTCTCGGGCTGCAGGGGCGAGGTGACCAGGTCGGAGAGCGACTGCGCGGTGGCCAGGGCGGTCTCGGCCCGGGGCCGCTCCTCGGGGCCGGCCCCCTGGACGTCGGCGGCGAGCTGCTGGAGCACGGCGTTCCAGGCGGGGCCGCCGGTGCCGGGCTCCTGGGCGATCGCGTCCAGGAAGCCGCGTCGCACGGGCCGCGGGACGAGGCCGACGGGGTCGCGATCGTCCTCGGGCGCATCGAGCACCCGCAGATCGAGGAAGGCCGCGAGCTGCTGCACGTCCACGGGGGCGATGGCGATCGAGAGGTAGAGGGGGAGGATCTGCAGCGCGGTGCGATCGGCCGACGGCTCGGCGACCCCGAGGGCCGCCTGGCCGCGACGATGCAGCTCCTGGTCCAGGAGGACGGTGTCCGCGGTGGCGAGGACCTGCAGCGACGGGGCGCTGCCGACGGGAGCGGGCTCGGCCGCGCGGCCGGCGAGGTACCGGGCGGCGGTCTCGGCGGCCGCCCACTCGTCCTCCGCCTCGACGATGACCAGCTCCGGCCGGCCCGCGTCGCCGGCACCGGAACCGGGGGCCGGCCGCACCAGGGCGACGCCCGCGGCTTCCAGCAGCATCAGCAGGCGTCCCCACAGCCCGGGCAGCCGCTGCGGATCCTCGTGGCAGCGGATGATCTCGATGCCCAGCGGCCACGGCGACCCGCTCGCCACCACGGACTCGAGCAGGTCGACGAGCTCGCGCAGATCGTCGGACGCACCGGGGGAGAGGGCGAGAGCGGGGCCCCCGCTCGCGGACCCGTCGGCCCCGCGGATCTGCTCCTCGATGCTGCGCAGGGCATCGATGCGCGCAGGCAGTTCAGAATGGCCCCGGAGCTCGGCCCCGGCCACCACGGCGGCGTCCCGCCAGGTCAGCAGGGTCGCCGAGGTCGCCCACGGGTCC
This sequence comes from Brachybacterium sp. GCM10030267, assembly GCF_042666875.1. Classification (NCBI taxonomy): domain Bacteria; kingdom Bacillati; phylum Actinomycetota; class Actinomycetes; order Micrococcales; family Dermabacteraceae; genus Brachybacterium; species Brachybacterium sp. GCM10030267. The sequence continues at coordinate 99,923 of NZ_JBHTCX010000003.1, read as the reverse complement.
GCGGCGAAGGAGGCGCGCGGCCAGGGGTGATCGGCGGCGGCGATCGCCCGGGAGTACTGCGCGATGCGCACCGCCGGGTGGACGTCCGGGCGGGTCAGCGCGAGCCGCGTCTGCAGCAGATGGACCAGTGAGCGCGGCCCCATCCGCACCGTCCCCGTCGCCGCCGAGCCGTCCGCCCAGGCGGCGTTGTCCAGGGACCAGCCGAACTCGATCTGCATCTGGGCTTCCTGCTCCTCGGCTCCTCGCACGCCCGGGCCGGCGCGTGCGGTTCCACAGTAGAGGAGCGGGCCGACGGTTCAGCGCGCGACCCGGCCGGGGCCGATCAGCGGTCGGTGCTCACCGGTTGAACGGGTCGTCCGCGCGGATGCCCCAGCTGAAGCCGCGGTCGTACAGCATCGACCCGGAGGGATCCGGGGCGAGCACGAGGTCCACGCCGTCGCCGGTGACGTGCAGCGTCCCGTCGGCCCGCTCCTCGACAGCCAGGGTGAGGGTCCGGGGCTCGGTGTCCGCATAGTCGGCCACCGACTGGCCGGCCTCCCGCAGCGGCCGCAGCTCGAGCTCGACGGCGGAGTCCCCGGTGCGCCGGTACTGACCGGTCAAAAGGTCGCCGCTGGCCAGTCGCAGCTGGGCCTGGGCGGCGTCCCCGTACAGCGTCGAGCCGAAGGCCACCCGGCTCCAGCGGTCGTCATCGGCGAGCTGGGCGGCGGGCTCGGCGGTGTCCTCCTGGACGCTCCACACCCCGGCCGGCGCGGACTCGTCGGTGGTGCGCTCGGGATACATCTGGCTCACCCCGTACCCGATCAGCGCCACCAGACCGAGAGCGGCGATCGGTCCCAAGACGTCGGTGACCCGGGCCAGGGGACGCCACGGGACCAGGGTCGGCAGGGGGCCGCGCGGGATCTCCCCACGCCCGACGAAAGCCCGGGTCAGCCGCGGCATCCAGGGGATCAGCACGATCAGCGCCATGATCAGCAGTGCCAGCGAGATCTGCTTGACCGGCACGTCGTAGCCGAGGTTCAGCACGAACACCAGGGCCATCGAACCGGCGGCGATGACGGCACCCAGCGGCACGGAGCGGCGCCACAGCAGGGCGATGGCGGCGCCGAACTCGGCGAGCCCGGCCAGGACCTGGAACAGCGGGGAGAAGGCGACCATCCGCCACAGCATCCCCATCGGGCTCATCTCGCCCTGGGCGATGAGGGCGCCGCCCGCGTCCGCGACGCCGAACTGGCCCAGGACCAGCTTCGCGAAGCCGTAGTACAGCATCGCGGCGGCCAGCAGGAAGCGCACGCCGCCGTGCGCCCACCAGCCCAGCATGATGACGGCGAGCCGGCCGATGCGCTTCTCGGCCGAGTAGTCGCCGCCGTCGGCCGGGGAGGAGTCGAGGGGAGGGGTCGTGGTCTCAGCAGCGGGAGCGGTCATGCCTGCATCTCATCGCCCCCAGGCGCGCGAGTCATCTGCCGACGGGTGCGGCGCGGACCGTCGGCAGTCGGCATCCGGCACCGGCCGGCCTCGACTTTCGACGGAGGGCCCGGACGCAGCACGGCCCGCGCAACACGGCCCGGACACAGCAGGGCCCGGGACGCATGCAGCGTCCCGGGCCCGGCCGGCGAGTGGGTCAGCCCTGGTTCGCGGACCCCGGGTGCGCCCACGGCGGCTGGTCGCCACCGGGGTAGCCGGAGTCCTGCGCCTGCTCGGCCGCGCGGCGAGCCTGGTTCTGGGCCTCGCGGGCGCGGCGCTCGGCCTCGCTGCGAGCACGTTCGGCGCGGGCCTGCTCCTGCTCGCGCAGCTGATCGGCCGAGATCCGCTCGCGGTTCGCGGCGTCGGCGACATCGGCGTCCTGATCGGCCTGCGCCGCGGCCTGGGACTGCAGCATCGCGGTGCGGATCTCCTCGCCCATGTTGCCCACCGCGCCCGGGTTCGAGGGCAGGTAGAGCACGTTGGAACGGCCGTTGCGGGCCACGTCCTGCATGGTGTCGAAGTACTGGGTCATCAGCAGCAGCTGCTCGGCCGAGTTCTCGATGCCCACCTTGCGCAGCATCTCGTACTGCTCGGCGATACCGAGGGCGATCGCCTTGCGCTGGCCGGCCACGCCCTCACCCTGGAGGCGCTTGGACTCGGCCTCGGCCTGGGCCTGGGTGACGCGCTTGATCTTGTCGGCCTCGGCCAGGGACTGCGCGGCGACCCGGTCGCGCTGGGCGGCGTTGATGGAGTTCATCGAATCGCGCACCCGCTGGTCCGGGGAGATGTCCTGGACCAGGGTGTTGATGATGTTGAAGCCGAACTCCTGCATGCGGGCCGACAGGGTCTGTTCGACGCTGTAGGCGATGTCGTCCTTCGACTCGAACGCGGCGTCCAGCTCGAGGCTGGACAGGGCCGAGCGCACGGTGTCGAACACGTAGGAGCGGATCTGCGCCTCGGGGTTGGACAGCTTGTAGTACGCGTCGACGACCTGTTCTTCCTTGATCACGTACTGCACCGCCACCGGGACGGTGACGAACACGTTGTCCTTGGTCTTGGACTCGATGTTGACCTCGAGCTGCTGGACGCGCAGCGAGATCGGCTTGGTGATGTTGTCGATGAAGGGCGCCTTGAAGTTCAGACCGGCGTGCGCGACTCGGCGGAACTTCCCGAAGCGCTCGACGATGACCGCTTCACGGGAGTGCACCGTGAACATCAACGAGGTGCGCAGGCCGCCGAACAGCAGCGCCGCGATGATGGCCAGGGCGATGATGACGCCGACGGCCAGGACGAGGAAGATGATGACGCCTTCCATGGGTTCCCCTTTCACGAGGGATGGTGTTGTGGCCCAGGTTACCAACCTGGGCGTTCGCACCGTGCCTCAGCGCAGGCCGAGCTCCATCTCGATCCGCCGGGCGATGCGCACCGGCGGCACCGGCGGGGCGTAGCGGCGCAGCACGCTGCCGTCGGGGGCGACGAGGAACTTCGTGAAGTTCCAGGCGATCCGGCCGCCCATCACGCCCGCCTTCTGCTGGCGGATCCACTGCCACAGCGGGTGCGCGTCGGGGCCGTTGACGTCGACCTTGGAGAACAGCGGGAAGCTGACGTCGTAGGTGGAGGTGCAGAACTCCCGGGTCTCCGCATCGGTGCCGGGGTCCTGGTGGAACTGGTCCGAGGGGAAGCCGAGGACCGTGAAGCCGTGCTCGCCGAAGCGGTCGTGGAGGCACTGCAGGCCCTGCAGCTGCGGGGTGAAGGCGCACTCGGTGGCGGTGTTGACCACCAGCACCAGCTGCCCGCGGTACTCGCTCATCTCACGGCATTCGCCGTCGATGGTCCGCGCCCGGAAGTCGTGGAACGTCGACGCGTCGAGGGTGCCCATCGGATCATCGTAGGCGGGCGGGGCTCAGGACAGGAACGCGTCGACCTCGTCCCGGGTGGGGGCGCTCTGCGGTCCCCTCCGGGTCACGGCGATCGCGGCGGCGGCGTTCGCGCGGGTGGCGGCGGACTCCCAGTCGGCGCCGCAGGCACGCTCGGCCAGCAGCACCCCGGTGTGGGTGTCGCCGGCGCCGTTGGTGTCGACGGGGGTGCGGGGGAAGGCGGGGATCTCGGTGCCCCGGCCGTGGTGGAAGACGATGCAGCCGCGCGCGCCGTCCCGCACCACCACGACGCACTGCGAGCCGATGCGCCGCCGCAGCGCCTCCGGGGTGTCCTCCAGGGCGTCGAGCCCGGTCAGCGCCCGGGCCTCCTCGGCGTTGGACGTCCACACAGTGGTGCGCGCGAGCACGCGCTCTTGCACCTCGCGCGGGAACGTCGAAAACGGCGCGCCGGGATCCAGCACCACCTCCACGCCCGCGGGCACGGTCTCCAGGAACTCCAGCAGCGGTTCCCGAGTGGGCTCGAACAGGCTGTACCCCGACAGGCACAGCAGGTCGCCCGGCCTTGGCGCGAGCGTCCCCAGCGACTGCGCGGTGATCTCCCGCTCCGCGCCGTAGACGGTCACGAAGGTGCGTTCGGCCGACGGTTCCAGCAGCACCAGGCAGTGGCCGGTGTCCTGGCTCCGGCGCGGCTCGTCGGACAGCGCCACCGCGTCGGCCGCCAGTGCCCGGCGGATCAGGTCGCCATGGGGGCCGACGCCGTGCGCGCCGCCGTGGACCGCCTCGGCACCGGTGCGAGCGGCGGCGACCAGCGTGGTCACCGCGCCCCCGGCGTAGTGGTGCTCGCTGCGGGCGTTGGCGTTGCCGCCGCGCGGGGGCAGCTCGTCCACCTCGACGACGACGTCGACGAGCGCCTGGGCGGTGTGCAGGACGCGGGCCATGGGGTGAGTGTAGGCGGCGCAGTGTCCGCGGCGTGGCCCGTGTGGACGGACGGCGCCGGAAGCTGGACGATACGACCATGGACGCCTCACCTGCCCGCTCCCGCCGCCGGGCGCCGCTGCTCATCGCCCTCGCCGTCGCCGTGATCGCAGCCCTCGTGCTCGCCGTCATCCTGTGGCGCGACCGCTTCGGCAGCGGCGAGGACGAGGCGCGCGCCCTGGCCGCGGCGCTGCCCGCGGGCGACTTCGCCGACGTCCCGCTGACCGGCGATGACCCGGCCGCCGCCGCGGAGGAGCACGAGCGCATCCTCGGGCCGCTGCTGGAGGCCACCGACGCCCCGCCGCAGGTCGAGCTCACCGATCCCGGCACCGCCGAGGACGGGACCCGCACCGCCACCCTGGAGTGGACCTGGACACTCCCGCACGAGGCCGGGACCTGGAGCTACACCACCGAGGCCACCCTCGAGCGCACCGGCGAGGGCTGGGCCGCGGACCTCAGCCCGGAGACGTATGCCCCGGGCCTGACCGCCACCGAGCACCTGGAGGCGAAGACCCTCCAGCCGACCATGGGCACCGTCACCGACCGCGAGGGCACCGACCTCTACGGTCCCCGCGACGTCCGCGTGCTCGGCCTGGACAAGACGCTCCTGGACGGCGCGGACCCGGAGGCCACCGCGCGGGACCTCGCCGGACTGCTCGGCATCAACGCCGACAACTACGCCCAGAAGGTCGCCGACTACGGGGACGACGCCTTCGTGCCCGCACTGACCATCCGCGCCGAGGACGAGGGGAACTACCCCCTCGGCGAGGCGGAGGACATCACCGGCTATCGCGCCCTCGAGCAGAGCCAGCCGCTGGCGGCCGAGCGCGACTACGCCCCGGGCGTGCTCGGTTCCCTGCGGGAGGCCACCAAGGAGGACATCGACGGCTCCGACGGGGAGATCGAGGCCGGCGACTACGTGGCCACCGGCGGCGTCGTCTCCGCTCGCCACGACGAACTGGTCGGCACACCCGGCGTGGACGTCGTCGCCGTCGACTCCGAGACGGGCAGCGAGCGCTCCCTGCACACGGTCGAACCGACCGACGGCACCGACGTGGCCACCACGCTGGACGATGACCTGCAGCGCCTGGCCACCGACGCCATCGCCGACGAGGACGCCCCCAGCGCGGTGATCGCGATGCAGCCCTCGACCGGGGACGTCCTCGCCTCCGCGCTGGGCCCGACGGGCCAGGAATACCCGATCGGCCTGGTGGGCCAGTACGCGCCCGGATCGACGTTCAAGACGGTCACCGCCCTGTCGCTGCTGCGCGCCGGGCTCACCCCGGACTCCACCGTCGAGTGCCCCGAGACGGCCACCGTGGAGGGCCGCAGCTTCAAGAACGCCGACTCGCTCTCGCCGGACCTGTTCGGGTCGATGCCGCTGCGCCAGGCGATCGCCCACTCCTGCAACACGGCGATGCTGCTGCAGTACGACACCGTCGACCAGAGCTCGCTGGCCGACGCCGCGACCACCCTCGGCATCGGCCAGGAGGCCCCCGACGGCCTGGAGGCGTTCATGGGCTCGATCGACCCGGAGGACACCGGCACCGAGCACGCCGCCGCGATGATGGGCCAGGGCCGCGTGCTGACCTCGCCGCTGGCGATGGCGACCGTGCTGGCCAGCGTACAGAACGGCAGTACCGTCAGCCCCCGCATCCTCGCCGACGACGACTCCGCCCCGGCCGAGGTGCCGACTCCGCTGACCGAGGACGAGACGTCCCAGATGCAGGAACTGCTGCGCGGCGTCGTCACCGACGGCAGCCTCGACGACTTCGCGGACATGCCCGGCGACCCGGTCATCGGCAAGACGGGCACGGCCGAGTACACCGACGAGAACGGTGATCTGGCGCTGCACTCGTGGGTCATCGTCGCCCAGGGCGACCTGGTCGTCGCCGCCTTCGTCGAGGACGGCAGCTACGGCTCGGTCACCGCCGGCCCGATCGCCCGCGAAGTGCTCGAGGGCGCCCAGGCGAGCTGATCGCGACCTCAGCACCCCGAGACCAGGGCGTCGGCGTCCCCGGAGCCCGAGACTTCGTGACCCCGAGACCTAGCCTCAGTACTCGGTGCGGTCCTCGAGTGCTTGCCACGCTTCGAACGGCTCGAGCGCCTGCGCGGGACGGCTCTGCTCCGTCGGCAGCAGGGCGCGGTGGCCGGGCGATTCGAAGAACTCGTAGAACGCGGCGTCATCGAAGCCCGCGCGAGCGGCGTCGGCCCGATCGGCGGCGAACACGACCCGGTCCACGCGGGCCCACAGCGCCGAGGCCAGGCACATCGGGCACGGCTCGCAGCTCGCGTAGAGCACCGCGCCGGTCAGCTCGAACGTGCCGAGCTCCTGGCAGGCGGCCCGGATCGCCATCACCTCGGCGTGCGCGGTGGGATCGAGCGTCGCGGTCACCCGGTTCGTGCCGTCGACGAGGCGGCCGTCGGCGGTGCGGACCACCGCTCCGAAGGGGCCGCCTCCGGAAGCGACGTTCGCGCTCGCCAGGTCGACGGCGCGGGCGAGCAGTTCCTCGTCGTACGGCGTGAGGGTGCTGGGAGGGTTCATGTGGCCAGTATCCCCTCAGATGCGCGATCCCCTCAGATGGCCACCGCGACCTCGACCGCCTGGCGGATGGCGCGCTCCGCGTCGAGCTCGACGGCGAGGTCGGCCCCGCCGATCACGTGGACCCGCGGCGTGCGACCCCGCCGGGCCTCGCGGACCTCGCCGGCCAACTCGTCCACGCTGATCTGCCCCGCGCAGACCACCACGGTGTCCACCTCCAGGACCTGCTCCTCGCCGTCCTCCACGAGGTGCAGCCCGTCGGCATCGATCCGCCGGTAGGAGACGCCGCGATGCTGGATCACCCCGGCCCGGCGCAGCTCGGCGCGGTGGACCCAGCCGGTCGTCCGCCCCAGGCTCGCCCCGATCCGGGTCTGCTTGCGCTGGAGCAGGTGGATCTCGCGGGCCAGCCGCCCGTCGGCCGGATCACCGTCTCCGTCGCGCCGGCGCGGCACCACCCCTCCGCGCTGCTGATCGGGATCGACGATGCCCCAATGCGCTTTCCATGCCGCAGCATCCAGCGTCGGCGACGGGCGCGGGGAGGAGAGGAACTCCGCGACGTCCACGCCGATACCGCCGGCACCGATGATCGCGACCCGCTCGCCGGCCTCGGCGCGGCCCTCGAGCAGATCGGCGTAGCTGACCACGTCCGGCCCGCCCTCGGAGCTGCCCGGGGCGAAGCCGGGCAGGTCCACCACGCGCGGCTCGACCCCGGTGGCGACGACGACATCGTGGAAGCCCGTCAGGTCCCGGGCCGACGGCCGGGTCCCGAGCCGGATCCCCACGCCGGCCGCGGCCAGCCGCATCCGCCAGGACTGCAGGGCCTGGGCGTAGTCCTCCTTGCCGGGGATGCGGGCGGCCAGTCGCAGCTGCCCGCCGATCTCCTCGGTGGCCTCGAACAGGGTGACCACATGGCCGCGCTGGGCGGCGGTCACGGCCGCCTCGAGCCCGGCGGGCCCGGCGCCGACGACGGCCACCTTGCGGGCGCGGCGCTGGATCACCGGAGTCAGCTCCAGCTCGGTCTCGTGGCCGGCGCGCGGGTTGACCAGGCAGCTGGCCCGCTTGCCCTCGAACACCTTGTCCAGGCAGGCCTGGTTGCAGGAGATGCAGGCGACCACCTGCGAGGCGCGGCCGTCGGCCAGCTTCGCCGGCAGCTGCGGATCGGCGAGCAGCGGCCGCGCCATGGAGATCAGGTCCGCCCGGCCCTCGGCCAGCACGCGCTCGGCGACCGCCGGGTCGTGGATCCGGTTCGAGGCGATCACGGGCGCGTCGACCGCCTCGCGCAGCATCCCGGTCTGCTCGGCGAAGGCGGCCCGCGGGACCGAGGTGACGACGGTGGGCACGCGGGCCTCGTGCCAGCCGATGCCGGTCGAGAGCACATCCACGCCGCGCTCGGTCAGGCCACGGGCCAGGGCGACGGTCTCCTCCCACGTCTGCCCGTCCGGCACCAGGTCCAGCAGCGAGATGCGGTAGCTGAGCAGGGCGTCGTCCCCGATCGCCTCGCGCACCGCGGCCGCGATCGCCAGCGGCAGTGCCCGTCGGCCCTCGGGCCCACGGCCCCAGCGGTCGCGGCGCCGATTCGTGGCGGGGACCAGGAACTGGTTCAGCAGGTATCCCTCCGAGCCCATGATCTCGACCCCGTCGTACCCGGCCTCGACCGCCCGGTGGGCGGCGGCGGCGAAGTGCTCCACGGTGCGGCCGACGCCGCGGCGGGTCAGGCGGCGCGAGCGGAACGGGGAGATGGGGGAGCGGCCGGCGTGGGCGGAGGCCGCCAGCGGATGGAAGGCGTACCGGCCCGCGTGTAGCAGCTGCAGGATGATCCGCCCGTCGGCCTCATGGACCTCGCGGGTGATGACATCGTGGGCCCGCAGCGTGCGGGCGTCGGCCTGGGCGCCGCGCGGCGTGAGCCGGCCGGTGCGGTCCGGGGAGTAGCCGCCGGTGACGATCAGTCCCGCTCCGCCCCGGGCGCGCTCGCCGAGGTAGGCCGCAAGCTTCTTCGCCTCCCGCGGCTGATCCTCGAGGCCGACGTGCATGGACCCCATGACGATCCGGTTGCGCACCTCGAAACGCCCCAGGTCCAGCGGCGAGAGCAGCCTCGACAGCGCGGTGGGCGAGGGAGGGCCGACGGTCGGGCGGGGAAGCGGCGCGGACATGCGGCGATTGTGCCAGGCTGGGCCGCATGAGCCGGAGACTGCTGATCATCGTCGACGTCCAGAACGACTTCTGCGAGGGCGGCGCGCTCGCCGTGGACGGCGGCTCGGCCGTCGCGGCCCGGACTGCCGAGTTCGTGCGCGAGCACGCCGCCGACTACGACCGGATCCTCGCCACCCAGGACTGGCACCGCGGCGACACCGACAACGGCGGCCACTTCGCGACCCCGCCGGCCGAGCCCGACTTCTCCGAGACCTGGCCCGTGCACTGCGTGGCCGGCACCCGCGGTGCCGAGTTCCATCCCGAGATCGAGGCACTGGTCGCTGACGTGGGCCGCATCGAGATCGCCCGCAAGGGGTACGGCATCCCCTCCTACAGCGCCCTCGAGGGCGCCACCGTCGGGACCGAGGAGAGTGTGCAGCAGCTGATCGGATCCGGCGACTGGGATCAGGTCGACGTGGTGGGCCTGGCCTACGACTTCTGCGTGCGCGCCACCGCCCTCGGTGCGGTCGCCACCGGCGCCCCGGTGCGGGTCCTGCGCCGTCTCACCGCCGCCGTGCACCCCGCCGGCAACGAGCAGCTCGAGGCGGAGCTCGCGGAGGCCGGGGTGCAGCTCGCGTGACGTCCCCGCGGCCGGCACGGACCGAGGCCGCCGGGGCGGCAGTGCGGGTCCTGCGCGGCGTCGCACTGCTGATCACCGCGGCATTGACCGGCTGGGTCCTGGTCCGTTATCCCTCCCTCCCGGATACGGTCCCGACGCACTTCGGGGCCCAGGGCAACCCTGATGAGCACGGCAGCAAGGTGAGCGTGCTGGTGCTCGCCGGCGTGATGATCGTGCTGTCCGCGCTCATCGCCTGGCTCTCGACGCGGCCTCGGCTGCTGAACTATCCGATAGCGGTGACCGAGCAGAACGCTCAGCGCCTCTATCGCGAGGGTGAACGGCTTCTCGTCGTGATCCTTCTGGGACTCCAGTCGATCTACCTCGGCATCATTCTGTCCGTCACCGGAGGTGCCGGCCGGCCGGCGCTCGTGGTCGGTCTGGTGGTGACGGTGATCGCCGTGGTGACGGGCATCATCCGGATGGTCCGCGTCCGCTGAGAATTTACGTCGACCTGCACGGATCGCGTGTGGTCCACTTTTCTCCATGCGCTTCTCGATCCGGCCCCTGGAGGCTCTCTCCCACGTCGACCTCGTCCAGTACAACGCTCTGGACGAAGCGCTGGACGAGGCCAACTACGGCGGCAGCGAGGCGTTCACGGTCCAGCAGCGCAGGGCCTCGCTGCAGGACTCCCCGTACTACCGCACCCGGCGCTGGGTCGCCGTGACCGAGCTGATGGAGGGTGGCGAGACGATCGTCGGCCGTGCCTCGGTCTACCTGCCGCAGCAGGAGAACCTCGAGACGATCTCCGTCGCCGTCGCCGTGCACCCCGCCTTCCGCGGTCACGGCGTCGCCACGGCCCTGCTCGAGGAGGCGCTGATCCCCGCGATCCGGGAGTCCGGGCGCAGCCTGGTGGAGGCCTACGGGGAGATCCCGGCCGACGGGGATGTCGACGACCCCGCCCAGCCGGTCAACCGCCTGGCCGCGCGGTTGGGCATCACGCGCAAGAACGTCGCCGTCTGCCGCACCCTCGCCCTGCCCCTGGAGGAGCAGCTGTTGGACCGGCTGCAGGCGGAGGCCGAGGAGAAACTGGGCGACTACGGGGTCGAGCTGTGGGACGAGGGCGTGCCCGAGCAACACCTCGAGGCCTACGGGGTGCTGCTGCGGCAGCTCGAGCTCGACGAGCCGGACGAGGACGTCGAGCATGAGGCGCCGGAGTACACACCGGAGCGGATCCGCATCATCGAGAAACGGCTGCGCGAGATCGGGGTGCGGCCGATCCTGGCGGTCGCCGTCGCCCCGGACGGCAGCTTCGTCGGCAACTCCGAGATCCACGTCCAACGGTCCCCGCGCACCACCGTGGCATGGCAGGAGAACACCCTGGTGATGCCCGAGCATCGCGGGCACCGACTGGGACTGGCGCTCAAGGTCGCCACCCACCGTCAGCTGCGCGAGCGCGCCCCGCAGGTGCGGGCGCTGGTCACGTGGAACTCGCACGTGAACCCGTGGATGATCGCCATCAACGAGAAGCTCGGGTACCAGGTCGCCTACCGCGAGATCGCCCTGCAGGGACGCCCGCAGCTCTGAGGTGGCACGATAGGGACATGACCCAGGGCAGGGCAGAGGCAGACCGCGTCGTCAGCGTCTCACGCGTGATCGCGGCGCCCGCGAGCGTGCTCTTCGAGCTGATCGCCGATCCGGCCCAGCAGCCCCGCTGGGACGCCAACGACAACCTCGCCGAGGCCGCGGACGGCCAGCGCGTGCGCGGCGTCGGCGACGTGTTCCGCACCAGACTGACGATCGACTCCGTGCGCGAGAACCACGTCGTCGCCTTCGAGCAAGGCCGCGAGATCGCATGGAAGCCGGCCGAGGAGGGCACACATCCACCAGGGCATATCTGGGCCCTGTCCCTCGAGCCGGTGGATGAGCATCGCACGCGCGTCATCCACACCTACGACTGGACGGACATGCGCGATCCGCACCGCGTGTCCACGGCGCAGGGCGTCACCGCGGACTCGTTGCGCGCCTCCCTCGACCGTCTGGCCTCGCTGGTCGAGGAGGGCGAGGGATGACGAGCGAGACCGACGGACCCCGCCGGCCGCCGATGGCCCCAGACGTCGCCCGCGTCGAATCCGCGCTCGAACAGGCGCGTGCCCGTGGGGATTTCGACGACCTGCCCGGCGCCGGCAAGCCGCTGAACCTGCCGGACACCCACGACCCGGACTGGTGGATCAGGCAGCGCGTCCAGGACGGGGACATCGACCGCGACGCACTGCTGCCGGTGGTCATGCTGCTGCGCCGAGAGTTCGAACGACGCGAGGAGACCCTCGCCGAGCTCCCCACCGAGGAGGCCGCCCGCGAGTACGCCGAGGACTACACGCGCCGCGTCCACGACGACCGGCGCGCGAATCCCCTGCAGCGCACCATCGCGCCCGAGATGTACCCGGAGGACGCCGCGAAGCGCTGGCGGGAGCTGCGCGAGGCCGCGGCCGCGGCCCGACCGGCCCCGGAGCCGACGGAGACCGAGGAGAAGCCGCGGCCCCGCCGGCGCTGGTGGCCCTTCGGCCGGAGCTGACCGAGGGCCTCAGGCCGACACGGCCAGCGTCTCGCGCGTGTCGGAGACCAGCGCGGACACGTCGCGGACCGCCGCTGCGAGCCCGTCGGCCGAGAGATCCGCGCCGATCGCAGCCAACGCGGCACTGGCCTTCTCCGCGAAGCCGCCCGTGTCCAGTGGGAGCCAGGCGACGGCCGGGATCAGACCCTTCTCGTTGGTGACCCACACGTCGGCCTCTCCGTGCCAGGACAGAGCGCACCACATCAGTGCGGTGGCGCAGCACAGCTGGACGTATCCGACGTCGCCGCGCGAGGTCGCCTTTGCGACACCGCCCATGAGGAACTTCGCACTGCTCAGGTTCTCTCGCAGCGCTTTCCGCAGCGGCGCAGGATACGGGTCCAGGCCCGCCCGCAGTTGCGGCACAAGGCGCCGGGGGTCGGCCAACGGGCGGCAGGTGGCGATCTCCGCCGCATAGGTGACGTCGAGGAAACCCAGGGGATGGCCGAGCTGCCAGTGGAATCCGATCTCGCCGCGGATCGCCCGGTCACGCTGCTCGCGCACCCGTTCCACGTCACGCAGGATCAGGTCGACGGCCGTCCCATCGACCTCGAGCCACGCGCCGCCGTCCACCCACGGCCCCCAGCCACCGGGCCCCGCGACCTGGACCGGTGCGCCGACGACCCCACGGGCCGCCCTGGTCAGCGCCGCGACATCGAGGGTCGCCGCCTCGTAATAGAGCCCGAGGTCCACGTCGGAGCCGGCATGGTGGGTGCCGCGGGCGCGGCTGCCACCGAGCACGACCGCCTCGATCCCGGGCACTCCTGTCACCTCGTCGGCGACCCGTCGCAGGCGGTCCTCATTGATCATCGTCGCCCTCCTCGGCGCTGTGCGGCCTCGAACCACTCCTGCGGGTCAGCGGCCGATGCCGGCGCTCCGTGCGCTCGCAGCCAGGTGCACATGTTCTCGCAGTCCCGCCGCAGGAACTCGTTCCCGTGCGGGTTGGCGACGAGGTCGATGACCTGCGGAACGTCGATCACCACCGGATCCGGCTCGGCGAGACGGGTGTCGGCGAGGACGTTGTAGGGGGAGAGGTCGCCGTGGACCAGCCCCAGCTCGGCCAGGTCGATCACGACGTCTCGCAGCCGACGCGCCCAGCGTTCGGCTTCCTCGAGGGTGGGCCGGCACTCCTGCAACCGTGGGGCGGCGACCGCGCCGTGCTCGTCATCGGTGCCGATGAACTCCATGCACACCTCCGTGCCGACGATCTGGACGGGAAAGGGCACCGGGAGGCCGGCGGACCACAGCCGGGCGAGCACGTCGAACTCCGTGCGGGCCCATTGCGCGGCCGCGACCTGGCGGCCGAACGCGGTGCCCTTGGCGATGGCGCGGGCCTCGCGGGAATCCTTGGTGCGACGGCCCTCGGTGTACTGGTGGGAACGGTGGAATGTGGTGTGTTCGGGGGAGCGGTAGCGCTTGGCGACCATGAGGGTCGTCTCGCCGGCGGCGCCGGTGCGGTGCTCCTCGGGCAGGGCGCGCTCGAGCAGGAAGGCGTCGGCCTCCTTGCCGGATTTGAGGATGCCCAGCTCGGTGTCGATCGCACCGTCGTGCTGGACGACCCACTCGGGGAAGGGCTGCGGGCCGCGATCCAGCGTATGAGCGGTCTCCGGCCACGTGGACCAGCGCTGATCCTCGTCGAGGTCAGCGATGTAGGCGGTCAGAAGGGACTTGGCGAAGAAGTCGTCCCGGTCGAAGGACGGGGTCATGGCAGATCTCCTGGAGGGTAGGAAGGACGGCAGGGGTCAGCACGGCGACAACCATCAGTTCCTCCTTCCCTCAGGGCTCCGGGCCGGAGCTGGGGCCACGGTATTGCGGACACCCATGAGGGGCGAGTGATTTTCCGTCGGGCTAACGTCCAGGTGATTGTGGACAGTTGCCCAATCTGTGAGGTCGGCGATGATTGGATGGCAGCGTGCCTGCGTTCTCAGCCCCGCTCCGCCCCACCCGTCGTTCCCTCCTCCTCTCCAGTGCCCTGCTCGCCCCGTTCGCGCTCGCCGGGTGCGACGCGGATATGAGCTGGCTCCCCTTCGTCGAGAAACCTCGGGCGAGCGTCACCCTCGCGCCACTGACGACCTCCTCGGAGCTCGTCGCCGAGGAGCCCGTCCGGATCAATGAATGGGGGCTCGCGCCGACCGCCGACCGTCCGCTGGCCATGCTGGTCCACCGCGAGAAGTCGCTCGAAGCTCAGGTGAGCGTCGTGACCATTGCCGAGCCGCAAGGAATCGAGGTTCCCGTGGAGCCCGCGGCCACCGGGATTCGGGTCGATGGATCCGGCGAACGCGTGAGGGTCTACTCGCGTCGGATCATCGAGGACGTCTATGCCTATTCCATGTGCACCTCCACCGACCTCTCCGACTGGGAGACGGTCGAGCTCGCCGACGGCATCGATGCCGATTTCACCGTCGTCGGCGGCGGGCTGGTCATGGCCCTGCCTCGCGATCACAGGATTCGGATCTGGGAGGTAGCCGCGGACGGGGGAGTCACGGAGCTGGAGTCCCTCGCTGTTCCCGATGGTGAGACCTGGCAGCCCGAAGCAGTCCGGCGAATCGAGGAGACCGTCGTCGTCCTGGTGATGCGCGAGGTGGGAACAGAGGCGTGGGAACCGGCCGTCGTCACCTCGACAGATGGCGGTGCGACCTGGAGCGAGCCTGTGGCTCTGCCTGATAAGGCGCAGCGTCCGGGCGCCGAGGACCTGCAGGTTCAGGGCGACGCGTTCGTGGTGATGGGTGACCATCTCATTCCCGCCGACTGGGCGGAGGGGGAGAGGTACCGTCGCCCGATCGCCTGGTCGAGCACAGACGGATCGTCCTTCGCGCAGGAGGAGATTCCCCTTCCGACGTGGGGCATCGACGGATTCGAGCACGACACTCGAGGCGATCTCGACCCCGAGACTCCGATGGACTTCTCGGACCTGGAACTCGGATCCTCCGTCGTCGCAGCAGACGATGCGTCGATCTCGCTGGCCGTCTACTTCGCTGACGACTGTCGCACGGCTCGACGTGGGGCGGACGGGGCCTGGTCGATCAGCGACGTCGACGCATACTCGCCGGAGAGAATCTTCAGCTGTGTCGCCGACGAGGAGGGCACTATCGCGCGCACCGAAGCGTGCGTGTACGTGAAGAAGCGCGACGACCCGAGCTACACAGCGGGCCTCGCGTACGCCCCGACGCGCGAGCTCCAGCTCTCGGCCGGCAGCTCCGCCGACGGAATCGTTGCCATGTCCACCTGGGATACCGGGTACTTGCGTCGCGACGACCGCAGAATCGCGTGGGGGGACCGCGAGGGTCGGCTCCCCGTCGGTGTCGAGGGCGACGAGGTCGTTCGCCCGCACGACCCGGACGTCGGCCTGCAGGATCCCAGTGAGGCATACATCCATCACCTCGGCGGCGGCATCACGCTCTACACCGGCGTTCCTCCGTCTTCCGACGACGCCGCATCGCTCTACGTACGCGTGAGCACCGATGGCACCACGTGGCAGGAACCTACGGGCATCGAGATTCCCGAAGGTAACGTCGAGATCGGCGACGCCGTCAGTGTGGACGGGATCCACTACTTCCCCTTGTCGTCGTGGGTGCCGCGGGACGGATCCGCGTCGAAGATCGAGCCGGTCGTCTACCGCTCCGAGGACGGCCTCACATGGGAGAGAGTCGGGGCGTTCGACGCAGCGTTCCCTGTACCGGACCTGGCCGCCAACGGTGCGCGGGTCCAGTTCGTCACCGTCGTCGACGGTCAGATCATTGGGGTCGGTACCTCGTACGACGCATCCGATGCCCAGCGGCTCTGCACCTTCCTTCTGCAGGGACAGAGCTGGACGCCCATCCCTGTGGACGGGGCGCCGGCCGGCTCGACGTTCTACGGCAGCTCCGTGGTCGCGGGGAACGCGATGGTTCGTAGCCGCTGGGGAAGCCGATGGTCAGTGGCCACGGTGGCAGCCGATGGCTCGATCTCCGAGAACTATCGGTCCACCGATATCGAGGACAGGGGACTTCCTCTCGACCTCGGCGGTAGTGCAATGCTCTCGGGCGGGTGGATAGATCGGCCCGCCGCCGAGAACGAGAAGGCCCCGGAGGTCGGCGTCGGGGCGTGCGTGTGGGCGAGCTTGGACGCGGGGGAGACGTGGAACGCCACGATGCTTCCTGCGGAGGAAGGCAGGTATCCCGATGTCAGTCTGATTCCTGACGGCGAAGACGTCCTCGTCCTGCTCGAGGACCCCGACATCCCCCGTGGCTACCGCATCGTCGGCGCTCGCGCGGACGTGCTCGGTGAAAACGAGTAGCCGAGCGGTCCGCGCCGGGCGAAACTGAATCCATGTTTCTGGAGAACATCGGCATCGACGCCACGGATCCGGTACGACTCGGGCGCTTCTGGGAAGCGGCGCTCGGCACGACGGCGCTGACCGTCGAGGACGACGTCTACGAGACGCGCCTGCCCCTCACCGAGGAGGCGTACCTGGACTTGTGCTTCGTCCGCGTCCCCGAGCCCCCGGTCTCTCCTGTGAGGCTGCACGTCGATCTCGCGGGCGGCGCCGAACAGTCCGAGGTCGCTGAGAGACTTCGCGAACTCGGAGCGAGGGATCTCGACATCGGTCAAGGTGACGTGCCGTGGATCGTGCTCGGCGACGTCGAAGGCAACCCCTTCTGCGTGATGGAGCACCGCGACGTCTATGTCGAGACGGGCCCCATCGCGGCTCTGCCGTTGGACTCAGCGGACCCGCAGCGGGACGCCGACTTCTGGTCCTGGCTGAGCGGGTGGGGCGACGCGCCGGGCGTCGCACCTCGCAGCCTGCGGCACCCCTCGCGGCGCGGGCCGTTGCTGGAGCTGTGCCACGAGTCCGCACCGAAGGGCGAGGGGAAGAATCGGATGCACCTGGACATCCGCCTCGAGCCGACCGACGACGCCGACGAGGTCGCTGCGGGGATCGCTGAGCGCGGGGGTCGGGAGCTCCATCCCGACTGGGGCGAACTCCCATGGCGCGTATACGCCGACCCGTCGGGCAACGAGTTCTGCGTGCTGCCCGCGCCCGGCTTCCCCTGAGCGGCTCCCGTCTTCACCCGACGTCGGCAAGGAGCGCTCGGAGCCGAGTCCCGGCGATGGAGCGTGCCGTATCAGGCGACACGCTCCGAGGTTCGGCCAGCACGCTCACGGTCAGGCCGTCCAGGAGAGCGAGCAGCTCAGTGGCGGCCGACTCCGCCTGCGCCCAGGATGCGTGCGGGCGCGCCTCGGCGAGGAGCTCGGTCAGCCCTCGACGGGTGCGGTGCCAGATGTCTTGGTAGCGCTCGGCGACAGTAGGGTCGACGGCAGCCTGCGCGGCGAAGGCCAGCCAGACGCGGGCGACGGTGGTCCGGTCCGGCGAGGGCAGCATCAGATCGATCAGAGTATGAAGCTGGCTCTCTGTCGTCTTGTCGGGCGATCTCCCGTGCTCCAGCCCTGTGGTCGCGATGATGTTCTCCATCGCGGCGAGGAGCATGTCGGTGCGGCTGCGGTAGTGATGCTGCACTGTTCCGATGGCGACGTCAGCACGGGAGGCGACGGCGCGGACGCTGAGCCCGGCGATGCCCCCCTCGGCGATCGTGTCGATGATGGCGCGCTGGATGAGTTCTCGGGACATCTTCCGATGTTAGGACTATGAACGCAGGAGGCTCCGGCGTAGCCGCCACAGCGAGCCGGCGATGCGCCGGGCCAGGGCCAGGGGCTCATCCCGGCCATCCTTGGCGGGCCGCGAGGCGACCACCGCAAGACACATGAGGATCATCCCGATGCCGATCAGTCCGAACTGCAACGCCTCACTGACCATCAGTGCGAGGAACGTCAGCCCCTCGTGCTCGGGGCCGAGATCGATAGGGACAAAGCGCAGCGCCGCTCCGGCCGCCGAGGAGACGCCGCCGGTCAGGAGCAGAGGAATCCAGGTGGGGGAGACATGGGGTCCGAGGCCCGCTGCCGTCATGAGAAGTACGACGGTCAGAGCGATGACGGACAGACGCACCATGCCCCACATTTCGAGGTGATGCGTCATCCCCTCGAGGTCTCTGCCCAGGAAGACGGACTTCTCGCTGAGGAGGCCGATGATCGATGCAGCGATGCCCGCTGCGCAGGCGAGGAGCCCGACGGTGACCGGGCCGGGAGCGCGCTGCCGGAACAGGACGAGGAATGCGGCTCCGATGATCGGAGCGGCGAGCCCGACGAGTTGAATCATTCGCAACACGGCACCCTCCAGCCATACGTCTGTATGGGTTCAAGCATACATATGTATGGATGCGCGCTCAATGGTGGCATTCTCGATGATCCACTCGGCCTCGGAGCGGTGGGCTTCGCGCTCGGGCAACCGGTAGGTCTCCCGCGGACGGCCCAGCACCGGCTCCTCCGTCTCCCGGGACGCGAATCGGCACCTGCCCGGCACGCTCTCATGGAGCGCACCGCCAGGTGCCGATGTGGGGACAGCCGAGCCCCCGATCGCCGCACTCGGGCGCGCGAGCCCCGGTCGCGGGACCCGCTACGCCCGACTCACTCCGTGCGGTCCAGCAGAAAAGTACGCGCCAGGTCGCAGACGTCCTTGACGGGGGAGTCGTTGTGGTCCTCGCGCTGCAGGGTCCGCACCGTGCGCTCACGCACCGCGTCCCGCAGGATCAGCGCCAGCATGGCGCGGCTGGCGAATTCCGGATCCACGCAGCTGCGCAGCTGGCCGTTCTTCTCGAGCGCGACGAAGCAGTGCTCGAGCACGTGCTCGTGCACGCGGCGCAGCCGAGCCATCCGGAATCGGCCGGGATGGTCGTCGCTGATGGCGTCGGCGTCGAGGGTCGCCAAGAGCTGGATGAGGTGCGAGCCCGGGTTCCACATCTCTGTCAGGCCCCGCAGGAGCGCGTCACCGTCGGAGCAGAACTCGTCCTTGCGATCGAGCGCTTGCTGAGCATGCGCCTCGAGCCGGTCGATCACGCCTCCGAGCAGCTCATCCTTCGAGGAGAAATGATGGAGCATCCCGGGATGGGAGAGCCCGACCCGGCGGGAGATGTCGCGCAGGCTGGCCCCGTAGTAGCCGTACTCCGCGAACAGCTCGGACGCGCCGTCCAGAATGGATTCACGCCGGGACCCGTGCTCGATCTTCGCCGGTGCCTGGGCCGGCGCATCGCCGACGACGTTGAGATCGGGCCGTCCCGACCGGGCGCCGGCCGGGGTCGCCGAGCGCGGGGACGCGATCCCGGTCGCCGGGGTGGCCGTGGTCGCGGTGGTTCGGCCGGAGGTGACCAGGCGACCTTCATCGGTGGAGGGTGCGCGCGTCATGACTGCACCTCCACCGCGTCGGCCGGGCCATGCTGGGCCGGCCGGATTCGCGCGGTCGCGGGGCCCGGGGTGGAACTCATCCCGGTGGGCGACGGCGTATGGGGTCTCCACCCGCCGCTGGCGGGGAGATCGACGAGGAGCAGATGGTTCATGGCAAGCCTCGATTCGCGCAGGACGAACATTTGTGGCCACTTGCCGGACCTATTGGTGAAACTACTTCGCTTCGCGATGGTGCGCAAGCCGCAGCGGGCCGGACCGCGCACCGGCCGGGAGTTGCGCCTCCGGGCGGGGTCTGGCTTAGCCTGCCCGCGAACGAGAGGACTGCACCATGACCGGTTCGGGCGATCACGCCGATCCGAGGCGGCGCACGGGCGATCAGCGGATCGTCCGCGAGGGCTTCGAGGACCTCCCGCATGCCGTCGCGATCGTGCAGGGCCCTGCCTGTCAGGTGGCAGCGGCGAACGCCGCCTACCGGCACTTCGCGGGACGGCAGGACCTGGTCGGCGTCCCGCTGGGCGAGGTGCTCGTGTCCCCGGGAGCACAGCAGCAGCTCGACGCGGCGCACCAGGTCATGGCCACCGGGGACGAACTCACGGTGAGGGAATGGCACGTGCCCGGAGACGCCTCCGCCGGCACGGGGGAGCGCTTCGCCGATCTGCTCCTGCGGCCGCGACGAGGCGAGGGGGGAGAGGTCGACGGCGTCGTCATCGTCCAGATCGACGTGACGGACCGGGTGCGCCGGCGCCGGGAGGCCGATGCCGCGCTCGACCAGGCGCTGCTGCCCATCGACCTGCCGGTGCTCCCACTGGTCGACATCGCCGTGCAGTACACGGCCGGGGGCGATGGTGAATCCGGCGAGCACGACCGCGGGGGCGACTGGTTCGATGCTGTGCCCATCGCCGGCGGCCGTGTCGCGCTGATGGTCGGCAACAGTGCGGGGCTGGGTGCGGGAGCCGCGGTCGCGGCGAGCCACCTCCGTCTGATGCTCGCCGAGACGCTGCTCGCCACCGGCGATGTGCAGCAGGTGATGAGGAAGGTCGATTCCCTCGCCGCCCGGGTGCGCACGATGCGCAACGCCACCGTGTGCCTCGCCGTCCTGGACCCGGCCGGTGGCGAGCTGAGCTATTGCAGCAGCGGCCATCCGCCCCCGCTGGTCGTCTCGGCCGACGGGTCGCGGCGTGCTCTGCCGACGACCGGGTCGACGCCGCTGGGCACCGGAAGTCCGCCGCTGGTGACGACGGTGCGGCTGGAGCCGGGCGCGACGGTGATGCTCTACACCGGGAGCCTCCACGAACGGCCGGGCGACGCGGCGACCCCGCAGCGGACGGCAGCGGCCGGGAGGGTCGAAGGGCCCGGTCCGGCCGCGGAGCAGGTGTGCCGCGAGGTCACCGATCGGCTCGCCGGGCCCGGTCCTGACGGAGATCTCGTCGTCCTCGCTGCGCGTCGGATGCAGGACGCGGTCCCGCCGCTGCGCTGCGACGTCGTCGCCACGGCCGCCGGCCTGAGTGAGGTGCGCACCGCACTCGCGGATTGGCTCGCACAGCTGGGATGCTCGGATGCGGACAGGCAGGACGTGGACATGGCCGCCGTCGAGCTGGTCACCAATGCGATCGAGCACGCGTACCGCGACCGTGCCGCGGGCACCGTGAGCGTCGAGGGGACGCTCGAGGCCGACGGGGTGCTCACGCTGGTCGTCGGCGATCACGGACGGTGGCAGGTTCCCGCTGCGCCCGGAGCCGCCGGTGGCCGCGGCCTGTGGATCGCCCGGACCTTCGCCGACGGCCTCGACATCCGGCCCGGCGACCCGGGAGAGGACGGCACCGTCGTGATCCTGCATCGACGCCTGCGCCGGTCGCCGCGGTCCTCACCGCGCCCCGTGCGCGCACACGCTGACGTGCCCGAACTGCGGCTGCGCGTCGAC
Organism: Brachybacterium sp. GCM10030267; assembly: GCF_042666875.1. Lineage (NCBI taxonomy): Bacteria > Bacillati > Actinomycetota > Actinomycetes > Micrococcales > Dermabacteraceae > Brachybacterium > Brachybacterium sp. GCM10030267. The sequence goes on along the minus strand of NZ_JBHTCX010000003.1, from coordinate 78,515 downwards.
GGGATGCCGCCGACGGTCACTGCCTCCGGCGAGGTCGATACCACGAACTCGCAGCGGCTCGCCGACCATCTGGACGGTGCCTGCCGGGGCGGATTGCACCCCCTGACCGTAGACTTGACCGCTGTCGAGTTCCTGGCCAGGGCAGGAGTCCGGGTGCTGCTCGAGATGCGGGAACGGCTCGTCGCCTATGGGCACGAGCTCGATCTGCTCGCGAGCGAGGACACGCCTGTCCAGGAGGTGCTGGACCTCGCCGGCCTCGCATGGCGGCCGAACGGGAGCTCGACGAACGCAGGTACGTGACTGTGGGAGCACAACCGGAAGGAAGGCGCGCGGATGCCTGGCAGGACTGTTCACGAGCTGGCACTCGAATTCCGTCGCCTGAGCACGTACCTCACCTCCGGGGGCTCGCCGGCCGTCGCTCGCCAGCGTCTGATCGATCTCGCGCCCACGTCCATCCCCGGCTGTGACTGGGCCGGCATCACGGCCCGTCCCGAGAACGGCCAGGCGCGCCTGGTCGCCTGCAGCGATGACATCGCCCGCCGGCTCGACGAGCTCCAGGACCGCACCGGCCAGGGACCGTGCCTGGAGGCCGCCGCCGGATCGGAGTCCGTGCGCAGCGGTGACCTCTCGACGGAGGCCCGCTGGCCGGAGTTCACGGCTCTCGCCCTGGAGGACACACCGGTGCGGGGTGTGCTCGCCTTCCACCTGATGGAGACTCCCTCACCCACCGCGCTGAACCTCTATGCGGGCACCGGCGAGGCCTTCGACGACGACGCCGTCACGCTCGGTGCCCTGTTCGCGACCCACGCCTCCGTGCTGATGGCCCTCGCGGACAGCACGCATGAGGCAGCGACGCTGGGTGCGGCGCTGAGCACCAGCCGGCAGATCGGGGCCGCTGTGGGAATCCTGATGTCGGTCCATCGGGTCACCGAGCCGGAGGCGTTCGAGCTGCTCAAGCACGCCAGCAACCACCTGAATCGGAAGCTGCGGGACATCGCCCGCGACGTCACCGAGACCGGGCAGCTCCCGGAGTCCGACGCGCGCTGACCGGCCCGGCCGGCTCGGTCAGCTCGTGCCGATCGTCCCGCCGACGACGGTCGCCAGGACCTCCGCGGCCCGCAGCTTCTCCGCCGCCTCGCGCGCCGCGGTGTCGACCATGAGCCCGTCGGGCCCGAGCGGCACGTCGGCGAAGGGATCCTCGGCCAGCAGCACCACGTCTCCGGGGCCGCCCGCGCGCAGGGCCGTGATCCCGTCGGTCGAGGCGGCAAGAGCCTCGAGCGGCTGCAGCTGCTGCTCAGGGTGCCAGCCCTCGCGCTCGTCGGCGCTGCGGTGGACGGCGGCGGCCATCGCCAGCCACGGATCCAGCGGCGCCACGGGGGCGTCGGACCCCAGCGCCAGCGGGACGCCGGCCTCCAGCAGGTCCCGCAGCCGGAAGGCCTCGCCACCGCGTCCGGGCCACAGGTTCTCGGTGACGTCCCGGTCCTCGAGCAGGTGCGCGGGCTGGACCGAGGCCGTCACTCCCAGGGCCGCCATCCGCGCCACGTCGCGGTCGGTGAGCATCTGCGCGTGCTCGATGCGGGCGGCGATGCCGACCTGCTCGACGGCGTCGAGGGCGACCGCGGCGGCGGCGTCCCCGATCGCGTGGATCGCGGCCGTCAGCCCCAGCGCCTTCGCCCGGGCCAGTGCCGCGGTGAGCTGCTCGGGGCCGACGCTGAGCACGCCGCGGCCGGCGTACCCGTGCCCGTCGGTATAGGCCTCGCGGGTGTAGGCGGAATGGGAGCCCAGCGCGCCGTCGACGATCACCTTCAGCGGGCCCATCCTCACCAGTCCGGTCTCGTCGAGCACGGTGCCCGTCGGCCCCGGAGCGTTCTCGAGCTCGGCGATGTACACGGCGGTGCGCACCCGCAACCGGGGAGAGCGGGCTGGCCACTCGAGCCAGGGCCGCCCCCATTCCATGTCGACCAGGCCGACGACGCCGCGCTGGAGCGCCTGCCGCTGCATCATCGCCGCGCCGGTGGCGAAGGACTCGGCGACGCCGGGCAGCGCTGTCAGCTGCGGGGCGAGGTCGAACCACTCGTCCTCGGCGACGATTCCGTCCCGCGCCGGGAGCCCCAGCAGCTCCAGCGCCGCGGAGTTCAGCCAGGCGTGGTGGGCGTCGCCGCCGATCAGCACGGTCGGCACAGGGCCGGTGGCCTCGTCCAGCGCCGGCACCGTCGGCGGCACCGCGAAGTCGATCAGCCGGTGGCCGAATCCGATCAGCGCCTGTCGAGGATCGGTGCCGGTCTCGCGGCGGCGCCCGAGCTCGCGCCGGACCAGCTCGAGGATCACGCCGACGCTCCCGGCACCGCTGGTGTCGAGGCGGGAGTGCGCCTGGGCGAGCTGACCTGTGTGGACATGCTGGTCCCACAGGCCGGGGATCGCCGGCGCCCCGCCGCCCTCGAGGACCTCCTCCCCGGGGGAGCGGGTCAGCTCGGCGGCCACCTCGGTGATCACGCCGTCACGAACGCGCAGGTCCACCGGCCGGGCCGGGACCTCGCCGGAGGCGGCATCCAGGGGCCGCACCTGTCTGATCAGCACCGATCCAGCGTAGCTCCCCGCGCCATGACGACTGTCATGGGTCGAGGATGATCGCAGGGTCTGGGACCGGGGGCCGAGGCTCGCAAGACTCGCTGCCATGAACACCACGACCGCTCCCGGCCCCACTGCTCCCGCCCCCGGCCGTGCACCGCACGAGCCCCCTCCCGCCGCCGCCATCAGCCTGCGCGGCGTCACCAAGCACTACGGCCAGGTCCGCGCCGTCCAGGACCTCGACCTCGAGATCGGTCACGGCGAGATCGTCGCGCTGCTGGGCCCCAACGGCGCCGGCAAGTCCACCGCCATGGAGATGATGGTGGGCCTGGCCGGTCCCGACACCGGGGCGGTCAGGGTCCTCGGCGCCGACCCCGTCACCGCCACCCGCACCGGGCTGATCGGCGCCATGCTCCAGGCCGGGGCGCTGCTGCCGGACCAGAAGGTGCGGGCGATGCTGCAGATGCTGCACGCCCTCCAGGCCCACCCCATGCCGCTGGCCGACGCGGTCGAGCAGGCCGCCGTCGGCGATCTCCTCACGCGCCGCATCGGCGCCCTCTCCGGCGGCGAGGCGCAGCGGGTCCGTTTCGCGATCGCGCTGCTCGGCGACCCGCAGGTGCTGCTGCTGGACGAGCCCACCGTGGGCATGGACGTCGGCGCCCGCCGCGCCTTCTGGGACCAGATGCGCGCCGTCGCCGCCACCGGCCGCACCATCGTCTTCGCCACCCATCACCTCGAGGAGGCCGAGCGGGAAGCCGCCCGCGTGGTCGTCATGGACCGCGGACACGTCGTCGCCGACGGCACCGGAGCCGAGATCAGCGCGATCGTCGCCGGCCGCGTGATCACCCTCCGCGGCGCCGGGCCCGAGCAGCTCGCGCAGCTGCCCGGCGTCGAGAGCGCGGGGGTCGACGAGACCGACCCCGGGCGGGTCCGCGCGGTCTGCTCGGATTCCGACGCGGCACTGGCCGCCCTGTTCACGGGCCCCCTCGCCGAGGACGTCCACGAGGTGCTGGTCTCCGCGCCCGGCCTCGAGGAGGCGTTCCTGCACATCACCGACCACACGGACCCCGATGATCCCGAAGGAGCCCAGCGATGAGCACCGCAGCCCCCACGCTCCCCGTCCGCGCCTCGGCCGTCCCGTCGGCGGCCACCCGCACCGTGCGCTACGCGCTGCACACCACCCGCATGACCGTCAGCAACGTCATCTTCATGGTCTTCACCATCGCCCTGCCGGTCGGCATGTACCTGCTGTTCTCGATGATGCTCGGGGACATGGACGGCGGCCAGGCCCGCGGCATGGTCATGATCAACATGGCCGCCTACGGCGGGCTCGGCGCCGCCGTCACCGCCGGCACCCAGATCCAGGAGGACCAGCGCAACGGATTCCTGCGCCAGCTGATCGTGGCCGGGCTGTCTCCGCGCTCGTTCCTGGTCGGCTCCGTGATGGCCGCCAGCGCCGTGATCGTCCCTGCGCTGATCGCCGTGGGCCTGGTCGGGGCCGTCACCGGCGTCGAGACGGCCGTCGGCCCGCTCCTGGCGACCCTGGCCGTGCTGTGGCTGGGACTGCTGCCCACCATCCTGATCGGACTGGTGCTGGGCATGGTCCTCAAGGGCGGCGCTGCGATGGCCGGCGGCGTGGTCACCATGATGGCGATGGCGATCTTCGGCGGGCTGTGGATGCCGCTGGAGATGTTCCCGCAGTGGATGCAGGACTTCGGTCGCGCACTGCCGACCTACTGGATTTCCAGCCTCGGCGAATGGACCCTGTACGGAGGCGACCTGCCGGTGACCGGGCTGCTGGTGATCGGCGCCTGGACCGTGGTGCTGGCGGTGCTGTGCGCGGTGAGCATGACCCGGGCCGTGGGCCTGACCCGCCGCTGAGGTGGCCGCTGACACAATGGCCCGCATGGAGACCACCGAGGCGCCGAGCTGGGGATCCTGGGCGCGCGGCAGCGAGAGCGAGGCCGCCGCCCGGCCCCTGACGCCGCGCGCGATACACCGGGCGGCCGTCGACTCCGGTGGGCTGCCCTTCGCGCTGCCTCCGGTGATGTTCACCGCCGTCCCCATCGTCATGGCCTGGATCGACGGCCCCGGGCCGCGCGCCGCGGCCGTGACGCTGCTGCTCATGGTCTACGCAGCGCTGTTCATGTACGCCACCGGCGTCGGCCTCTACCCCCAGCGGGTGCGGCTGGCGTGGTTCGCGGTGTGCACGGGGCTGCTGCTGGTGCTCGTGCCGATCCTCGGCGTGTACGTGCTGTACATGGTGATGTTCCAGGCGATGACGCACGTGCTGCTGCTGCCGTGGCGGTGGGCCGTGCCCTCCATGGTGGTGATGTGCATTCTGGTCGGCTCCACCGCGATCGCCGTGGGGGAGTACGTCGCGGCGGGGCTCGCGATCATGGGGATGGTGATGGCCTGGGGGATCGGCTACGGCATCCGCCAGCAGATGCTGCAGGAAGAGCTCGAGGCGGCCCAGCAGCGCAACGCCGTGCTCGCCGTCGCCGCGGAGCGCGAGCGCATCGGCCGCGACCTCCACGACCTGCTCGGCCACTCCCTGACCTCGCTGACCATCTCCGCCCAGCTGGCGCGCCGGCTGCTGGAGAGCGACCCCGAGGCCGCCCGCGAGCAACTGGTGCACATCGAGGACACCGTCCGTCAGGCGCTGTCCGACGTCCGCGCCACCGCCAGCGGGATGCAGGCCGTGCGCGCCGCCTCCGAGATCGCCTCGGCCCGTTCCGTGCTCGCCACCGTCGGCATCCAGGCCGAGGTCCCGACGGCGCTGCCGCCGCTGCCTGACGAGCGCGCCGAACTGTTCGGCTACGTCATCCGCGAGGGCGTGACCAACATCGTGCGCCACTCCGGCGCCACCCGCGCCACGATCGCGGTGGACGAGAACTCGGTGAGCGTCAGCGACAACGGCACCGGCTTCCCGGAGACCGCCCGCCGCTCCGGGCTGCAGGGCCTCGAGGCCCGTGTCGCCATCGCCGGCGGGCACCTGGACGTCGACTCCGGAGAGGGCGGCACCCGGCTGACCGCGACCATGGGGGCAGTGACCATGGGGGAGGCGGCATGATCCGGCTCGTGGTTGCCGACGACCAGTCGATCCTGCGCTCGGGCCTGGTCGCTCTGCTGCGCCTGGAACCGGACCTGGAGGTGGTCGGTGAAGCGGCCGACGGGGCGAGCACCCTCGCGGCCGTGGCCGAGCACCGCCCCGACGTGCTGCTGCTGGATGTGCAGATGCCTGCCGGCGCCTCGGCCGACGGTACGCCCGGCCCCGAGGACGGCATCGCCGTCGCCGAGGCGCTGCGGGAAGCACCTGGCACCGGCCCCCGCATCATCGTGCTGACCACGTTCGGTCGCGCCGGGTACCTGCGCCGCACCATGGAGGCCGGGGCCCAGGGCTTCATGGTCAAGGACACCCCCGTCGAGCGGCTGGTGGACGCGATCCGCCGCGTCGACCAGGGGCTGCGGGTGGTCGACCCCGAACTGGCCGCGCAGTCCCTCGCCGTCGGCCCCAGCCCGCTGACCCCGAAGGAGACCGAGGTGCTGCAGTCCGCCGCCACCGGCGCCGGCACCGCGCAGATCGCCGCCACCCTGTTCCTCAGCGAGGGCACCGTGCGCAACCACGTCTCCGCCGCGATCGGCAAGCTCGGGGTCAGCAGCCGCGCCGAGGCCGTGAGGACCGCCTCGGACAATGGCTGGATCTGACCATCACGCGCCGTGCGCGCGTAACCTTTCGTGGTGCACACGATCGGATCCCTGCTGAGTCTGCTGATCGACGTCAGCGTCCCCGCATTCGCGATCGCGTCGATGCTGTCCATGGGTCTGCGCACGCCGCTGCGCGCCTTCGCCCTCCAGATGCGGGACCGGCGCACCGTCTTCTCCGTGCTCGGCGCCAACTTCGTGGTGATCCCGGCGGTGGGCACGCTGATCGTCTGGCTGCTGAACGGGCTGCTGCCCCACCACACCGGCGAGGGCTTCGTGATCGCCCTGTGCGCGGCGGGCGCGCCGTTCGTCCTGCAGCTGGGAGCGATGGCCCGCATCCCCTACGGCGAGACCGCCGGGCCGATGGCGGTGCTGCTGCTCGGCTCGATCGTCTTCATGCCGCTGGTGGTGCCGCTGCTCCTGCAGGACATCGAGGTCGACGGCTGGGCCGTGGCGCGGCTGCTGCTGGGCACGATGCTCTCCCCGATGATCGCCGGTATCGCCATCGCTGCGGTCTTCCCGCACCACGCCGACAGATTCGCGCGCACCGCAGGCACGGTCGCCGCCGTCGCCGCGGTGCTGATGTTCCTCTCCGGTTTCGGCTCCAACTCCGCCCTGGTGCTGCGGCTGATCCTCTCCCCGGTGCTTCTGGTCGCCGCGGGCCTGGTGGCGCTGGCCTTCGTCGCCGGCCGGGTCGCCGGCGATCTCGCCGGGGACGTGCTGACGGTGCCCGACGGGCCCGCGATCCTCTCCAGCCAGCGCAACATCGCCGCCGCCCTGCTGGTGGCCCGCTCCGACGGCGTCACCGATTCGGTGACCATCGCGATCCTCCTGCTCAGCGCCGTGGGCTTCGTGATGCTCGTGCCCTATGCCCTGGTCACCGGCCTGGCCCGGCGGCGCCGGGCGGGGGAGAAGAGCTCGGTCGGGGTGCTGCTGGGCGTCGTCGGCCCCAAGACGGACTGAGGCGCGGCCACGTCGCACGTTCCGGGCCGTCCCCGCTCGCACGTGGCAGCCGCCTCCTCACGCCGGAGCGCCCCGGGATCCGTGAGTCGGTTGGATCCGGGCACCCATACCAACAACCTCGCGGATCCCGCGGTCGCGTTCTGCTCAGCTCGGGGCGGAATCCAGTGGGCTCGTCGGGGTCGGCGACATAGGCTGGAAGGGTGTCGTCCCTCCTGCGCATCATCCGTTTCACCCGCTCCCTCGCCCCTCTGTACGCCGCGGTCATCCTCGCCTCGGTCCTCACCGCGGTCGCCGGACTGGTGGTGCCGTTCCTGATCGGGAACGCGACCGACACCGTCGCCTCCGCCGTCAACGGGGAGACGCCCACCGGCACCGCTGTGCGCACCGTCCTGCTGATCGCCGGCGCGGTGCTGCTGGCCGAGCTGGCCAACACCGTGGTCTCCAACGTCGGCGGCTGGTTCGGCGACGTGATGAGCAACCGGATGCGCACCATCCTCTCGGTGCGCTACTACGACAAGCTGCTCCACCTGCCCCAGCGCTGGTTCGACGGCGAGGTGACCGGCACCATCGTGGCTCGGCTGAACAGGTCGATCACCGAGATCACGAACTTCGTGAAGATGATGTCGAACAACTTCGCGTCGATGCTGATCACGACCTTCGCCGTCCTCGTGATCAGCGCCTGGTACGCCTGGCCGCTGGCGCTGCTGCTGCTGATCGTCTTCCCGGTCTACGTGTGGCTGACCTCGCTGACGTCGGTGAAATGGCAGCGTCTCGAGGGGGAGAAGAACGAGCAGGTCGATATCGCCTCCGGCCGTTTCGCGGAGGTGGTCGGGCAGATCCGCGTGGTGAAGTCGTTCGTGCGCGAGCGCGGGGAACTGGCGGACTTCTCCCGTCGCTTCCGCTCCACCGACGCCACCACCCGGGAGCAGTCCTCGCACTGGCACCGGATGGACATCATCCGCCGTGCGTTCCTGAACCTCATCTTCTTCGGCATCTACGCGATCATCTTCGTGCGCACCGTCCAGGGTCAGTTCTCCCTCGGTGAGATGGTGCTGCTGGTCCAGCTGATGACCATGGCCAAAGCACCGGTGGAGTCGATGAGCTTCGTGATCGACTCCGCGCAGCGCGCGATCGCGGGCTCCAAGGACTACTTCCGGGTGATGGAGACCCCCGTCGATCCGCGCACCGCCGCCGTGATGGCTGCACGCCCGGCCGATGCCCCGGACGCCGGTTCGGCCGACGGGCGGGCGGCCGAGGCCCCGATGCTCGTCGGTGCCGGCGCATCGGGTTCCAGCTCTGCTCCCGCCGACGGGTCCGCCTCGGGTTCCAGCTCTGCTCCCGCGGCCGGTTCCGCCTCGGGTTCCAGCTCTGCTCCCGCGGCCGGTTCCGCCTCTGGTCCCAGCTCTGCTCCCGCGGCCGGTTCCGCCGTCGCCACGCTCACCGAGTCCCCGCTGATCGAGCCGGTGCCCGGCGCGCCCGTGGTCGCCTTCGAGGACGTCAGCTTCGCCTACGAGGACGGCGAGGACGTGCTGCACGGGATCGGCTTCCACATCGAGCCCGGCGAGAAGATCGCGCTGGTCAGCGAATCCGGAGGCGGCAAGTCCACCATCGTGAACCTGTTGCTGGGACTGTACGAGCCGCGCACCGGCAGCATCGAGGTGATCGGCCACCCCAGCGCCGACCTGCCCCTGGACCAGCTGCGCGCCCACATCGGCGTCGTCTTCCAGGACGCCTCCCTCTTCTCCGGCACGATCCAGGAGAACATCGCCTACGGTCGCCCCGAGGCGAGCGAGGAGGAGGTCCGCGAGGCCGCCCGCCGCGCCAACGCCGACGCCTTCATCCGTCGCTTCCCCGAGGGCTACCAGCAGGTGATCGGCGAACGCGGCCTGAAGCTCTCCGGCGGTCAGCGCCAGCGCATCGCCGTGGCCCGCGCGATCCTCAAGGACGCCCCCGTGCTGGTCCTCGACGAGGCCACCTCGGCGCTGGACACGAAGGCGGAGATCCAGGTGCAGAAGGGCCTGGACGAACTGATGGCCGGCCGCACCTCGCTGATCATCGCCCACCGCCTGTCCACGATCGCCGAGGTGGATCGCATCATCACCCTGCGCGAAGGCGTCATCGACGAGATCGGCTCCCCGTCCGAGCTCGCCGAGACCGGGGGCATCTACGCCCAGCTGCTGGAACTCCAGAGCTCCGGCGACACCCGGCGCCTCGCCAAGTACGACATCACGGGCTGAGCCGAGAGACGGATTCGGCCTCGCGGGGCGAGATTTCAGACCGGTCTCACGCCGGCGAGGACAGCTTCTCCGCGAGGCCGTCGAGGGCGGTTGCCCAGTGCCGCCGGCGATCTCCGGCCGGTTCATCGCCGGTCCAGGGGCCGCAGTGGCGGATGCTGAGCAGCGTCGCGTTCGGCCCGGCGGGCTCCAGACGCAGGTCCACGGCCTCGTCACTGCTCTCGCCCCCGTGCCCCGCCCGGGTCCACGAGAAGGCGAGGCGCTCGGGCGCCTCCACCTCGAGATAGGTGCCCTCCAGGGCGAACCCGGCCGACGGGGCGGTGATGCGGTAGCCGCCCCCACGGCGGACGTCGGCCTCGACGTGCAGGTCGGGGCATCGTCGTCGCAACCACGTGCGCATCTCGTGCGCCGAGGCGAACGCCTCCCAGACTCGATGGACAGGTGCCGGCACTCGCTCCCGGAACTCCAGCGGTGCGGCACGCAGCAGTTCCCACCGCTGAATCGCCTCGCGCTCGATCACCTCGTCGGCGGGTGCATCTGCCGTCGACGCTGCGACCGAACGGGACAGCGACTCCAGCATCTGCTCCCATCCGCCGCCGTATCCGGCCACGTGCTCCGACTCGCGCAGAGCGTGGTCGACGCGCAGTTCGGTGTCGTTCTCCGCGAGGCGGATGATCTGCGCGGTGATCACGCTCTCGGGTTCCCCCTGCCACCTCCAGCTCACGCGCACCAGATCGCGTTCGCAGGCGAGGACCTTGCCGCCGGCAGGGTCGGATCCGTCGCCGGAGAGATCGGCCGTGAAGGAGTCCCCGACTCCGGACGGTTCGCCCTCGATGCGGCCGAACCAGCGGGCGAGGCGTTCGGGGGTCGAGAGAGCGCCGCGCAGGTTCTCGGCGCTGGTCCGATACCTGCGTCTGAAGGTCAGCTGCGGGCGATCGCGGGTGCCGGTCAGAGCGCGGGACGTCGATCGGTGCACGGGGTCTCCTGTGAGTCGCGGAGGCTGTGGTGCTTCGCGCGGGCAAGCTCGGTCTCGAGCGCATCCAGGCGTCGGGACCAGAGCCGTGAATAGCGGTCGACCCAGGCGACGATGTCGTCGAAGGCGTCCGGCGAGAGCGTGTAGAGGCGGCGGGATCCGGCAGCGGCGACCTGTACGGCGTCGGCCTCGCGCAGCACCCTCAGCTGATTGGAGACTGCCGGCTGGCCGATGTCGAACTCCGCCGAGATGATTTCCCCGATCTCGCCCGCCGATCGTTCACCGTCGCTGAGGATCTCGACGATCCGACGGCGGACGGGATCGGCGAGCAGGCCGAAGGACGTCATGACGCAATGATATTGACGAGCGGTGAAATATGCCAGAGGTCGGGAGAGGGGAGGAGAAGATGGAGCCATGGCATGGGACGGCGTGGCAGAGGCGTACCGGTGGTCGTTCGCGACCCTCTGCAGGGGCGCCGTGCCCGCTCTGCTGGAGGCCACGGCACCGGCCGTCTCGCATCTCGACGTCGGCTGCGGGACCGGTGATCTCGCGCTCGCCGCGGCCCGGGCCGGGCGGCGGGTGGTCGCGGCGGACCCGGAGCCCGACATGGTGGCGCTGACCCGTCGGACGGTCGAGGCCGACGGCGCGGGCGTGAGCGTCGTGGGGGCCGGGGCCCCGGGACTGCCGTTGCCGGACGCGGTATTCGACGCGGTCACCGCCAACTTCGTCGTCAACCACGTACCGGAGCCCCGAGCCACCATCGCGGAGCTCGCGCGGGTCGCGACACCCGGAGGACGGCTCGCCATGACCATCTGGCCGGCCGAGCCCGGGCCCCATCTCGCGGCGTATGGGCAGGCCGCCCGGAACGCGGGTGCCGTGCCCGTCGCGAGCACGCGCCTTCCTCCGGAGCTCGACTTCCCGCGCACGCCGCACGGCCTGGCAGACCTGGCGCGTGGTGCCGGGCTGCGCGTCGAGAGCGCCGAGGAGATCACCTGGACCTGGCACATCACCGCCGACGACCTCATGGCCGGGATCGCGGGAGGCGTCGCCACCCCTGGCCAAACTCACCGCGCCCAGAAGCCAGAGGTCCGCGCCGCCATCGAGCGGCGAGCGCGGGAGCTGTGGAGCGCGTACGCCACGGATGGCGGAGGTGGCGTGGCCGACGCACCAGGCATCTCCTGCGCCACGCTCGCCTTCCCCGTCTCCGCCGTGCTCGTGTCCGCCGTCGTCCCCGTCGAGACCGCCTGAGTTGTCGCTGACCGAGGGTCATAGCGACCACTGAGAGGGTCTCGACGGGACAGAAGCTCCCATCGCGAGCCGACTCACCCCTTCAGCAGTCGCGGCAGCACCCGCACCAGCACCACCATGCCCACGAGCTCCACGACCGTCTGCGTGACCACCGCCGCCGGGACCAGCGCCAGCTGCGCAGGCATCGCCAGGGCCAGCGGGAGGACCACCAGCGAATTGCGAGTGGCACCGGAGAAGGTGAGCGCCCGCGCCGCGCGCACCTCGAGGCGGGCCACGCGCGAGAGGAGCAGGCCCGCTGCCGTGGCGAGGACGAGGAAGGCCGCATAGACGGGCACCAGCGCCAGCAGCTGCACCCCACCGGTGCGGATCAAGGGGACCTGGGAGCCGACCGCCGTGACGAGGACCAGCACCATCAGCGGCACCATCGTCGCCGAGAGATCCCAGCGCGGTGCGACGCGCTGGATCAGCATCGCGGCTGCCAGCGGCAGCAGGATCAGCAGGACGAGAGCGCGTATGAACGGGCCGACGTCGATCAGATCCGCGACACCGCTCGCGCCGCCGCCGAGCAGCGGCACCAGCACCGGCAGCGCGAGCATCTGGGCGAGCATCAGCACCGGAGTCGCGGCGAGCAGACGCTCCCGGTCGCCGCCGGCCAGGGCGGTGAAGACGATGACGTAGTCGATGCACGGGGCCAGCAGCACCAGCAGAGCACCGATCAGCAGAGCCGGGGAGGCGGCCAGCGGACGCGTGATCGCCCAGACCACCACGGGGACGACGACGAAGTTCAGGACCAGGAGCGCCGCGAGGAAGCGGCCGTCGGCCACAGAGACCCGGAAGCGTGTCAGCGGCACCCCGAGGAAAGTGACCAGCAGCAGGGCCGCGATGGACGGCTCGACCGCGGTCTCCATCGCTCCAGCGGCGCGGGGCAGCAGGGCGCCGAGGACGGCGCCGACCGCGATCGCCGCGAGATAGATCGGCACCTGGCGACGCTCGAGACGGCCGGCCCAGGCCGCGAGCGTGCTCGTCGCACCGCGCGCGTTCCGCTCGCGGGGCTCGACACCTCGGCTCCCGTCCATGGGTCGCTACGGTAGTGCGAGCGGCTCAGGGGGCGTTCGGGGGCACGGGATAGCATGTCTCCCGTCACACGTCCGGGGGCGACGAAGGAGCTCACATGGGATTCATCCAGGCATTCAAAGGCGCGATCGGCGGGATGTTCGCCGACCAATGGCAGGACTTCCTCACCGTCCCGAACGGGCTGCCGCAGACCGCGGCGCTGTTCCCGGCCGTGCCGCGCGGCACCAATGCCGGTCGCGGCTCCAACGTCCGCGGCTCGGAGAACGTCATCACCAATGGCTCACGGATCCTCGTGCCCCAGGGCTACGGTCTGATCACCGTGGTCGACGGGCGGGCCACGGGCCTGATCACCGAGGCCGGCGGCTACGAGTTCAATGATCAGTCCCCGGACTCGCGGTCCGTGTTCGCCGACGACGGCATCCTCGCCTCCACCGTCGGCATGTCCTGGGAGCGCTTCAAGTTCGGCGGCCGGCCCACTTCGCAGCAGCTCGGCTTCTACGTCAGCCTCAAGGAGATCCCGGACAACAAGTTCGGCACCCAGTCGGAGATCTACTGGGACGACGCCTACCTCAACGCCCAGGTGGGCGCTGTCGCGCGCGGCTCTTACACGATGCGGATCATCGACCCGCTGCTGTTCGTGCACAACTTCGTGCCTGCCACCTTCATCGGCCCGAACGCCCCCGTCTTCGACTTCTCCGATCCGGACAACGCCGCCGGCAACCAGCTGTTCCGCGAGGTCGTCGGCTCCCTCGCCCAGGCGTTCTCGCGCTACACGAACGATCCGGACAAGGGCAACCGCATCTCCCGCATCCAGGGTGACTCGGTGGGCTTCGCCCAGTCCCTCTCCGCCGCCGTCGAGGAGGGTTACCGCTGGTCCACGGACCGCGGCCTGGCCATCGTCAAGACCGCCATCGCCTCGATCGAGTACGACCAGCGCACCCGTGAGCTGCTCACCGACGTGCAGAAGGCCGACGCCCTCTCCGGTGCCCGCTCGCAGTCCTTCCTCAATCAGTCCGTGGCCCGCGGCGTGGAGAACGCCGGCGAGAACGGCGGCGGCGCCGGGCTGGCCATGTTCGGTGCCGGCATGGGAGCCACCGGCGGCCTGGTGAACCCGGCACAGCCCTGGGCGCCGCCCGGGCAGCAGGGCGGCCCGGCGCAGGGTGCGCCCCAGGGCGGCGCCCCGCAGCAGGGCGGCCAGCAGGCGCCTCAGGGCGGCCAGCAGGCAGCGCCGCAGCAGGAGGATCCGGTGGCCAAGCTCGCCCAGTACAAGGAGATGCTGGATCAGGGCCTGATCACTCAGGAGGACTACGACGCGGCGAAGAAGGCCGCCCTCGGTCTCTGAGATGTCCGTACCTCCCGAGCACCCGGAGTGGGCGCGCCCGGACCAGCCCGCCCGGCCACCCGCCGAGAGCGGGCGGGAGCCGGCCGTGCAGGGGCCGCCGCAGCAGGCCGGGCCGCCGCACCAGTCCGGCTCCCCCCAGCAGTCCGGGCCGCCGCAGCAGGGGAAGTCCCCTGCGCAGATGCTCGGTGACGATCAGATCGCCGGAGCGACGGAGGCCGCGCGCCAGCACGCCGCACACCGGATCATCGACACCAGCTCGGGCCGCAGCGACGGACTGAGCAAGTGCCCCCGCTGCGGCAGCACGGACATCAAGTATTCACTGAGCGCCAAGGCGCTGGTCTGCGCGTACTGCCGCCATCAGTGGAACGAGGACAACGCCGAGCAGGCCTTTGGCCTGGATTCCTCGATCGCGGAGCTGCAGGGCCACACCATGGCCTCGGGCACGGCGGACATCCGTGAGGACGTCTCTGTGGTCACCCTGAAATGCCAGGGCTGCGGCGCGGAAGTCGTCATCAACGTCGACCAGGAGCTGCAGGCCCGCTGCCACTGGTGCCGTCAGACTCTGTCCGTCAACACCCAGATCCCCAACGGCGCGGTCCCCGACGCGGTGCTGCCCTTCGAGCTCACCCGCGAGCAGGCCATCGAGCGGATCGACGAGTTCGCCGGCAAGCGCAAGGCCTTCGCGCACGGCCGCTTCAAGCAGGAGTTCGTGCCCGACAACGTGATGGGCGTGTACATCCCGTACATGGTCGTCGACGGGAACATGCACGCCGTCCTCGGCGGCACCGGCGAGGTCACGACGCGCCAGTACACGGTGCGCCGCCGGGTCGGCAAGGACAACTACGTCACCGAGACCTACTACGACGCCGACGTCTACAACGTCCAGCGTGCCTTCGACTTGCTCGTGGACGACCTGACGGTGGAATCCGCCCAGCGCTTCAACGCTCGCGACAACTCCCAGGCGACCAACAACATCCTCAACGCCGTCCAGCCGTACGACACGGAGAACGCGGTCGCCTACAACTCGAACTACCTCAAGGGGTTCACCTCCGAGCGCCGCGACCTCGACGTGCAGGACGTCGATGACGCGGTGGAGGACAAGTTCCTGGCCATCGCGCGGGCGAAGGCGCTGCCGACCATCGGCCGGTACGACCGCGGCGTGCGCTGGGAGCAGGAGGGCGTCGCCGTGCACGGGACCCGCTGGGTGGCGGTGTACGTGCCGGTGTGGCTGTACAGCTACGCGGACTCCGCCAAGGGCGAGAACTCGCTGACCCACTACATCGCCGTCAATGCGCGCAACGGCAACACCATGGGGTCGGTGCCGGTCTCGCATCCGAAGATCTTCGCGGTCGCGTGCCTGGCCGGCAGCGTCGCCGCGGCGGTCGGCGCCGTCGTCGGCTTCGGCTGGTTCTTCGCAGGATGAGGGTGTCGAGAATGGATGAGGAAAGGAGCCGAGACGATGCTGCCACTGCTCGCTGAGCTGGCCGGGGATCCGGCGACCACGATGCTGCTGGCCGACGGGGACTCCCGGGTCATCGGCCTGTCCTTCCCGTTCCTGGCGGGGCCGGCCGTGTTCGCCGCGGTCTACGGCGGCATCTACCGCTACTACCGCAACACCGACAAGCGCCACCACTTCGAGAAGGAGACCGAGGTCTCCGTCGGCAACCTCAAGCAGCGCGACGCGAAGGTCGGCACCAACAACCGCCAGAAGTCCCGCACCATGAGCGGGAACAACTCCACCGACCACCTCAAGAGGGTCCGCCGGATCACGGTGGACTGAGATGGGCTCTCCCTCGGCGCGCGCCCTGCTGATCACCGGTGCCGTCGGCGTCGGCAAGACCACGGTGACCGACGCCGTCGGCAGCGAACTCGCCCGCCGCGGCGTGCCCGGGGCGGGAATCGACCTGGACGGGCTGCGGCGCTGCTGGCCCGCTCCCGACGGCGACCGCTTCCACGGCCGGCTCGAGCTGGCGAACCTGCGCGCCGTCTCCGTGAACTACCGGGACGCCGGGGCGCGAGTGCTGGTCGCCGCCGGCGTGCTCGAGCGTCACGCGGACCGGACGCACTACGAGGACGCGATGGGGTGCCCGTTGACGGTGGTGCGGCTGCAGGCGCCGCGTGACCTGGTCCGTGCCCGGCTGCACCGGCGCCACGAGCTCGACCCGGACGGCCTGGACTGGCATCTGGAGCGTTTCGACGAGCTCACCGAGATCCTCGACGCCGCCCACGTGGAGGACGTCTCCGTTCCCGTCGCCGCGACTCCCGAGCAGACAGCGCGGGCGGTGCTGAGCGCCGTCGGTCTCTGAGCCGGCGGCCCGAAGCCGTCACTGCCCGGTGGGCTCGGCCCTCGGCAGCAGCATCGTCGAGAAGTCGTGCTCGCCGTGGTCGGCGGCGATCTCCGCCTCCAGGGAGGCCAGCGCCCCGCGCAGTGCGGGCAGATCGGAGCCGGGTCGTGCGGGCCCGTCGGCCGACGCGGAGGTGACCGTGTCGATCATGAGCCGGGTGTCCTTGGCGATCGCATTCGCGGAGAAGTCTCCACCCTCGGTGCTGCGTTCCCCGCGCACGAACGGGCCCTTCATCCCGGCGATGACCGCGAGCCCGGTCGAGCCGAGCATCTCGAGGGTCTCCTCGTCCGTGGCGCCCGCCGCCTCTCCCAGGGCCAGTGCTTCGCGCAGTCCCTGCGCTGTCACCGCGAGCGCCAGGTTCGCCAGCAGCTTGCCGGTGGCGGCCCGGCGACCGGACTCGACGCCGTGCAGGCGCTCCGGGTCCGCCCACGGCGCCACCAGCTCCGTGACCTGCGCGCGCAGCGCGTCGTCCGGGGTGCCGACGTAGACGCCGAGGGTGCCGTTGCGGGCGGGGCCCAGGGTGCCCAGGATCGGCACGGCCACGTAGGTGGGGACGGCCGCGGCGAACTCGTCGGCGTCAGCGGGGGAGACGGTGGTGGTGTCCACCCAGGGGACGCCCGCCGGGATCAGACCGGGGCCGGTCACGGTCTCGCGGACGGTGTCGGGACCGAACAGCGCGGTGATCACGACCTCGGCTCCGTCGACCGCCTCCGACGGGCTCTCGGCCACCGCGGCCCCGGCGTCGGCGAGGCGGGCGGTCTTCTCCCGCGTGCGGTTCCAGACGGTGAGCTGATGATCGGGGATCAGGTGGAGGGCCAGTTCGGTGCCCATACGGCCGGTGCCCAGGAACGCGATTCTCATGCGTCCAGTCTGGCACTGCGATCCCGGCGCTGTCAGGGGCGGCTGCGTCTCTCGCCGGTGGGCGGATGGCCGACCGGAGGGTCACGGCAGGAGGCCGGTCGAAGGCCGCAGGGGGAGGGTCGTCGCCGTCCTCGGTCCGGAAGTCCGGCGGGATCCGCGCGGGCCCGTCGGAGACCCGCCGGGACACGCGCATGTCTGTCTGACACGAAGCCGCGACCTGAAGACGGGGAAAACGCCCTGTCCAGGGGCGTTTCCGTCCGAGCGGGAGACTGGATGGGGAGGAGTGATCGTCCACATCAGGTGTCGCTCGCGCGGACCAGCATGCACAATGGAGACCATGACACCGCGCATGAGCCGACGCCGAGCGATCGCCGTAGCCGCCGCGGCAGGCCTCAGCCTGCCGGCAGCTACTGCCTACGCCGGGCAGCAGCCGGCCCGTCGCGGTGAGCGCATCGAGCAGCTGCGGGTGGCCACCTACAACGCTTCGCTGAACCGGGCTGCCGCCGGAGAGCTCCTGGCGGACCTGGAGACCGGCGAGGACGAGCAGATCCGCGCGGTCGCCGAGGTCATCCAGACCAACAATCCCGATGTGCTGCTGATCAACGAGTTCGATCATGACGATCAGCAGCAGGGAATCGATCTCTTCCGCAGCAACTATCTCGAGGTCGGCCAGAACGGGCGCACCCCGGTCTACTACCCCTACGCCTTCACCGCTCCGGTCAACACCGGGGTCGCCAGCGGGTACGACCTCAACGCCGACGGCACCGTCGGCGGCCCGGACGACGCATGGGGCTTCGGTGAGTTCCCCGGCCAGTACGGGATGGTCATCCTCTCCCGGCACCCGATCCTCACCGACCAGGTGCGCACCTTCCAGAATCTCCGCTGGGCCGACATGCCGAGCAACCTGCTGCCCACCGAGTTCTACGGCGAAGAGGTCGCCGCCGAGCTGCGTCTGAGCTCCAAGTCCCATTGGGACGTGCCGGTGCGGGTCGGCAACTCGACGCTCCACGTGCTCGCGGCGCACCCGACGCCGCCGAGCTTCGACGGTCCGGAGAAGCGCAATCAGCGCCGCAACAGCGATGAGATCCGCCTGTGGGCCGACTATCTCAGCCCCGGCAGCCGTTCGCAGTGGATCGTGGACGATGAGGGCAAGCGCGGAGGCCTCGCCCCGCAGGAGAAGTTCGTGATCCTGGGCGACTACAACTCCGATCCGGCCGACGGCGATTCCTGGCCGGGCGCGATCGACCAGCTGCTCTCGCATCCCCGCATCCAGGATCCGAAGCCGCGCAGCAGCGGGGCGGTCGAGGCCGCCGAGCTGCAGGGTGGGGCGAATGCTGGCCACTCCAGTGACCCTCAGTTCGACACCGCCGACTTCTCGGACGACCCGAGCCCGGGCAACCTGCGCGTCGACTACGTCCTGCCGGAGAAGAACCTCCAGGTCGTCTCCTCCGCCGTGTTCTGGCCCGAGCAGGGTGCGCCCGGCAGCGAGCTGACCGGTGAATACCCCTTCCCCACCTCGGACCACCGCCTGGTGCGCCTCGACATCCAGGTGCGTTCCTGAGCTGACACACCACGGGCCGCCGCTCCATGGCTCGGCCCGCGCACGGAGGATCGGCGGCATGGCACCTGCGCTCGACCCGATCATCGACGTCGCCCAGCTCCACGAGCTCCTCGACCGGGGCGCGGACCAGGGCCCTCCCGTCCATCTGCTCGACGTGCGGTGGGCACTCGACGGTTCCAAGGGCCACCACACCTACCTCGAGGGGCATCTGCCCGGGGCCGTGTACATCGACCTCGATACCGAGCTGTCGGCACCTCCCCGGCCCGACGCCGGCCGCCATCCGCTGCCCGACCCGGAGGAGTTCGCGGCCTCGCTGCGCCGCGCCGGCGTGACGGCGGACTCCGTGGTGATCGGCTACGACGACTCCGGCGGCGCCCCCGCCGGACGCCTGGTGTGGATGCTGCGCGCCCTGGGCCATGAGGCGGCCATGCTCGACGGCGGCCTGGCCGCCTGGGACGGCGAGCTGAGCACCGCCGACGAGCACCCTGCGCCCGGCGACGTGCCGGCACGCCCGTGGCCGGCCGACGCGATCGCCACCGCCGACGAGGTCGCTGCCGGAGGCGCCGTGGTCATCGACGCGCGGCCCGCCGAGCGCTACCGCGGCGACAGCGAGCCCATCGACCCCCGCGCCGGGCACATCCCGGGCGCGGTGAACCTGCCCTTCACCGGGAACCTCGGGGAGGACGGGCGCTTCCTGCCGCCCGAGGACCTCGCCGAGCGGTACACCGCGGCGGGAGTGCGGCCCGAGGGTGAGGCCATCGTCTACTGCGGCTCCGGCGTGAACGCCACCCACGACGTCCTGGCCCTGCAGCGCGCCGGATTCGGGAAGGTGCGGATGTTCCCCGGCTCCTGGTCGCAGTGGAGCGCCGACGACTCTCGCCCGGTCGCCACGGGGCCGAATCCCTGACCCGCGGATGTGCTCCGAGCTTTCAGGCTCCTCTGCGCGCGAAGACCATCGCTCCCGGTATCTCGTCGTCCGGTCGCAGGAGCAGCTCGGCCTCGACCGTGAACCCGGCGTCCCGCAACCACCCAGAGACGCGGCTCAGCGGGCGGTGGTGGCTGTCCACGGAGATCTGACGGCCCGTGTAGCCCTGTGAGGAGTGGTGCGTCCCCTCGCCCACGTGGAAGCCGACCAGCAGCGGGCCGGCCGGGCGCAGCACTCGGCGGAACTGCGCGAACACGCCGGGGACAGCGTGATCGGGGATATGGATCACGGACCAGAACGCCACGAGACCGGCCATGGATTCCTCGCTCAGCGCCAGATCGGTCATCGAACCCACCTCGAATCGCAGATGCGGGTATCGGTGCCGGGCGATATCGACCATCGCGGGGGAGAGATCGATGCCGACGGTGTCGATCCCGAGGCGGTGAAGATGGTCGGTGACGTAGCCCGGTCCGCAACCGATGTCGGCCACGGTCCCGCTCCCGCTCTCGCGCACCGATTCGGCGAACATCGCCAGGCCGCCGCGCAGATGGGGCCGTCGCTGCAGCAGACCGTCGACAGTGCGCGCATAACCGGTCGCATCGGCGTCGTAGGAGGCGCGGGTCTCGGACAGCCAGCTCTCGGGCATGAGCGTCACAGTAGCCGCCCGCGCCAGGCACTGAACGAGTAGGGCGTTCTCCGGGACGGCTTGCGGGCGAGCCAGGCGCTCACGTGCCCGGGTGGATCTCCCGGATCGCCTCGATGATGGCGAGGTGGCGGCGGCGCCGGGCCGTACGGTCCGCCGAGCTCGCGTCCTCCCCGAGCGCCGCGGCCCAGATGGGCACCATCTCCTCGTGGTAGGAGTGGCCGTGGCCGCCGGTGACCTTGATCGACAGCGGCATGTCGGCGGCGATCTGCCAGAACGTGATCCACGGGAACCAGCGCATGGCGGGGGTGACGTCGTGGCCCACGCGCTCCTGCAGCCAGGCCGGTTCCTCCCACAGCAGGGACGGCCGCCAGGCGACCACCGGATCCGACGGGTGCTGGGCGTAGACCACGCGCGGGCGCTGCCACGGCTCGTACAACCCGCCCCAGTAGTTGTGCTCGAGGTCGCGCGGGCGGGTGACCACGCGGATGCGCCGGCCGTTGTCCAGGATCGGGGCGATCGCCGGGGCACCCCGTCGGCCGCGCTCGGTGATCTCGCGGTAGATCGGCGTGAAGCTGGGTGTGCCCGTCCAGACTGCGCCGTCGACCTTGGCCAGCATGTCCTGAACATCGCGGAACGCCGCGTGGCCGCCGACGGAGCCCAGGGACTCCCCGGCCACGAACAGCCGCGGCCGGGACTCCTCGGGCATCTGATCCAGACGGCGGCGCACCGCATGGAACAGCAGGTGGCCGGCGCGCTGCGGGGAGCGCCCGTCGAGCAGATAGCTCAGCGCACTGGTGTAGACCGAGTACTGCAGGGAAGCGGTCGCACAGTTCCCGCCGGTGAGGAACTCGATGGCCGACAGCGACCACTCCTGCAGCCAGCCCGTACCGGTCCCGGTGAACAACACCAGCACGTCCCGGTCCCAGGCGCCGGTGCGGTCCAGCTCGGCGAGCACGGCGTCGACGGTCTGCTCGAGGGTGCGGGTCGAGGATTTCCCGGCGTAGACCCGGATCGGCTCCATGGCCTCCTGGCCGGTGGTCCGCGCGATGTAGTCCGCGCCCGCACCGGCCGAGACGATCTTGCGGCCCGGAGCCCCCAGGGACTGCCAGGACTCCAGCGAGTCCGGGCTGCCCGAGCGCAGGGGCGAGGTGGGACGGGGCACGTCGGGGGAGATCAGACGGTTCGCCGCCTCGGCGCTCTCGATCATCTGCTCGAGCAGCCGCCCGCGGACGATCCGTTCTGCGAGCACCGTGACGGTCGCGGCCGTCAGCATCAGGGAGACCGCGCCCACGGTCCGCGCGGGCAGGTAGGGCCGCAGCAGCGCCCGGTACAGGTGGGCGGTCGCGATCACGGCGCGCACCGTCACCAGGGTCCCGAACGAGGCGGAGAGCCCCCCGATCGTGCCGACGATGTGCGTGGCGAGGTTCTTGGGCTCCTGCTGGACCAGATGGCTGATCTCCCGCTGGCGGAGCACCCCGCGCACCCATGAATAGGCGGAGATGCCGATCAGGGCCGCGGCGCCCAGACCGCGGGCCCGACGCCGACGGTCCTCTGCGATCTCCACGTGCAGGCCGATCTCGGAGGCGGCCCGCAGCACCAGCCGCTCGGTCAGCACGCCGGTCGCGTAGCCGTAGATCTGGGAGAAGCCGATGTTGGCCGTCCACATCCACCAGGTCCGCGGCAGCAGGCTCGGGGAGGTGGAGATCCACCCGGTGATCGAGGCCCCGAGGAACCCGCCGGTCGACAGCGGGCGGCTCATCGCGGCCCGCCGCATCCGTCGGCCGGTCCTCCTGGTGGCCCCCCGCACGACGTCCGCGGCGCCACCGAGGACCGCCGAGAGGGCCGACACGGACGATGCGGAGCCAGATCCCATGGGGGCAGGGTATCGAACCCGGGCCGGGACGGCAGGGGCGCGACGGCCCGGGCACGCCGTAGCCTGTGGCCATGAAGATCCTGCTGCCAGACACCATCCCGCTGGACCCCACCTTGCCGGAGGGCTGGGAGTCCGCCGTCATCGACGCCCGCGCCGAGATCCCCGCCGAGCACCACGATGCCGACGTGCTCGTGGTCTGGGGCTCCTCCCGCAGGAACCTGAGCTCCGCCGCGGAGAACCTCGGGCAGCTGAAGCTGGTCCAGTCCCTCTCCGCGGGGGTGGACGGGATCCTCGCCGCGGGCTTCCCGGAGGACGTCGTCATCGCCTCCGGAGCAGGCCTGCACTCGCTGACGGTCAGCGAGCACGCCCTCGCGCTGCTGCTGAGCCTGCTGCGCCGTCTGCCCGAGGCCGCCGAGGCCCAGGCCCGCCACGAGTGGTCCCGGGAGCTGGGCGGGCTGCAGCCGCTGCACCCCGAAGGGCGCATCACCTCCCTGATCGGTGCGCGCGTGCTGATCTGGGGCTTCGGCCAGATCGGTCAGAACCTCGCCCCGACCCTCGCGGCGCTGGGCGCCGAGGTGCGCGGCGCCGCCCGCAGCGCGGGAACCCGGGCCGGTTTCGAGGTCATCGCCGACGAGGACGTGCTGGACGCGCTCCCGGAGGTCGACGTGCTCATCGACATCCTCCCGTCCACCGAGCAGACCGCCGGCGCCATCGGCCGCGAGGTCCTCGCGGCCCTGCCCGACCACGCCGTGCTGATCAACGTCGGTCGCGGCACCACGGTCGACCAGGCCGCGCTGCGCGAGGCGCTGGAGGCCGGAACCCTGGGCAGTGCCGGTCTCGACGTGACCGACCCGGAGCCGCTGCCGGCCGATGACCCGCTGTGGGACGCCCCGCGGCTGCTGATCACCCCGCACGGAGCGGGCGGCCGCCCGGTGGGAGCGGACGAGCGGATCCGCGACAACGTGCGCGCCCTCGTGGAAGGCACCGAGATCCAGCACGTCGCCTCGCGCTGAGCGCGCCGGCGCTCACTCGGCGAGGTCGCGCGCCAGCTCCGCCACGGCCCGGGCGGAGATCTCCGCGACCAGGTCGATCTCGAGATGGAACTGCTGGCCCGCGGCTGGGCCGCACAGGTCCGAGACGGCCCGCAGGGCGACGAACGGCACCCCCAGCTGGGACGCGGTGCGGGCGCTCGCGGTGGTCTCCATGTCGGCGCTCAGCGCCGCGGGGAACCGCTGGCGCATGGGCTCCGCCAGGGGAGCGGTGACGAAGGCGTCCCCGGTCAGCATCAGCCCGCGACGGACGCCCGGGTCGCCCGGATCCTTCCGGGCCGCCTGCTCTGCCGCGTCGACCCAGCCGGGCTCGGCGAGGAAGCGCTCGGGCCCACCGGGCAGCTGCCCCGGGGCGTAGCCGAACGCGGTGGCGTCGGCGATCGAGTACGTGAAGGACTCGCCCACGATCAGCGTGCCGACCTCGACGTCGGCCGCGAGCCCGCCGCAGGACCCCGCGGCGACCACGGCCCGAGGTCGGTGGGAGAGGATCCCCCAGGTCGCGGCGGCGGTCGCGGCCGCGACGCCGATGCCCGTGGTCACCACCACGGTGTCCAGACCCTCCAGCGTGCCGCGCACCGCAGCGACGCCCCCGGTGAACGGTGTCGGCAGCTCGCGGGGCCCGGCGAGGCGGGCCGTGACGGGGCTCGCCTCCTCCGGCATGGCCGTGAGCACCAGCAGCGGCCCGGTCGGATCACAGGAGGTCGTCATGACGGCAGGTTACCCGGCTGCCGGCCGGCACCCGCACCGGGGGCGGGAGCGGGGCTGCGGCCCGTTCGTTAGGCTGGCACCATCCGCAGCGAGGCGACCTCCGGGTCGCAGGTAGGAGGCAGTCATGGGTCGCGTCCGAGATGCAGTGGTGACAGGAGTCCGCGCGGTGCGTCGCATCCCGATCCCGTCGACGGTGTCCCATCAGGCGCTGCGGGAGGCCCGCCGCCCCCAGCCCCCGGCCCCGGTGCAGAAGGCCCACGCCGTCGAGAACGAGATGATCGGGCGCACGCGCACCGTGTGGCTCGACGGGCATCGCGCCGACAAGGGCATCATCGTCTTCCTCCACGGCGGCGGCTACGTCTCCGGTCCCTTCGTCAGCGACTGGGCGTGGCTCTCCCGCCAGGTCGACGACCACGGCTGCGCCGGGCTGATGGTCGACTACCGCAACGCCCCGGACCACCAGCACCCGGTCGCCCTCGATGACGCCGAGGCTGTGCTCACCGCTCTGGTCGCCGACGGTCGGCTCGCCGGGCAGCCGTGGGTGCTGGCCGGTCAGCACGCCGGCGGGGGACTGGCCTTCGCGATCGCCCGGCGTCTGCGCGAGCGCAGCGAGATCCCGGCACCGGCCGCGCTCGTGGCGATGTCCCCGTGGCTGGACCTCGAGCTGACCAACGCCGGCATCACCGAGACCGACCAGGTCGACCCCGTCCATGAGCGTCGCCTGCTGCGCGATGCCGCGCGACGCTATGCCGGCCGCACCCGGCTGGATGACCCGGATCTCTCACCGATCAACGCGAGCCTGGAGGGTCTCCCGCCGGTCCACCTCAGCGTGGGCATGCGCGACCTGTTCCTCTCCGACGTGCGCGTGGCCCGGCTGCAGCTGGAGGAGAACGGGCTGGACCTGTCCTACCGCGAGATCAGCGGTCGCCTGGGGCTGCAGCTGATCCCGCGCCGGGGTGAGGACATCGAACGTCTTCACCGTGAGCAGTCCGACCTCATCGGCAGGGCGCTCGGCTCCGCCTGAGCCCGCGCTCCGGTTCTGGGCAAGCATCCGGCCGTCCGCCGGTGCCGGCCGGCCCAAGCGCCGACCGTGCGCCGACGCCGGCCGGCCCAAGCGCCGGCCGGCCGCTCGAGGCGCTCGTGCACCTTGACGAGCTCGGCCCCTCGGGGCTGGTCAGCTCTCGACGATGACGAGAGCCGCACCCGCCTGGCGGGGGCTCCAGCGGCGCGTCGGCACCGCCTGGATGATGCCCGCGATCAGCAGGGCGTGGCCGACCATGTAGGTCGCCATCACCCACACCGCGCTGTAGGCGATCGCCGCGCCCGGCAGGAACCAGTCCATCGCCAGCAGCGAGCTGGAGAGCATGAACAACGTGCCTCCGGTCCAGGTCAGCCCGTTGCCACCGGCGGACAGGAAAGCCATCGTCACCAGGGCCAGCCCGTAGACGGCCACCACGGGCAGCATGGGGCCGGCGCCATCCGCGCACGCGACGAACAACCCGATCATGACGCCGCCGTAGGGGATCGCCAGGGCGATGCGCAGGGTGTCCTTGGTGCGATTCCACATCGGGGCCAGCGCCACGGCGTAGCAGACCAGGGCCAGCAGGAAGCAGCCCACCGAGATCTGCTGGACCGCCTGCGGCGCCAGCTGGCTGAGGCTGTCGCCCACCCAGGCGAACACCAGCCCGATCACCATCATCGTGGTGCTGCGCGTGCGATGCGGGATCGCTGTCAGCAGCACTGCGATCAGCAGCGGCGCGAGTATCGACTGCGTGCTGCGTCGCAGGAGCTCGGAGTCCGCGAGCAGGGCGAGGAGGTGCACCCCCGCGGTCAGGGCATACGCCACCCACAGCACGAGGTGGGCGGTTCGGATCGGCGGCACTGTTCCAGGTTAGAAACCCGGGAGGCTCCGGACCAGGAATATGACGAACGGTAGGGGCACGTTTAGGTAACGTCCTGACGCATTCGGGGCACAGGTCGACCGGGACGTCGTTTTCGGGCGGGGGACCCGCCCCGACCTGCACCGGAACCGGATGGAATTGCTGTCGGGTGTCCGGAAAGTATGTGCTCGTGGACGCGGTTTTCTCGCTCCGTGGATGCCGCGGTCACCGAAGCGCCGAGCCCCGCCCCGCTGCGCTCGGGAGCGGGAGGTGCGCCGCGGTTCACATCTGCTGGGGCGCGTTGACTCCGAGCGCTTCGAGGCCCTCGACGAGGACGCGCTCGGTCAGCTGCGCGAGCGCGAGCCGGCCGGCACGGATCTCGTCGTCGGGCTCCGGGAGGATGGGCGAGGCGTCGTAGAAGGACGTGAACGCCTGGGCGAGGGAGAAGAGGTACCCGCACAGCCGGTGCGGCTCGTACTCCGCGCCGACCTGGGCCAGGGTCTGCCCGAAGTCCAGCAGCTGCAGGGCCAGGGCCCGCTCGGCGTCGTTCTCGACGTGCGGCTTCGCGCCGCCGGTCACGCCCTGGGCCTCGGCCTTGCGGCTGATCGAGCGGATCCGCGCCACCGCGTACTGCAGGTACGGCGCCGTGTTGCCGGTCAGGGCGAGCATGCGGTCGAGGTCGAAGGTGTAGTCCGAATCGTGCGCCGTCGAGAGGTCCGCGTACTTGACCCCGCCGATGCCGATGTCATGGGCGATCCGGCCCCGCTCGTCCTCGGGGAGGTCCGGGCGCAGCTCGTCGATGACGGTGCGGGCGGTGGCCACGGCCTCCTCGAGCAGTGCCATCAGGCGCAGCGAGGAGCCGGAGCGGGTGCGCAGGATCTTCCCGTCGCTGCCGAGCACGGAGCCGATCTTGACGTGAGTCGCCTCGACGCTCTCGGGCAGCCAGCCGGCCTCGCGCGCGGCGGTGAAGACCATCTGGAAGTGCAGTTCCTGGGCGGAGCCGACGACGTAGGCGATACGGTCCGCACCCAGGTCGCGCACGCGGTGGCGGACCGCGGCGAGATCCGTGGTGGCGTAGCCGTAGCCGCCGTCGGACTTGCGGATGATCAGCGGCAGCGGCTGCTCGTCGCGGCCGGTGAAGCCGGCGGGGAACACGCACAGCGCGCCGTCGGAGATCCGGGCGATCCCGTCGTTCTCGAGGTCCTGGCAGACGGTCTCGAGCTGCGGGTTGTACGTGGACTCCCCGGCGAGGTGCTCGTCGCTCAGGGTCACGTCGAGCATGTCGTAGATGCGATGGAAGTACT
Organism: Brachybacterium sp. GCM10030267; assembly: GCF_042666875.1. Classification (NCBI taxonomy): domain Bacteria; kingdom Bacillati; phylum Actinomycetota; class Actinomycetes; order Micrococcales; family Dermabacteraceae; genus Brachybacterium; species Brachybacterium sp. GCM10030267. The sequence continues at coordinate 51,256 of NZ_JBHTCX010000003.1, read as the reverse complement.
GCTTGGACAGCTCGACCAGGTGCGTCCAGATCCGCAGGGACTCCTCGTCACCGGACTGCAGGGTGGCCACCCGGCGGCGGGCACGGGCGGCGAAGTTCTCCCCGTCGGCCGCAGCGGCCCCGGAGGCGCCGGTCGAGGTCTCCGCCTCGGCGGCGTCGAACTTGGCGCGGGCCGCCTGGTAGAAGGCGTTGGGGTCGGTGGTCAGCAGGCCGGCCTCGGCACTGTCCTCGCCGACGTCCAGCAGGTGCTCGATGAGCATGCCGAAGGGGGTGCCCCAGTCACCGATGTGGTTCTGGCGGACGACGGTGTGGCCCTGCTTCTCCAGCGTGCGGGCGATGCTGTCACCGACCACCGTGGTGCGCAGGTGACCGACGTGCATCTCCTTGGCGACGTTCGGCGCCGAGTAGTCGACCACGACCGTCTGCGGCTGCTCGGGAGAGGGGATGCCGAGCCGGTCGTCGGTGGCGAGCTCCGCGGCCTGCGCGCCGATCCACTCCGTGCGCAGGCGGATGTTCAGGAAGCCTGGCCCGGCGATCTCCGGGGTCTCGGCGATGTCCTCGAGGTCCACGGCGGCAAGGATCTCGGTCGCGATGTCGCGCGGCTTCTTCCCCAGGCGCTTGGCCAGGCCCATCGCGGCGTTGCACTGGAAGTCCGCGAACTGGGAGGGACGGATGATCGGGTCCGCGTCGGCGTACTCGGGCCCGAAGGCGGCAGCGAAGGCGGACTGGAAACGCTCGGTCAGCGCGATCTCGGGAGCAGGCATGCGACCAGGGTAGCGGCGGTGAGGTCATCCCCCTGGTCGCGATGAGGTCCGGTGCCTAGGCTGACGCCATGCGCACCCTCATCACCCTGATCCTGAACCTCATCTGGCTCCTGACCGCCGGCTGGTCCCTCTTCCTCGGCTACGTGCTGGCCGGGGTCCTCGCCTGCATCTTCATCGTCACCATCCCCTTCGGCCTGGCCTCGTTCCGCATCGCGGGCTTCGTCATCTGGCCGTTCGGACGTGAGGTGATCGACACCCGTCGCGGCGGCGCCGCGAGCGCGATCGGCAACGTGATCTGGTTCGTCATCGCCGGCTGGTGGCTGGCGATCGGCCACGTGCTGACCGCCGTCGCCCAGGCCATCACCATCATCGGCATCCCCCTGGCGTGGGCGAACATCAAGCTGATCCCGGTGACCTGCTTCCCCTTCGGCAAGGAGATCGTCGACTCGGAGTCGGCCCGGGCCGCCATGCTGCCCACCACTCGCTGACCGCCGCCGTGAATCCTCTGTTCCGGGCGGTGCTGCGCCTGTTCGCCGCGCCCCGTCTCGACATGCGCGAGGACTACCAGCGCGTGCGACGGATCCAGCGCCGGCTGGCCTCACTGCCCGGGCCGCGGTACCGCACCGCCTGGGAGACGCTCTCGGGCAGCCCTGCTGACACCGGCGGCAGCGGCGATCAGGTGCCGGTTCGGGTCTTCCCGCCGAAGGAGAAGCTGCACGAGGACGTGCTGCTGTTCTTCCACGGCGGCGGCTGGGTCACCGGGGACATCGAGAGCTACACCCCGGCGTGCGCCACCATGGCGGACCTCACCGGCTGCGTGGTGGCCTCCGTGGACTACCGGCTCGCCCCGGAGGACCCGTTCCCGGCGGGCCTGGAGGACTGCTACCGCCTGGCCCATCAGCTGCTGGAGGACCCTGGCCGGCTCGGGCTGGAGGACGCCGACCGGATCGTGCTGGTGGGGGATTCCGCCGGCGGCAACCTCGCCGCCGCCGTCTCGCTGCTGCTGCGAGAGAGGGGCCATCGTGGCGCGAAACGGCAGATCCTGCTGTATCCGGTGACGCACTGGGATCACGACCCCGAGACCTCGCCCTTCGCCTCGGTGCGCCGTCACGGTGAGGACTACCGGCTGACGAACACCGAGGTCCAGGACTACATGGAGCTCTACGTCCCCGATCCCGACCAGCGCCGCCACCGGCTCGTCTCGCCGCTGATGGCCGAGGACCTCAGCGGCCAGCCGGCCACACTGCTGATCACCGCCGAGCGGGACCTGCTGTGCGACGAGGGCGAGGCCTACGGGCGCGCCCTGCAGGAGGCCGGGAACACCGTGCGCCTCCACCGCGTGGACGGGGCCCTGCACGGCTTCATCACCCTGCCCCGCTTCTCCCGTTCCCTGCGCGAGGCCTATGAGGTGATCAACGACTTCCTGCGCGAGCATCCGGCCGACGGGGACGCGCCGGCCGGGGACGCGCCCGCCACCGGCTCCACCGACGGGGACGCGCCCGCCACCGGTTCCACCGACGCGAGCGCGACCGCGGACGGTCCTGCCGCGGCGGACCCCGTCGGCCCGGAGGACCCGCGGTGAGCCGCAAGGCGTGGGTGCGGCTGGACAACGCCTCGAACATCTTCCTCGCCGCCCGCAGCGAGATCGATCCCAAGGTGTTCCGCATGAGCGCCGAACTCGATCACGACGTGGACCCGCAGCTGCTGCAGGACGCGCTGGATCTGACCTACGACCGCTACCGGCTGTACCACGCGGTGCTGCGGCGCGGCGTGTTCTGGTACTACCTCCAGGACAGCGACCTGCGGCCGGTGGTCTCCACGGACGACCAGCCCACCTGCGCCCCCATATACCAGGCCGACCGGCGCACCCTGCTGTTCCGGGTGGTCCACCATCACCGGCGCATCGTCCTGGAGGTCTTCCATGCGCTCTCCGACGGCACCGGCGCCCTGTGGTTCCTCTCCGACCTGGTCGCGGCGTACGTCCGCCTGCGCCACCGCGCTCAGGAGCGCTCCGCCGACGAAGCAGCTGCGGCCGGGGGAGACTCCGTGGCAGGTGAACCCGCCGAGGGCGGTGGAAGCCCGGCTCCGGCCGACGCCGCCGCTGTCGGCCGGGGCGTTCCCGAGCCGGCGCAGGAGCTGACCACCGACTCGTTCGCGCACTACTTCCGCCGACGCCGGCGCCACTACGGCAGCAGGGGCGAGAGCCCGGTCTCCGGCACCGGGAGCGCGTCCAGCTCGCGGTCCGACGCCGGTTCCGGCAGCGCGCCCGGCTCCCGGTCCGCCTTCAGCCGGGCGGCGGCGCCGGCTGCGCTGACCGTCGCCGACATGGCACGGCGAGCACCCCGCGCGGCCTGGGAGCGAGGCCGCGCACGAGAACCGCGGAAGCGGGTCCACCGGGTCCGCGGCACCCGGACGCCGGACAACCGCACCCGCGCGGTCGAGCTGACCATGCCCGCCACACAGGTGCTCGAGCTCGCCCGCGCCGAGAACGTCTCGCTGACGGTGTACCTGACGGCAGTGTTCTTCGAATCCGTGCGCCGGGCCTCGGGCGGTCTCGGCAGGGCCCGCACCCTGGCGGCGTCGGTGCCGGTGAACCTGCGCCAGTTCTTCCCCTCCACCTCGGCGCGGAACTTCTTCGCCACCATCCGGGTCGAGCACACCTACGGCGAGGGGGCCGACGATCTCGGCGCGATCTGCCGGCAGCTGGAGGGCCAGTTCGCCGCGCAGGCCACTCCCGAGGCCCTGGAGGAGAAGCTGCGAGGCTTCATCCGGTTCGAACGCACGCCCGCACTGAGAGCCGTGCCGCGGCCGCTCAAGGACGCCATCCTGCGGGCGGTGAACTGGGGCAGCAATCGCGGTCTCACCGTCGCCGTCTCGAACCTAGGGCGCGTGAGCCTGCCCGAGCCGGCGGAGTCGGAGGTGCGACGGATGCTGTTCCACGTCTCGGCCGTCCGGCCGCAGTTCTGCGCCATGTCCCACGCCGGCCTGCTCACGCTCAGCTTCACCTCGCCCTTCGTCGAGAACGGCCACATCCGCGAGTTCGCCCGGCTGCTCACGAGCGCCGGGGTCGACGTGACCGTCGCCGCGGCGCGGGTGACCGAGGGCGAGCTCTCGGAGGCGCAGCAGAGCGGAGCCGACCTCGCGGAGGCCGCATCATGACGCGGTGCCCCGAATGCCGGATCCACATCGAGGGCGCATGGGACCGGTGCCCGCTGTGTGCGGCTCCCGCCGTCGCCGATGCACCCGTCGGCACCGGAGCGTCCGTCGGTGGCGGTGGCGGTGCCGGTGCCGGTGCCGGGGCCGTTGCCGGCGCCGACGCCGGTGGCGGTGCCGACGCCGTCACGCGCGCGCCGGACAGCCCGTTTCCCGCCGTGCCCCTGCGGTTCTCCCGCCGGCGTGTGCTCCGGGCGCTGTTCCTCACCTCGATCGCCGTCATCATCGCCTCGTTCCTCGCGCAGCTGCTGTTCAGCGCGGAGCTGGGCCGCATGGGAGTGCTGCGTTCGGTGTGGCTGGGCATCAGCGCCATGTGGCTCGTGGTGCTGACGGCGGTGCGCACCCGGCGCAATCTGGCCAAGAGCACCGTGTACTTCGTGGTGCTGGTCGCCCTGGTCTGCGTGTACTGGGACTACCTCGCCGGGTGGCACGGCTGGTCGGTGACCTTCGCGGTCCCGATCGTCTGCGCCTCCTCCATCCTCGCGCTGCTGATCACCGTCCGGCTGATGCGGATCGCCGTCGGCGAGCACATCGTCTACAGCGGCCTGACGGTGCTGCTGGGTCTGGCCCCGATCGGGTTCCTCGCCTTCGGGTGGGTGACCACCCCGCTGCCCTCGGCCATCTGCGGCGCGCTGAGCGTGGTCGCCCTGGTGCTGCTCCAGCTCGCCCGCGGGCCGGAGGTGCGCCACGAGCTCGCCAAGCGGCTGCACCTGTAGCGCGGTCGCAGCGCGTGCCCCGGGGAGCGGCGCCGGATATGTGTGCTTCGTGACCCGCGGCGCGCCGCGGACGGGTTCGGCCTCCGCGTCCCTAAGATCGAAAGGTCTGTGCGGGCCGGTCAGGGGGCCGCCCCAGCGCACCGGGAACCAGGAGAGCAGGTCAGATGAGCAGGAATCGACGGGGTGAGGAGAACCAGGACGCGGATTGGATCTTCGCGTCGGACGACCCCGGAACCCTGCCCACCGACCGGCTGCCCGACCGCGCGGAGTTCGACCGCTACGCGGCTCCGCTGCTCGCCCAGCGCCACGGCCGTCAGGCCCAGCCGCCGAGCGAGCACGAGACCGTGGACCTCAGCGATCTCGACGCCGAGCAGCTGCGCCGTGCGGGCGCCGAGCCCGACGCGAAGACCGGGGCCATCCCGGCGCTCGATGAGGAGGCCGAATCGGACGGCGTGACCGCGGACGCGGCGACCGGCCCGGCCACGGCCGGCCCGGAAGCGGCCGGTTCGGAGACGACGGGACAGAACGCCGCGGGCCGGGCAGGTGGAGCCGTCCCGGCAGGCAGTGCCGGGGCAGAACCCGCCACCGCTCCGCTGCGGCCTCCGCGCGATGTCTCCTACGCCCGCTCCGGCACCACGCCGAACGCCGAGCACGACGACGTCCCGCCCAACGGGTTCGTGCTGCCGAACCGCTTCAAGGATCTCGGCATCTTCGACGCGCTGCGGGACATACTCGCCCTGATCTGCATGGCCTCGTCCATGACCACGACCTTCACGGTCGCCCACAACTCGCTTGTGGAGGGCGTCGGCAAGGCCGCGATCGGGATCGGCCTGATCGCGCTGGTCGCCGTGCACCTGCTGCGCTGGATCCCGCAGGAACCACCGCTGGGGGCGGTTCGGATGGTGCGGGTGATCGGCCTGCTGCCCGCCTTGCTCGCCGCCGTCGGCGTCGTGCTCGCCGATCTGGTGCTCTCCCTGCCGGTGCTGTTCGCCTCCCTGCCCGAGGGCCCGCCCGTCGGCATCGGGATCGGGGTGCCGCTGCTGCTGCTCGGCGCCGTGATCGGTATCGAGCCCCGCGCCCACGAGGGCTACCTCCCCCAGGCCAGAGCCCGCCGCGCCGCCCGGATCCTGCTGGTCGCAGTGGGCCTGGCCGCCGCCGCGGCCCTGCTGCTCGCGCTGGTGATGATCATCGGCCGCATCGTCACCACCGGCTGGGCCTACTCCCTGATGACCTTCGCCGATGCCATGATCTCCGCGCTGCTGATGGGCATCGTGCTCGCCTCGGCGCTGCTGCGCGAACGCTCCTGGTTCGTGTTCTCCACCGCCGCAGCAGGCGGCCTGGTGATCGCCGCGCTCGCTGACAACACCCTCCAGCTGCAGTTCGCCGCGCCGCTCAGCGTCGCCACCGGCTTCGTGTACCTGCCGTTCCTGTTCACTGCGTTCGGGCTGATGATCTCCCGCTCGTTCGTGCGCACCATGCCGATCTCCTTCCAGCGCGCCGACTGGCTGGTCTACACCGTGCGAGCGTTCGAGTTCAGCGCGATCATGCACGTCGCCGCCGTCGCCTGGCACCTGATGGCCGCGATCGCCGCCACGGCGGGGCAGGGTCGCGGCGGGCCCGTGCTGCACCTGATCGACGCCGGCGTCTGCGTCTGCTTCGTCGCCGTCTCCCTGTTCGCCCGCACCGCCCTGCTGGCACGCCCGGCGGTCATCGCCCGCGCCAGCGGCGTGATCGCGGGCCTCGTCCTCGTCGTGGTCGGCTTCCTCGCCATCATCGTCAACTCCCTGGCGATGGGCGCCGGCGCGGGCCTGGTCACCGGCGGCACGGCCCTTGCCATCGGCATCGCCGCCGCGCTCATGCTCACCGTGCCCGCCCCGGTGCGCGACGAGTTCGGCGCGCCGGACATCGCCCAGATGTTCGCCGACTTCCGCAGCCGCGACACCGGAAGCACCTCGCTGCTCAGCCAGGTGCCGGACGTCGGCGAGGAGACGGCCCGCAAGAAGTCCTTCCCCGGTCACTGACCGCCGGCCGCACCCGGCCCCGATCCCCGTCGGCAGAGACCTGCCGGCCGCGCCCCTCGGCCGTCCGGCCGTCCATCCTCACCCCGGGAGAAGCATGTTCCGCTGGACCCTGCACGGCAACGGCCGCACCATCGCGCCCGACGCCATCGTCACCCCCGAGCAGCGCCTCGCCTGGCCGCTGACCATCGGCATCGGCGCCCAGCACGTGGTCGCCATGTTCGGTGCGACCTTCCTGGTGCCGCTGCTGACCGGGTTCCCGCCCTCGACCACGCTGCTGTTCAGCGGCATCGGCACGCTGCTGTTCCTGGTCATCACCCGCAACAAGGTGCCCAGCTACCTCGGCTCCTCCTTCGCCTTCATCGCGCCCATCACCGCCTCCACGGCAGCGGACTCCATGGGCGCCGCGCTGGGCGGGGTGATGATCACCGGCCTGCTGCTGGCCGCGCTGGGGCTGCTGGTCTCCCGGGTCGGATCCGGCTGGATCAGCACGCTGATGCCCCCGGTGGTGATGGGTTCCATCGTGGCCCTGATCGGCTTCAACCTCGCCCCAACGGCGTACGAGAACTTCCAGGAATCGGCCGTGACTGCGACCATCACCCTGTTCGCGGTGGTGCTGTGCACCGCCGTGTTCAAGGGTCTGCTGGGCCGGGTGTCCGTCCTGGTCGGTGTGCTCGTCGGCTACGGGGTCGCGGTGCTGCGCGGCGAGGTCGACTTCGCTCCGGTGCGCGAGGCGGCCTGGATCGGCCTGCCCGAGTTCCATCACCCCGAGTTCAACCTGGGCCTGCTGCCGATGTTCCTGCCGGTGGTGCTGGTGCTGCTGGCCGAGAACGTCGGCCATGTGACCAGCGTGGGCCTGATGACCCACCGCAACCTCGATCACATGGTGGGCCGCACGCTGGCCTCCGACGGGCTGGCCACCGCCCTCTCCGCCGGGTTCGGCGGCTCGCCCACGACCACCTACGGCGAGAACATCGGCGTCATGAGCGCCACCCGCGTGTACTCCACCGCCGCCTACTGGGTGGCGGGCATCGTCGCCATCGGGCTGTCGCTGTCGCCGAAGATCGGTGCCGCCATCTTCACCATTCCGCCGGGCGTGCTCGGCGGGGTCACCTTCGTGCTGTACGGGCTGATCGGCATCGTCGGCGTGCGCATGTGGGTCGACGGCAAGGTCGACTTCTCCCAGCCCAAGAACCAGTTCACCGCGGGCGTCGCGCTCGTGGTGGGCATCGCCAACGTCACCTGGGCCATCGAGGGCATTGAGCTGACCGGCATCGCCCTGGGCACCCTGGCCGCGCTGATCATCTACCACGCCATGAACCAGCTCGGCCGCGCGCGGGGAACCGACGCCGAGCACGTCGGCCCGCAGGTGGCTGAGGCCGGGCGGCGGGACTGAGTAGCACGGGCGCCGGGACTGAGCAGCAGGGGCGTAGACGGCTTCGGCTGGGTCATCCGACCTGTTCAGACGTGATCCAATAACGGCGCGTCACACGTCCGCCCGGTCCCTCGCGGAGATCCTCGAGCTGTCCGCCGCAACGCTCTATGAGCGCGGACGATGCAGCATTCGAGGCGTCGCAGGTGACCAGCACGTGGTCCACACCGTGAGCCGCCAGGCGGCCTACAGCAGCGCGCAGGATCTGCTGGCCGTAGCCCTTGCCTCGGAACTCCGGTCCCACGGCATACCCGACGTGTCCGCCGACCTCCAAGAGGGCCGCGTTGAGTCTGTAGCGGATGGAGACTCTGCCTATGGCGGTACCGGGTACTTCGGCGACCAGAAACTCCGCAGGGACTCGGCCTGGCTCCCAATCAGCGGCATCCCGCGCGTACTCAGCGAGGATGTCCTCCCACGCCCTGAATCGGCCCAGGTTCTCTGCCGCTACTTTGCGGGTTCGGGCTCTCGGGCGAGGGCCTCGTAGTGGAGCGTCTCGGACTCTACCGGGGTCAGCATCCCCAGGGAGCCGTGGAGGCGTCGGTTGTTGTACCAGTCGACCCAGCCGGCAGTCGCGAACTCGACGTCCGAGAGCGTCCGGAACGGGCCGTGGTGGAAGACGGTGGTGCGGATGCACTCGGTCTTGAACAGCCCATTGACCGTCTCCATGAGCGCGTTATCGAACGCATCGCCGGCGGTCCCGATCGAGGGAGCGATGCCCTCGAGGTCGAGGTGCTCGGTGTACCGGATCGACGTGTACTGCGATCCGGCATCGCTGTGCGCCACCAAAGAGCCTGGTGAGACCTGGTTTCCTTCGCGTTCCCGCTGCCACAGCGCGATCCGCAGTGGCGTCATGACGAGATCGGTGCGCATGCTCGAGGACGCGTGCCAGCCCACGATCCGCTGAGCGAACACGTCGACGACGAACGCGACGTACACGAACCCGGCCCAGGTGCGAACGTAAGTGAAATCGGTGACCCAGACCAGGTTCGGAGCCGGGGCCGTGAAGTCGCGATTGAGGAGGTCACCCGCCCGTTTCCCATTAGGGTTCGGGATGGTGGTGCGCAGCTTCGTCGCCCGCCGAATACCTTCGAGGCCGAGGGTGCGCATCGCCCGGTCCACCGCCCCACGGGAGGTGCCGGCCAGGCCTTCCTGACGGCGGAGCAGCGCGACCCACTTCCGCCGCCCGTAGAGCCCTTCAGGGGTCATCTGCCACCGCTGAGTGGTGGCGTTGAACGTCCAGGCCAGCTCACGGATCTTGTCCTCGACCAGAGCGTCTGTGACGGTGCGGGCCGCGATGCGGGGCGGTCTCTTCCAGCCCCGGTAGGTTCGTGCAGCGATCTCCAGGCCCTGCTGACGCAGGACGCGGAGGATCGACTCGACTGCATACCCTTCGGCTCTCATCTCGTCGATGAACGCGAGGATCAGCGGTTTCGGGGGTCGAGCTCCCCCGCGAAGAAAATTGAGGCCCGGCGAAGAATCGCGTTGTCCTCGCGCAGCCGCTTGTTCTCCGTCTTCAAGCGTTTGACCTCGGCTGATTCCTCGCTGGTCACGCCGGGCCGGGTGCCGTCGTCGACGTCTGCCTGGGCCAGCCAGCGCCGCACGGACTCCCGTGAGACGCCTTCCTGCCGGGCGACCGCAGTGACGGCGGCGGTCAGGGTGGGGTACTCCTGCTGGTGCTCTCGCACGAGCCGCACGCACCTCGCGCGCAGCTGGGGATCGATCTTCTTCGGCATGCTGTCCATCCTTCCGGACTCAAACAGCAGCGGCATCAAACCCGGGCCGATTCACCATCTGTTTCGTTCATGTCTTAGACCCTACCCGGGACATGTGCCAAAACCCGGAAGCGAACCTTCTGGAACAGGGCGTTCTTTACGGCGCGCAGTGTCGCTGTTGGGTATACCCAAATATCACAGTTTGCAGCCGGGGTGCTCTCACCTGCGTTCAGTCCTCGCGCGTGCCGGCGTGGGTGTGGCTGGTCGGGTTCGGAGCCTCGGGGGTCACGTGGATGGATGCGTGATCGAGGTGCGGTACGCCTCGGCGGAGGGTGTCGTGCACGGCCTCCGCGATGCGGTGGCCGTCGTTCACGGTGAGGGTCGAGTCGACGGTGATGTCGAGGTCGGCCTCGAGGCGGTGTCCGCTCCACCGGGCGCGTGCTCGACGTACCGCAATCACTCCGGGCACCTCAGCCGCGGTGGTCTGGGACTGATGCGCGAACAGGTGACAGCTGCGGTTAGGCCGCCAGGCTGACGGTCGGGTCCATGATGGTCTCGTACTCGATGGGGGTCAATCGGCCCAGACGAGCCTGTCGGCGACGACGGTGGTAGGTGCGTTCGATCCAGGTGATGATCGCGATGCGCAGCTCTTCTCGGGTCCGCCAACGCCTGCGGTTCAGGACGTTCCTCTGGAGCAGGGCGAAGAAGGACTCCATTGCGGCATTGTCCCCGGCAGCACCGACTTTCCCCATTGACCCGATGAGGTGATACCGGTTCAGTGCATGCACGAACTTCCGTGACCGGAACTGGCTCCCGCGGTCCGAGTGCACGATGCATCCGGCGGCATCGCTACGACGAGATACTGCGTTGTCCAGGGCGTTCACCGCGAGACGTGCCTTCATCCGGTCGCTGATCGAGTAGCCCACGATCCGGCCGGAGAACACGTCCTTGATCGCGCAGAGGTAGAGCTTCCCTTCATCGGTCCGGTGCTCGGTGATATCGGTCAGCCACAGTTCGTTGACGTCATCGGCCGTGAAATCTCGCTGCACGAGGTCGTCGTGGACCGGCGGGCCCGGCCGTTTCCCGTTCTTCCCCCGCTTCTTCCCGAACACGGACCACCACCGGTTGTCCCGGCAGATCCGCCACGCGGTCCTCTCACACATGCGCTGGCCAGCCGCTTCCGCTTCGCCGGTGAGGAACCGGTAACCGAACTCGGGATCGTCACGGTGGGCGTCGAACAGGGCGTTCGCCCGATACGCCTCGACCAGTTCCGACGGGGTGACCTGCTGTTTCCGCCAGCGATAGTAGGGCTGGCGGGAGAGCTTCAGGACCCGCAGGGACACCGCGACGGGGATCCCGTCAGCGGCGAGCTCGCTCACGAGCGGGTAGAGGATTTTCCCGGCAGATTCGCCTGTGAGAGATAGGCGGCCGCGCGACGCAGGACCTCGTTCTCTTGCTCCAGCAGCCGATTCCGACGACGCAAATCCCGCAGCTCGGAGGACTCCTCGCGGGTGGTCCCGGGACGGGCACCGTCCTCGACATCGGCCTGGCGCATCCAGTTCGTCAGGCAGGACTCCGAGATCCCGAAGTCCTTCGCGATCTGGGAGAGCTTCTGGCCAGGTTCACGGTTCCTCGCGACACGCACGACGTCGTCACGGAACTCCTGGGGGTATGGAGCGGGCATGGTGCACATCCTTCCCTGCGACGCGGCTCAGCGCTACAGATCATGTGACACCTACCCGCGCATCAGTCCCTCGGCAGCAGGTAGGGCCAGTAGGTCTCGCGGTGACCGGATGCGCGGACGGGGCCGGTCTTGGGTCGCGTCGCGGGGCGGGTGGCTAGCTGAGTGGACGCTGTCACTGCTGGGTGCCTTCGTCGTAGAAGGACTGCAGTGCATCGAGGTATTCCTGTGCGGTCTCGTTGCCGTTAGACATGGCCTGCATATGCTCCTGGATGAAGTCGAGGAAGCCGATGGCCGGGTAGTCCGGGTAGTACGACAAGGCGTTGCCGTCCATCAGTTCCACGAATCCTTCGGTGTATTCGCGGGTGCGCTCATCGGTGATCGCTGCGGGGTCGCCCGCGATGGGCAGCCCGCCGAGTTCGCCGATGAGGTTCTGGACCTCTTCGGATAGCGTGATGTCGATCCACTCGTAGGCGAGTTCCTTGTTCTTGGCGCGCTCTGGGACGCCCCAGAGGTGTCCGGAGGAGCCCATGACGAGGTTCGCGCCGGGGAATGTCATGTACCCCCAGTTGAAATCGGCCTCGGCCACAGCGCGGTGGAAGACACCGTGGTTCCACACGACCATTGCGGCGTTGCCGCTGAGGAAGTTGACGGTGGCTTGCTCGAAGTTCAGACCGGCGATGTCGGTGCCGACATATCCGCGCTCGATCCAGGCCTGGAACCGCTCCGTGCCCTCCGCCCAGGGGTTCGAGGAGAAGTCGACAGGGCCCTTCACGAACATGAAGTCGTCGATCTCGTCGCGGGTGGCGATCGCGGAGACCAGGGAGTACCAGATCCACATCTGGTTGAAGCCCTGGCTGGTGGCAGCGGAGCTCGCGATCGGGGTGACGCCCGCGGCCAGCAGAGTGTCCATCGCTGCTTCGAGGCCTTCGAGGTCGCTGATGTCAGGGGAGATGCCGTGCTGTTCGAAGAGGTCCTGGTTGTAGAACAGCGTGACGTACTCACCGATATTCGGGATGCCGAACCAGGAGCCCGAGCCGGCCATGCCGTCCTCGTATAGGGCGAAGGAGCTCATCGAGTCGCTGACCTTGGCGTCCCATCCACGCGCGGTCACCGTCTCGGTGAGGTCGGTGAGCAGCCCCTGCGCGGCGAGCTGGCCACCGTCGGCGTTCCCCTTGTTGAACTCGATGACATCGGGAACCTCGTTCCCGGACAGGGTGATCTTGGCGTTCTGGCGGACCGCATCGAAGCTGGTCTGCTGGAAGTCGACGGTGACGTCGGGGTGCTTCTCCTTGAAGATCTCGAGGGCGCGCTTCCAGCCCTGGCCCTGGGCGGAAGTGGGGTCCTCGTACTGGAGGACCTTGAGCGAGGTGCCGTCCCCTTCTGCGGAAGACCCGCAGGCAGTCAAGCCCATGGTCATCGCCGGGAGAGCAGCGGCGGCGCCGAGGGCACCGAGGGTCTGGCGTCGTGTGAACGTCATCGTTCTTACCTTTCGAAGGGGATTTTCAGCTGTGGTGGGAGTTGACGGAGTCGCGGTGGATGAGGGGACAGGGGACTTTGATGCGGCGCGGTGCTGAATGGGGGTTATCGATGAGGTGGACGAGTTGCCGCACTGCCTCGGAGCTCATGCGTTGATGAGGCAGCTCGACGGTGGTGAGTCGCGGGGTGAAGAACTCGGAGGTGTACTCGACGTTGTCGAATCCCACGATGCTGAGGTCCTCAGGAAGTGAGAGTCCGTGGCCTCGGGCCGCCTGTGCGGCTCCGAAGGCGGTGCGGTCCGAGAAGCAGAACAGCGCCGTGGGTCGTTCTGCCGCGGGACGGGTGAAGAGCCACTCGGCTGCCGCTTCACCTGCGGAGATAGACGGGTCCGATGCGTTGACGATCAGCGGATCGGTCTCGTGTCCGAGGTGCTCCCGCACGGCGTCGCAGAAGCCCTTCGCGCGTAGGCGCCGAGCGAGGTATCGGTCGTCATCGATGCCGATGTATCCGATGCGCGTGTGGCCGGCGGAGATCAGATGGGAGGTGGCCTCGTAGGAGCCTTGAACCTCGTCGGCGATGACTTCGGTGACAACGGGATTCGACCCGGTGCTGATGCAGTCGAGGAACACGAACGGTGTGGTGTCCGGGACCGTGGGAATGTTCCGTCGGCGGTAGTAGTCAGCAGCGAACACGATCCCGTCGACATCGCGCTGCAGCGCGGTCTCAATCGCACTCTCTTCCGCGTGAGAGGCGTCTGTGACGGGGATGGTAATGAGGATGTACCCGGCCTCAGCCGCCGCCGCCTGTGCCCCGCCCGTCAGTCCGGAGAGGAAAGGATCATCGGGCCCCGTATTGCAGATCAAGGCGATCGCATGGCTCTTGCTGAGCTTCAGACCGAGCGCATGAGGATTGGGTCGGTAGCCCATCCCGTTCGCCGTTGTGCGGATCTTCTCCGCAAGGGGCGGGTTCACCCGCCCCTGGTCCTTGTGGTTCAGGGCGAGTGAGACCGTTGATACCGAGATGCCAAGCTGGTCGGCGATATCCCGCATCCGTACCATCACGACTCCCCTCCCTCGTGTCTCGTCACTCGCTGTCAATCGATTGATCCTGGACGCTAGAGACGTCAAACGGTTGACGCAACAGTGCCGAGCTCTGCGTTGAGCATCAGACCAAGCCGCGAAGAGTCAGCCAGGACGATCTGCTCATCGCACGGCCCGTCACCGCAGGACGAGCTGGGTAGCGAGGCGTGATGTCTTCATGGGCGCCGAATCGTTTGCCATGCGTCGCAAAAGGGTCTGGGTTGCCTCACGTCCCAGAGCAGCGGCGTCCTGCGCGACCACACTGACCCCACCACAGACAACCTCAGCAAGCGGGAAATCATCGAAGGCAACGAAGGAGTCCAGCCCGACATTAAAGCCAGCATGAATCATGGCCAGTGTGGTCAAAGAATTTCCGGAGACCATGGCGGTTGGCGGATCCGGGAGCTTCGTGAGCCATGCCAGGTGGCGTCGGGTGCGCTCAACGTCAGGTCGGTGCTCATAGACCAGAGCGTGGTCGACTTTAATATGGCTTTTCTCTAAAGCCGCACGGTATCCGCGTAAGCGCTCGACCTGAGTAAACACCCGCGGGGAGTCTCCCATGTAGGCAACACGCTGATGACCCTGCTCCAGCAGTATCTCTACAGCCTCCTGCATACCGCGCGTGTTGTCCGATAAGACCACATCGGTCGGCTCACCCGGCACGGGGCGATCGACGCAGACCACGGCGGTACGTCCCATCCGGTGAAGAAGCCGAGGTCTTGGCGTCTGAGTCGGGGCAAGGATGATTCCATCGATCTGGCGTGCGGCGAGCGTTGCGAGAATGTTCGCCTCGCGTAGGGGATCACCCATGCTCGACGAGACGATCACGGTGGTGCCCTCGTCGACAGTGTGTTCCACCGCGAGAGTGACCTGGGCAGCGAACGGCTCGGAGATGTCCTCGACCACTACGGCGATTGACCGGGAAGTGGTTCGCCGCAGGTTTTGTGCAGCGGGATTCGGGCGATAAGAGAGTGCCTCGATGGCACCAAGTACGCGAGTTCGGGTGCTCTCAGCGACGTAGCTCTCGCGATTGATAACTCGCGAGACAGTCTTCGTGCTTACTCCCGCGTGACTGGCAACATCACTGACGGTGGCGGGCCGGATACGGGCCATGAGCGACCTCCTAGTTGTCGGGTCTCCGAGCGCATGAGACACCAAAATATGTCAACGATGTCATGCCGTCCGAACAGGCGCTTTGAACCCAATGATGCACTTGGAGGGGCCTAGATCGCCAGATGGCACCTAGGCGCAACCACCTTATAGCCACAGACTCGAGACAAGGATGTCATGCACGTAGCACGGGTGCTTCGTGAGGACGTCAACCGATCAATGAGGAGTGAGGAAGCATGCGACGACGCCGCTTCTTAGCCGCCGTCAGCGCCCTGGGGCTGGCTGGTACCGCTGCCGCATGCGGCAGTACAGATGCTGCTGTAACCGATGATCTGCAGTTCTTTAACGATGCGGCATCTTGGGAGCCCGGGTACCTGGCAGCGGGTGATGTATTGCGGGAGAGGGTGGGGTGGGGTCTATCGCCCCAGACGATCCCAAACGCATCCTCGTATGAGCAAGTGATTCGATCGCTGTTGCAGACGCAAGATCCTCCCGACCTCGTTAAATGGGGTAGCGGGTATCGGATGCGCGATCTCGCTCGCACAGGGTCTCTGGCAGAACTCAGCTCAGCTTGGGAGGCCTCTGTCGAAGCCGGGTGGCTCGATGATGGCATGAGACCAGATTTCACGTTTGACGGCGGCGTTTTTGGGATGCCACTCATTCAGGGCTACTACGTCATGTTCTATAACGTGAAGGTTTTTGAGGAGCTCGGCCTCGAGCCTCCAGCGACCTGGGATGAGTTCCTCAGCGTATGCCGAGCACTCAAAGCTGCAGAAGTTACTCCCATCGGAACGACTCAGATGAACATCTGGCCCGTGGCGAACTGGTTCAGCATGCTGGCTGCTGCCTATGACGCCGACTGGTACCGCGCGTTGTGCCAGAACGAGGCTTCGTTCTTGGACGACCAGGCGGTGGGCCTCATGGAACTGTGGCAGGAGATGATCCGGGATGGGTTGCACACGAGCGCGGACTCGGTGAGCGACAACTTCCCTTCGATGCTCGCCTCCGGGCGCATCGGCATGCAGCCCACGCCCGTTAGCTGGAGCACCCAGTCCATGGAGCTCGCCGGCATGGAGTCCGGGACCGGATTCGATGCGTTCCTCCTCCCGGCCGTACGGGCCTCGTCCCCTACCGTGGTCACAGAGGTCGCAGGACTCGTGGTTCCGGACCGCTCACGGCACCGCGTCGAGGCGACCGAAGCGCTGGCCTCCTGGCTTGCCCCGGAGGTTCAGGAGCCCTGGTCCGACTTCCTCAATGGGTCCAGCGCGAACCCGAAGGTCACTTGGTCTGACCCCGTGAGTCAGCGTCTTCAGAGCACTATCCGGGACCAGAGCCTCGACGTCGTCAATCGCTACTGGGAGAACTCGCCGCCGCCGCTCGTGGTGGGCGTCACCCAAGACCTCGGCGGATTCATGGCGGATCCCTCCGACCCCCGAGGCGTCCTCGAATCGCTCCAGCGCAAGGCTGAGTCCGAGTGGTCCTACTGGCAGGAGGCAACCCGATGAGCGTCCTGCCCGACCATCGTGACGTTCTGTCTGCCCAGCGCCGTCGCGACCGCGTCGTCCGCGGCCGGCCGCGCTTGCTGTTCCTCGCCCCGGCCGTGGCCCTCGTCGGGCTGCTCGCGCTACTCCCCTTCGCCCTCACCGTTGGACGTAGCTTCCTCGACGACGCCGTAGTGGATCCCTCCTTTGCCGGCCTCTCCAGCTACGCCCGCCTGGTCACCGACCCGGTGATCGTCCGCTCGAGCATCAACACTCTGTTTTGGCTGGTGGGCACGGTCTTGCTCCCCGTGGGGCTCGGGCTGGCGATCGCCGCCCTGACCAACTCCGTGTCGTGGGGCAAGTACGCCCGGCTCGCGATCGTCCTGCCCTACGCGCTCTCAGGAACCGCGGTCGCTGTGGTGTGGAATTTCGTCCTTCAGGACACCGGTGCCCTGAACTCTCTGCTGCGCGGGATCGGTCTCGACGCCCTCGCGCAGCCCTGGCTGCTGAACTGGCCCGGAAACACCATCGTCCTGATTATCGCCAACTCGTGGCAAGCCACCGGGGTTGCCGTGATCCTCTACCTGGTGGGCCTCCAGGGCATTCCCCGAGAGACCATCGAGGCCGCCGCGCTGGACGGCGTGGACGGGATCCGTCGGTTCTGGCTGGTCGTCGTACCGCAGCTGCGCACCTCGACCGCGGTCGTGATGGGTATCAGCCTCGCCAATGGCCTGAAGTCTTTCGACCTGATCTGGGTCCTCACCAACGGTGGGCCGGGGCGCGCCACCGAGACCCTTGCGGTGTCGATGTACTGGCAGAGCTTCGTCCTCCAGCGTCCCGGATCGGGGGCCGCTATAGCCGTGGTCCTGACGATCATCGTTGTCGCCGTCTCCGTCGCCTACCTGCGCAAGCAGCTTCGCGCGCACTGAGGAGCATCCTGTGAAAACCCTTCGATCCCTCGTCGTCGTCCTGCTCGCGCTGATCTGGTTCGTGCCCACCTACTTGATCGTCGTCAATGCCTTCACTCCCAACGACGCCTACACCGGCGACGTCCGCTGGCTGCCTGGCGGCGTTGCCATCTTCGAGAACATGGCCGCCGCTTGGGAGGCCGCACAGCTCGGCCCGTCGATGCTCAATAGCCTCGCGTACGCCGTGGCCGCCGGGGGCCTCGCCGTTCTCGTGGCGGCATTCGCCGGCTTCGCGCTCACAGCGATCCCCGGAGGTCGGCGCGTCTTCTGGTTCTGGCTGATCTACGCCGGAGCGCTATTCCCTGCACAGGCCTTCCTGAGACCGTTGTTCACCGGCTACGCCGAGACCGGCCTATATGACACGCGGGCGGGCCTGCTGCTGATCTATGTCGCCACCTGCATCCCCTTCTCCTTCTTCATCATGCGCAACCACATGCTCACCATCCCCCAGGAGGTCGCCGAGGCGGCGCAGCTGGACGGTGCGAACTGGTGGCGTGTGTTCACCCGGCTCTATCTGCCGCTAAGCAGGTCGGCCCTCGCCGCCGCGTTTATCTTCCAGTTCGTGTGGGTGTGGAATGAACTGCTGTTCGGCATCACCCTCAGCTACAGCGAGCAGATCCGCCCCGTTATGGCAGCTCTCGCTGGCCTGCAAAGCAACTACGGCACTGTTGGCCCGCCCGTCGTCCTCGCCGGAGCGCTGCTGGTCTCCCTGCCCACCGTCATCGTCTTCCTCGCCTTCCAGCGCGTGTTCGCCTCCAGCCTCGGCGGCACGCGGATCTAACTCGGAACCGGTACGCAAGCCGGAGCCGCATCGGAGCCACAGCTCCGCCCGATTACCCCTCCACTCGATCAAAGGACTGAAGCGCACCATGCCCAACATCCACTATCAGCACCCCGGCACCTGGTTCGGAGACTGCATGCCGTTCTTCCACGACGGCGCGTTCTACTTGTTCCATCAGCGTGACGGCCGGGACCCCGGCCCTCTCCCGGACTGCGAGCCCTTCGGCTGGGCCCTAGCCCGCACCACCGACTTCGTGGAGTACGAGGACCTCGGCGAGGCGATCGTCCGCGGCGGCGAGCACGACCAGGACCAGTTCATCTACGCCGGCTCCGTCTTCGAGGCCGACGGAACCTTCCACGCCATGTACACCGGCTTCAACCGCGACCACTTCGCCGCTGAAGGCAAGCCCTCCCAGGTTCTCATGATCGCCGAGAGCGACGACCTCGTCCACTGGCGCAAGACCGACAAATCCCTGGTCGCACCGCAAGAGGGGTACGACCCCGACGACTGGCGCGATCCCTGGGTCGTCTACGACGAGGACGCCGGTCAGTGGGTCATGATCCTCGGCACCCGCAAGGCTGGACCCAAGACCCAACTGAGCGGCTCCACGGTCTACTTCACCTCGACCGACCGCGAAACCTGGGAGTTCCAGGGCGACTTCTGGGCTCCAGGCCTGTTCACCATGCACGAGATGCCCGACGTGTTCCTCGAAGGCGACTGGTGGTACCACCTGGTCACCGAGTACAGCGACAAGTCCAAGACCATCTACCGCCGCTCCCGCTCCCTCTACGGGCCGTGGGAGGCGACCGAGGACGACGCCTTCGACGGCCGCCCATACTACGCGGCGCGCTCCGTGTCCGACGGCGAGAACCGCTACCTCGTCGGCTGGGTCGCCACCCGCTGGGACGACGACGACACCAGGACCTGGCAGTGGGGCGGCGCCCTCGTCGTCCACCAGGTCGTGGTGCGCGAGGACGGCACACTGGGTACGAAGATTCCCGATGCGGTACGCGAGCACCTCGCCGCATCCACCGCGACAGCAGTCGAGCCCTTCGCGCTCTCGCGGAGCGACGGCCTAACCCAGCGGGTCCTCGCCGAATCCGTCCCGCAGCCGTGCCTGCTCGAGACGACGCTAAAGGTTGCCCCGGGCACCCGGGAGGTCAACCTGCGCTTCGGCGAGGACACCACGACCGACGTCGGCTATCAATTCTCGATGGTCATCGACGAACATCGCCTCGAGTTCGACAAGCGCCCCAACTGGCCCTGGGGACAGCTCGACAACCGCGGCCTCGAGCGGCCACTGCCGGACCTCACCGACGGGCACGAGCATCGACTACAGCTGGTCCTCGACGAGGACATCGCAACGCTCTACGTGGACGACGTCGCCCTGAGTACGAGGTTTGCAAACCCTGCAGGATCGGCAGTGGTGCTCGACGTGATCGAAGGGGCAGCGGAGGTCGGAGCAACCTCCGTCACCACCAGTGCTACCCAGATCTGAGGACTTCACTCTCGTTTGAAATGCGATCCGATGCTGCCGGGCGGTGATGCAGCGGGACTGCGGCGCCACCCGGCAGCATTTCAATTGCGAGACTGCCACGTAGGGAGAAGACAGTCCGCGCGGTGCAATCCGACCTGACTTGCACAGGTTTAGTGACCCACGGGTTCCTGGGCATCGAGCGCATCGAGGATGTGGCGAGCGTCGTCGGTGAGGGGATCGACAGCGGTGTGGAGGTGTCCGCCGATGTTGACCTGGACCTCGAGAAGTGGCTTCAGGGTCCGGATGATCTTCCGGATGCTGTAGCCGGTCACGTCCTGGAGGTAGCGGGCGATCGCTAGCGCGGTGAACACGATCGTGAGGTGGGCTTCGATCGCGTCGCGCTGGTGGTGGAACATGGGCCTGGCCTGCAGGTCTGTCGTGCTCATTCGGAACGACTGCTCCACGTGCCAGAGGTCGTGGTAGCTGGAGAGAACCTCCGCCGCGGGCATGACGCCTGCCTTTGGTGACGTAACCCTTCAATCCTGCGAGGGACCGGGCCTTCTCGAGTGAGGCTTCGTCGAGGATGCGGCCGGCGGCGGTGGTCTTGACGAACCGGGTCCCCTTCACGCTCGCATCGCCGGCGATCACGGCGCGGGCCCGGTTCTCCTGCTGGGTCAGGGTGTATTCATCGTGCATGGCCCGCTTGCGGGAGTAGGCCCAGATCGCCCTCCAGTGCCCGGGATATTCCTCCGCGTCCCAGACCGGCTCCCGCCGGCACCACTTCGTCTCGGTTCGTGTGTTGCCGTGGCGCGGGGTGATGGTGTCTATCAGCTGCCCGTCGATGAACGCGTCTCCGTGCCAGTGGAAGTGATTGGCCAGGTCACCGGATGCTTTCTTCGGTCTCGAGCCGACGATGAACCGCAGTCCGGCCTCGTCGATCGCGTTCAGGTTCTCCATCGAGAGCATCCCGGCGTCGGCGACGACGACGATGTCGGCCAGTCCGTGTCGGGCCTGGAACTGTATGATCATCGGCACGATCGTCTTCGTCTCGGCCTTGTTTCCCTCGTAGCAGCCGATCTCGAGTGGGAACCCGGTCCGGTCGACGAGCAGTCCGACCACGATCTGCGGATCCACGCGGCGCTCCTTGCTGAACCCGACCTTGCGCAGCTCGTCCTCCTTTGGCGCCTCGAAGTAGAGCGTGGTGACGTCGTAGAGCACCAACGAGACATCACCGCTGGTCCAGACGTGGTCAAAGCACTTCTTCGCGATCATGTCGCGGTACTCCCGCTGCCCGCAGCGGCGCAGCGCGGCGTGGAAGGTGTTGCGGTGAACGGGATTGATCCCGACCTCGCGAAGGACTCGGCGGGAATCGCTCATCGAGGTCGGCTCGATAAGCCGAGCAGCGACGAGCTGGAAGAACGCTTCATCATTGACGACCTCGAAACCGAGCCGGTGCCACGCCGCCTCGAGGACCTCCACGAGGTATCGGCTGCGGCGGTCCTGCATAGTCAGGACACCCGCCCCAGGAGCAGTAGTGCTGGTCAGATCGAGATCGAGCGCTTCCTGCCCCACATGCAGGCGTTCGCGGCCCAGATGCATCAACGCTGCCAACTCAGCCTCAGAATGCGCGGACCCGAGGTGCTCGAGGACCCGGTTGCGACGACCGTCCTTGGCCACGACCTGGACCGCCGTCGCACCGGAGGCTGTCTTCACCTTCCTCAAGAACGGGGCCATCACCCGATCCTACCGCCACATTAGTGACCCATTCTCACAAACGAGAACGTGCTGACCAGCACTAATGAACTCAGGATGGCCGCTATCCGCGCTCACCTGTGCAAGTCAGGTAGGATCCCGGTCGCACGACCGCGCCGGGAATCGAGCCACTGTTGCGCCCACCTCGGTGCCTGGCCACAGCAGACCGGCCGGCCCCGACGAATCGGGACCGGCCGGCGCTGTTGAACGTCGCCGCGGTTCAGACCACCGGGACGTCGACCGCCTCGCCGGTGCGTGCACTCTCGTAGGCGGCGAGGATGATGCCGAGCACCGCGATGCCCTCGGCCTCGGTGTTCAGCGGGCGACGGCCCGTCTCGAGGCACTCGACGAAGTCGGCGATCTCGGCGGCGAAGGTGTTGACGGCCTCGTGCTCGAAGACCTGCTCCTCGTCCTCGCCGCGGATCTTGACCCGCAGCGTGGTGCCGTCCGAGCTCAGCGAGCCCTTCTCGCCGACGACGCTGAAGCGGTCGGTGCCCGGCGCGGCGTCGTAGGCCCAGGAGGTCACCAGCTGGCCCACGCTGCCGTTGTCGAAGCGCACCAGGATCTGCGCGGAGTCCTCGCCCTCCATGAACTTCAGGCGGTGGGTCGACATCATGGCGAAGGCCTTGACCGGCTTGGCGCCCGCGAAGTGCATCAGCAGGTAGGTGGGGTGGTAGCCGGTGTCGATGTACTCGCCGCCGCCGCTGGTGGCGGCCTTGGCGCGCCATCCCATCGTGGAGGGGTCGAAGTTGTTGAAGAACGAGTCGGTGGTGCGCACCTCGTACACGTCGCCGAGGGCGCCGGAGTCGATGACCTCCTTGGCCTTGGCCACGGCCGGCATGAACAGCTGGTTGTGCGCGCACATCAGCGTCACGCCCGCCTTCTCGACGGCGGCGCGCACCTCAGCGGCCTCGTCGGCGCTGAGGCACAGCGGCTTCTCGCACAGGATGTGCTTGCCGGCCTCGGCGGCGGCCACGATGGCCGCCTTGTGCAGGTGGTGGGGCAGGCAGATGTCGACGGCGTCGACCTCCGGGTCCTTCACCAGCTCGGTGAAGTCGGTGTAGGCGCGGGCGCCGGTCTCCTCGACGCGCTTGGCGAGGGTCTCGGGTACGGCGTCGGCGATCGCGGTGATCTTCACGCGCTCGGGGATCGTCGCGTAGCCGGCGATGTGGGCGTTGGCGATGCCGCCGGCTCCGATGAGGCCGATGCGGACGGGCAGGGAGATGGTCATGGTGTTCCTTGTCTGCAGAATATGGAGCCGCGCGGCATCCGGGGCCGCGCGGCGTGCGGGGTAGTGCGGCTCAGGCGCGGGCGTCGTCGTTCGCAGCGGCCACCAGTGCCGTCAGGGCACGTGCCCGGCGGAGGTTCTCCTCCATCGTGGCCTCGGTGCGGATCGACTCCACCCACTGGGCGAAGGGGATCGGGTCGTCGGCGGGCACATCGACCGTCGACCAGCCCTCACTGGAGCCCAGTCGCATCACGGCGTTGCCCTCGTCGTCGTTCTCGAAGCCGTACAGCACCGAGCCCTCGGTGCCGTGGACCTCGATGGTGAACGGGCTGGCCGGGGTGACGAACCCGGTCTCGATGACGCCGATGGCGCCGTCGGGGGTGGAGACGGTGACCGAGGAGTTGTCCTCGACCCCACGACCGGTCTGGTCGGTGTAGGTCGAGCGCACGGTGGAGATCTCCTCGCCCAGGATCAGCTGGGTGAGGTAGACGGGGTGGGCGCCGAGGTCGGAGAAGGCCCCGCCGAGCGCCTCGGAGGCGTCGTAGAACCGGGCCGGCAGCCAGTCGGCGGTGGAGCCGTTGTGGGCCAGGCGCACCCGCGAGTACGTCAGGCGCCCCAGGGTGCCCTCGTCGAGGATCGTGCGCAGGGCGAGGGTGTAGCCATGGGTGAGCCGCGGCAGGGACACGGTGACCCGCACCCCGGCCTCCTGGGCGGCGCTGATCAGCTGGTCGCAGCCCTCGACGGTGGGGGCCAGCAGCTTCTCGGTGAAGATGTGCTTGCCGGCGGCGATCACCTTGGTCATCAGCTCGACGTGGTCGCTGGTGGCGGCGGTGACGGTGACGCCGTCGAGGTCGTCGCGGGCCAGGAGAGCGTCCAGGTCCGTGGTGGCCTCGACGCCGAGCTTCCCAGCGAGCTCACGGCCGCGGTCGGCGTCGTCGTCCCAGACGGCGACGAGCTCGGTCTCGGGGTGATCGAGGGCGGCGCGGCCGTATTCCTCGGCGTGGACGTGCCATGCGCTGAGCACGGCGATCCGCAGGGGAGTGGTCATGTGGTTCTGCTCCTGGATGGGGAGGGTGCCCTGTCCGGCGCGGACGAGACAGCACGCGGGCATCCGCTCGACGCGTCCATGGCCCCGGGCGAGACGGTGATGTGGGCCGCTGGAGGGACCACTCTGTCGTATGACACGTTACTCACACCGATGGCGTAATTCAATGAGCTACCGGACCTGGCGGGCCCTACAGGTCTCGTCGTCCCTGGCCGATACGATGGACAGATCTCAGAAGTCCTTGTGCGCAGGAGTCACAGTGGCGGGTTCAGAGGCGACATCCGGATCTTCGGGGCTGAGCGCCCGGTGGCGGCGCGCGCTCGGCGCCGGCGCCGCGATCGCGCTGACGCTCTGCGGATGCGGCTCGGGCTCTGCCACCCCCGTGCCGATCGACCAGGCCCGCGCGATGAGCGAGGAGATGCTCCCTCCGCTGCAGGACGCACTGCTCACCGGCCCCGATGCGCAGTGGACCGATGGCCGGGAGCAGGCCACGACGGACGTACGGGGCACCTGCCGATGGACCCCCGGCGACGCCACTGCGGAGACCGCGATCCCGCAGGAGAAGTCGACGTGGATGGAGCGCCGCGACGCCGTCAACGACGTCCTGGAGGACCACGGCTTCGACGCCGTCTGGGAGCCGATGCAGAAGAACGGCACGTACGGCTTCTCCACCAGCCGCGAGGACGGTGCGGGCATCGCGCTGTATGCGACCAAGGGCGGCACCGTGATCCGGCTGTTCAACGTTCCCGTGGCTGACGGTGCCTGCGAGTAGATAGGTCCCCGGGCGCGGCGGGTCGGGGAACCGAGCGGTCAGAGCCGATCCCGGCGCTTCACCTGCGCACGCCGGATGCGTAGGTTGGGACCTCCAGCAGGACCCGCCCGCCCGTCACGCCGAGTGCGTGACGCTCACGAGGGAGAGATCCATGAGAGTCGCTGTCGTCGGTGCCACCGGGAACGTCGGAACGGCCGTGCTGGCCGCGCTGCAGCAGCGACCGGAGGTGACCTCCGTCCTCGGCATCGCCCGGCGCCTGCCCGACCAGGACCTGGCCCCCTACTCCTTTGCCGACTGGGCCTCGATCGACATCGCCGCCGCCGTCGACCCGGACCAGGCCGTCTCCGAGCTGACCGGCGCGTTCCGGGGCGCGGACGCCGTCATCCACCTCGCGTGGCTGATCCAGCCCAACACCCGCCGCGAGCTGCTGCGCCGCGTGAACGTGGACGGCACCGAGAACGTCGCCCGCGCCGCCGCCGAGGCCGGCGTGCCGAGGCTCGTGGTGGCCTCGTCCGTCGGCGCCTACTCGCCCTCGCCCGGCAACGAGGTGCGCGAGGAGACCTGGGGCACCGAGGGCATCCGCTCCTCCCACTACAGCGTCGACAAGGCCGCCCAGGAGCGCGTGCTCGACGAGTTCGAGCACGCCCACCCGGAGATCGCCGTGTCCCGGCTGCGCCCGGCGCTGATCTTCCAGTCCGACGCCGCCTCCCAGATCCAGCGCTACTTCCTGGGCACCTGGATGCCCATCCAGGCGCTGCGCGCGGGACGCCCGCCGGTGCTGCCGCTCCCGGCGGGGATGCGGATCCAGGCCGTCCACGCGGCCGACGTCGCCGCCGCCTACGCAGCTGCCGCGGTCACCGGGGCGCGCGGGGCCTTCAACATCTGCGCCGACGACCTGCTGGGCATGCAGGAGCTGGCCGACATCGTCGACCACGGCCGCTTCCTCCAGGTCCCCCACTCGGTGGTGCGCGCCGCGTTCACCGCCGGCCATCGCGCCCGGTTGCTCGCCGCCGACGAGGGCTGGTTCGACATGGGTATGAACGTGCCGGTCATGAGCAACGAACGAGCGAAGGCGGAACTGGGCTGGGCGCCCCACCACACCGCCGCCGAGGCGGTCGAGGAACTGCTGGAGGGGATGATCGCCGGCCACGGTGCCGGCTCGGTGCCGATGCGGCCGCGCGATGTCCGCCGCGCCCAGCTCCCCGTCGATCAGGTGCCGGCCGTGGCCGGTGCCGGGGCCCGGGCCGACGGACCGAGCGGCCGCGTGGGCGAGACGGCACCCGGGGGAGCGACCCGGCATCTGCCCGTCGAGCCCCGCCCGCAGATCTCCGAGAAGGTCACGCAGGACCTGCTGAATCTCTACCTCTCCGACCATCTCACCGGCGCCTCGGCCGGCGTGGAACGCATCGAGCGGATGGCGGCGGCGTTCGTGGACACTCCGGTGTTCGCGCCGCTGTCCAGCGTCGGCCAGGAGATCCGGGCGGAGCGGCAGTTCCTCGAGGAGCTCATCCACGATCTCGGCTTCCGGCAGCTGCCGCACCGGCAGGCCGTGGCCTGGCTCGGCGAGCGCGCCGGGCGGCTGAAGAACAACGGGCGCCTCGCCACGCGCTCACCGATGACGATGGTGCTGGAGACCGAACTGATGCGCAGCGCCGTGATCGGCAAACGGGGCGGCTGGCAGACCCTCCAGGACAATGCCGAGCTGCTGGGCCTGGACCCTGAGGTCTTCGCCCGGCTCGCCGAGAACGCGCTGCGGCAGGCCGAGATCCTCGACCAGGTCCACGCCTACGCGCGCCGCCGAGCCTTCCGCCGGGATCTGGAGACCCATACTCCCCAGGAGACGGACACCCCGCAGGACTGACGGAGCCCGGGGGTCACGCCGTCACGGCGGCCAGCAGCTCCAGGACGTGGCGGTACGCCTTGCCGGTCGCCGCCTGCATGCCCAGCTCGCAGGTGCGGTTGGCCGAGACGTACCAGTCCGTCTCCCGCCGGGCGACCTCGGCCGCCTCGGCGGCGGTGGCCGAGGCGGTCAGCTCCGGATGCAGCATGCCGCGGTCCCCCGCGTAGGCGCAGCACCCCCACTCCACCGGCACCACGACGTCCTCGGCGCAGGCCTCGGCGATCGCGACCAGATCGTCGCTCGCGCCCAGATGGGTGGTCGAGCACGTGGGATGCACGGTCACCGAGCGCGCCGGCTCGCGGATCTCGAGGCGGTCCAGCAGGTGGCGGCGCACGTAGGTGATCGCGTCGATGACCTCGATGCCGGTGCCTTCCACGGCCTCGACGATGCCCTCGGTGCAGCTCGCCGCATCGACGATCACCGGCAGCTCGCCGCCATCGGTGGCCTCGCGCAGGGCGTTGCGCACCCGCTCGCGCATCTGCTCCTTCGCCGCCGTCATGCCCTTGGAGGAGAACGGGGTGCCGCAGCACAGGGAGGCGGCGTCGTCCGGAACGGCGAACCGGACTCCCGCGCGCTGGGCGAGGAGGGTCAGCGACGCCGGGACGCCGGTCGTGCTCCCACTCCCGCTCCCGCAACCGCAGCCTCCGCCACACCTGCCGCGGGACTCCTCGGCCGCGCCGAACATGGTGTGCACGCAGGCCGGGAGGTAGACGGCACTGACGTCGGCCCCGGTGCGACCCCGGCCGCCGGCACGGCGCACCGACCCGCCACGGCGCGGCAGCTCGGGCCGGTACTCGGGCACCGTCTCCGCACCGAGCAGAGCTCGGCCGACGTCGGTCGCCGCCCGGGGCAGCGCCGTGGGCACCACGCCGGCCGCGGTCATCGCGGCCGAGGCCCCGCGGGTGACCGTGGCCCACCGTGAGGACGCGGCCTTCCAGGCCGTGGCCGCCGGGGTCTCCGCGGATTCCGCGCGCAGCCGCCGCACCAGGTCACCGGTGTTGATGTCGACCGGGCAGGCGGTCACGCACATCCCGTCGGCCGCGCAGGTCTGATCGCCCTGGTACTCGTAGGCCTCGCGGATCGCCGCCGCCGTGGCGAGGTCGTCGCGCTGCTCGGCGAGGTTCGCGTCCCGTCGCAGCACGATCCGCTGGCGCGGCGTGAGGGTGAGGTCCTTGCTGGGGCAGACCGGCTCGCAGTAGCCGCACTCCACACAGCGATCGGCTTCCTCCTCGATGCCGATGACGGGCTTGAGATCGCGCATGTGGGCCGAGGGGTCATCGGTGAGCAGGACACCCGGATTGAGGACCCCGGCGGGGTCGACGAGCTGCTTGATCTCCCGCATCACCCGGTACAGCTCCGGGCCGTACTGGCGCTCGACGAACGGGGCCATGACCCGGCCCGTGCCGTGCTCGGCCTTGAGGTTGCCGCCGTGATCGAGCACCAGCTCGGCCATGTCCTCCGTGAACGCCTCCAGTCGGTCCTGGGACTGGCCGAGCCGCTCGTTGAGCAGGAAGTGGATGTTGCCGTCCTTGGCGTGCCCGAAGATCACCGACTCGGTATAGCCGTGGCGTTCGAACAGGGACTGCAGGCCGCGGCAGGTCTCATCCAGCTCGGGAACCGGAACCACCACGTCCTCCAGCAGCGCGGTCGAGCCCTCCGGTCGGGCGCCGGCGATCGCGGCGTAGAGCCCCTTGCGGCTGGTCCACATCGCGGCCCGGCGGGAGGTGTCGGTGGTCATCTCCAGCGGCGTCGACAGCCCGAGGCCGCCGGCCAGCGCGGTCGCCTCGGAGGCCTTGTGCTCGAGCTCGTCCGGGTCGTCGCTGCGATGCTCGACCAGGAGTGCGGCATGGTCGGCGACGTCCAGTCCCCGGATCTCCTGGGGCGCCCCCGCGAGGTTCTGGGCGACGGTCAGGGAGCGGGCGTCCATCAGCTCCGCGGTCGCGAACCCGGCGCCGACCACCTCCGGCAGCGCCGCCGTGGCCGTCTGCAGCGACGGCAGCACCATGAGCCCGGTGGTGATGTGCTTCTGGATCGCGACCGTGCGGAACACCGCCGAGGAGACGAAGGCGAGGGTTCCCTCGGAGCCGACGACCAGGTGGGCGAGGACCTGGGCAGGCTCCTCGAAGTCCAGCAGGGCGTTGATGCCATAGCCCATCGTGTTCTTCAGGGCGAACCGCTCCTGGATGACCCGCGTGGCCTCGGCATCCTCGCGCACCCGACGGCTCAGGCGGACCAGGCCCTCGTGCAGCTCCGGCTCGTCCTCGCGCAGGCGGGCGTCGGCATCCGGGGCGGCGGTGTCGACCACGGTGCCGCTGGGCAGCACGAACCGCAGCGATTCGAGGGTGCGATAGGAGTTCTCGCTGATCCCCGCGGCCATCCCCGACGAATTGTTGGCGATCACCCCGCCGATCGTGCAGGCGATCTCCGAGGCCGGGTCCGGGCCCAGCCGGCGTCCGTGGCGGGCGAGGTGCGCGTTGACCTGCCGCAGCGTCGACCCGGGGCCGACGCGCACGCGCTCGCCGCCGTCGAGGACCTCCACGGACCGGAAGTTCCGGCGCACATCAGCCAGGACGGAGTCGGACTGCGCCTGCCCGGACAGACTGGTGCCGCCGGAGCGGAAGGTGACCGGCCGACGGGTCTGCGTGGCCTGCCGCAGCAGCGCGACGACCTGGGCCTCGTCGGCCGGAGAAGCGACGGCCTCGGGCAGCAGCAGGTAGTGCGAGGCGTCGTGGGCGAGCTTGTGGCGGGCGACGACATCGGTGTCGAGCGTGGGCGCGCCGTCGGCGTCGAGCGATGGTGCGCGGCCGGTGTCGCGCGATGGTGCGAGCGTCATCGCCTCACGGTATATCCGCGACCGCCGGAGCGGCAGTCACCATCTCGTCTGGCGCGAAAACCTGCTTGTGGCCCCGCCGCGCCGCGCAGGTGCCCGTTCGTGAGCTTCAGCGGGACACCAGGCGCAGGCCGGCGCGCGTGGCTGTCCATGAAGGGGACGCCATCCGAAGATGCCATGCCATATGCCAGGCCTCCTCGATGAGCGTCCCACGGATGGTCAGCACCTCACGCCGCCACGATGAGGACCGGGCGCGGACACGATGAGAACCCGATGCCGCCACGAGGGGAACAGGGGCGGGCCCGACTCCCGATCCGCACCCCGCACCTCCCCGAGAGCGTGCCCCGGGATCGGTAGACTCGCCCCATGAATTCCGCCGCGCACGATGACCTGGTCCGCCGTCCCTTCGAGGGGCTGCCGAACGAACGAGACCTGGTCGCCATGCGCCAGCTGATCCCGGCGGCGACCATGAGGGCGAAGACCACCGCCGAGTACGGCTCGGCCGACGTGGAACTGGCGACCATCCTGCCCATGGCCTGGCCCGCGGTGCGTCGCACGGACGGCACCGTCACCGTCGGCGTCCAGGCCGGCTACCCCGGCGGGGACCTCTCGCGCGGCATCGGCCAGGCCATCAAGCTCGCCCTCGCCCTCGAGCCCGGCAACCCGATCACCACCGTCACCCTCGACGACGAGGCGCCGCGTCTGCAGGAGATCCTCGACCTGGACGGTGACTTCGCCATCACCGTGCACGAGACCTTCGACTTCTGGCTCGATCCCAACGCCGAGCGCACCAGCGAGATCGATCAGTCCATCAAGCAGGCCAACGAGTCGATCATGCCCACCGCACCGATCGGCGGGCTGCCCCACGCGTACTGGGTCGACGCCGGACCCAAGGAGCACGTGCGCTGGGTGCTCGACGCCGATGAGGACCGCGTGATCGACGCTGTCACCCGCCTGCACGCCCGCCGCGAATCGGCTATCGGTGAGGGCACCAAGTACGTCGGCTCCTTCCGCGCAGAGGGCATGTCGATCCCGGTGTGGGACCTGCCCAAGGGGCACGGGGTCGAGCCCGTCGAGGAGATCGCTGCGGACTTCCGCGCTCGCTTCGAGGAGGCCCTGAACACCGACGAACTGCTGACGGCGCTCGAGCGCCGGGCCCGCGGCGGAATCGTGGCCCGGCAGGTGACGCTGCGATGAGCGCCGCGGGGCCGCTGACGGCGAACCGCCCCGAGCGGGTGGCCGTCGTGATCCCCGCCAAGAACGAGGCGGAGCGGATCGAGGCGACCATCGAGGCCGCCCGCGCCATCGTCGGGGTCGACCTGGTGGTGACCGTCGACGACGGCTCCACCGACGCCACCTCCGCCGTCGCCATGGGGGCCGACGCGCTGGTGGTGCGGCACAAGACCAACCGCGGCAAGGCGGCCGCCATGGCCACCGGTGCGCAGATGGTCGCCATCCGCGAGCATGCCGAACGCGCCGACGGCGGCGAGGATTTCTCCGAGGAGCTGCACGCCGAGCCGCGCGCTCCCGGCCACACCGGGCCGTTGCCCGTCATCGGAGCCGACGTCGCCCCGCGTGCCCTGCTGTTCCTGGACGCCGACATGGAGGGCTCCGCCACCGCGGCCCAGCCGCTGGTCGACGCGGTGCTCGGCGAGGGCGTCGACATGGCCGTCGCCCTGCTGCCCCCGCAGGACGGCGCGGCCGGCATGGGCATCGTCGTGCGCACCGCCCGCAACGGCATCCGTCGCGCTACCGGCTGGGAGGCCACTCAGCCGCTGTCCGGGACCCGCTGCATCACCCGCGAGACCTGGGAGGCCTGCCAGCCGCTCGCTCCGGGCTGGGGCGTGGAGACGTCGCTGACCATCGACGCGCTGTCCGCAGGATTCTGGGTCAAGGAGATCGAGGCGGACCTCCACCACCGCTCGACCGGCCGTGACCTGCGCGGTCAGCTGCATCGCGCCGCCCAGCTGCGGGACGTGCTGCGCGCCCTGGCCCGCAAGCGCCGCGGCGTGTTCGACGCCGACGAAGCCGGCGCGCCGTCCGAGGACGACCTCGACGGCGACGTCATCGCGCCCTCGCCGGCCGCTGCCACCGTCGCCGAGCGCGAGGAGCCGGACGGCCCCGCGCCGACGGCCGCCGAGGAGCCTGTCGACGCAGTGCCGACCTCCGCCCAGGAGTCTGCCGATGCCGCGCCGATCTCCGCCCAGGAGTCTGCCGATGCCGCGCCGACCTCCGCCCAGGACGGCGATGTCGACGAACCGTCCGCGGACCAGATCACGCCTGCGCGCACTGCCGACGGGCACACGGCCGACGCCTTCGCCGCCGGTCCGGGCGAGCCCGCACAGGCCGTGCCCGAGGCCGACGAGCCGGAGGCCGACGCCTGGGCCATCCCGCCGGATCCCGCGACCGCTGACGTACCGGCGGCTCCCGAGGCCCCGGCACCTACTGAGGATTCCGTGTCCACCGGGCAGCCGGCACCGGCCGAGGATTCCGTGTCCACCGAGCAGCCGGCGGTCACCGACGGGTCGGCGACGGGCGAGGTGCCCGCGAACGCCGAGCAGCGGGCACGAGGCCGCCGCGCGAGGCGCCGTCGGGACGATTACTCCGTGCTCCCGGTCGAGGGCGAGTTCTCCGACGCCGAGACCCGCGCACTCGGAGACGTCGACGTCGAGGCCCTGGGACGCAGGCTGCGCGCCCTGCCGGTGACCGGGCCCTTCGCCTCCGACGACGCCGTCTACCTCGCCGGGGTCGATCTCGACGCGCTCGCCGAGAAGCTGCACTCCGCACCGGTCGAGGGCGAATTCAGCCCGGAGCACGCGGTCATCATCGCCTCCCACCTCAGTGCCCCCGAACCGGAGCTGCCGCCCTCGATCCGGCCGCCGCTGAGCCCCGACGAGTACACCTCGCTCGTCGTCCACGCCGCCGTCGACGCCGAGAACGCCGACTGACCCAGTCACTCGCGAGCCGCGAGCCGCGATCGGGTCGAGACCGCTGCAGTTGCCGCTATGGGGACCCAATAACGGCACCTACAGCGGTCTCGACAGCAGAGATCGAGCCGAGGGGCGGAAAACCCCTCGCGGGAGGCCGGAGCGTCGGTAGTTTCGCGGCCGATGACCGCCTCCCGTGCCTCCGCATCCTCGCCTGTTCCGCTCCGCGCCGTACAGCGGGCCATCGCCGAGCAGTTCCCCCGGCTCGCCGACCTCGAGGTCCGGGCGCTGGAGACGGACGGGACCGACAACGCGATCGTCGCCGTCGGCCCCGAGATCATCGCGCGCATCCCGCGGCGGCCGGGCGACCCCGCCGAGCTCCACGCCCTGCTGCGACGCGAAGCGGCAGCACAAGCGGAGTTCGCGGAGATCAGCCCGGTGCCCGCGCCGCGCCCGCTCGGCATCGGGACGCCTGGTAGCGGCCTCGACCGGCCATGGTCCCTGCAGACGCGGGTCCCCGGGGCCGTCGCCACACCGAGCGTGCTCGCCGATTCGATGCGGTTCGCAGAGGACCTCGCAGACCTCGTGGCCGCACTCCGCGCTGCCGAGACCCGGGGCCGACGGTTCCAGGGACCGGGCCGCGGAGGATCGCTCACCGATCACGACGACTGGGTGCGCGAGTGCCTCGATCGCAGCGTCGGCCTGCTCGACGTGCCGCTGCTGCGCCAGGTCTGGTCCCAGCTGCGCACCACTGCGGAGACCGGCCGCGTGACCATGAGCCATCGGGACCTCATCCCCGGAAACCTTCTGGTCTCACGCGGCCGGCTGGCCGGGGTGATCGACACCGGTGGCTTCGCGGCAGCCGACAGCGCCCTGGATCTGATCGTGGGAATCCACCTGCTGGACCAGTCCGCTCGCGACGCGTTCCGGGAACGACTGGAGATCGACGATCTGGAATGGCGGCGCGCTCTCGCGTGGGCCTTCGAGCAGGCCATCGGCCTGGTCTGGTACTACCGGGAGACGGTGCCCGCGATGAGCTCCCTGGGCCGCAGCACGCTGGAACGCGTCATCGAGGAGTGGCAGCGGTGACGTCTCCGCCGACGGGTTCGTCCCGTTCCGACGGCAGCGTCGGATCCGGCAGCACCGCCGGGAGATAGGCGATCCAGATCCCCAGGATCGCGGCGACCAGGACAGGGCCGGTGTCGTTGACGGCGTACCCGAGCCAGGTGCCGGCCACCAGCGCCACGCGCACCGCATACGAGGCGGGGTGGAGCGTGTCGAGCTCGGCGAGGCGGCGCCAGCCGATCCGGCGCGGCATGAGGATCGCCACGGACGCGATCACGGCGAGGATCATCAGGATCGCGAGGGACCAGTACCCGGTGGTCATCCCGATGTTCTGTGCGAGTTTGCGTACGACCACGGAGAACAGCTCGCCGCTGATCAGCTCGTCGATGAACCGTCCCAGGTGGGTGCGCTCCTCCGCGGGCCGCAGCCAGTCCAGGAACGAGACTCCCAGCACCGCCACGACACTACCGGCGCCGAGCGCGAGCACGTGCCACAGCCGTGGCCGGATCCCGGAGACCAGCAGCGCCAGCAGTCCGAAGGTCGGGATCGTCGTCAGCATGGAGCCGAAGTCCGCGCCCATCGAGGGGGCCACGCACACCACCGCGACCACTGCGCCGACGGCGAGCGTCCACACCACCCGGGCCCGGGACGTGGCCACCACCGCGAACAGGCACAGCAGGGCCATCATCGCCGCGGCCAGCACCATCCCGAACAGGTGGTTCGAGAGCCCGTAGAAGCGGCCCCCGGAGATCGGCTGCGCCCCGAGCGGGGAGCCGAGCTGGAACCGCGACCCGGTCGCGGACTCCCCGAGGATCAGCAGCGCGACCAGGGCCGCAGAGACCCCGGCGGGTCCCAGCCGGTGGCGGCGCCAGGGGCCTGCCAGTGAGATCGCCGCCAGGATGGCGCTGCCGGCCCAGATCACTCCGGTCAGCGCGAGCGCGTCGTTCTCGGCCCGCCACCAGGGCACCGCCGAGGCGAACAGGGCCGCCGCGAGCGCCAAGGGGGTGATGGCCAGCAGGGCGCGGCCGACGGCGGCCACCCGCGGGCGTCGTGCGAATCCGGGGACGAGCACGAGCACCAGGCCGATCACACCGAGGGCGAACCACGAGCCGAGCGCCGGCATGGTCGCGGCATCGACCTCGGCCGCGGCCAGGGAGCGGTCCAGGGCGAGCTGCTGGGGGTCACCGTGGTCGATTCCGCGGAAGGGCTGACCGGGGATGTTCCCGTCGGGCTCCGCGCCGTAGGAGGCCAGGATCGTGGGCAGCACGTCGGTCAGCACCACCACGCCGTTCTGCTTGGTGGCCCCGCTGGTCAGCGCCTGGCCGGGGAAGGCCGAATCGAGGGCGACCTGCAGGCCGACGGTCCGGGAGGCGACCGCGCCGGTCTTCTCCATCTCGTCGGGGTCCGGCGGATCGGTCGCAGCGACCGAGACCAGCAGGGTGCGGGGGAGGGCCTCGCCGTCGCAGCCGCCGGCGGCTTCGAGGACGCGGCCGACGGTCTCATCCAGCGCGGCCAGGTCCTGCGCGCGGTCCGGATTGTCATGGTCGGGCACCGACCCGGCGTCGACCTGGACGATCGCATCGCCCGCGAGGGCGTCGGCGACGGCGGTGGTCTCCTGCGCAGACAGCTCGCCGGTGGCCTCGCGATCGCCGGCGTCGACCTCGACGGTCTCGACCGGCAGCTGCTGCCACTGGTCGGTGGGCGGGGTCGGGATGCCGGCAGTGCGCGGTGCCTTCTCCGCGAGGCCCCGGTAGCCGGTGTGCAGAGTCTCCAAGCCCTGGCGCTCGGTGGAGACCACCGTGGACGAGGTCGTGTTCATCGCACCGGCACCGGAGCGGTCCGCCAAGCACTGCAGGTTCGGGGTCGCCTCGGCGGAGATGTCCTCCCAGCCCAGCCCCGCGGTGGTGATGACCAGCCGCACCGGATCCTCGGGTCCGTCGGCCTGCGCCGGCGGCGTCGTGCCCAGCAGCAGGGCGCCGAACAGCGCGGCCAGCACCGCGCCCGGCAGGACGCGCAGGCGACGAGCGGGCAGGGAGAGAACCGGGAGGTGAGGCACGACAACGATGCTACGGGGCACCGGCCGCCCGGAAGCCCGACCCATACAGGGCCTCCACGGATCTCTCACCGCGCCCGCGTCGTCCGTGTTCGCGAAGGGGACGTCTCTCGCAGGTGGACCGCTATATGCAGGGCGGCTTCGGCTGGCGTCCCCTTCGTGGCCTTGGCAGGGCGGCCTCGGGTGGCGTTTCGAGGCCCAGGGCGGCGTTGCGCGACGGGCGGGCGTCGCTGAGCTGGAGAAGCGCCGACGAGCCATATCGTGGTCACCATGACGAACCCGACCCCGCCGTACGAACAGGTCCGCCGCGAGATCATCGACCAGGTCCGCAGCGGTGAGCTGACGCCGGGGGACCGGCTGCCCGCGATCCGCGCCTATGCCGGCGAGCTCGGTCTGGCCCCGGGCACGGTGGCACGCGCCTACAAGCTGCTCGAAGAGGGCGAGATCATCGTGACCAGACGCGGAGCAGGCACCACCGTCGCGCCCGGCGCGGTGTCCGCGAGCGAGGCGTACGCCGCGGCCGTGGCGCGTGAGGGCGGGGGAGAGGCGGATCCGGCGCTGGTGGCGCTGTTCCGCGGCGTCGTCTCCGATGCCCGGGAGGCTGGCCACACCGACATGGCGATCCTGGCGGCGGTGCGTGAAGCGCTGGGCGGGCAGGGCGAGGAGCCCGCCGAGCAGACCGAGTACGTCGAGCCGGCCGAACAGGGTTCGTGAGCATCCGGCTCGAACCGCTGGGACCGCAGCACGCTCCGGCGATTCTCGAGGGCCAGGACGAGGCCATCGCCCGCGAGATCTCGGGATGCCGGTGGGACGCCGAGTCGCTCTCGACGTTCCTGGCCCGCTGCGCCCGGTGGCGCGAGGACGGGCCGATCCGTGAGTACGCGGCACTGGCCACCGAGTCGGGCCGATCCGCCGACGGAACCTCGGCGCTGATCGGCGGCGCGGGTCTGAACACGAGGGCGCCCGGGCTCACGCGGAACCAGGCCACCATGACGTACTGGCTCCTCGCCGCTCACCGGGGCCAGGGAGGCGGCCACGCAGTGGCCTCGGCGGTGGTCGAGGTCGCCCGCGCCGACCCCAGGATCCACCAACTCGTCCTGCTGATCGCCCCGGCCAATGCGGCCTCGCTCGCCGTGGCCCGCCACCTCGGGGCGACGGCGACCGGTCACCACGAATCCCACCCGGCCGACGCGACGCGCACCGTGGAGCGGTGGATGATCGAGCTGCGCTGACCGCTCCCCGTTGCTGCCCCGTCACCCCGATGTGTCCGGGGAACCGGACGCACTGACCCGCACCGGCCGCGCAGCGCATTACCCTTGGCTCTCATGCGGTACGGCTTCCTCGGTCCCGAGACCACGTTCACCCACCAGGCACTCCTGCAGGCCCTCGCCGAGGCGCCCGAGGAGTTCGCCGGCGACGCCGAGATCGTGCCGTTCGCCTCCGTCGCGACCGCCACCACCGACCTCATCGGTGGGGACATCGACGCGCTCATGGCGCCGATCGAGAACTCCGTGGAGGGCGGGGTCTCAGGCACCCT
Organism: Brachybacterium sp. GCM10030267; assembly: GCF_042666875.1. Lineage (NCBI taxonomy): Bacteria > Bacillati > Actinomycetota > Actinomycetes > Micrococcales > Dermabacteraceae > Brachybacterium > Brachybacterium sp. GCM10030267. The sequence goes on along the minus strand of NZ_JBHTCX010000003.1, from coordinate 14,237 downwards.
CGACGTGCTCGCCGCCACCGACTCGATCACCATCGTCGCCGAGCAGATCGTCCAGATCACCTTCGTGCTCGCCGCCCGCGAGACCACCACGCTGAGCGACCTCGACGTCGTCGCCTCCCACCCGCACGCGCAGGCGCAGGTCCAGGGCTGGCTGCGCGAGAACGTCCCCGAAGCCGACATCGCCGCCGCCTCTTCGACAGCCGCCGCCGCCCAGGACCTGGCCGCGCTGAGCGCCGAGGACGCCCGGGGCCGCGCCGCCGTGTGCTCGCCACTGGCAGCGAAGCACTTCGGCCTGGAGATCCTCGCCGAGGGCATCGAGGACTACGAGGGTGCCCAGACGCGCTTCGTGCTCGTCACCCGCGAGGGCAGGATCCCGGCACGCACCGGCGCCGACAAGACGTCGCTGGTTCTGCACCTGCCGCACAACCGCTCCGGCGCGCTGCTGGAGACGCTGGAGATGTTCAGCGCCAACGGCGTGAACCTCTCCCGCATCGAGTCGCGCCCCATCGGCGACTTCCTGGGCCGGTACTCCTTCTCGATCGACGTGGAGGGGCACATCGAGGACCGCCGCGTCGCCGCCGCGCTGCGTGCCTTGCACCGGATCTGTCCGGTCGTCCACTACCTGGGCTCCTACCCGCGGGTCGACGGGGTGCGCCCCGACGCGCCCGCCGAATTCGCCGACGAGGCCTATGACGAGGCCCGCGACTGGGTCGAGAAGCTGACCGGCATGGTCACGCCGCCGCACGCGGGAAGCTGATCGCTCGGGCGACGTCAGTCCCCGGGTGCGATCATCCCGGACTCATAGGCCAGGATCACCAACTGCGCGCGGTCGTGGGAACCGGTCTTGGTCATGATGCGGTTCACGTGAGTCTTCGCGGTGTGCGGTGAGATGAACAGTTGCTCGGCGATCTCGAGGTTGGACAGTCCGCGCGCCACGAGCAGCAGCACCTCGAGCTCGCGCTCGGTCAGTGTCCTGAGCGTCGCGGTGGCCCGCGGGTCGACCTTGCCTGGGCGCGCCTCGGGCAACACATATCGCTGGATGAGGCCGCGGGTCGCGGCGGGGGACAGGAGCGATTCGCCGGCGTGCACCGCAAGGAGCGCGCGGACGATGTCCTCCGGCTCCGACCCCTTGCCGAGGAATCCGCTCGCACCCGCTCGGAGCGCCTGGACCACGTACTCGTCGTCTTCGAAGGTGGTAAGGATCAGAACCTTCGTCGCGCTCAGGGCAGGATCGGCGCAGAGACGGGCGGTGGCCTCGATTCCGTCGAGATTCGGCATGCGGATGTCCATGAGCACGACGTCCGGACGCATCGCGCGAGCGAGCGAGACCGTCTCGCACCCGTCGCCGGCCTCGCCGACGACCGTGATCTCCGGATGGCCGTCGAGAATTCCGACGACGGCCTGCCGGATCAGCTTCTGATCATCGGCGACGAGTACAGAGGTCACCTCGCCCCTCCGTCCGTCGGCTGCAACGGCAACTCTACGACCAGTCGATGGGCCCCGTCCGAGCGGCTCGTCGTGACCGTTCCCTGCGCGACGCTCACGCGCTCACGAAGGCCGATGAGTCCCAGGCCGGTGCCTGAGTGCGGAGTCGTTCGAGATGCTGAATCTGCCGTGTCGTCAGCCGGGTTCTCGATCTCGATGTGCACCTGCCGACGGCCTGCCGAGACGTGAAGGCTCGCACGATTCCCACTGCCGTGTTTATGGGCGTTCACCAGGCCCTCCTGGATCACGCGGTAGGCCACCGTACCGGTGAGGCCGGTGATGGCCGCGAGATCGCCTCCGATGTCGGTCTCGATCTCGAGTCCACTGTCCTCGAGGCGCCGGACCAGGGCCTCGAGCGCGTCGAGCCCGTGTTGCGCGGGAACAGCGTCGGTATCCGCGTCGTCACGCAGGTGCCGGAGCAGTTCGCCGATGTCTCCGAGGGCGCCTCGGGCCGCCTCGCGAATCGTGCTCAGAGCGGACTCGGCCCTGTCCGGCTGGGTGGTGAGATACCCGGACGCCGCCCCCGCCTGCAGATTGATCAGCGAGATCTGGTGCGCCACCGTGTCATGCAGATCGCGGGCGATCCGCAGCCGCTCCTCCGAGACGCGCCGGCGGGCCTCTGCCTCACGTGAGCGCTCGGCGCGCGCGGCGCGATCCTCGGCCTGAACGAGGAACGCCTGGCGCGACCGGGCGCTGTCGCCGAGCGCCGCCGCGATCGCGAAGGCCGCCCCGATCTGGAAGACCCGCCCGTCGAGCGACTCCCATCCCGTCACGGAGAAGGCGAGTGCGGTGACCAGCCCCGCGGCGGCGGCGATCACGATCAGTACGACCCGTCGCGGCACATGGTCGGCGAACGCGAAGGCGTACGCGGCGATGGTCGTCGCGATCCCTACCCCCAGGGACGGGACACCGAGCAGCACCGCGAGGACGAACCCCGCGAGAACCAGGCCGAGCACCGGTCCCGGCCATCGCCTGCGCAGCAGCATCAGCGCCGCGGGCACGATCAGCAGGACGAGTGTGACCAATGGGGGAGCGATCCGGAACTCGGGCGGGCCACCGGGACCTGGGCCGAGACCCGGGGGCCCCTCCGTCGGCCCGAAGATCTCCGGACCCGGGAAGAGAGCGCCACCGAGCAGGCCACCACCGAGCAGGACCACCGCTGCGGCGACCACGTCGCTGAGCGGTCCCGACGACCACGACCGGCGATTCGGCGCTTCCTGTCGCTCGTGTGCTCCGTCAACGACGTCGGTATCTGTATCGGCTCCGGAAGCGACTGACGTACGTGTGTGGCCCATGAGCACCAGTTTGCCGCTCGGTCCCCGTCAGCGGCGTCACCTCAGCACGGCAGTGCAGAAGTACTGCGCACGCGGTACGCGGTGTCTGCGCCCGGGGGACGCGCCGGGCAGGTGCCGGCCGGAAGACTCGGGGCAGCCGACGAAGGAGATCACATGGCATACCGCGTTCCCGAACCCACGCCCACCACTGACGGCCCGGCCTACGAAGGCCGGCTGCTCGATCGGCCCGAGGAGGAGATCGTCGACCAGGGTGCACGCTTCGATCTAGGCACCCTCATGAGCCGCCGGGTGCTTCTCGGTGCGGGCATCACCAGCGTCGGCACCGCTGCGATGGCGGCGTGCTCGACCCCCTCGGCGACGTCAGAGGGCACATCCGCCGAACAGACGTCCGAGGAGATCCCGGATGAGACCGCCGGTCCCTATCCGGCGGACGGCTCCAACGGCCCTGATGCCCTGGCCGAATCGGGTATCGAGCGCAGCGACCTGCGCTCGAGCATCGGTGCCGACGAGCCGGTCGACGGCGTCCCCCTGGAGTTCTCGTTCACCCTCTTCGACATGGCCGAAGACGATGCCCCGTTCACCGGTGCGGCCGTGTACGCCTGGCACTGCGATGCCCTGGGCCGGTACTCCCTGTATTCCGAGGGAGTCGAGGAGGAGACCTGGCTGCGCGGCGTGCAGGTCGCCGACGACGAGGGAACGGTCACCTTCACGTCCATCATGCCGGGCTGCTACACCGGGCGCTGGACCCATATTCACTTTGAGGTGTACCCGGACCTGGAGTCCATCTCCGATCCTTCGAACGCCATCTCGACCTCACAGATGGCGTTCCCCGAGGACTCGCTGGCCGGCGTCTACGAGCTGGCCGTCTACGAGGGCTCGGCGGAGAACCTCTCCCAGATCACCCTCGAATCGGACAACGTGTTCGGGGACGACAGTGCCGAACTGCAGATGGCGACCATCAGTGGTGACCTGGAGTCCGGGTACACCGCCTCGCTCGGGGTGCACATCGACACCACGACCGAGCCGTCCGGTGGGGCGATGCCCGGAGCGGGCGGAGGGCCCGGCGGTGGGGGCGGACCCTCCGATGGCGGTGGTGCGCCGGGCGGCGAGGGCGGGCCCTCCGATGGCGGCGGTGGTGCGCCCGGCGGGACCCCGCCCGCCGGAAACCCAGAAGGAGGCACGCCGGACGACGAGGACTGACCCGCCCAAGACCACAGCCGCACGTCGCAGCGCTGCGTTCCGCCGACGACCGAACCTCTGCGAGCCAGTCCACTCTGACCCTCACACCGATTCTCAACCTCAAGGAGTCCCACATGTCCACGCCACACGATCCCTCCGTGCTCTCATCCCCCCGTGCCCGGCGCCTTCTGCGCCAGGGCACCCTGAAGGCCGCCGCGCTCCTGGTCATCGGCAGCCTGGCCCTGTCCGGCTGCGCCCTGGGAGCCGGGGAGGCCGACACCGCGGAGGCATCCGCGCAGACGACCACCGTCGAGACCGCGGACGGGAGCATGGCCACGTCGAGCGACGCGGCCACGACCGCCGAGACCATCGCCGAGACCACCGCTGCCGCGGAGACCTTCATGGCCACGCTCTCGGACGAGCAGCTCGAGACCCTCAGCTACGACTACGACGACGAGACGAAGTCGACCTCGTGGTCGAACTTCCCGGTGACCTTCGTCGACCGGGCCGGGCTCAACCTCGCCGATCTCACCGACGAGCAGCAGGACGCCGCGCTCGAGGTGCTCCAGGGACTGCTCAGCGAGGACGCGTACGAGACCGTCACCGGCATCATGGACGGTGACCAGTACCTGCTGGACAACAGCTCCTCCACCGAGGACTCGCTGGGCCAGTACTACATCGCCTTCTTCGGCGATCCCTCCGACACCGAGGCGTGGTCGGTCCAGTTCGGCGGTCATCACCTGGGTCTGAACGCCGACCTGAACGGTGCGGAGAACGCGATCACCTTCGCGCCGACCCACCTGGGGGTGCAGCCGGCGGTGTACACGAATGAGGACGGCCAGGAGGTCGAACCGTTCGATGGGATCTACACCTCGGCCTTCACGTTCTACGACAGCCTCACCGAGGAGCAACTCGAGGCCCTCTACCAGGGCGATGACGTCGCCGGGATGGCATGCGCCCCGGGAAGCACCTGTGACTTCCCGACCGGTACAGGACTGCTCGGCGCGGATCTCACCGGGGAGCAGAAGGATCTTCTGATCGACGTGATCGCGAACTGGGCGGCGATGGCTGACGAGGAGACGAACGCGGCCGTGCTCTCCGAGATCGAGGCCACCCTGGACGAGACGTACATCAACTGGTCGGGAGCGACCGAGTACGACATGTCGACCGGCGACGGCATCTACTTCCAGATCTCCGGTCCGGACGTCTACATCGAGTTCGCCGCCCAGCAGGGCTCGGCCGGGGCGGACGTTGACGGGGTCACCACCTCCGGGTGGGGCCACGTGCACACGATCTACCGTGATCCGAGCGATGATTACGCCGGTTCCGTGACCCAGGAGGAGGCCGACGGAGGCATGGGCGGAGCTCCGGGCGGCGAAGTCCCGGACGGCGTCGCTCCCGGTGGCGGAGCTCCCGGGGACGGACCTTCCGACGCTGGGACGGCTGAGGATTCCTGACCTGCGCGGTCGGCTGTCCTCGTCGCGGCCGGGGAGGTCGCGGGCATCAGCCCTGATCCGATGCACTCACTCCCGCGTCGGGTCAGGGCTGACCGGCACGCGCAGCAGCAGCGCGCCGGGGTCGATGCGGCCGATGAGGTGGCTCGCCTCCACGTCGGTGTCACCGTCGAGCTGGACCGGCTGCGCCTTGGTCGTCGCCACCCGCACCTCGGTGGCCGAGTAGCGATCCATCGAGGCCAGGCGCGGCCGGGGGGAGAGCTTGGGATTGACGACCTGGGTGAGGACCTGGCTGAACCCGGCTGCGCCCTTCCAGCCGGCCACGACGATCTCGAGCCTGCCGTTGTCGACGGTCGCGTCGGGCATCAGCACGAAGCCGCCGGGGAGCTTGCCGACATTGCCCAGCAGCACGGTTCGGGCCTTGTGCGCATGCCGCGTGCCGTCGGGGAAGTCGACCACCACGTCGATGGAGCGGCCCAGGATGGTGCGCACCCCGCCGAAGACATAGGCGAGCCAGCCCAGGCGCTTCTTCATCGAGTCATCGGTGTGACCGATCATCTCGGCGTCGGCCCCGAATCCGGCGATGACCAGGAAGATCTGCTCGGCGGCTGCCGCGGCTTCGGTCACGCTGCCACCGGTGCGCAGCCAGCCCACGTCGATCCGACGGTCATGGCCGGTCAGGGCCGCGGTCATGGCCGCGGCCGGGTCGTCCAGCGGCACGTCCACGTTGCGGGCCAGCAGGTTGCCGGTACCGGCCGGGATGATGCCCATGCGGGTGTCCGTGTCGGCGAGGACCGAGGCCACCATGCGCACCGTGCCGTCCCCTCCCGCGGCGACCACCAGATCGGCGCCCTCGGTGCGGGCCTGGCGGGCCTGGCCCCGGCCCGGATCCTCCACGGTCGTCTCGTAGAAGGCGACCTCGGCGCCCTCGAGGTTCTCCACCACCTCGCGCACGCGCGTGCGGAACGCCTCCGCATCCGAGAACTTCGAGGGGTTCACGACGACCGCGACCTTCCGCAGCCGGTCCGCCGGGGCGTGGTCCCCGGCGCCCTCGTCGTCGGAGGCCCCAGCGCGATCCGCCTCGGTACCGGCCGCCGACCCGTCGGCCCGTCTCCGACCTCGCGCCCCCCGCGCCACCCGGCCGCCAGGCTGCTCCTCGGCCGCGGCGCGCAGGGCGGCGATCTCGCGACGGTGCCGGCCGAGATGCCGCAGTACGACGACCAGCAGCACGACCGCCACGACCATGATGACGACCGAGGCGATGCTGAGCGCGAGGAGAGTGTGGTCCATGCGCTCAGGGTACTGACGCCGGCGCACGACTACCACGTCGCCGCAGGTACCCTGGTGCAATGATCGATCTGCGGCTGCTGCGCGAGAACCCCGATGCCGTCCGCGACGCCCAGAGGGCGCGCCGGCGCGACACGGCCACCGTCGATGCCGTGCTCGAGGCGGATTCCCGCTGGCGCGAGACCACCGCCGCGTACGAGTCCGCCCGCGCCGAGCAGAAGGCCTTCGGCAAGAAGGTCGCCCAGGCCCAGGGCGAGGAGAAGCAGCAGCTGCTGGCCGAGGCCAAGCAGCTCTCCACCGACGTCAAGCGCCTCGAGGCGGAGACCGCCGAGGCCATCGCCGCGCGGGATAAGGCGCTGCGCGAGATCCCGAACCTCGCCGAGGGCGCCCCCGAAGGACTCGAGGAGGACTTCGAGCTGCGCGAGACCGTCGGCGAGGTTCCCACCTTCGAGCACCCGGTCAAGGACCACCTGGAGATCGGCGAGGGTCTGAAGGCGATCGACATGGTCCGCGGCGCGAAGGTCTCCGGGGCCCGCTTCTACTTCCTCACCGGCGTCGGCGCCCAGCTGGAGCTGGCGATCCTGAACTCCGCGATCGACCAGGCCACCAAGGCCGGATTCACTCCGATGATCACCCCGACCCTGGTGCTGCCGGAGTCGATGGAGGGCACCGGCTTCCTCGGCGAGCACGCCGACGAGGTCTACCACCTGGACAAGGACGACGATCTCTACCTCGTCGGCACCAGCGAGGTGGCCCTGGCCAGCTACCACAAGGACGAGATCCTGGACCTCTCGGACGGTCCGCTGCGCTACGCCGGGTGGAGCGCCTGCTACCGCCGCGAGGCCGGCAGCTACGGCAAGGACACCCGCGGCATCATCCGCGTCCACCAGTTCCACAAGGTCGAGATGTTCTCCTACTGCCGCATCGAGGACTCCTACGAGGAGCACGAACGGCTGCTGGAGTGGGAGCGGGAGATGATGGCGCGGATCGACGTGCCCTACCGGATCATCGACACCGCCGCCGGCGACCTGGGCACCTCCGCGGCCCGCAAGTACGACTGCGAAGCGTGGATGCCCAGCCAGGAGGCCTACCGCGAGCTGACCTCGACCTCGAACACCACCCAGTTCCAGGCACGGCGACTGAACATCCGCGAGCGCACGGAGGACGGGCTGCGCCCCGTCGCCACGCTCAACGGCACTCTGGGCACCACTCGCTTCATCGCAGCGATCCTCGAGAACCACCAGCAGGCCGACGGATCCGTCGTCGTCCCGGAGGGCCTGCGGCCCTACCTCGGCGGCCGCGAGATCTTCGAGGTCCCCGCCTGAGACCGTCCCTGCCCGAGACCACCGAGATGCCTGAACTGAGACGCTGAGATGACCGCGAAGAACACATGGCGCCGAATGCTCGGCAGTCTGCGACACCGGCGGTTCACCCGGACGTCAGATGCTGCTGGGACACTGCCCCACATGGACGCCACCACCGTGACCACCGACCGGGACACCACCCGGGAGCGCCTGGCCGAGCACCTGAAGGATCTCGCCGGCAAGCGCCTGCTGATCGGCCTCGACGTCGACGGCACCCTCGTCGACCACGACGGCACCATGTCCCCGCCCATGCGCCAGGCGCTGCAGCAGGCCGCCGACGAGCAGATCGTCGTCATCGCCACCGGCCGCTCCATCGGCGCGACCCTCCCGATCGTGGAGGCCGCCGGCGTCACCCGCGGCTACGCGGTCTGCTCCAACGGCGCAGTCACCCTCGAGATGGATCCGGAGGCCGACGGGGGCCACCGCGTGATCGACACCCGCACCTTCCAGCCCGGCCATGCGCTGCGCACGCTGCGCGAGGTCGCCCCTGATGCACATTACGCGGTCGAGAAGGCCGACGGGACCTTCCACTCCACCGCCGGATTCCAGGACGCCAGCTTCGGCGTCGAGGCCATCGAGAGCCCGCTGGACGACCTCATGGAGCTGGAGGCCGTGCGCGTGGTCGTGCACGTGCCCGACCTGACCCCGCAGGAGTTCAGCAAGGTCATCGCCGAATCCGGCGTCCACGGCGTGGAGTACTCGATCGGGTGGACGGCGTGGCTGGACATGGCCGCCCCGGGCGTCTCCAAGGCCAGCGCCCTGGAGGATGTCCGTTCCCGGCTCGGCGTCGAGCAGGCTCACACGGTGGCCGTCGGGGACGGCTTCAACGACACCGAGATGCTGACCTGGGCCCGCGTGGGCATCGCCATGGGCCAGGCCCCGCAGGGCGTGAAGGACACGGCCGACACCGTCACCGAATCGGTCTACGACGACGGCACCGTGCTGGTCCTGGAGTCATTGCGAGCCTGAAGATGTCCTGGGCAGATGGTTCCGGTTTCGTCTCGGCCCCACATCGTCCACGACCCCGTGTCGGCGCGTGCGCGGAACAGGCGTAGCATTCCGCGCGTGCTGTTGACCAGAACCGCACGGACCCCGGTTGCGGACCGGCGCCCGCGCCCCGCTCGCACCGTCCTGCTGGCATTCGCCGGCGCCGGGATCTCCGGGACCCTCCTGCTGCTGCATCCGGCCGCGACCACGGGCCCCGGTGGTGCCACGGTGATGGAGGGTCTGTTCACCGCGGTCTCCGCGCTGTGCGTGACCGGCCTGATCGTGGTGGACACTCCGGTCTACTGGAGCGGCTTCGGGCAGGGAGTGATCCTCGCGCTGATCCAGATCGGCGGCTTCGGCGTGATGACCTTCGCCTCCGTGATCGGCATCGCGGTGATCCGCAAGCTCTCCCTGCGTTCGAAGCTCACCGCGGCCTCCGAGGTCAAGAGCTTCGGCATCGAGGACGTCCGCTCGCTCGTGATGAGCGTCGTACGGCTCTCCCTGCTCATCGAGGCGGTCGCCTCCCTCATCCTGACCCTGCGCTTCGCCCTCGCCTATGACGAGACCTGGGGACGTGCCCTGTGGCTCGGAATCTTCCACGGCGTCTCCGCCTTCAACAACGCCGGGTTCGCCCTGTTCAGCGACAGCCTCATGCCGTTCGCCGGGGACCCGGTGATCCTGCTGACCGCGAGCACGGCCACCATCCTGGGCGGGATGGGGTTCCCGGTCCTGATGCAGCTCGGCAAGCAGCTGGGCACCCCCCGCCTGTGGACGATGAACACCCGCATCGTCGTCGCCGCGACGCCGCTGCTGCTGGTGCTGGGCACGCTGTACATCACGGCGCTGGAATGGGCGAACCCCGAGACCCTCGGAGGGATGCCCCCGCACCTGCGGGTGCTCAACGGCTTCGCGATGTCGGCCCAGACCCGCACCGCCGGGTTCAACAGCATCGACACCAGCGCCATGGACCCGGCCACCTGGCTGGGCGTCGACATGCTCATGTTCATCGGCGGTGGCCCGGCGGGCACCGCCGGCGGCATCAAGGTCACCACCTTCGCCGTCGTGTTCTTCCTGATGCTGGGTGAGCTGAGGGGCGCCGGCGCCGTGACGGTGTTCGGCAAACGGCTCTCCCGCGCGGTCCACCGCCAGGCGATCACGGTGATCGTGCTGGCGCTGGGACTGGTCGCGGCCGCCACCATCGTGCTCATGGTGCTCACCGACTTCACCCTCGACGAGATCCTGTTCGAGGTGTTCTCCGCCTTCGGCACGGTGGGGCTGTCCACCGGCATCACCGCCGACCTGCCCCGGTCGGCTCAGCTCGTGCTCGTCGCGCTGATGTTCATCGGCCGGCTGGGCCCCATCACCGCTGCCTCCGCGCTCGCTCTGAGGCCGCGGCAGCTCCTCTACGACCTCCCCAAGGAAAGGCCGATCATTGGCTAGGCACAGACTCTTCGGCGGAACCGATCCGGCCCGCGTCGCCTCGGAGAATGCGGTGGCCGTCATCGGCCTCGGCCGCTTCGGGCAGTCCCTCGCGGTCGAGCTCATGGAGGACGGCGCCGAGGTCCTCGGGATCGAGGCCCACGAACACATCGTCCAGTCCCTCAACGGGCAGCTGACCCACGTCGTCGCCGCCGACGCCACCAACGAGCAGGTGCTGCGGCAGCTCTCGGTCAACGAGTTCGATCGGGTGGTCGTGGCCATCGGCAGCGACATCCAGGCCAGCATCCTGGTCACCTCGCTGCTGCTGCGCTTCTCCATCCCGCACATCTGGGCGAAGGCCGTCAGCGATGCGCACGGGCTCATCCTCGAACAGCTCGGCATCCCGCACGTGGTCTATCCCGAGAAGGACATGGGGCGCCGCGTGGCCCACATCGTGCGCGGCAGCATGCAGGACTTCATCGAGATCGACGCGGACTTCGCGATGGTCAAGACCGAGGTGCACCCCTCCTTCGCAGGCTCCCGGCTCGGGGACTGCCACATCCGACGCAAGTACGGGGTGACGGTGACCAGCGTGAAGCATGCGGGCGAGCAGTGGCAGCCCACGACGGCGGACACCGTGCTCAAGCTCGGCGACACCATCCTGGTCACCGGCCCCACCCGGCAGGCGGAGAAGTTCAGCCGGATCGGCTGAGGTCGGCGCAGGTCGACGCTGGCCGACGGGGGCGGACCTGGCCTGACGCTGGCCGGCCGCTCGTCCTCGGAGGAGTCAGGCGTTCCGAGCCGCGACCTGGAGTATCACCTTGCCCAGATGGCCGCCCTCGCGGAGCACGTTCTGTGCCGCCGCGGCCTCTTCCAGCTCGAAAGTGGCGTGGATCGGGATGTTCACGGTGCCGTCGGCCAGCATCGGCCACACCAGCTCCCGGGTGCGCTGGAGGATCTCGCGCTTGGACTCCGTCGGCCGTGAGCGCAGAGTGGTGCCGATGACGCGGGCCCGCTTGCCCATGAGCATCCCCACCGGCAGCTCGCCGCTGGCGCCGCCGAGGGTGCCGATGATGATCAGCCGGCCGTGCTCGCGCAGCATGGTCACGTTGTCGGCGAGTGCCGGACCGCCCACGATGTCGAGGATGACGTCGGCCCCGCCGGCCTCCCGCACCGCGTCGGGCACGTCCGTGGTGTGCCGGTTCCAGGCGTGATCGGCGCCGAGCTCTCGGACCTGCGTGATCGCCTCGTCGGAGCCGACCGTGGTCATCACCCGTGCCCCGAGCTGGCGGGCGATCTGGATCGCCACGGTGCCGATGCCACCGGTGCCGCCGTGGATCAGCACCGTCTGCCCGTCGGCCAGGCCGCCCTCGAGCACGAGGTTGGAGACGACGGTCGCGCACACCTCGACCACGCCCGCTGCGTCGGTCAGTTCCATGTTTTCGGGAGCGGGCAGCAGCTGGCCCTCGGGGACCGCGACCACCTCGGCGTAGCCGCCGCCGGCCAGCAGCGCCACCACGGCCTCGCCGGTGTCGCGGCGGTGGCCGGAGACCTCGAGGCCGGGCAGCTCGGAGGCGCCGGGCGGTGGCGGGTACTTCCCGGCGGTCTGGGCGACGTCGGCGCGGTTCACGCCGGCGGCGACCACGTCGATGAGCACCTCGCCGGGGGCGGCCACGGGTTCGGGGAGCTCGGCGAGCTCGAGCCGGTGGTCCTCGGTGATCGTCATCGCGCGCATGCTCACAGCTCCGTATCCACGACGGTGCGCCCGCGGACCTCGCCGGCGAGGATCCGCTGGGCGTACGGGATGGTCTCGGACAGGCCGATGCTCGTGGTCATCGAGTCGAGGATCTCCGGATCCAGTTCCTCCGCCAGGGCGTCCCACGCCCGCTCACGCATCGCGCGCGGCGCGTCGACGGAGTTCACGCCCGCGAGGGTGACGCCCCGCAGGATGAAGGGCAGCACGCTGGCGGGCAGGTCCGGCCCCTGGGCGAGTCCGTAGGCCGCGACGGTGCCGCCCCAGGCGGTCTGCGCCAGGACGTTGGCCAGCGTCGTGCTGCCGACCGCGTCGATCGCGCCCGCCCAGCGCTGCGACTGCACGGGCCGGCCGGGTTCCTCGCTGAGCTCGCGCCGGTCGACGACGTCGGCCGCCCCGAGCTCGCGCAGGTACTCGCCGTTCTCCGCGCCGCGCCCGGTCGAGGCGACCACGCGGTACCCGCGAGCGGCGAGCAGGGCGATCGCGACGGATCCGGCGCCGCCGGAGGCGCCCGTGACCAGGATGTCCCCGTGGTCGGGAGAGATCCCGGTGTCCTCCAGGCGCAGCACGGAGAGCATGGCCGTGAACCCGGCGGTGCCGATCGCGGCGGCGCGTTCGGCGGAGAGGTCCGCGGGCAGCCGCACCAGCGCGTCGGGACGCACCCTCGCGCGGGTCGCGAAGCCGCCGTGGCGGGACTCGCCGATGCCATCACCGTTGAGGATCACGAGGTCCCCGGCGGAGTACTCCTCGACTTCGGAAGCGGTCACCCGGCCCACGATGTCGATGCCGGGGATCAGCGGGAAGGTGCGGGCGATGCCCTTGCCGGCGATCGCCATCCCGTCCTTGTAGTTGTAACTGGAGAACAGCACGTCGAGCTCGACGGGGCCCTCGAGCAGCGACTCGTCGGCCTCCTCGTCCAGCCGGGCGTCGGCGCCCTCGGCCTCGATCAGTACGGCACGCATGGCGCGTTCCTCTCCCTCGGCGACAGGTCCCCTCAGCCTATTCGCGATCGCGGGCGTGTGGATCGGGGCAGCCCGACGTCCCGCCGGTGGTCCCTGCTCCCTGGAGATGCGGGGCCCCGGTTCTGCCTCGAGGGACTCGGCGCCGCCACGTCAGGTGCTCGGGGGGTGCTCCGCGATGCAGAAGAGGTTCCCGTCGGGATCAGCAAGGGTCGTCCACTGGACGTGAGGGAACTCGTCGAGAACATGCCATCGGACGGTGGCACCGAGCGTGACAGCCCGCGCCACCTCGGTATCTCGCCGCCCCCACGGCACTGTCAGATCGAGGTGCGCGGTCTGTCGCTCCGGGCGAGCACCATTCATCGGCTGGAGGAATAGACCGAAGCCGTTCTCTCCCGCAGGAGCGATGTACACGCTCTCGCCACCCGGATGAGACTCGCCCCCGGTGATCTGCGACCAGAAGTTGGCAAGCCGATGAGGGTCCGATGCTTCGAAGTTGTATGCGCCCAGCGTTATCGATGGATATGTCATAACCCTGATCGTCTCAGGGCGCGAGGACATCTCCTGTCCGCAGACCGTGCCCGACACAGCCATCCGGTCGGCACCGGCGAGCGGGCACCGGACTGCGGTGGCGCGTCGTGTCGCTCTCGAACCGTGGAATGCAGGCCCGCGGCCATGTTGCCGTCGTCGTCCGTTCCGACTGTGTGGGGGAGGGGCCGTCAGTCGCGTATCCTCGTCTGCGCCGCCCCTGAAGGGTCAATCACGCAGATCGTGTCCAGCTCGCCTCCCGTCGTGGGATGTCGGCGCACGGTTCCGGCTCTGACCGCGAGGGCGCGGCCGGGAGGGTTGTCAGAGCGGCCGAATGAGATGGTCTTGAAAACCATTGTGCGGTAACCCCGTACCGCGGGTTCGAATCCCGCACCCTCCGCCATGTGATGTCGCAGGACATCGGCATGGCCCGAACCCACGCAACGTGGGTTCGGGCCTTTGTCATCTCTGCTGTGGTTGGTAGTCGCGGGTGGGGTCGATGATGAGCTCTCTGAGGACTTCTCCGG